>PBJZ01000013.1 GCA_002721275.1 Flavobacteriaceae bacterium
GGATTTCCAATTAAAGCTTGGGCAATTCCAATTCTTTGCTTCATTCCACCTGAAAAGCCCTTTACATTTTTATTTCTCTTATCAAATAAATTAACTTTTTGAAGCAAATAATTTACTAAATCTTTTCTTTCTTTTTTGTTAGTAATGCCCTTGAGTGTTGCAATATGATCTAGTAATTGTTCTGCTGATATTCTTGGATAAACCCCAAATTCCTGAGGTAAATATCCTAGATATTTTCTAAATTCCTGACTATTTTCTAAAACATCAAGTTCATCAAAAAAAATAGATCCTTTGTCTGGATCTTGAAGTGTTGCAATGGTTCTCATCATTGAAGATTTTCCGGCTCCATTTGGTCCAAGTAGACCAAACATTCCACTAGATATTTCAATAGAAATATCGTCTAATGCCCTGACACCATTAGGATAGGTTTTTGAAAGATTTTTTAATTTTAGCATATTTGTAAAAAAAATTTTTGAATTGCAATGTAATCTTAAAATATCATTACTTTATATATTTGTTTGATAATTTTGAATTATGAAGATTATTAGAATATTATTCTTTTTTTTCTGCCTTACATTTTTTAGTGTCAATTCTCAGGAGATCGCTGGTAAGGTATTGGATAGTCTTAATCTTGATCCAATTCAATTTGCTACAATAATTACAAATTTTAATTCCAATACCATCACAAATGAAGACGGGTATTTTAAAGTCATAAAAAACTCTTCCTTTACTGATAATGATTCTATTTACATATCCTCAATTGGCTATTCTTCAGTTAGATATGCTGTCGAAAGTCAGCTAGAAGTAGATAATTTAAATATATTATTACCTCCAAAATCAATCGATCTAGAATCCGTTACTGTACAAAACAGAGAAAAACTTAGTGTTGAACAAATTCTTAAAAATGTTAGAAATAACGTAATGAAAACACATGAATTTGGTTACAGGAAAAAAAGAATTTTTCGTAGAGCAACGGATATGTCTGCGATAACTAGATTTGATATAAAAATTAAAAATTCTTCTATAAAAGAGTTTGACCAAGCCCTTTTTGATAGTGTTACTAATTCAATCCCAAGAAAGAATAATTCTTATTATGAGGTCATTTCCGAATATCATGGTAATCTTAATGATCCAGAAATCCAAAAAATTAATATTATTAAGTCATTAGTGTTAAAGAATGAGGAAGGAGAGATCACTATTAATGCAATAGAGGAGAAGATACAGCCTATTGTTGATTTACGAATGAAACCTGATTCATATTTTAAATTTAGATCAGGAATTTTTCCAGTTGATATTGAGGCTGATGGAGTTAATTTTAGATCAATCGATTCAACAAATATAGATCAGTTAAAAAAAATAGAACAATCTAAAAAAGATGAAATAAAATCTTATAATGAATCAAACAGAAACATAACTAGAAACTTTACAAATGATTATCTGAAGAATGGAAAAAAATTAAATTTTGAAATCTTTAAAAGTCCAAGAAAATTTAAATTTATTCTTGAAAAGTTAGCTTATATAGGATATGAACCAGTTTACGTTATTAATTTTTCACCTAATTCATCAAGCGCGAAATATAGGGGAAAAATATATGTACATGCTGATGATTTTTCACTAATTAGATACGATTATCAAAATACTAAACTGATAAGGGATTTCAATTTATTGGGTGTCTCTTTCAGTGTTGATGATAATTATGGAACTAGGATTTTTAAAAAAAACGATAGTGGTAAGTATGATTTATATTACTTCAGTAATTCTTATAAGACCTCATTTGGACTGGATAGACCTTTAAAAATAATTGAAAAGAATAAAAATGTGAAGGGAAAAAGGAAGCAAAATCAACTGAAGATGCAACTAAATTTTAATGGAAACAATCAAACTAAAGTACAGTACATTGTTTTGAGTGACTCAATATCTTCAAAATCTGAGTATGATCAAATTATCAATAAAGAGGCAAACCTCCCTACTAAAGTCATTGAATATGACCCTAATTTTTGGAGTGATTACAATATACTTGAACCAACTCAAATCCTTAAAGATTTTAAAATTGAAAACTGATTTTTAAATGGAAAAGCTAGTTTTTATAACTCGATATTTTCCATTATGGGTAATAAGTTTATCATTCTTATCTCTTTATAATCCAGCTATATTTATTTGGTTTTCAGGAGACATGATTACATATGGTTTGGCAGGAATTATGTTAGGAATGGGATTAACTTTAAAAATTAGCGATTTTAAACAAATTTTAAAAACTCCATTATGGATATTAATTGGTCTATTGTTACAGTTTACTGTTATGCCTATTTTGGGTTGGTATTTAGCAAAAACTTTTGATTTACCAACTTTTTTTGCCGTAGGATTAATTTTAGTTTCATGTTGCCCAGGTGGAACTGCATCGAATGTAATAGTTTATCTAGCGAGGACAAATCTGGCTTTATCAGTTTCAATGACAACTATTTCAACCTTATCTGCAATAATTTTTACACCTTTTTTAACCTCCTTTTATTCTGGAGCTTATTTAGAGGTTGATTCATTTGGATTATTTATTAGTACTTTCAAGATTGTTTTAATACCTATAGTTTCAGGAGTAATGCTTAATTTTTTTGTGCCAAAATTAACAAATAAAATCATCCCTTTTGCTCCTCCATTGGCGGTTGTTTTAATATGTTTAATAGTTGCGAGTATTATAGGTCAAGGAAAAGAAATAATAATAAATTCTGGATTGAACTTAATTATATCATTAATTATATTGCATTTTTTGGGCTTTCTTTTAGGATTTATTTTTTCCTATTTAATGACTAAAAATAAGATAATTTCAAAAACAATATCAATCGAGGTCGGAATGCAAAACTCCGGCTTAGGAGCAGTTCTGGCAAAAGAAAATTTTATAAATCCATCAACCGCAATTCCTTCAGCAATTTCTAGTTTAATTCATTCAATATTTGGTAGTATATTTGTTGTATTGTTTAAGGAGAAATAATATATCCTAGAATTCATAAAACAAAACTAAATGAAAATTAAAATTTTATACATTATAATAATATTTACTATCGTAAATGCTTGTGGTCCAAATCAAATTGTCCCAAATGCAATTGATGTAACTTTACTTAGTGATAAAGTTAGGCCTCAAGATGACTTTTATAATTTTGTCAATTCTAAATGGATTGAAGATAACGAAATTCCCGATGATAAAACAAGATGGGGAGTTACTGGGGTTCTGAGAGAAAATACCGCAAAAGATTTATTATCAATTTTAAATGAAAGTGCATCTGATGATAATATAAATAATGATTCTGATGAGGCAAAAGCAGTTTTATTTTTTAATTTAATTAAGGATACTATATCAAGAAATCGCTCTGGGGTTAAATCAATTAAACCCTTCATTAAAAGAATTAAATCAATATCATCAATTATTGATCTCCAAGTAATTATGGAGGATTATTTAAAACTAGGTCTAGGTTCAAAGCCATTTATAAGTTTTTCAATATTTTCGGATTTAAAAGATAGTAACAAGAATGCTCTTTATTTATCATCTGGTCAATTAGGACTTCAAAGAGATTATTATATTAACAACGATGACGATTCTAAAAATATAATTTCTAAATACGAAAAGCACATAGCTCGAATGTTTATTCTCTCTGGTTTTAATAATGATGACGCAGTTTCTATAGCAAGTAATGTTTTGTCAATTGAAAAACAAATTGCCATGGAGACAATGGATAAGGTTGAAAGAAGAGATCCGAACAAAATATATAATCCCAGATCCATTGAAGAATTATCCAGCCTTTCTAAAAGTATTAAATGGGACCAATATTTTATCAATCTAGGTATAAATAATCTTGAGAATTTGATTGTTGATGATTTAGATTATATTAAAAGTTTAGATAAAATACTTAGGATCAATCCAGTCGATCATTTAAAAGATTATGTGCTCTGGTGTTTGATCGATGTCTCTGCAAGTATTCTTACAAATGAAATGGATCGCGCAAACTGGGATTTTTATAGCAAAACATTAAGAGGTGCAAAAAAACAAGAATCCTTTGATAAAAGTTCTATGAGAGTTGTTAACTCATATCTTCCTGAACCATTAGGTAAGCTTTATGTAGCCAAAAAATTTCCTCCAAAAGCTAAAGATCAAATTATTGAATTAGTAGATAATTTAGTAATTGCTTACAAGAAAAGGATCGATAATCTTACCTGGATGGATGAATCAACCAAGTTAAAAGCATTTGAAAAATTAGAAAAAATTAAGTACAAGGTTGGGTATCCTGATAATTGGGAAGATTTTTCCAAATTAAATATATCTAAAGATGAAACTAAGTCTTATTTTGACGCTTTTTTAAAAATTCGAAAGTTTTATTTAAGTGACAATATTGCTGAGCTTAATAAGCCAGTAGATAAATCTAAATGGTTTATGTCTCCTCAAACTGTTAATGCCTATTATAGTCCATTATTTAATGAAATTGGATTTCCTGCAGCAATTTTACAACCTCCATTTTTCAATTATAATGCTGATGCAGCTGTAAACTATGGTGCAATTGGGGCTGTAATCGGTCATGAGATATCTCATGGTTTTGATGATAGTGGAGCTGATTTTGATGCAAATGGAAATTTAGTTAATTGGTGGTCCGAAAGTGACCTTCTTGAATTCAATAATTTAGGTGATAGACTTGCTGAACAATATAGCTCAATTGAGGTTTTACCAGATGTTTTTATTAATGGTAAGTTCACTCTTGGAGAAAACATTGGTGATCTAGGTGGTGTCCATGCTGCTTACGATGCCCTTCAGATACATCATGATAAGTATGGAAAACCTGATTTAATTGATGGTTATTCTGCAGATCAACGTTTTTTTATAGCTTATGCCAGATCCTGGAGATCTAATATAAGAGAACAAAGTTTGAGAAACCAGATTAAATCAGATCCTCATTCTCCAGGCTATAATCGAGGTAACCAACCGCTGAAAAATATGGACGAATTTTATTCAGCATTCAAAGTTAAAGAAAGTGACTCGATGTATTTAGAACCCTCTAAAAGAGTATACATATGGTAAATTATAGGCATTTAAGTTAAAATAAAGTGCCATATTTTATTTATTCATTTACACCTTTGAGTCTTTCGTGGACAAAAAACTCTTGAATTTTACCATCAGATATTCTAGCATCAATAATTTGAGATGCATTTACTTCTTTTCCTTCAATAGTAAGTATTAAGTCATGTCCAGCTGTTACCCATTCTCTTAGCTCACCTCCTTTTGTAGTTAAATCATTTGCAATGATATATTTAATTTTCCAGGTGGGTGAGTTTTGGTCGAACCACTGAGTTAAAAACTCAATATGTGCATCTATTCCATCTACAAATTCACCCCTTGGACCTCTTGCTTTAAATATTTTTGAATCCAATGATTTTATGGCACTAAAGTCTCTTTCGTTGTGGGCCTTTATATAATTTTCCCATATTTCAATATTAGATAAAGAACCAACTTCTAAATCTCTCTTTTCACCCTCATCAGAAATATCATACCCAATTTTTGAACTTTTTTCATTTGCTTCTTCAGTAAAATTTTCATTACTCTCAAAATTTACACATGAAATTATTATAGTTAATACAGTTATTAATAGTATAAAATTTTTCATTTTCTTGTAATTTTTTTTATTTAGAGTTTACTTTTTTTTTGTTAAATGGAGGTTAAAAATTATCTTTTTCAAATTCTTCTAAAGACCATGTTAGTTCAGGATTTTCAATAAAATCGGGTTCATCACCAATAGCTCTAGCATGTATATCTATATCTTGATCTTGAAAATTAACAATCCAATAATCAATTTTTTTGATTTTTGATATTCCCTCAATTAGTTTTGCATCAATATTGTGTTCTTTTTTTAGATGGTAAGCAAAAAAATAACAGCTTTTCCAACTTTGTTCTTCTTTTGGCTTAAAATTTTTAAGAAATCCTAATATTATTTTTTCTCTTTCCATTTAAAAAATTTAAAATAATTAATTTTTTGTAAGTTTTTTTATAGCTACCCACTGCTTCAACATTTCTCTATATTCTGAAGCTGGGTAACCCAAAACCGTTGTTCCTTCTGCAACATCAGAGATGACTCCAGAGCCAGCTCCCACACTTGCACCAGATCCAATTTTTGTATGTTCTTTTACAGATGCACTTCCACCTATCATTACTCCATCACCCAAAGTAACGCTTCCAGCTAAACCAGAATTACCAGCCATTATACAATATTTACCCATTACACTGTTATGAGCGATTTGAACAAGATTATCAATTTTACAACCATCGCCTATAATTGTGCTGTCAAAAGTTGCCTTGTCGACGCAAGTATTAGCACCAATTTCAACATTATTTCCTATTACAACATTACCAATATGATGAATTTTCACGAGTCCTTTTCCGTCAGGGGATGGCCTGTATCCAAATCCATCAGCACCAATACTTACATTGTTGTGAAAAGTACACGAATCACCGATGACAGAATTTTCTCTTATAACTGTTCCAGACCAAAAAATACAGTTATCACCAATTATACTATTATCAAAAACACTTACATTAGGATATAAAGTGCTTCCTTCGCCAATTGTGACATCTTTTCCTACATAACAGAATGGTCCGATCTTAATATTATTTGATAAAATTGCTGACGGATGAATTACCGCTGCTGGATGTATTTCATGATCAAATACTGGAACGTTTTTTGGAGAAAAAATCTCAAGTAGCTTACCCATGGCAATATCAGCATCCTTCACAAAAATTATTGGTTTATCGCTATCTTCTATTTTGATTGTATCATTAACGATGGCAGCACTTGCCTTTGATTCATTCCAATACTTTTTGAATTTTGAATTTCCGATAAATGTAATATGTCCTTTTTGTGCATTTTTAAGGTCATTTAAACCATTTATAGTTAGATTTTGATTAAAATGTATTTCACCTGAAATAAAATTAGCTATTTCCTCTAGTTTAAATTTTTTCATTGATCAAAATTTTTCCCTAAAATACTTCATTTTATTTAACTTACCTTATAAAAATTAAGGGTTCTTATTAAACTCTACTTAACAACTAAAGTGAATCAATTTGTCAACAAAATTTGAATTGAAATATAACTTTTAAATTAAATATACTCTGATCGTAAAAACTACAAATAATAATAGTGAAAGCTTAGTTTATCACTTTACTTTTGTCTTGTTACCTTAGAATAAATAAGTTCTCAAGCTATAAAGGAACCAAATCTTATATTGATTATTGCAGATTATATTTCTGATAATCTAAAATAGGATTCATAAAGTAAGTTAAGTATTAATTTGGACAACCTTCTAGTTAAAAATTCCCTGGGTTGTCAGGGTATTTATCCTTGTTATCTGGGACTCCGTCATTATCAGTATCAGGACAACCATTAAAATCTTTTTTTCCAGGTACATCTGGACATTCATCTGTTTTGTCTAAAACACCATCTCCATCAGCATCTTCGTTTGAGAATCCTCTTTCTTCAAGTAAATCTCTAGGTTTATCAAGATTTTTATTATGCTTCTCAACTATTTTATTAATCTTTTCTATAATCTCAGGATATTTATCTGCGATATTATATTTTTCAGATGGATCAATATTTAAATTATAAAGTAAAGGTTTATCCAAAACTATTTTTTTATCACTTCCTTTAGGATAATTATAGGCTCCCTGTGTTATAAAGTGAGCTTTATATTCTATATTTCTAACCGCGTAGATCTCTCTTTGACGATAATAAAATACTGTCTCTCTTTTTGATGGTTCTTTGCCTAATAGAGTATTTTTTAAGCTAATCCCATCCATTATTCTGTCATTTACCAAACTTATATTTGACATTTCTAAAAGGGTAGGGAATATATCCATTGTTGATCCTAAATCATTTATTGTTCCTTTTTTAATATCACTGCCCCAGAATATACCAGGCACCCTTTGTCCTCCTTCCCATGTAGTTGCCTTCCCATTTCTAAGGAGACCTGCAGATCCAGAATGTGTTTCAAAAGGTAGCCATGGACCATTATCAGAGGTAAATACTATAATTGTATTCTTATCTAATTTATGTTTTTTTAATTCTCCGATTATTAATCCAACTCCATGATCAATTTCTTCAATTACATCNCCATATAAACCTCTTTTACTTTTTCCTAAAAACTCATCCGATGCATATAGNGGGGTATGGGGNAGNTTATGTGCTAAGTATATAAAAAAACTATCGTCTTTNTTATCTTTTATAAATTTAACTGCTTTATCTGAAAAACGTTTTGTAATAGTAGTTTGGTCTACCGGTCTTTCTATAATTTCATTATTTTCAATTAGCGGCACATTATAATTTATTGATTTTGGTCTTTTAGCATCATATTTTTGCCAATATTGGGATCCTGGACAGCATGTTTCGCCGTTAATTTTATCCATATCATTTGAATAAGGGATACCAAAATAATAATCAAATCCATGTTGAAGAGGAAGATATTCTTTTTTATGACCTAAATGCCACTTACCAATTGCAGCTGTCTTGTAACCATTTTCTTTTAATTTTTCCGCAATAGTAATTTCAGAGTCAGGAAGTCCATACTTCGAATTAGGAAATAAAACCCTACAACAGTCTTTAGCTCCAATCATTCCATTTCTTATAGGAAGTCTTCCGGTGAGTAACCCAGCTCTACTTGGAGTACAGACACTGGAGGCAGAATAAAACTGGGTCCATCTTTGACCCTCATAAGCCATTTTATCTAAATTTGGTGTATTAATTGTTGGGTGTCCAAAAGATCCCAAATCACCATATCCCATATCATCAACAAAAACAATTATAAAATTCATTTTTTTATTAGATTTTACCGCTGTCTGATTATCACTGCACGATTTAAAAAATAGAATTAGTAAAAAAATAATTAGATTTTTAAATATTAGGATTTTCATAATAATTTATTTATTCTAAAATTAAGTCTTTTGTATTTGTATTTTTCACACCTCTTATTCTTTTAAAATTATCAATCATTTGCTCTAATTTTTGCAAATTTTTATTTGATAAATTTATTTTTTGAGAAGGATCGTCTTTTAAATTATATAACTTATAATTTTTTGAATTCCCGAGCTCAATATTTACATTTTTTGATATTTCTTTCCCATTATATGGCGGAATCATAACCCAATCCCCATGTCTGTATGCAGTTCTTGAGGTTGCTTCGAGTATTAATTCATTCCTTCCAGTTCCTAAATTATCCAAAATTAATCCAGATAGATCTTTTCCGTCTTGTGATTTGTATTCTGTCCCTATAATCTTTGCAACTGAGCTTAATATATCCACCTGTGATATTATTTTATCAGAGATTCCTGGTTTAATTCTATTTTTCCAATAGGAAATAAATGGAACCCTTGTTCCAGCCTCAAATAGACTATATTTTCCACCTCTTAAGCCACCAGAGGGCGTATGATTTCCAATTTTCTCTACGGCATCATCATAATAGCCATCATTTAAAACAGGTCCGTTATCGCTGGAAAAAATTATTAAAGTATTTTCTATAATTCCTTCTGTCTCAAGAGTTTTATATAACTCTCCTACACACCAATCAGCTTCGACTATTGCGTCTCCTCTTGGTCCCATACCTGATTTACCCTTAAATCTTGGATGAGGTGTTCTTGGGACATGGGGTTGTTGGAGTGCATAGAAAAGAAAAAAGGACTTATCCTTATTATTTTTTATATAACTTTTGGTTTTTTCTAAAAAATGATCCGCCATATCAACATCACTCCATTTAGCCGTCTCCCCACCTTTCATAAAACCTATTCTGGGTATACCGTTTACTATCGAACCATTATGTCCGTGATGCCATTTCATTTCTAAAAGCTCTGGATTAGCCTTGCCAGTTGGTTGTTCTTGAAAATTAGTTTTAAAATCTACTTCAATTGGATCCCTAGGGTCAAGATTTACAACTTTTCCATTTTCAACATATACCGTCGGAACCCTATCTTGTGTGTCTGGCATAATGTAGGCATAATTAAAACCTAATTCATTTGGTCCAGGTGATATTTTAGAGTTGTAATCTATTTCGTTTAATCCAAGCCCTAAATGCCATTTTCCTACTATTGCTGTTTGGTAACCATTTTGTTTTAATAGCCTTGGAATTGTTACCTGACTGGTATCAATTATTAATGATCCTCCAGTAATTATTTTAGCCTCTGCGTTTCTCCAAGGATATATTCCTGTTAGTAGTGCATATCTACTTGGGCTACAGGTTGCTGATGAAGAATAACCATTGGTAAATCGTATCCCTTCATTGGCTAATTTATCAATATTTGGAGTTTTTAAAGTTCCTTTTTTATAGGCACTAACATCCCCATAACCAAGATCATCGGTGTAAATAATTACAATATTTGGTTTATTACTAGATTCAAGTATATTTGATTTACAATTAATAAACAAGTAAATCAAAAATGAAAATGGTATAAATAAATTTAACCTAATGTTTACCATTCGAATTAATATTACTAAATAAGGTTATTTAAAATTATAAACATATCTCTAAATAACCTTCTAAAAGCAAAAAATAAATACAGATATTATCTTTAAGTGTTCTTTGTTGGATCAGATTTCAATAAGACAGTGTTTTGTTGGAAATTTAATAACATAATTAAATATTTTAATAAAAAATTAGGATTTTTGATATATCGTTAGGGTAGTTTCCTGAGAAGCTTAGGACAGGTTTTTCGCATTTATAATATGAAAAGTAGAAAAGAATTTGACATAATTATTTGGGGTGCATCAGGTTTTACTGGCAGATTAGTAGTTACTCATTTGTTTAAAAACTATGGAGTGAATAATGATCTTAAATGGGCTATGGCTGGTCGCAATAAAAAAAAATTAAAACAGGTTCGCTTTAGTGCAGCAGATAACTCAGTACCAATAATCATTGCAGACAGTAACGATGAGGTTAGTTTAAAAGAAATGATAATTAGAACTAAAGTTATTTGTACTACTGTGGGTCCCTATGCTACATATGGTGATAAACTTGTGTCTTTATGCGTTAATCAAGGAACAGATTATTGTGATCTTTCGGGAGAGGTACAGTGGATGAGAAAAATGATAGACCAATATCATGAGATTGCAAAAAATAATGGAGTTAAAATTGTTCACACCTGTGGTTTTGATTCTATTCCTTCTGATATGGGTGTTTATTTTACTCAAAGAGAATTGCAAGCCCAAATGGGACAGCCGGCAAATAAAATAGAAATGCGTGTGGCTGGAATCAGTGGAGGTATAAGTGGAGGAACATATGCTAGTTTAACTAAAGTTATGGAACAGGCATATTTTGACAAAGAGGTGTATAAAGTTCTAGCTAATCCTTATGGACTCAATCCAAAGGGAAAAATTGAGGGAAATGATACACGAGATTTAAATAGCATTATTTATGACGATGTCTCAAAAAGTTGGATTGGACCCTTTGTTATGGCTGGTATAAATACTAAAGTTGTGCGTCGTTCGAATGCATTGAGTGGATATGTTTACGGAAAAGACTTTCGCTATGATGAGGCCACTATATGTGGAAAAGGTCTAAAAGGACGGATTAAAGGATACCTAATGGCTATCCCATTGTTAATAATGACAGCGAAACCAAAATCTTTTTTAAAGAAAATTATTGATAAAATATTACCCAAACCTGGCGAGGGTCCAAAAAAAGAAAAGCGTGAAAAAGGATTTTATAATTTAAAATTTTACGCAACCCTAAAAGATGGTTCTAGAGTTTTAGTAAAAGTAACTGGAGATATGGATCCTGGTTATGGATCTACATCAAAGATGCTTGGTGAAGCTGCTGTTTGTTTAGCAAAGGACAATCTCTCAAATATTAGTGGTGTTCTAACACCCTCAATAGCAATGGGTGACTTTCTTTTGAAACGATTAGAAAATAGATCAGGATTAACATTTAGTTTTAATATTGTTTAGAAGCTAATTTATATGACGAATGTTATCGAAATAAGTGTAAAGTTATAATCTTTTGATATTAGATTTATGATATTTTATAACTCATAACAAAATCATTTCAAACACCAATAAATTTAATTATTATGAATAAATCAAAAAAAGCAATAATTGTTGGGGCGAGTTCAGGAATTGGTAAAGCTCTTGCCCGAGAATTGGTCAAAAATAATTATTCTGTGGGGATAACAGGCAGAAGAGATGAACTGCTTTTGAAATTACAAAAAGAGGCCCCTGAACAAATTCATTACGCAACCTCTGATTGCACTAAATCAGATGCATTGGAGGACATAGAAAAATTGTCTAAAGAATTAGGGGGTCTAGATTTATTTATCATTAGCGCAGGTAGAGGCACGTTAAATTTAAAACTTGATTTTGATCTTGAAGATAAAATTAACAAGTTGAACGTAATTGCATTTACTAGGTTGGTGAATTGGGGAATGCATTTTTTTGAGAAACAAGGCCATGGGCATTTGGCAAATATTTCCTCAGTTGCATCACAGAGAGGTGGAGGTTTGGCTCCTGCATACCATGCATCAAAAGCCTACCAAGCAATTTATTTAGAGGGCATGTCTCAAAAGGCAGCCCACAATAAGTCAACTATTTATATAACAGATATAAGACCAGGATTTGTAAGGACTCCAATGCTTCGGGGAAAGAAAATGTTTTGGACATCAACTAAAGAAAAAGCTGCTGATCAAATTATAAAAGCAATTAAAAGGAAAAAACGTATAGTATACATAACTAAAAGGTGGAGGTTCGTGGCATGGGTTTTTAGAAAAATACCCTGGTTTATTTTTAAAAAAATGTAAATAAGAGAATGTGGATTTAATTTTAGAGTAGGGGAGCTAGTTTTTGAGCTTTATACCAGTTTTTTAGGATTTTTAAGTGTAAAATATTGAAACTTTAATAAAACTATTTTTAATTTTAAGTTCATTAAAAATAAATACAACAAATTAGGTTATCAAGATGGAGAAAAATAAAACAAGAAGATCATTTATTAAAAAATTGACATTGGGTTCTTCCATTGTGTCTTCTTTTCCCTATTTACTTTCAGGTGCTTACAAAGAAGAATTAAAGCTTGATCGTACTTATGCTTTAGATTCCTTTTCAGCGAATGATCAAATCAACTTAGCATTGATTGGATGTGGAATTCAAGGAATAATTGATGTCAATGTTGCTCAAGAAGTAACTGGCATAAAATTGGTTGCAGTATGTGACCTATATAAAGGAAGGTTAGAAAGAGCAAAAGAGCTATGGGGTAAAGATCTTTTTGTAAGTCGTGATTACAGAATAATATTAGATAGAACGGATATTGATGCCGTAATTATTGCTACACCAGATCACTGGCATAAAAAAATTACAATTGAAGCTATGAAATCGGGAAAAGCAGTTTATTGCGAGAAACCTATGGTTCAAAATTTTACAGAAGGTCACGAGATCATCAAAGTATACAATAAAACGGGAAGTGTATGTCAAATTGGAAGTCAAAGAATGTCTTCTCTAGGAAATCAAAAAGCAAAGGAATTATATGAAGACGGAGCTATTGGAGAACTTGTACTATTAGATTTTTACAATGATCGATACTCTGCTGAAGGTGCTTGGCAATATCCAATCCCCCCTGATGCGAGTCCGAATACAGTTGATTTTGATTTTTTTATTGGAGATGCTCCTAAAGTTCCCTATGACCTAAAACGTTTTTTTCGATGGAGAAATTATCAAGATTATGGAACAGGAGTTGCTGGAGATATGTTTGTCCACGCATTTTCAAGCTTAAATTATATCATTAGTTCTAATGGTCCAATAAGAGCACTTTCTACTGGAGGACTTCGCTATTGGAAAGACGGACGTGATGTTCCAGACATAAATCTTTGTCTATATGATTACCCTGAGACAAAAACTCATAAAGCCTTTAATGCTTCTATGAGGGTAAATTTTATTGCAGGATCGGGAGGTGGAGGAAGTTTTAAACTCATAGGTACTGAAGGTGCTATGGAAGTAAGTTCTAATTCCTGTAAACTCATGCGGCCAAAAAAAGGAATAATTCCAAGTAGTTATTCAATGAATGCTTTTACAGAGAAAATTCAAAAAAAAATATACAAAAACTACAATAATAAAATCATTGAAAAAAAAGATCTCGCATCAAATACTGGTGAATCTCTATATAAAGTCCCTGCAGATTACAAAGGAGCGCATTATGATCATTTTTATAATTTTTTCCAGGCAATCAGAGGGAAAGGGGAAATTACACAAGATCCTACTTTTGGTTTAAGAGCTTCAGGAGCTGCTCTTTTAGCAAATAAAAGTTATTTTGAAAAAAGTCCTGTGAATTGGAACCCTGAAAAAATGGTGTTACTATAGAGGATTCTTAGAATTATAACTTTTAGCTTAACCGTACCCAAAAACGTACCCATAAAAATAAACCCTCACTAAAAGCAGGGGCTTATAAAGTATTAAGCGGAGAAGGAGGGATTCGAACCCCCGGTACCTTGCAGTACGCTGGTTTTCAAGACCAGTGCATTCGACCACTCTGCCACTTCTCCTAAACGGACGTAAATATACATTGTTTTTTAAGTTTTTAAAAGAATGTAAATCGCTTTTAAAATTCTAGTTATATTTACTTGATGGATGCTCTCAAGGAGATTTTAATTTTAATTGTGTCTGGATTCATAGCAGGAGTAATTAATACACTAGCAGGTGGGGGTTCCCTTTTAACACTTCCAATATTGATATTTTTAGGTTTACCACCAAACGTAGCAAATGGTACTAATAGAATTGGTATATTAATTCAATCAATTTCAGGAACATTAGGCTACAATAGCAAGGGGATAAAATCTTTTCCATTCAGCATTTATCTTGGCATATCAGCTTCAATTGGAGCACTTATAGGGGCTCAGATTGCAATTGACATTAAGGGAGAGTTATTCAATAAAATATTAGCAATTATCATAATTATTGTCGGTCTTTTGATAGTATTTAAACCAAATAATAATATTAAATCTTTAGATGAATATATTTATGGTAAAAACTTAATAATAAGTTGTTTAGTGTTTTTTTTTATTGGTATTTATGGAGGATTCATTAATGCTGGAATCGGCATTGTAATTATGTTATTTCTGACTAGATATAACGGTTTATCTCTTATAAAAACAAATGCAACTAAGGTAACTCTTGTTGCAATCTACACATCAGTAGCGTTAGCTTTATTTACATATAATGATAAAGTTAATTGGTTAATGGGATTTTGGTTATCCTTAGGAACTTTTTTTGGAGGATGGCTTTCAAGTCGGTATTCAGTTGTAAAGGGGGAGAAGCTAATTAAAGCTACCTTATTAATAATGGTTTTAGTCATGTCGACTAAATTATGGTTTTTTTAGTAATCAATGTGATCAACTATTTCTAATCCATAGCCCGTTAAGCCAATTCTTGGTATTTTTTTTGAATTACTTAAAACTATTAATTTTCTTATGTTCAGATCGTGAAGTATCTGAGCACCAATTCCAAAATCCTTGTAGTCCATTTTAATCGGTGGGACAGCTTTCTCATGACCTTTAGCCTGAATTTTTTGAAGAGACTTTATTCTTGATAATAAGTCTTCACTACTTTGATTATGATTTATAAATAATATTGCACCTTTCTCCTCATCATTTATTCTTTTAAAAATTCTATCCAAACTATTATCAATAGCTCCGGTTAAAAAACCTAGCACATCATCATTGATTCTTGAGGAATTGATTCTTGTGAATATTGAGTCAGATTTATTCCATTCACCAATGGTAAGAGCTAAATGAATTTGATTGTTGGTAGTTTGTTGATATGCTCTTAAACGAAATTTACCATACTTGATATTAATTTGCGTATCTATTTTTTTTACTATTAGACTATCATGTTTCATTCGATATGCAACTAGGTCTTCAATAGATACGATTTTTAGATTGAAATTTCTTGCTAGTTTTTGTAAGTCAGGCAGTCTGGCCATAGATCCATCATTTTTGATTATTTCAATTAAAACGCCTGCAGGCTTTAATCCAGCTAATCTAGAAAAGTCAATTGCTGCTTCTGTGTGTCCAGTCCTTCTGAGAACACCTCCTTCTTTGCCAATTAAAGGGAATATATGTCCTGGTCTTGAAAGTTGATGTGATTTAGTTTTTGAGTTAACAAGAGCTAATATAGTTTTTGATCTATCATCGGCTGAAATACCAGTAGTGACATCTTTACTTTTTAGGTCAACTGAAACAGTAAAGGCAGTATTTAACGGATCTGTATTTTCTGTTACCATTTGGTTTAATTTTAATTGTTCACATCTACTCTCCGTTAAAGGAACACAAACCAAACCTCTTCCATGTGTAATCATGAAATTTACGAGCTCAGGGGTTATTTTTTCGGCTGCACATATGAAATCGCCTTCATTTTCTCTATTCTCATCGTCAACAACTATTATGAGTTTTCCATTTTTTATATCATTAATTGCATCCGATATTTTATCAAATTTAATAGTCTCCCTCATATGTTATTTTTATTTATTTTGAGTCTTAAAAAAAATAGTTTGAATGGGTTAAATATGTTATTTATGTTCAAAAAACCTTTATCTGATGATGCACTGTTGGATAAAATTAAAGCAAATGGTGTCAAAATAATTGTTGACATCCAACTAGCAAGAATTGGATGAATACTTCCATCCTCCGCAGCATTCTTACTAAAAAGCCCAATGTAGTGATAAACGAGAAAAATTATTACTGATAGAACAAGTGGAAGTCCCAATCCTCCTTTTCTGATAATTGCCCCTAATGAAGCACCAATTATGAATAATAAAAAACACGAAAATACAAGTGAATACTTATCGTATAGGGTTGTTTTGTGAAGATTTATTAGTTTTTGAAATATAAAAAAACTTCTTTTTTTACTTTTAAGGTTTGTAATGTTACTATTCACTCTTGTAATAGCGGATCTGATAACCTCAGAATATCTCCATTCCATATCGGATTTTAAAAATTTGAGTGAATTAAAATTGGATAATTTATATTTTAAACTATCAATTTTATCAATTTTTATAATTTGATTCAATCCATTAGCACTATTAAAATTCTTGCTAAATAATTTTTTTTGATTAACTAAACCAATTTCAAGTGAATCAATACTTTCATGGAGTTGATTAATTTTTTGCATTCTATATGTAGAAGTGTAATTTTCTTCAGATAGATCAACATTATTAAACTGAGAAAGGTCTATATTCATTACATATTCTTTGAAATGAATTTTTGCATGAGGGTGCCTGACCTTATCTTTCGCATCCTCAGCCAACATTTCCTCATATCTGTAACCGTTGAAGAGAACCATTTGAAGTGTTGCATCTGTTGTCTCACTTTTTAATTCTCCATTTTCAGATTTAATTACAATTCTATTTTTATTGTCGTTAGTTTTTAAATGAATAATTATATTGTCTAAAAGATGGTCATTCTTTCCATATTTTTTATCAACTTTAATAGTCATTTGACCTAAATCATTAAATATTCCTTCCCTAATTGCGAGTGCTGGTTTCAATTTCCCTATATTTTTCCTCAAGTTATAAGATTTTATTTCTCCAAGAGGAATAATATTGTTTGAAAAAAAATATACTATTACACCTAAAAAAAAGTGAAAAATTACAAGTGATTTCATGGCTCTTTGAAGAGAAATACCTGTAGATTTCATGGCAGCAAATTCATAGTTTTCAGCTAGTGCTCCGTAGGTCATAAGTGAGGCAAGTAGCACTGATAGAGGAAGAACTAGAGGGACTAGTTTTGGGGAATAGTAAGTCAAAAATTTAAAAATTGTAACAAAATCCAAGCCTTTTCCGGCTAATTCATCAATGTACAGCCAAAAAGCTTGAATTATAAAAATTATCATACAAATAGAAAAGACAGAAACAAGTTTTTTTGTATATAATTTTAAAAGATATGTATCAATTATTTTTATCATTAATCAATATAATAATCTGGGTAATCAGATTCATTTAAACTAAAAAATTTTTCAGGTATTTGTTTGTTTATTGATATATTATTAATTGTTAGTGTGGTTGTCGTTCTTTGATCTCCAATTTCAATTAGCTTATATATATTCTTTGTAACAGTATTCACACCAAGTAATAGGTATTTAATATTATCTTTTTCTTTATTCGGTATTAGTTTTATATATTGAATGGGGATTTTATTAACGTATTGAACAATATCCCATTTTAGTTCGTATCCAGTTTTATAAAAACTAAGAAGATCCAGAGGATTTACTATTAAACTTTCGTCATCCTGTATATCTGTAATTGTAATTTCTTTGTTTTCAGGAATAATGGTGTAAACATTTGTACCATCAAATAACTGCTCTAGACCTGTAATTGATAATTTATATTTATTCTCAGAAATGATTATTTTTCCGAATGTTTCTTGTTTTATATTTTCGTTTTGATTTTCTAGGGAGTATTTAAAATCAAATTCAAAATTATCATAACTTTTCATTTGCATTGAGACTTCATCTAAAAGTTTAAATGATTTCGAATCTTCTTGCCCAGATATCGAGAAACAAATAAATAAAAAAAATAAAGTAAAATTTTTATAAATTTTCATTTGATAGATGATTGTTGAGATGGTTTAGGTCTGATATTAATACTTGTCTAGCTTTACTACCCTCGAATGGACCAACTATACCTGCAGCCTCCATTTGATCAATAATTCTACCCGCTCGGTTATATCCAAGTTTAAGTTTTCTCTGTAATAGTGATGCTGACCCTTGTTGAGCCATTACAATTACTTCTGCTGCTTCTCTAAATAATGAATCTCTTTCCGATGCATCAATATCCAACATTTTGTTTTCCTCACCAACATATTCGGGAAGAATATAAGCACTTCCAAAACTTGTTTGAGAACCAATATAATCAGCAATTTGGTCTACTTCAGGAGTATCAACGAATGCACATTGAATTCGAGACAATTCATTTCCTTGAGTGTATAACATGTCTCCTCTACCTATTAGTTGATCCGCCCCTCCACTATCTAAAATAGTTCTTGAATCAATTTTTGAAGTTACTCTGAATGCAATTCTTGCTGGAAAATTTGCCTTTATAAGTCCAGTGATTACGTTTACTGAAGGGCGTTGTGTTGCAATTATCAAGTGTATACCAATTGCCCTGGCTAATTGGGCTAATCTTGCTATTGGAGTTTCAACTTCCTTTCCAGCTGTCATAATCAAATCAGCAAATTCGTCAATTACTAATACAATATAGGGTAAGAATTTATAACCTTCATTAGGATTAAGCTTGCGATTTTTAAATTTATTATTGTATTCTATTAAATTTCTGCACATAGCATTTTTTAATAGCTCATACCTATTGTCCATTTCAATACATAAAGAATTTAAAGTATTAATAACCTTAGTATTATCAGTTATTATTGACTCATTACTGTCAGGAAGTTTAGCTAAATAATGTCTTTCTATTTTATTATATAATGTAAGCTCGATTTTTTTTGGATCAACTAAAACAAATTTTACTTCAGCTGGATGCTTTTTGTATAATAAAGATGATATGACAGCATTAAGACCAACCGACTTTCCTTGTCCAGTAGCACCTGCCATCAATAAATGTGGCATTTTTGTTAAATCTACTACAAAAGTTTCGTTACTTATTGTTTTTCCCATTGCTATTGGAAGTTCCATTTCTGCTTTTTGGAATTTGGTTGATGAAATGACAGATCTCATTGAAACAATACTTGGATTTTGATTTGGTACCTCTATACCAATAGTTCCCTTACCAGGTATTGGTGCAATTATTCTTATTCCCAAAGCAGAAAGAGATAGAGCAATATCATCCTCTAGATTTTTAATTTTTGAAATTCTAACACCAGCCTCTGGAACTATTTCATATAAAGTTACTGTCGGACCTATTGTAGCTTTTATTTGAGCGATTCCAATTTTATAGTTAAGTAAAGTATCTACAATCTTCCTTTTATTGTCCTCAAGTTCCTCTTCATTTATGGTTATGCCAGTATTTGGATAATCTTTTAATAAGTCAATTGGTGGCATTTTGAACTTACTCAGTTCAAGAGTGGGATCAAACTCACCGTCTTTTGCGACAATTTCACGTGCTATATTACTTTCAGTTTCCTCATTGAATGTTTTAATTTCAATTTTTATGTCATCTGAATTATTTGAACTCTCTACAACCTTTTCTTTAATTTTTGATAAATTGTAATCTTTCTCAGGATTTCTTANTTNACCATCATTATCAATTACAATTTCATNATTATTAATTTCNGTTTNANTNTGATCTTCAGAAATGTTAGCATGATTTACTTTTGGATTTATTTTTTTTGCGCCAATNAACATTTTTTCAGGTCTAAAATTCCATTTCAAAACTATTATGCANAAAAAAAAGAAAATCATAAATGCGCCGAATCCTAACTGACCAGTATAATCTACTATTAAACTTGATATTTCAAATCCNACAACACCTCCTAGAATTGGGAAGTNATCATTAAAATAACCTAATAACAAGCAAACAAATGTCATA
This sequence comes from Flavobacteriaceae bacterium, assembly GCA_002721275.1. GTDB lineage: Bacteria > Bacteroidota > Bacteroidia > Flavobacteriales > Flavobacteriaceae > Marivariicella. Next base: position 20,524 of record PBJZ01000013.1, read on the forward strand.
TAAAGTAGCCCCCATGTCCANTTAGACAAAAGGTTTTCTCTTGATGTATTAAAAAACAAAACTGATCCTGAAATAAAAATTAAATAAACAATTATGTAGGATGAAACGCCAAATAACTCATAAATAAAATAATGTGCGACCAGAGCNCCAGTTTTACTTAAAATATTTTCAATTTCAATATTTCTCTCTTTAAAAGAATTAATATTTGATTGATCAATTTCCCAAGTTAGCAGATATGANGAAAAAGAAATTAAAAGTAGAATGCTTAACAAAATTAAAAAGCTTCCAATAATGATTGTTCTTTGTCTATTATCAGTTCTATTTTTAGTCTTAGACATTATTTTATTTAGGAAATTNTNTAAAACAAAAATACAAATTACTTNTGATCTGATTTAGTTTATATTTTTATTTATAAACACTATTTTAAACTTTTAATTTTAATTTTCAATGCAGCATATAAAAGAGTCATNAATGGACTTATCCAATTGAATATTGCAAATATGAAATATTCTCCAACTCCAACTCCTAAAACTCCAGACTGATATGCACCACAAGTGTTCCATGGAATAAGCGCGGAAGTCACTGTTCCTGAATCCTCCANTGTTCTACTCAGGTTTTCAGGAGCTAATTTTTTATCTCTGTAAGCTTTTGAAAACATTTTTCCCGGTATCACTATTGCAAGGTATTGATCAGAGGCAGATAAATTTACAGTTAANCAGCTNGCAACTGTACTGGCAAATAGNTGAAAAGTATTTTTAGTTAATCTAAGTAGTTTGTTAGTAATTGATTGTAATGCTCCAATTGCCTCCATAACTCCCCCAAATACCATTGCACACATAATTAACCATATAGTATCAAGCATTCCTTTCATACCNCCGGAGTAAAATAAATCATATAATAGTTTATTTTCGGTCTCAATTTGTGTACCAACTGTAATGGCATTTAGAATACCTTTATAGTTACTAACATAGGNATTTGATANTTCNCCACTGATTTCAANAATAATATTCTGTTGGAAAATTAATGCAAAAATGCCCCCTAATAGAGTCCCAGCAAGAAGAGCAATTATTGGAGCTGTTTTTTTTGAGATTAAGAAAATAACAAAAGCAGGAACAAAAAATAGCCAATAATTTATATGAAATTTAGTTTCAATATCTTGTAAAATCTTATTTACATCAGNTGTTCCATTTGANTCGTTAAANAAGCCAATCATTAAAAAAACAATTAATGTGACTAAAATACTTGGTANTGTTGTATGAGTCATATATCTAATGTGTTTGAATAAATCTGTTTCTGCCATTGCCGAAGAAAGATTAGTAGTATCGCTCAATGGAGATAATTTATCACCAAAATATGCTCCAGAAATAACAGCTCCAGCAATCATTCCTGGGGATATTCCCAAAGCCTTGCCTATTCCTATCAAAGCAATACCAACTGTTGCTGATGTTGTCCAGCTACTACCTGAAACAAGAGAAATAATTGCNCAAATAATTATGCAAGATGGAAGAAANATTGTTGGATGCATTATTTTAAGACCATAATAAATCATTGCAGGNATTATTCCACTNACNAACCATGATCCAGCTAATGCACCGACNAAAAGTAATATTAAAATTGCACCTGCTACNGATTTNAANTTATCNGATATTTTATCGAGCATTTCNTTATAGGTANTTTTATTTAAAAAACCCACTAAAGATGCTATTGCACCACCAAGTAATAAAATAAATTGATTTGAGCCTGCTAATGCATCATCAGCAAAAACATAAACNTTAAAACTCAATAGAAAAATAAGTATNAATAATGGGATTATGGATTGAGTAAANGAAATGGATTTNGAATTAGTCAAAATATTTATATTTAGATTNAGTGATTTTTTACAATGTTAATGATTTTCTGACTAATTTTAACCAAAATAAAATACTTGATATGGAATCTTTTGATGTAATTGTAATTGGATCTGGACCAGGCGGATATGTTTCTGCTATAAGANCNTCTCAACTTGGTTTAAAAACTGCTTTAGTTGAAAAGTATGATACCTTGGGTGGAACTTGTTTAAATGTTGGTTGTATTCCCTCAAAATCTTTACTTGACTCTTCGCATCATTACGAGGAAGCACTCAAGAACTTTGAGGATCATGGAATTAATATATCAGGTAAAATTAAAGTGGATCTTGAAAAAATGANTATCAGAAAGNCCAATGTTGTTGATCAAACAACNAAGGGTATTAACTATTTAATGGAGAAAAATAATATTAAAGTTTATAATGGTACTGCATCTTTTAAAAACACAACAACTTTATTAATCAAATCCAAAAAAGTCGTTGAAGTTTCTGGAAAGTATATTATNATAGCAACTGGATCAAANCCATCTTCACTCCCCTTCATAAATATTGATAAGGAAAGAGTGATTACATCTACAGAAGCATTAAAATTAAAAGAGATTCCAAAACATTTAATAATAGTGGGAGGAGGAGTAATTGGTTTGGAACTTGGTCAAGTATATAAAAGATTGGGTTCTGATGTTTCAATTGTTGAATATTCTGATAGGCTGGCTCCAGTGATGGATTATTCACTTTCAAAAGAGATATTTAGAGTGATGAAAAAACAAAAAATCAAATTTTATTTATCTCATAAGGTTAACGAGGTTNAGAGAAATGGAAATTTTGTTAAAGTTAAAGCTAAAGATTCGAATGAAAATGATGTTATTCTCAAAGGTGATTACTGTTTAGTCTCTGTTGGNAGAAAACCATATACTNCNGGTCTTAATCTTGAAAATGTAGGTATTAAAACAAATGATAAAGGACAGATAGATGTCAANAGCTNTTTACAAACAAGTGTTTCATCAATATATGCGATTGGTGATGTTGTTAGTGGCCCNATGTTGGCTCATAAAGCTGAAGAGGAAGGAGTTATGGTAGCTGAAATAATAGCTGGTCAAAAACCCCACATTGATTATAATTTGATTCCAAATGTAATTTATACATGGCCTGAGGTAGCTAGTGTGGGAAAAACNGAGGAACAGTTAAAGCAAGCTGATATTAAATATAAAGTTGGTAAATTTCCTATGAGAGCTCTTGGCAGGTCCAGAGCTAGNGGAGATATTGATGGATTTGTAAAAATATTAGCAGACNACTCAACAGATGAAGTTTTGGGGGTTCATATAATTGGAGCTAGAGCNGCAGATTTAATAGCACAAGCNGTAACTGCAATGGAGTTTAGAGCTTCTGCTGAGGATATAGCTAGAATGAGTCATTCACATCCAACATACGCTGAAGCAATGAAAGAAGCTGCTTTGGAGGCTACTCAAAACCGTGCACTTCATATTTAACTTAAGCCATTTAAAAATTTATACATTTTATTTTCTATGTTTTCAAGAGAAAGATTACCAATGCTCCCCAAATGACTATGATTTAAATCTCTATTGGGACTGAATTTACCCTTTGCTATATTATCTTTCATTTTTTCGTAAGCATCTCTAAAAGGCATCCCTTCTGCAACCCACTTGTTTAAGGTATTTACACTGAAAGCATAGTCATATTTTTTATCTTCAAGAATATTTTTCTTTATAATAATTTTATTTAACGAAAAAATAAAAATTTCTAGGCAACTTTTAATTTCTTTAATTGCCTCGATGATCACCCCTTTTGTTAATTGCATGTCTCTGTGATATCCTCCTGGAAGATTATTGGTTAGAAGTGTTATTTGATGTTGCATCGACTGAATCAAGTTACATTTACCTCTTATTAATTCAAAAACATCTGGATTCTTTTTATGTGGCATTATGCTAGATCCCGTTGTTAAATTATCTGGAAAAGAAACAAAATTAAACTCCTGACTCATGTATAAACATATGTCCATTGATAATTTTGATAAAGTTGATGCTAGTGAACCTATTGATGATAAAGTTATTTTTTCAATTTTACCTCTTGACATTTGTGCAGCCATAGAGTTATATTTTAAATCCGAAAAAGATAACTCTTTTGTTGTTTGGATTCTATCAATAGGAAAAGAGCTTCCATATCCAGCCGCACTTCCTAATGGATTTTGATCCACAATTTTTTCAGATGCATTAATTAGTATAATATCATCAATCAGGCATTCAGCGTAAGCAGAAAACCACATTCCAAATGAACTTGGCATAGCAATTTGAAAATGAGTATATCCAGGCATAAAATCATCTTTATGTTTCTTTGCCTTTCTAATTAGTAAATCAAAAAGTTGTTTAGTTAATTCTGTAATTTCTCCAATCTCATTTTTCAAATAAAGACAAATTGCTACTAAAACTTGATCATTTCTTGATCTACCTGCATGAATTTTTTTTCCTAAGCTACCTAATTTATCGGTGAGAACAAACTCAATTTTGGAATGAATGTCTTCAAATTCTTCCTCAACAATAAAATCTTTTGATTTTGATAATTCTTCAATTTTTTTCAACTCCTTAATTAACTTTAATGCTTCTTTGTCTTTAAGTAAATTAATTTTATTTAACATTTTTATATGTGCAATTGAGGCTTTGCAATCATATTGAGCAATTACACTATCATATTTTCTATCATTTCCTACAGTGAACAAGTCTATTTTTTTATCAACCGATTCACTTTTTTCCCATAGTTTCATAATTTGAATTTTATATAATATTATCTAACAGTTTAATATAAATTTTAATTCCTTCTTTAATTTCTTCTAGATAGATGAACTCATTTGCAGTATGTGATCTAGTTGATAATCCAGGACCCATTTTCAGCGAGGGACAATCTAGTGCGGCTTGATCTGATAGGGTAGGAGAGCCATATGTTTTTCTTCCAATTTTTATTCCAGACTTTACTAATTCGTGATTTATACTAATGCTTGAGGCTTCTAATTTTAGTGATCTAGGAGTTAGTTTACAAGGTGCGTTACTTACAATAATATCAGCTATTTCTTTATTTTTGTACATATCATTTACCCTGACATCTACTGTAAAATTTACTTCTCCAGGGATAACATTATGTTCATTTCCTGCTTTTACTTGAGTAACTGTTATTTTGACTGGTCCTAATAGATTTGATTGTTTTTCAAATTTAAAATTCTTAAACCAATTAAGTACAAATGGTAGTTTCATTATAGCGCTATTATTATTAAAATGAGCAGCATGACTAGCTTTTCCGGTTATAATTCCATCAAAAACAATCAATCCTTTTTCAGCAATTGCCATATGCATTTCAGTTGGTTCCCCTATAATAGCAATATCAATATTTGGAAGATATTCTAGAAGACCTCTTAGGCTATTTTCACCTGCAATTTCTTCTTCTGCAGTAGCTGCAATTATTAAATTATATTTTAAATCTTTTTTTTCATGGTAAAAAGCAAATATCGCTAATAAAGAAACTAGTGCTCCTCCAGCATCATTACTCCCCAGTCCATATAATTTATCTTTAACAATCTCAGGTTTAAATGGATCCTTGGTATAGCTACTGTTTGGTTTTACAGTATCATGATGAGAATTTAAAAGTAATGTTGGTTTATTTTCATTGTAATACTTATTTAATCCCCAGATATTGTTTTTAACTCTTTTATAAGGGATGTTTTTATTTTTGAACCAATTTTCAATTCTATCCCCTGTTTTGTTTTCATTTCTTGAAAAAGATTCAATACTAATCAAATCAGTTAATAAAGCTATCGCTTCTTTTGTTAAAACATCAATCATTCTATATTACAATTTTAGTATGAGGAATATTTGAATTTATCATTTTTATAGATCCAATTTTTACAATTTTTACTCCATTTTTGAGTGCATCAAAACAATTATCAATTTTTGGAACCATCCCCCCATCAATTACTCCTTTTTGTTTTAATTTAGTGTATCCAATATAATCTAAGTGATTAATAACACTTTTTTTATCACCAATTAAGTCAAGAACACCATTTTTTTCAAAACAATAAAATAAATTCACATCATAATTGATTGATAAGCTTATAGCTACAGAGGCAGCAATGGTATCTGCATTAGTATTTAGAAGTTGTCCTTTTTTATCATGAGATAATGAGCATATAACGGGTGTGTATTCATTATTTAATAATAGAACTAATAATTCCATATTAATTTTGGTTATATCACCAACAAATCCATAGTTAATTTTCTTTATTGGTCTTTTCTTCGCTTCAATAGTATTACCATCTGGACCTGAAAGACCAATAGCATTACAATTTATAGATTGTAGATTTGAAACAATATTCTTATTAATTTTCCCCGCATAAACCATAGCAATTATATCCAAGGTGGATTTATCAGTAATTCTTCTTCCATCAATTATTTCTGAATTTATTTTAAGTTTTTTAGATATTTTTGTTGCAATTTTACCACCTCCATGTACTAATATCTTTAAACCAGAAATTTTTTTAAAATTATTTAAAAATAATTTTAGTTGCTTTTCATTATCTATTATATTTCCACCAACTTTAATAACGGAAAGTTTATTTCTAATCATCGATTAATTGTTTTAAAATTGCTTGACATGCATAAACTCTATTTTCTGATTGTTTCAATACTAATGAATTTTTGTTATCTAGAACTTCATCAGAGGCAACAATATTTCTTCTAATTGGGAGACAATGCATAAATTTTGCATCATTGGTATGTTTCATTATTTCATTATTGATCATCCACTCTTCATCTTTTTTTAAAATTTTTCCATATTCTTGATAAGAACACCAATTTTTGGCATATACAAAATCAGCTCCCTCAAATGCTTCCTTTTGATTTGTGTATATTTTGATTCCATCAGTTATTTTAGGATCCAAATCGTATCCCTCTGGATTAGCAATTACAAACTCTGAATTAATATTTTTCATCATATTTATAAATGAATTAGCTACTGCATGTGGAAGCGCTTTGGGATGTGGTGCCCAACTTAAAACAATCTTTGGTTTATTTTTATTTTTATGTTCATTAATAGTCATTGCATCTGCTAAAGCCTGAAGTGGGTGAGCTGTCGCGCTTTCCATNTTAATTACAGGTATAGTCGAATACTTTACAAAATTNTTTAATACAANTTCCTCTTCATCATTTTTTTTATTTTTTAAACTTGCAAAAGCTCTAATTCCAACTATATCGCAATATTGTGAAATTACTCCAGCCGCTTCCTTNATATGTTCTGATTTAATCCCTGACATTTTCGTTCCNTCTTCAAATTCCAATGTCCAAGCTTCACTATCAAAATTCATTATCATTATATTAATACCCAATAAATTNGCTGCTTTTTGGGTACTTAATCTTGTCCTTAGACTTGGATTAAAAAAAATCATTCCNAGAGTTTTATTNTTNCCTATATGAGAGTATGAATTTATATTTTTTTTCATCTCAAATGCCAATGAGAGAGTTTTATNAAAATCATTTAAATCCTTAAGTTTTATAAAGTTTTTCATATTACTTCNTTCAATGATTTAAAAAATATATCAATATTTTCTTTTTTGATAGTTAATGGAGGAAGAATCCTTAATAATTTTTTATTTCCACTATTACCAGTAAAAATTTTCTTATCATAAATCAATTTTTTTCTGATTTCTTTTACATCATATTTAAATTCTATGCCCAACATTAATCCNCTTCCTTTTACGTTTATAATTTCAGATATTTTGTTTGCTTGTTCAATAAAATAATCTCCAATGTATTTTGCATTCTCTTTTAATTTTTCTTTTTCAATGACTCTAAGTACAGTAAGTGACGCGACACAAGCCAAATGATTCCCTCCAAAAGTTGTTCCAAGCATTCCGTGCTCGCTTTTGATAATTGAATTAATTAATAATCCTCCAACCGGAAATCCATTTCCCATTCCTTTTGCCATACAAATAAGATGTGGTTTTATATTATATTTTTGAAATGCAAAAAAATCACCAGTTCTTCCAAAACCTGATTGAACTTCATCTGCAATTAGGCATGAGTTATATTTTTNACANAAAGAATTTATTAANAAAACAAAATCTTTGTTTGGTTCATCTANTCCACCNTAACCTTGAATTGATTCAAGTAANACTGCACAAACATCTCCCTTTTTTATTTCATTTTCAAANGCTAGATTATCATTGAGATTAATAAAAGTAACATTTAATTGATTTTCGAGTTTTGAATGAAACTTTTTAAAATCAGTCGCAGCTATGGCTGCATTACTTCTCCCATGAAATGAATTTTTAAAGGCAATTATCCTACTTTTTCCAGTATGTATTGAAGCTAGTTTTAAAGCATTTTCATTTGCTTCTGCACCTGAGTTACACATGAATAACGAATACTCATTACAACCAGAATAATTCACAATTGAATTTGCAAGATCTTCTTGAAGATTGTTTTTAACCGAGTTTGAATAAAAACCTATTTTGTTTAATTGTTCAGATATATTTTTNACATANTCAGGGTGTGAGTGTCCAATTGAAATAACAGCGTGTCCTCCGTAAAGATCAAGATATTCATTTCCATGATTATCATAAATAAATACATCTTTTGCTTTTTTNGGACTTACATCATAAAGCGGGTATACATCAAATAATTTCATATTATTATTGTTTTGATATTTCATTAATTTTTTTAAATGAGGCAACTAGGCCTTTTATCAGNGATGAACTTAATCCTTGATGTTCCATTTCATTTAAGCCAGTGATTGTGCAACCCCTNGGAGTTGTAACCTTATCNATTTCCTCTTCTGGATGTGTTTTACCCTCTATTAATAGNGTAGCAGCACCNAGCGCTGTATGCATGNACATATTCATAGCTTCATTTGCNTCAAAACCTAATTGGACCCCACCTTGAGTAGTAGCTCTTATTAATCTCATCCAAAAAGCAATCCCACTTGCNCAAAGAACAGTTGCTGCTTGCATATGTTTCTCTTCNATNATTATTGAAGTTCCAAGTGAATTAAATATTGCGGATGCTATATCAATTCTTTTATTTCCTTTATGATTACAACATAAACATGTCATTGACTTACTTACTGATATGGCAGTATTTGGCATAGATCTTATTATGGGAATACTAGATGTAATTATAGATTCGATTCTACTTATTTTAAAACCAGTGATAGTAGAAATAATTACATGTTTATCATTTAATANGTCTTTAATATCAATTAAAATATTTTCAAATTGACTTGGTTGTACAGCAAAAATTAATACATCTGAATTTTTTACAGCTTTTCTNTTATCTGATGTGATAGTTATATTTTTGTTTTTATTCCATTCAATTAAACTATTACAATTTCTTTTTGTTAAATAAAGCTTTGTAATAATGTTGTTTAGAACGAGTCCCTTAGCAATGCTTAAACCNAAATTTCCNGNACCAATAANTGNTATTTTCATTTTAATAAATATTTGATTTTAATCTTAAACCTAATGCTTCACTCCAATTCATCATAATGTTTAGATTTTGAATTGCTTGTCCAGCTGCTCCTTTAATTAAATTATCAATTGCAGATGTGATTAATAAGATATTGTCATGTTTATGAAGATGAATGAAACAATTATTTGAATTGANTACATTTTTTAAACTTATTTCTTTTTTAGATATATGTGTAAATGGATCATTTTTATAATAATCCTTATATAATTCAACTGCAGTTTCCAAAGACCCTTTATAATATGTATATGATGTNGAAAAGATACCTCTTGTGAAATTNCCCCTGAATGGAAGAAAAATTATTTCTAATTTATTTTTAATTAAACTNCTAAGTGTTTGATTGATTTCCTCTAAATGNTGATGAATAAAAGGCTTATACCATGATAGGTTATTGTTTCTCCAACTNAAGTGTTTAGTATCAGACAAACCTGCACCNGCNCCAGTACTTCCTGTNGTAGCAGATGTATGTATNGGTCTTTNAATTAAATTATTTTTCGCCAGCGGTAATAATGATAATTGTATAACTGTAGCAAAACATCCCGGGTTAGCAATATATTTTGCCTTTGAAATTTTATCCTTTTGAAACTCAGGCAAACCATAAACAAAATTTAAATTATCAAACGAATTTTCATTATTTAATCGAAAATCGTTACTTAAATCAATTATGCAAGTTGAATCAGAAAATTTGTGTCTATCGAGAAAAGCTTTNGATTTNCCATGNCCTAANCACAAAAAAAGAATATCAACANTACTATTAATTTTATTTGTAAAGGATAAATNCGTTCTTCCTAATAAATCAAGGTGAGTATCAGTTATNAATTTATTCTGCTTAGTNCTGCTATAAACAAAATCNANTTCTATTTCTGGATGGTCAATAATTAATCTNATTAATTCACCACCTGTGTATCCAGAGCCACCTATAATTCCAATTTTTTTCATAATTTATTATTGATTATTCTATTTATTTTATGNGCATTNGATGAAATTTTTATNAANCCNTTTGCATCTGATGCAGACCATTTATTATTAATTTCTCCGTAGTCACCAAATGATGAGTTCATTAAGTCNTTTGTTGATTCGATACCCGTAAGATCGAAACGGTATGGATGAAGATTTACTAAAACTTTTCCATTAACATTTTTTTGACTGTTAATAAAAAATGATTCAATATCTCTCATAACAGGATCTAAATAATTTCCTTCATGTAAAAGCATTCCATAAATATTTGATAATTGATCTTTATGAAGTTGCTGCCATTTTGATAAAGTATGTTTTTCGAGTAAATGATGTGCTTTAATTATTATTAATGGTGCAGCTGCCTCAAAACCAACCCTTCCTTTAATACCTATAATTGTATCTCCTACATGTATACCTCTTCCAATAGCATAATCTTTTGCTGAATTTTGTAGTTTATCAATTAAGTTAGTTGGGTTGTCTTTTTTACCATCTATGGCTATTAATTCACCTTTGCTAAATTCAATAGTTATTTTTTTTAGTTTCTTTTTAACCAGTTTGCTAGGATATGCTTTTTCAGGAAGGCTTTTGTTTGATGTTAAAGTCTCTGAACCACCAATAGTAGTACCCCAGAGTCCTTGATTAATTGAATATTGAGCTTTCTCCCAAGGGATGTTAATTCCATGTGATTTTAAATACTTAATTTCTTCTTTCCTCGAAATTTTTTCATCTCTGATTGGAGTTATAATCTTAATATCAGGAGCTAAAATTTGAAAAATCATATCAAATCTTATTTGATCATTTCCTGCACCTGTACTTCCATGTGCGATGTATTTAGCATTTATATTTTTTGCATAATTGACTATCTCAATTGCTTGGATTATTCTCTCTGAGCTAACACTTAGTGGATATGTGTTATTTTTTAAAACATTTCCAAAAATTAAATATTTAATGATTTTGTTGTAAAAAATTTTAATTGAGTTTATTGATTTGTAATTTTTACAACCAAGATTCTGAGCATTTGATTTTAATTTTTTCAAGTCTTTATTTGAAAACCCACCCGTGTTGACTGATACTGCATAAACTTCATATCCTTTCTCCGATAATTTCTTGATACAATAGGAAGTATCAAGTCCACCACTGTAAGCTAAAACTAATTTTTTCATTTTATTTTCTTTTAAATAAACCTCCAATAAATTTGGCTGTTTTAGATTTATTAAATTTTTTTTCTTCAGGATCATAAAGCATTCCTGTGCATAAACAAAGTTTTCTTTCTGTTCTAGTTAAAACATCAAAATTTTTACATGTTTGACATCCGCTCCAAAAGTCAGGATCATTTGTTAAATTTGAAAAATGTACAGGTCTATAACCTAATTCAGAATTAATCTTCATAACTGCTTGAGCAGTGGTAATTCCAAATATTTTAACACCAGGAAATTTTTTTTTAGACAAATTAAAAATTTTTTTTTTTATTCTTTTTGCTAAACCTTTACCTCTAAATTTAGGATTTACAATTAATCCTGAATGGGCTACATATTTTCCATGTTCCCATCTTTCTATATAACAAAACCCTGCAAATTCATTATTACATATTGCTATTATTGAATTTCCATTTTTGATTTTCTCACCAATATATTTTGGACTTCTTCTAGCAATGCCAGTACCTCTAACCTTTGCAGATTCGTCAATGCAGCTAGAAATATCATTTGCGAAATGTAAGTGTGATATATCTGAAATAGAGATATTCATCAGGTAAAAATTTAATTAGAAAAAAAGTTTGTTTATTTTGAACCGGACTCACCTAGGTTCTTTATATATAGAATGCCCTTAGACGGGACGGCGTGCTGACAAGTGTCCTGCTGTGTAAAAAGTACGTAATGTGACTTTTAATATCATTAATGCAAATATTACAATAATTATTTTAAAAAAAAAAGGTTTCATATTTTTACATTATAATTTTCATTTAATTAAACTAATTAAAATTAAAATTTAGACAATGGTTGTTAATGTGTTATTGATTGTAAAATAAATGAATATTGAATCTTATAATATTGAAACTTTTTATCCGCAATTAAAGGGCGGTAAAATCCTTTTAGCTGTAAGTGGGGGGGTTGATAGCATGGTTTTACTTCATCTATTTTCATTAACTAAATTAAATTATTCAGTAGCTCATTGTAATTATAATTTAAGAGACAAAGAGAGCTTTAATGATCAGCATTTAGTTCAAGATGTTACTGATATCTTGGGAGTTGAAATGCATATTAAAAATATTAACACGATTGAATATCAAAAAAAAAATAAACTATCCACACAGATGGCTGCGAGAGAAATAAGATATAATTGGTTTGAATCATTAAAGATTAAATATGGTTTTTCACATTTGGCCACTGCTCATCATTTAAACGATCAGTTGGAAACTTTTATGATTAATTTTGGAAGAGGTACGGGGATACAAGGTTTGTTGGGAATACCAGAGTCACCTTCATTAATTCGTCCATTACTAAACTTCTCAAAAAAAGATATTATTAAATATGCAATAAAAAACTCTATAATGTGGAATGAGGACTCTACGAATAAAAAAAATGATTACTTAAGAAATTCTATTAGAAATAAGGTTATATCAGAATGGAAAAATATTATGCCGGATCTAGAAAAGAATTTCAAAAAAACAATCGATAATATAAAATCCACTAATAATGTTATTGATGGACTAACTGAAAAATTCATAAAAAATAATTTTAAAAAGTCAACACATGGAATAAACATAAGGATTAAAGACCTTAATAAATTATGTCCAAATTTGTTTTTTTTACACTTAATATTTAAAAAATATGGTTTTAATCATCCATCTGAAATAAAAAAAATATTAAACTCCTCTAAAGGAAAAAAAATTCAATCTAAAACACATATAATCCTTAGGGACAAGGATTATATAATTTTAAAAAAATTGGATAATGATAATGATATTAAAATTTATAAAATAAAATTAATTCCTCAAAAAATTACTAATCCATTAAATATAGAAATTAGTGATACACCTTTTTCAGACAAAATCAAGTCAATATCAGTCGATGCCACATTAATTAATTCAACATTAGAGATAAGGAAACCTTTCAACGGAGCTTATTTTTATCCAACGGGTATGGTGGGTAGAAAAAAACTAAGTAAATATTTTAAAGATGAAAAATATACCCAATTTGACAAGGAAAACCAGTGGGTTTTGACATCGAAAAATAAAGTTGTATGGATAATTGGTAAAAGAGCCGATAGACGTTTTATGTCGAATAAAAGTTCGAGTAAAAGAATGTATATTAGCACCGATTGATACACATAATGAGGAGATTAATTCTTTTACTTTTTTTTGTCTTATCTAAAACTACATTCAGTCAGGACTTGATTGAACCAGTTAAATGGAATTTCAACGCTGAAAACAAAAATGATTCTATACTTACGTTAAATTTTATTGCAAAAATTCAGTCAGGCTGGCATGTGTATTCTCAGTTTATTAAAGAGGAACCTCCACTCAAAACATTATTTGTTTTTGATGATGAAAGATATGTGTCTGCAAATACTATATTAGAAGGAGAGACAGTATACAAGTACGATTCAATTTTTGAAAAAAAAATTAGGTACTTTGAAAATATTGCTGAATTCACATTAGACATAAAAAAAAATCTAGCTGATGATTTTATAAATGGAACAATTGAATATCAGGCGTGTGATGACAGGTTATGTATATTTAGATCTGAACCATTTACTTTTAAAATAAATAAATCAGCTGAAATAGTTAAAAAGAATAATCCAAGTGTTGTCAATATTTCAAAATTAAATTCATTAAAATTACAATTATCGAAGTCTAATCTTATTGAAAAAAATAATAATAGCACTCCCAAAAATACTTTTTGGAAAATATTTTTATTGGGAGCTTTAGGTGGTTTTCTGGCTTTACTTACTCCATGTGTCTTTCCTCTAATTCCAATTACAGTATCTTACTTTATGAAAAATGTTCACTCAAAATCACAAGGTATAAGTGACGCTTTTAAATATTCATTTTTCATAATATTTTTATATGTTCTGTTAAGTGTTCCATTTCACATATTTGATTCAATAGATCCCGAGATATTAAATCTTATCTCAACAAATGTTGTTTTAAATATATTTTTCTTTATTGTTTTTATTTATTTCGCTTTATCATTTTTTGGCTTTTATGAATTGAAATTACCAAATAACTGGGTTAATTTTTCTGATAATAAATCTTCAAAATTTAAGGGAACTTTAGGTATTTTTTTCATGGCATTGACTTTAGCAATTGTTTCCTTTTCTTGCACAGGACCAATTTTAGGATCACTTCTAGCAGGGTCAATTTCTTCTGACTCTGGTGCAATGCAATTATCATTTGGAATGTTGGGCTTTGGTTTTGCACTTGGACTTCCCTTCGGTTTATTTGCTTTATTCCCAAATGCATTGAAAATTATTCCTAAATCAGGAAATTGGCTCGGATCTACTAGTATCGTTCTAGGTTTTATCGAACTAGCTCTTGCTCTTAAGTTTTTTTCAAATGCTGACTTAGTATCGAATTGGGGATTACTCAAGAGGGAGGTTTTTATATTTTTTTGGACCATAATTTCATTGCTTACATCCCTTTACTTATTTGGTTTATTTTCTTTTCCCCATGAATTAAAACAAAAAATTTCAAATTATAGAAAATTTGTAGGCTTTTTATTTGTCTTTTTCACAATGTATCTATTTCAAGGATTATTAACGAAAAATAATAATTTAAAATTTTTGAGCGGTTTTCCACCTCCAACATTTTATTCTATTTATCATTATAGTAATGAATGTCCACTTAATTTAGATTGTTACAAAGATTTTAATGAAGGAAAAAAAATCTCAGAGCAAGTCAATAAACCAATTCTCCTTGATTTTACAGGTTGGGCTTGCGTTAATTGTAGAAGAATGGAAGAAAATGTTTGGTCTGATCCGGATATTTATGAAATATTAAAAAATAAATTGGTTATAATATCTTTATATGTAGATGACAGATCAGAATTACCAGATATTGATAAATTTGAATATGTAAGACCTAATGGAACAATTAAGTCAATTAGGACTATTGGACAAAAGTGGTCTACTTTTCAGTACTTAAACTTTAAAACCGCCTCACAGCCTTTCTATGTTTTGATGACGCCAAGTGGTAGGATTTTGAATGAACCAATTCAATATGCTAACATAAATGAATTTAAGAGTTGGTTGGAAAAAGGTCTGAGCAGAAATTTAGATTATTAGTTTGATTTATTTTTTTTTTGACCTGTGAACATCAAATACCCTTTTAAAAAAATATCAATTGAACCATCCATTACTGAGTCAACGTCGTTAGTTTCTATCTTTGATCTTACATCTTTTATTAGTTTGTATGGATGCATAACATAATTTCTTATTTGTGAGCCCCATTCAATCTTCATTTTTGAAGCCTCGATCTTATCTCGAGCTGACAACCTTTTTTGTAATTCAATTTCATATAATTGTGACTTAAGAAGCTGCATTGCTTTACCCTTATTCTCTAACTGAGATCTTGTTTCTGAATTTTCTATTATTATTCCAGATGGTTTATGTTTGAGTCTCACGGCTGTTTCTACCTTGTTTACATTTTGTCCACCGGCTCCACTTGCCCTCATTGTTTCCCAGTCAATATCTGATGGGTTAATATTAATTTGAATTGAATCATCAACTAATGGATAAACATATACAGATGCAAACGAGGTATGTCTTTTGGCGTTACTATCAAATGGGGAAATTCTTACCAATCTGTGAACTCCATTTTCTCCCTTAAGCCAACCGAAAGCATATTCTCCATCAATCTCAATTGTCACAGTTTTGACACCTGCAATATCACCTGGTTGATTATTTAATTCACGAAGCTTAAATTTATTTTTTTCTCCCCACATTAAATACATTCTCATCAACATTTCTGCCCAATCGCAGCTTTCTGTCCCTCCGGCTCCTGCCGTTATTTGAAGAACAGCTGGAAGATTATCTCCCTCACTAGATAACATGTTTCTAAATTCTATACTTTCAAATAATTCACCGATTTTTGATATTAAGGAATTAATATCTGTTTGGCTGATGTTTTCCTCATTTTGAAGCTCAAGAAGGACCTCTAATTCCTCAATATGATCTTTTATTGAATTAAAGTCTTGAACCCATTTTTTCTCAGATTCTAAACCTCGCATGAAAGACTCAGCTTTTTCAGCATTACTCCAGAAATCAGGAGATAATGTCTTTTCTTCTTTACTAGTAATTTCAATTTCTTTCAAGGGTATGTCAAAGGTACCCCCTTAACGCAACCAGGCGCTCATTAAATTTTTTAAGAATATCGGACTGAATCATATTCATAGTTATATCAAACAAAATTAAATTTTCTTTTCTAATATCTAAAATTTTAATACCTTATTTTATTAGCTTTATATTATATAATTAAAATATGAAACAAATCATTATCCTCTTTGCTTTATTCATTTTTTTCCCGATTAATTTAAATTCTCAACACAGAAAATTTGTGAAATTAATTACTGATAAAAAAAATCAGAAATTAAATAAAAAAAGAAATGAAAGCTCTGGTTCACTTTATTCATTTGATGGTTTTTTTGATTTTTATTATGATAATACAAACGATCATATTTACCTTCTTGTTGAAGAATTGAATAAAGAGTTTCTATACGTGAATAGTTTGAGTAGTGGCGTTGGGAACAACGATTTAGGTCTTGATAGGGGTCAATTAGGCAAGCAAAGAGTAGTTTATTTTAAAAAGGCGGGAAATAGATTGTTGATGGTAGAGCCAAACCAAAAATTCAGAGCTAACTCTGATAATTATCTGGAAAAACTTTCTGTTGAACAAGCATTTGCTAAATCAATAATCTGGAGCTTTACAATAAATGATAAAAACAATGAAGGATATGTTATTGATATAACTGATTTTTTATTGAATGATACCCATAATGTTTCAAATAAGTTAAAAATAGCAGGACAAGGTAGGTATCGAGTAAATAAAAACAGATCATCAATTAACCTTGACAGAACAAAATCATTTCCTAACAATATTGAATTTGATGTAGAAATAACATTTACAGATGATCCTGGTAGTAATGGAGAAATCAAAGGTGATAAAATTAGATCTGTAACACCCTCCGCAAATTCCTTAACAGTCAATCAACATCATTCTTTTATTAAACTTCCACCACTTGACTTTAAAATGCGTCGATTTGATCCAAGAAGTGGTGTTAATGCCTTTAGATATTACGATTATGCAACACCCGTAGACGAACCAACATTAAAGGAATATGTTATTAGACACCGATTAGTAAAAAAGAATCCACAACTTGAAATAAGTGAACCTATTAAACCTATCATATATTATTTAGATAATGGTACTCCGGAGCCGGTAAGGACAGCATTGATAGAAGGCGGAAAATGGTGGAATGAGGCATTTGAAAATATTGGATTTAAAAATGCTTTTCAAATTAAAATTTTACCAGCTGACGCTGATCCCCTTGATGTAAGATATAATGTTATTCAATGGATTCACAGATCAACAAGAGGGTGGAGTTATGGATCGAGTATAATAGATCCTAGAACAGGAGAGATTCTGAAAGGTCATGTTAGTTTGGGAAGTTTAAGGATTAGACAGGATTTTATGATAGCATTGGGTCTTACAAAAGTGCCATATAAATTAAATGAGATTAAGACCGATAAAGCTCTTCAAATGGCATTAGCCAGAATTAGACAACTATCAGCCCATGAAATAGGGCATACATTAGGATTTGCTCATAATTTTACTGGTAGTTCAAACAATAGATCCTCAGTTATGGATTACCCTCATCCAACACTTAAGATTGTAGATGGCGAAATAGATTATCAAAATGCTTATTCTGTTGGAATAGGAGAATGGGATAAAGTTAGTGTAGCATATAATTATTCTGAGTTTTTAAATTCAGAAGATGAAAATAAATCACTTCAAAAAATATTAAAAAATAGTTTTATTGATGGACATAGATTCATATCTGACAGCGACTCCAGACCAATTAGTGGAGCTCATCCAAAATCTCATTTGTGGGATAATGGAAATAATACAGTTGAGGAGCTTGAAAACTTGCTTAGAATAAGAAAGATTGCAATGTCAAATTTTTCTATTGAACACATTAAGGAAGGAGAAAATTATTCAATTCTAGAAGACCGTTTGGTTCCAATGTATTTTCTACATAGATATCAATTAGAGGCAGTAGTTAAAATAATTGGCGGTTTAAATTATGATTACGGTGTAAAAAGTGAAATTAAATATAGTGTAGACCCCTTAAGTAGAAATGAACAGTATCAGGCCTTAGAAATATTATTAAAATGTATATCACCCAATAATTTGAAAATACCAAAACACCTTCATCACATTCTTGGTCCAAGAACATTTGGTAACTCGAGAGGTAGAGAAAGTTTTGGATCTCAATTAGGTATTACATTTGATTATCTAGGTATAGCCAATTCATTGAGTGATTTGGTAATTAGTATAATTTTAAACCCCGAAAGAACTTCTAGATTGGTTCAAAATAACTCTATTTATGAGGATCAATTAGGTTTAAATGATGTTTTATCAGAATTNATTAATAAAACTTTCAAAGAGAATTATAGTGATTCGTATTCTCGNTCAATTAATGAAATTAATCAAAGTAATGTTATTAAAAATTTGTTTAAACTAGCAAGTAATTCAAGTATCTACCCACAGGTGAGGGCAGAAGTATTTAATCATCTAGATGNTTTAAANAAATTTTTAAAGAAAGAGCCGAAAATAAAATTTTCAAAATATTATCAAAATCAAATTGATAATTTTTTGTCTCAATCAATTTTGGTTACTCCATTCCAAACAAAAAAAATACCTGACGGTTCTCCCATAGGTTCTATAAAATGTGATTTTTAAATGAAGGTTAATTTAATTAGTGATACATTTACAATACCGTCAGATAAGATGCTGGAGGAAATGATGCATGCAAAAGTAGGAGACGATGTTTTTAAAGAAGATCCTACATTAAATAGTCTTGAAAATCGAGTTGCTAAAATGTTTGGTAAAGAAGCTGGTCTTTTTTTTCCATCAGGAACTATGTCGAACCAGGTAGCAATAAAAATTCACACTAAACCAGGAGATCAACTTATATGTGATGAATTGTCNCATATATATCACTATGAGGGAGGGGGTGTCAGCTTCAACTCTGGCGTTTCTTGCAGATTAATTAAAGGGGTTAATGGTTTAATAAATAAAGATCAGATTGAAGATGCAATTAACCCNACAGACTTTTATCATAGTCCACCAACCTCTTTAGTTTCGATTGAAAATACATCAAATAAAGGGGGTGGTTCATGCTATGATCTTAATTCATTAAGATCCATAAGTAAACTTTGCAAGAAAAAAAATATTTCTACTCATCTTGACGGTGCTAGGATATGGAATGCTATGGTTGCAACAAATACAAATGCAAATGATTATGGTGATTTATTTGATACGATATCTGTTTGTTTTAGTAAAGGTCTAGGATGTCCTATTGGTTCAATGCTGATATCCAGTAAAGAATTAATAAAAAAAGCTATNAGATANAGAAAGGTTTTAGGAGGTGGAATGAGGCANGTTGGATACATNGCTGCTGCTGTCAATTACGCAATTGATAATAATATTAGTGATTTAGTATATGACCATAAAAAAGCTAAAGAGCTGGAGGTTGTTTTAAAGACTCTTAACTATGTTGAAAGTGTCGAACCAGTTTCAACAAATATTATTATTTTTTCTTTGAAAAAGGCTTATAATGAGGACAGATTTATAGAATTACTNTCAAAAAATAATATTCGATTAATTAAGTTAGGAAGAGGTAAGATTAGAATTGTAACTCATAGAGATTATAATGATGTTCAACATAAATTTACAATTGATATATTAAAAAATCTAAAATTTTAAAGTTTGATTTACAACAGAAAATTAAGTAATAAAAACANACTTAATTAGATAAATGAAAAACAGAAAAAAATTTAATCCTCCCATACCAAAAAAAGTNCCTCATAGAAAATANGCTCATGATTATATCAGAATTGATAATTATAGTTGGTTAGAGGATATTAAGAATCNTGATGTAACGGATTATTTGGAGTCTGAAAATGAATATTACAAAAGATCCTNNNAGNCTTTTAAANTNACAGAGAAAAAAATTTATTTGGAGATTAAATCAAGAATTAATGAAGACGATACATCAGTTCCGTATTTTTATAACGGTTATTGGTACATTACACAATATAAAATAGGTAAATCTTANCCTATTTATCTCAGAAAAAAGAAATATTTATACGCTAAAGAGGAGGTTTTAGTTGATGTAAATGAAGAAGCTANGGGTTATAATTATTTNAACCTTACTGGAATTACTATCAGTCCAGATAACACTAAAATGGCTTTTTCTGTTGACACTGAGTCAAGAAGAAAATACAAACTTTACATAAAAAATTTATCTGATGATANTGTNATAAAAACCAATATTTCAAATACAAACGGTACATGTGAATGGGCGAATGATAGTAGGTATCTATTTTATGTTTCAAAAAATGACAAAACTTTGAGATCTGAATCTATTTATCTTTTTGANGTAATNAAACCNNNTAATGAAAGTATTTTAATTTACCATGAAGTTGACAAAACATTTTCTGTTAGCTTGAGTAAATCAAAATCCGAAAAGTATATTTTTATTTCATCNATAAGTTCGATAACTAAGGAATACCAATATTTGGATGCTAATTTTCCTAAATTAAAATTTAAATTAATTCAAAAAAGAATTAAAGGTTTGGAGTATGANGTNTATCATCATGATAAATATTTTTATATTATAACAAATCATNATAATTCCCCCAATAATAAACTAATTAGAACTGACGAAATAAACACTCAAATAGGCAATTGGCNAACTATTNTAGATCACAGAGATGATGTTTTGCTTCAAGAGATAGATTTATTTGAAAAATATTGGGTCACTCTTGAAAGATTTGAGGGATTAAATCAATTAATTGTTCATACTTGGNGTGATAAAAATAGTTTTAAAATACCAGTTGAGGGTGAGACTTACAATTTATATTCATTGTATAATCCTCAATTTAATACGAATAAAATAAGATACAAATATAATTCATTGACAACTCCAAATTCTATTTTAGAATTTGANATGAAAACAAAAAAAATAAAAAAATTAAAGGTNAATTCNGTCAATGATAAAAATTTTAAAACTTCNAATTATATTGAGAAAAGAATATGGGCAANTGGTAAGGATGGAGTTAAGATACCAATATCAATCGTATATCATAAAACTACAAAAATTTCAACATCATCTACTTTGCTTCAGTATGGTTATGGATCATATGGATATACTGTTGATCCATCATTTTCAGTTTCATTATTAAGCTTATTAGATAGAGGTTTTATATTTGCAATTTGTCATGTTAGGGGAGGAGATTATTTAGGAAGACAATGGTACGAAAATGGTAAATTATTGAACAAAAAAAATACTTTTGACGATTTCATTCAATGTTCAAAATTTTTGATTGAAAAAAACTACACATCATCAAAACATCTTTATGCTTGGGGGGGATCTGCTGGTGGATTGTTAATGGGTGTAATCATTAATGAAAATAGTAATCTATATAATGGAATCATTGCTGATGTTCCATTTGTGGATGTAATTAATACAATGTTAGATGANTCTATTCCTTTAACCACAGGTGANTATGATGAATGGGGANACCCAAATTTAAAAGAATTTTATGATTATATATATTCCTATTCACCNTATGATCAAATAAAAAAACAAAGGTATCCAAATNTTTTAGTCACTACTGGTATTCACGATTCTCAGGTACAATATTGGGAACCNGCAAAGTGGGTGGCGAAAATTCGTGAATTNAAAACAGATTCAAATTTNATATATTTATTGACTGACATGAANNCAGGCCANGGTGGTGCNTCNGGAAGGTANGANGCNATTAAAGAGATAGCAAAGAAATATTCATTTTTGTTACAAATAGAAGCCCTCNCAGATTAACNATTTTTAATTAAATTTGCAACCAANTANATTTNAAAGCCTAAATTTTGATNATTCACNAAAATATTCTTGAATTAATCGGTAATACACCAATGATCAGNTTNAATAATTGTGTTTCTAATTTNAAAGGTAATTTTTATGCTAAGTGGGAAGGTCATAATCCAGGACATTCAAATAAAGATAGAATCGCNTTACATATTTTAAATCAAGCTGAAAAACAAGGATTAATCAAACCAGGTAGTACAATTATTGAGACAACATCAGGCAATACTGGTTTTAGTCTTGCAATGGTTTCATTGGTTAGAGGATACAAGTGCATTTTAGCTGTAAGTTCGAAATCATCAAAGGATAAAATAAACATGCTAAAATCAATGGGGGCTAAGGTTTACGTTTGTCCATCAAATGTACCACCGGATGATCCTAAATCATACTATGAGGTTGCAAAAAAAATTACTTCGGAAACACCTGATTCACTCTATATTAATCAATATTTTAATGAATTAAATTTAGAAGCACATTATAGTACAACCGGTCCTGAGATCTGGAAACAAACTGATGGTAAGATCACTCATCTAATTGGATCAAGTGGTACAGGAGGAACATTATCAGGGTCTGCGAAATTTTTGAAGGAAAAAAATAAAAAAATTAATATTATTGGAGTAGATGCATACGGTTCTGTTTTAAAAAAATATCATGAAACTGGAATATTGGATAAAAAGGAAATTTACCCATATCGAATTGAAGGTTTGGGTAAAAATCTAATACCATTATCAACTGATTTTTCAGTTATCGATAAGTTCGAAAAAGTAACTGACAAAGACAGTGCATTTTCAGCTCGATTAATCACAAAAAATGAAGGTATTTTTGTAGGGTACACCTCTGGTGCTGTTTACCAAGCATTAATTCAACTTGACAGAGTAGGTTACTTCAATCATAATAGTCATGTTGTATTAATTTTTCCTGATCATGGTTCGCGTTACATGAGTAAAATTTATAGCGATGAATGGATGAATGATGAAGGTTTTTTAAACAAAAAAGATAAGAATATTGTCCATGAAATTGAATATGTTTAATTTTGTTGCCTTTTAGATGAAAGATTTATTTTACAGAATTCAACAAAATAAAGGTCCTTTGGGTAAATGGGCTAAACATGCTGAAGGTTATTTCGTATTTCCGAAGTTGGATGGTCCAATTGGCAATAGAATGATTTTTAATGGAAAAGAAGTGATAACATGGAGTATTAATGATTATTTAGGTTTAGCTAATCACCCTGAAGTTAGAGCTATTGATGCTGAAGCTGCTAAAGAATTTGGATCTGCTTATCCGATGGGAGCGAGAATGATGTCAGGTCATACTGAATTTCATGAACAACTTGAACATGAGCTTGCGGATTTTGTTGATAAAGAAGCTGCGTATCTGTTAAATTTTGGATATCAGGGAATTTTGTCGACAATTGATAGTTTAGTTAATAAGGATGATGTAATTGTCTATGATGTAGATGCTCATGCCTGCATAATTGATGGAGTGAGATTACACCATGGAAAGCGATACACATATCAACATAATGATATAGATAGTCTAGAGAAGAATCTTATCAGGGCTACAAAAATTGCAAATCAAACTGGTGGAGGAATTCTTGTAATTTCTGAGGGAGTTTTTGGTATGAGAGGCGAACAAGGAAGATTAAAAGAAATTTCAGATTTGAAAAATAAATATAATTTCAGATTTTTAGTTGATGACGCACATGGGTTTGGAACACTTGGAAAAAATGGTTCTGGAGCAGGAAATGAGCAAGGAGTGCAAGATAAGATTGATGTATATTTTGCCACTTTTGCAAAATCTATGGCATCCACTGGTGCATTTGTAGCTGGTGACAAAGAAATTATAGATTATTTAAAGTACAATATGAGATCTCAAATGTTCGCAAAATCTCTTCAAATGGTACTTGTTAAAGGCGCACTTAAAAGATTAGACATGCTAAGGACAAGACCAGAATTCAAAAATAATTTATGGATAAATGTAAATGCTCTCCAGAATGGACTAAAAAGTAGCGGTTTTGATATTGGTTTAACAAAGAGCTGTGTCACTCCAGTTTATTTAAAGGGTAGCATACCAGAAGCTATGGTTTTAGTAAAAGATTTACGTGAAAATTATTCTATATTTTGTTCTATAGTTGTATATCCTGTTATTCCAAAAGGAATGATTTTATTGAGGTTGATTCCAACGGCATCCCACACACTCGAGGACGTCTCAATTACACTTGAAGCATTTTCAAAGATTAGGGAAAAGTTGGAAAATGGAATATACAAAAGGTTGTCTCAAGGAATTACCTCAAATGTCTAGTCATTTAGCATTACGGGCATCACTAACATAGTAATTTTTTCCTTATCTTCATTTATTTCAACTGGTGTAATCAGACCAGCCCTGTTAGGCATAGACATAGCTAATTGAATGTTTTTAGAATCAAGATTATTTAACATTTCAACAAGAAATCGAGAATTAAAACCAATTTGAATATCTTCTCCCGAGTACTCACAATCCAACCTTTCATCAGCTTTATTATTATAGTCAAAATCTTCAGCAGATATATGTAGAGAAGTACCTGCAATCTTTAAACGAATTTGGTGGGTTGTTTTATTTGAAAAAATACTGATCCTCTTGACGGAATTTAAAAAAACTGCTCTGTCGATTATCATTTTATTTGGATTCTCCTTGGGTATAACAG
Organism: Flavobacteriaceae bacterium; assembly: GCA_002721275.1. GTDB lineage: Bacteria > Bacteroidota > Bacteroidia > Flavobacteriales > Flavobacteriaceae > Marivariicella. The sequence goes on from PBJZ01000013.1 coordinate 45,673, forward strand.
CTTCATAATTTGGATATTTTCCATCGATTAACCTACATGTAATCTTTGAATCTCCAAACATGAATTGAGCATTTGACTCATTGTATTCAATCGTAACATTTTCATTAAAACCTGATAAAACTCCCTTCAAGAGTTGAAGAGGTTTTTTTGGAACAATAAATTCAGCATTTTGATTGGCGGTAAAATCGAATCTTGAATATTTTACCATTTTATGAGCATCAGTTGCAACAAAATTTAAGTTATCGGAATTGAATTGGAAAAAAACACCTGTCATGATAGGACGTAAGTCATCATTTCCAGATGCAAAAACTGTTGAATTAATTGCTTTGGCAAGAACATCTCCCTTTATTTCAGTCTTGCTGGGATCTTTGAGACTAATTAATTTAGGAAAATCGTCCCCTGATACGTACGAAAGAGCATATTTTCCATTATTGGCAATAATTTCAACAGTATTAGATTCAGTTTTGATAAAGGTTAAAGGCTGTTCAGCGAAAGTTTTAAGAGTATCAATTAATATCCTTGCTGGAAGGGCAACTGAATCGGTATTAGTAGATTCAATTGAAATTGAAGTAGACATGGTTGTTTCAAGATCAGATGCTGATATAACAAGCCTTTCATTATTAATTTCAAATAAAAAATTATCAAGAATTGGTAAGGTATTTGTGGAATTAACTATACCACCAATTATTTGCAGTTCCTTTAATAATATTTCACTTGATACAATGAATTTCATTAAATATATATTTAATTCAAATATATTTTAATTGCATCTCAATAAAAAAAGAATTTATCCACATTTATTAACTATATATTTAAAACAAAAAAATTATTACAACTTAAGAATTCGTAATTGAATAATTTTACCATGATGACATTAGTATTATATCTGGATAAAAAATAATCTATTATTACAATAGAACTCTAATCTTTACTTTATAAATATAAAATTATTAATCAAAAATAATTGTAACTGAATCTCTGTAATCAAGACCAAATAAGCTACTTGCACTACCAACAGTTAGTGGATTACTTTTATATATTGCAAGCTCCAGGTGTTCAGCTGTGTTAAAAATGGCAATTTTTTTACCATCTTCATTTCTTCTTTCTTTAGGTATACTAAAATCAATTGCCTCACTGTAATTATTATATATCTTATTAAACTTTACTGATCTAGCATTAATTGTGAATTTTCTTGATTTACCAATATCATTAAAAATTTTCTTGGTAATATTAGTTATAACATTTCCATAGTTATCTATATAAATTACACTACCCAATATTTTGTTCATTTTACTGCTTATAACTGGGTTTAAATTCTTCATTTCTAGAGTTTTATAAATCCTTTTACCAATTATCTCAAGCTTTCCATTCCTCGAAATATGAGCAGCCACTTTTACAAAAACATCCAAAACTGGAAAACTACTAGTTATATTTTCATGAATATTAATTTCAAATATACCATCAGGTTTTCCTCCATTAAATATTAGTGAAAAAATACCATTGTCAGAACCAATAAAATAATGACCGTCATAAAAAATAGCTAAATGTCTATTTTCAGCATTCAGCTCGGAGTCAACACCAATGATGTGGATTGATCCATTTGGGAAAAGTTTATAAGAGTTTTTTAGGATATATGATGCTTCAGTAATATTATATGGGTTAATTTCGTTACTTATACTTATGATATTGATATCCTTAATTTCTGATATTAGTCCAGCTTTTACAGCAGCGACAAAATAGTCTTTATTACCAAAGTCTGTAGTTAAGGTCACTATTTTCATATAATAATAAAATATTCAGTTTAACTCAAAAATTGTAAATTTGATTTAATTAATCTAAACAAAATTAATTTTTTTTAACTCTTCTGACTCTTGAATGAACTTGAAATTAATCTAAAAGAAACTAATCCTCAGGAATTTTTTGGAAATCATAATAAAAATTTAAATGTTATTAAGGATTACTTTCCAAAATTAAAAATAGTTGCAAGAGGAACAACTATTAAGGCATATGGTGAAGAAAAATTACTCGTTACCTTTCAAAGTAAAATTAGTAAATTATTGAATCAATATAATAATAATAATTATTTGAATCCTGAATTAGTTCAAGATATATTAAATATCAATGGATCAAATTCTTTATTAAATTCTAATAAGTTGTTAATAGTAAGAGGTGTTAATGGAAAATCTATTATTGCAAATTCATCCAACCAAATTAAACTGGTTGAATCAATAAAAAAAAATGATATGATTTTTGCAATAGGTCCTGCTGGAACTGGTAAAACCTACACTGGAATTGCAATGGCAGTAAAATCCCTTAAGGAGAAATTAGTAAAAAGGATTATCTTAACTAGGCCTGCGGTGGAGGCGGGTGAAAATTTAGGTTATCTTCCAGGAGACTTAAAGGATAAATTGGATCCATATATGCAACCACTGTATGATGCTTTAAGAGATATGATTCCTTCAGAGAGATTAAAATTATTTTTAGAAAAGGGAATTATTGAAATTGCCCCATTGGCGTTTATGAGAGGTAGAACTTTGGATAATGCCTTTGTGATTCTTGATGAGGCTCAAAATACATCACATTCACAGATGAAAATGTTTTTAACAAGAATGGGTATGAATGCTAAGTTTCTCATCAATGGTGATCCAGGACAAGTTGATTTACCAAGAAAGTCTATTTCAGGTCTTAAAGAAGCTCTAAGGATTTTAAAGAGGGTTGATGGAATTGGGATAGTTACACTGAATCAAAGTGATATAATAAGACATAACGTAGTAAAAAAAATAATTACCGCTTACGAAAAAATTAAGTAAATAAAACATACAACTTTAGATGAATAAAACTTTGTTAAGTACAGATTTAAAATTTAAAAATCAAATTTCAAAGTATAGTGGAAAGGTTCGAGAAATTTACAAGCTTGAAAATGATAAATTGATTATGATTTCCACAGATAAAATTTCAGCTTTCGATTTTGTCCTTCCAAAGGGAATTCCATACAAGGGGCAAGTACTCAATCAAATTGCAAGTAGAATGATGTCTTTGACGTCAGATATTGTACCTAATTGGATTTTGAACTCTCCTGATCCAAATGTATCTATTGGATTAAATTGTAACCCTTTTAAGATTGAAATGGTGATAAGAGGTTACTTAGCAGGTCATGCTGCCAGAGAGTATTTTAAGGGTAAAAGATCAATATGCGGCGTTAAGTTGCCAGATGGATTAAAAGAAAATGATAAACTTCCATTTCCAATAATTACACCTGCAACAAAAGCTGATCAAGGACATGATGAAGATATATCCAAGGAGGATATAATTAATAAATCAATAATTTCTGAATCAGACTACAGAATTCTTGAAGATTTTACCTATAAACTCTTTGAAAGGGGAACTAAATTAGCATCAAACCAAAACCTGATTTTAGTTGATACTAAATATGAATTTGGAAAAACTATCGATGGTAGAATTGTTTTAATTGATGAGGTTCATACTCCAGACTCTTCGAGATATTTTTATGAAGAGGGTTATAAGGAAAGACAAAAGAATCAGATACCTCAAAAACAATTATCAAAAGAGTTTGTTAGAGAATGGTTAATATTAAATAATTTTCAGGGATTAGAGGGACAAACTATTCCAGAAATTTCATATGAATATGCTAATCAAGTTTCAGATAGATATATAGAATTGTATGAAATAATCATGGGTGAACCTTTTGTAAAAGAAAATACAAATGATATTGAGGGCAGAATTCGAAATAACTTATCTGCTTACTTGTGATTCCCTATGATTTTAAGAATTGCTTCTTTTGGTTTTAACCATGTTGCATTTTTATATTTTTTAATCCAAGTGATCTGTCTTTTGGCATATCTTCTGGTATTTTTTTTTATATTTTCAATAATTACAGATTTACCTGATTTACCATTCCAATAAGGAAGCCATTCTTTATAACCAACCGTTTCAAAAATTTTTGAATTTTTATATTTAATTAGTGACTTTGCTTCCTTTTCTAATCCACTAACAATCATATTGTCGACTCTATTATTTATTTTATCGTAAATGATTTTTCTATCATCATTTACTATATAAATATTGCTATCAAATCTTTTTTTTTCTTTTTTTCTTCCAATAAAAGTTGAATATTTCTCATTTGCATCAATACATACGGAGAGAACTCGTACAAGCCTTCTGTGATTATTTAAATCAATTGACTTATAAGTTTGATAATCTTTTTCTTTAAGTTTTTTTTGAAGAACTTCAATTCCCTCTTCATAATAGGTATTATATAATTTATTAACTGTGGAATCTGATATTTGTGGAAATTCATCAATACCAAATAAAACTGAATCAGCATACAATCCAGATCCACCAACCATAACTACATTATTATTATTCTTAAAAATCTCATCAATTCTTTTAGTTGATTCTTTTTGAAATGTGGAAATATTAAGTGGTCTATTAATACTTCTATCCTGAATAAAGTGATGTTTAACGAGATCTAACTCTTTTTTTGAAGGCACTGCAGTTCCAATTGTCATTTCTGTATAAAATTGTCTTGAATCGCAAGAAATGATCTCAGTTGAGAGAGCTATAGCTACTTTAATTGCAATATTAGTTTTCCCAATACCAGTGGGACCAGCAATATAAATCAGATTTTTATTACTCATCATTTAATAATTCACCACAATGATAACAATATATAGAATTGTCTTGGTGATCACTAGTCATACAATGAGGGCATGCTTGAGTATTACTAGAGATTTTTGATTTTTCAGACAATTCAGCAGTTACTATACCAGTGGGAACAGCTATTATGCCATAGCCCATAATCATAATTAAAGCGGCAATAAATTGACCAAAAGGTGTGATCGGGGCAATATCCCCATATCCAACTGTAGTAAGAGTAACAATACTCCAATAAATACCTTCAGGTATACTTGTAAACCCACTTTCATCAGGTTCTATCATGTACATAAGGGTTCCAAAAATTATACATATGACTAANACACTAAAAATAAAAACTCCCACCTTAGCTCTACTTGAAATTAATGCTCTCATTAGAGTATTAGACTCTCCTATATATCTTGTCATTTTTAGAATTCTAAAAACTCTAAGAAGGCGAAGTGCTCTCAGGGCACCAAGATATTGTGTTCCAAAAAAAAGGATTGATATATATTTTGGAATAATAGATAATAAGTCTATGATTCCATATAAACTAATTACAAATTTAAANGGTTTCTTTACACAGATAATTCTTAAAATATATTCAATTGTAAAAACTATAGTAATTACCCATTCCGATATATTTAAAAAATCATTATAATTTGTTCTAAATGACTTTACGCTTTCTAGCGCGACAAGAACTACGCTAATAATAATTAAAAAAAGNAAAGTTATATCGAAGGCCTTACCTGTTNTAGTATCAGCCTCATATATTATTTCGTGNAGTCTATGGCGCCAATAAGNTTTTTTAACTGACATATACATAAAATTACAAAATATATAAATAGATAAGATTTATAATTTTATAATGCTCTTGTGTTTGTTTNTTTNAATGTAACTTCTNAGAATCGCNAGTTTATCNGAATTATGANCTATCCTGACTAATCTCTTTTCAATATTATTAATATTTTTTATTTGATGATTCAATTCATAGTANCCAAAACCCATTATCTTTTCACTCTTTACAAAAACAAAACTTTTTTCGTTTAAANTTCTACCTTTNTCAATCATCANAAANGTATCAAATTNAAATTTCAAATTATTNACTAATTCAAAGACCTTTTGATTATACTTATCTNTAGTTTCTTTTTCATTACAGGCTCCATCACAAGATTTTAAATGATAATTATTGCATATTTTTTTTCCATTTTTCAATGAAGTCATATTTTCACATAGATTGTNTTTGTTTATCCAAAATNTAAGTCTTTTTTTGGCCTCAGATTTATTTTTAAAAACATGAAAATATTTATGNGAGATAAGTATTTGCTCAATTTTAATATTAGCATACCCTTNNTCTTTGACAACTANTCTTGTGCCAATTGGAAAAAATCTAAATTTATTTTTAAAATTTAATTTAGGTTGATTTTCTTTAATNTCTTCATCTTCTTTCAAAAGTGCAATTATTTCGCTACCTGTTTCTTCATATTCTATTTTTTCGATATGTTTTTGAATTTTTGATGATTTATGATCTTTGGATGTTAAATGATTTGTAACTCTTTTTTTTATATTATTACTCTTACCAATATAAATGATTGAATTTTTATCATATATATAGTAAACACCAATTTCANTNGAACATTTATCTATAATATTTATGAATTTCGATTCTATATTTTTGTTTATTGAATTAACAATNAAGGAATTAATTATTAATTTTTTTTTATCCTTTTGAATTAAAAGCTCAAATAATTTTAAAGTGGCTAATGCATCTCCAAANGCTCTNTGTCTNTTAGAAATAGGNATACCTAATTCTTTTACTAATTTTCCTAATTTATATGATTTTAAATTTGGGATAAGTTTCTGAGATAATTTTACAGTACANAATGTTTTTCTTTTAAAATTGTATCCAAGTCTTTTAAACTCAATTCTTAACATTCTATAATCAAATTCNGCATTGTGAGCCACTATTATACAATCNGATGTAATTTCAATTATTTGTTTTGCGATTTCAAAGAATTTTGGTGAATTTGATAACATTTTTTCATTTATACCAGTNAATTTAGANACATATGGTTGTATTATTCTGTCGGGTTTAATTAAAGAAATAAGTTGATCTTTAATTTGATGATTTTCATAACGAAATATGGCAATTTCAGTTATTGCTTCCTCATTAAATTTTCCTCCAGTAGTTTCAATGTCAATAACAGCGTACATTAAATATTTCTTTCGCCAAAGATTGTNCTACCTATTCTAATCATACTTGAGCCGCAGTCAATTCCAATTTCATAATCATTACTCATTCCTATTGAGAGAGTATTAAAGTTTGAATCAACCTTATTAAAATTATCAAATTGATATTTNAGAGATTTAAATTCAGAAATTATNATTGATTTATCATTTGTAAATGAGGCCATTCCCATTAAGCCTATAATTGAGGTGTTTGTTAAGTTTGTTGAATATTCATATAACTCATTTATTTTATCTAGAGAGACACCAAATTTGGTTTGTTCATTTGAAATATTTACTTGGATCAAGCATTTGATTATCCTATTATTTTTTAATGCATGTTTATTAATTTCATTTAAGAGCTTTANGNTNTCAACTCCATGAATAAGCTCAACAAAAGGTGCTATGTATTTAATTTTATTTCTTTGTACNTGACCTATCATGTGCCATTTGATATCCTTTGGTAAAGATTCGTATTTCAATACCATTTCTTGAATCTTATTTTCTCCAAAAATTCTTTGTCCAGCATTATATGCTTGCATAATGTGATCATTTGTTTTTGTTTTNGAAACAGCAACCAAGGTTAATGATTTAGGAATTTTTGACTTTAATTGTAATAAATTTTCTTTAATATTCATTTTCAAAAAAATTAATAAGAATCAATAATTTTNTGTGCTGTTTTGAGNGCTAAATANCCATCCATCAAATCAACAANNGGTTTTTTTTGATTAATTATTGACCGCGCAAATGACTCTAACTCATCTAATATAGCGTTGGATTCAAATATTGTTGGCTTTTCAAAATTTAATTCTCTTTTAATTCCTTCACTATTTTCTAATATCATACCAGTATTCTTATCTGTTTTATNTAAATCTTTNATTTTTACTATTTCTGTTGTTTTGTTCAAAAAATCGACTGATACATATGCATCTCTTTGAAAAAATCTTGTTTTTCNCATGTTTTTCAATGAAATTCTACTNGCAGTTAGATTTGCTACGCATCCATTTTCGAATTCAATTCTGGCATTTGAAATATCTGGAGTATTACTTACAACTTTCACACCGGATGCACTTATTGATTTTACTTGCGAATTTACAGTATTTAATATAATGTCAATATCATGAATCATTAGGTCTAANACTACAGGAACATCTGTTCCTCTGGGATTAAATTGAGACAGTCTATGAGATTCAATAAACATTGGTTTAATAATATTTGTTTTTGCAGCAATTAGGGCAGGATTAAATCTTTCAACATGACCAACTTGGCCAAGCACTTTATGATAATCTGCAAGTTTAATAATTTCTCTTGCTTCAGTTATTGTTTTGGTTATTGGTTTTTCTATAAATACATGACATTTATTTTTGATTGCCATGATAGCGAATTCATGATGAGACTCAGTAGGTGTTACAATGTCAATGACGTCACAATTTTTAATTAATTTTTCTGGAGAGCTAAAAAATTTATAATTNAAACTGTTTNCAATTGTGGATGAATTTTTTTCATCTTCATCATAAAATCCAATTAGATTATAATANTTTGAATCATTTATTAGTTTCAAATGAATCTTTCCCAGATGACCCGCACCAATAACACCTATATTTAGCATATTTTTTTTNTAAAAATACAACACTTATNGAATTTTTTATGCGTCACTTAATTACTTTTGTTAAANAATGGATGATACTATCAAAGATAAAGGTTTAAGGAATCAACTAGTAGATGTTTTAAAGAAAAAAGGAATAANGGATATAGCTGTTTTGAATGCAATNAATAATGTGCCTAGACAATGGTTTATGGAATCAGGTTTAAAATCATATTCATATGANGATAGGGCCTTTCCAATAGGTGTGGGTCAAACAATATCTCAACCTTATACTGTTGCCTATCAATCTCAATTATTAGGTGTTAAAATAGGAGATAAAGTATTAGAGATTGGTACAGGGTCTGGTTATCAATCGTCTGTATTAATTGAGTTGGGCTGNAAAGTTTANACTATTGAGAGACAAAGAGTACTATTTAAAAAAACTGAACTCTTNTTCAAAAAATTAAAATGGAAACCTCGAAAATTAGTTTTTGGAGATGGATCAAAAGGTTTAATAAATAATTCACCATANGATGCNATAATTGTTACAGCTGGTTCAACAGAATTNCCCAATGAATTATTNTCACAATTAAAAATTGGTGGTAGGTTGGTAATTCCTGTTGGTAAATTAAAAGANCAGNAAATGACNAGATATACAAGGNTTTCAGAAAATGAATTTAGNAAGGAAACTTTTGGGATATTTAGTTTTGTTCCATTNTTAAAAGATAAAACCTAAATATTGATATAAGTATTTCAATGANGAAGCAATTTCAAGATTTATATNTTTGTATTTTTCTATCTGGATTGATAAACCNTCATATTTTCCTGGATCATNGAAAGGCAANGAATATTTTTTTGANGTTCCTATTATATTTTCACAATTTTGATCTGCATCAGANCAATTAATAACTCCAATAAAATTATCGATTGGGTTTGATTTGTCATTNACAAGTTTTGAATATAATTTAATAATANNTTTTGGGCCAAAATTAATTGAATGGATAGGATTTATTAATTTNNAAGTTGGGTTTACANAGAATCCAATTTCTGANAACACTTTTNTTACATTTTCGTGCACNGTNGTTATTTCAGTTCCTCCTGAGTAAGATTGGATTTTATCAAATCCATAANATTTACTAATAACTTGATTCCAAATTTGACAAAACTGACTTCTTCTAGAATTATGNGTACAAATAAAATTTATTTTAANAGNGGGATTTAAATAATNATTTTTTATTGCTCTAGCTATTAATTCTAGCCTAAATTTCTGNTCAGNTGTTATTGTTTCNGTTTTTAAATNANTAATAAATTTAATAAGCACATTGTAAATCATTTATTAAAAGNTTTTTTTATTCTGTCAAGTGTTCTTTTATTATCTCTATTTTTAATCACTTCTCTTTTATCATATAGTTTTTTTCCTTTTGCCAAACAAATTTGAATTTTAGCAAACCCATTGTCATTTATAAAAAGTTTTAGAGGAATAATTGTTAAACCTGAATTATTAACATCCTTAAATAATTTATTTAATTCTCCTTTGTTTAGCAGTAGTTTTCGACTTTGATTTGGTAGGTGATTATAGTTAGATCCGTGATCATACTCTTCAACTGACATATTAACAATAAATAATTCTTTTTTATCATTAAATTCGCAGAAACTGTTTGAAATAGATGCTTTACTATTCCTGATGGATTTAATTTCTGTTCCAGTTAAAACAATTCCCGCCAGGTATTTATTAAGTATTTTATATTCAAATTTTGCTCTTTTATTTTGTATGTTAACTTTTTTGATCATTATATAAAGTTAGTATATAAAATTTTTATTAATGTTTATTTATTGTGAACAACTTAAATTATATTTTTTTTATTGAGCATAATCAAAATATAATAATATTTAAATTTGCATTTAAATAATTTTAGTAATGATTGATAAAGAAATATTTGATCTTGTTTTAAAAGAAAAAAGTAGGCAAACAAATGGCATCGAACTAATAGCATCTGAAAATTTTACCAGTCCAGATGTCATGAAAGCAACTGGATCTGTTCTAACTAACAAATATGCTGAAGGATATCCATCTAAAAGATATTATGGAGGCTGTGAAGTTGTTGATGAGATTGAAGAAATTGCAATAGACAGAGCAAAACAATTATTTGGATGTGAATATGCAAATGTTCAACCTCACTCTGGTTCTCAGGCAAATACTGCAGTTTTTCACGCCTTTTTATCTCCGGGTGATAAGATCCTCGGTTTTGATTTATCTCATGGCGGACATTTAACTCATGGATCACCAGTCAATTTTTCTGGTAAATTATACAAGGCAAATTTCTACGGGGTAGACAAGAAATCAGGTATGTTAGATTATGATGAAATTGAAAAAATAGCACATAAAGTTAAGCCTAAAATGATTATTGCAGGTGCCTCAGCTTATTCAAGAGACATCGATTTCAAACGTTTTAGAGATATAGCTGATAAGGTTGATTCTTTTTTACTTGCTGATATTTCCCATCCATCTGGAATGATTGCTACGGGTCTTTTAAACAATCCAGTACCACATTGTCATGTAATTACAACTACAACACACAAAACACTTCGTGGTCCGAGAGGTGGATTGATATTAATGGGAAAGGATTTTGAAAATCCATTTGGACAGAAATTAAAAAATGGTTCACTTAAAAAAATGTCTAATTTACTAAATATGGCAGTGTTTCCAGGAAATCAAGGAGGACCCCTTATGCATGTCGTTGCTGCAAAAGCAATTGCATTTGCTGAAGCACTATCACCTGCTTTTAAAGATTATCAGAAAAGAGTTAAGGAAAACTCCCTGGCTATGGCCAATTTATTTATTGACCGAGGATATGAAATTATTTCTAATGGAACAGATAATCACTTAATGTTAATTGATTTACGAAATAAGGGTATATCTGGTAAAGATGCTGAAGAAGCACTTGTGAAAGCTGAAATTACAGTCAATAAAAATATGGTTCCTTTTGACGATAAATCACCATTTGTAACATCTGGAATACGGATTGGAACACCGGCAATAACAACTCGTGGATTCGTCAAAGATGAAATGGGAATAATTGTAAATATGATTGACCAAATAATAAATAATCCAACCGACAAAACTGTCATAAAAAAGGTTTCTAAGAATGTAGTTGAAATAATGAAAGAACGAAAATTATTTAATATCTAGTTAATCTGAATTAATTAAGTTGTGAATTGCGTCTGGAACAAAAGTTAATTTCTTATCATCATTGTTATTTAAATAGCACCATTTTGTTTTAACTTTTGATATCAGTTTTTTACTTTTAGAGTCATTAAATTCAACTATTCGTATTGAAATTGGTCCCTTAATAGTTTCAATAAATGTTGAGATAGTTATGTGGTCGTTCAAAAAAGCACTAATTCTGTATTCAATTTCATGATTTCTGACCACCCATATACCAAGGGGTGTTTTAATATTTTTGGTTAAAAATTGCCAATGAGACTTTGCAATTTGTTGAGCCCAACGTAGATATTGAATATTATTAACATGATTAAGTTCATCTAAATGGTTTTGATCAACTACTATTTTTTCAATAAATTTTTTCATTCTGATTCCAAGATTTCAACTTCAAAAATTTTATTCCAATTTTTTCCAGTTACAAAGAATGTATTTGTAATTGAATTGAATGCAATGCCATTTAAAACATTTAAAGTTTCGATTTGTTTGACTTTCTCCCTTAGGCCTGAAAAATTGATTACACCCTCAACGTGTCCTGATTTAGGATTAATAATCAGAACAACTTCTTTTTCAAACTGGTAGGTGTTCGCATAGATTTTGCCATCATACCACTCTAATTCATTAATTTTATTAATGGATTTCTTATTTGTCATAACTTCTATGTAATCAATTTCTTGAAGATTTTTTCCATCTAAAAACCAAATTTTGTTCGTACCATCTGATTTAAAGAAAATATCACCATTATTACACAATCCCCATCCCTCAAAACTTTGTTCATATGTGAACGTATTTTCTATTTTAGTGAGATCCATATCATAAATAAATCCTATATTTTCTTGCCAAGTCAACTGGTAAACTCGATTATTTAAAATTGATAATCCTTCTCCAAAATATTTATTATTTAATTTAATCTCATTAACAACTTCACCAGTTTTGTAATTGATTGAACGAACTTTTGACTTTCCACGAAGCCCAGTGCTTTCAAATAATATATTACCATTAAATTCGAGACCTTGTGTGTAGGAAGTCATATCGTGTGGGTAAATATTAATAATTTTATATTTATATAACTTAGGAGGTGTTCTGGCGTATATGACAAAGTTATCTTTAAGAACAACATTTTTTCCTTCATTCAATATTTTAACTTTTATTTCATGATGTCCAAGTTTCATGGATTTTAGCGAATATATCGAGTCTATTTTTATTCCGTTAAGAAAAATAGTTTTTTTTAAACTTGATATTTTTTTATTGGATGTTATATTAATTTTCAAAGTATCATCTGGAGTAAATTTGGATGAGTTAATATTAATTTTATAATTATTGTTATTATGTGTAGCACAACCCGAAAGGCATAATGATATTAATAAAAGTAATAATCTATTCATTTTTTATTTATTATTACAAATTTATATAAAAATTAAATTTTGATCTTTCTTGCCCTCTTTAATGTATGTGTTATATTTGTTATGGGCAAGTACTACACAACCAGCTCCCATTGAATCCCCCAGGGTGGTAACACAGCAAGGGTATTTGGTTGTAGCGGTGTGATGTAGTTAGCTTGCCCTTTTAATTATGAGTAAAATAGTTTTAATTACAGGCGCATCCTCAGGGTTAGGGAAAGCTACTTCAGAGTTTTTATCCTCTAAGGGCTATAAGGTTTATGGCACAAGCAGAGATCCATCTAAATATACTTCTCCTTCTTCATATAAATTACTTAAATTGGACGTAAATGATGTAGCTTCGATTGACTTTACAATAAATTTTATTTTAAAAAAAGAGAAAAGAATTGATTTATTAATTAATAATGCCGGCGTTGGAATAACTGGTCCAGGAGAAGAAACTGATGTCTCAGAAATGAAAAAAAATTTTAATACTAATTTTTTTGGAGCAGTTCTTTTAATGCAAAAAGTATTGCCCACGATGAGAGACAATAAGAAGGGATTGATTATTAATATTTCCTCAATTGCTGGTTATATGGGTTTACCTTACAGAGGCTGTTATTCAGCCTCTAAGGGTGCACTTCAACTATTCACTGAATCCATTAGAATGGAAGTAAAAAAATTTGGTGTTGATATTTTGACTTTGGCACCGGGAGCCTTCTCAACCAACATAGCCGACAGAAGATATCATTCACCAATAAAAAATGGTCCTTATAAAGATGATTATAAAAAAAGTCTAGAAGAAATGAATAAACATGTTAGCGATGGCAGTAATCCTCTTGAAATTGCGGAGTTTATTTATAATTTATCAAATAATGAAAGTAAATACAGAGTTCACTATAAAATTGGCGCGTGGTTACAAAAATTCTCTCTAATTTTAAAGAAAATACTTCCTGACACAGTTTATGAAAAAATACTTATGTCATTTTATAAAATTTAAATAAACACAAATGAAATTTTTTATTGATACAGCAAATATTGAACAAATTAAACAAGCTGAGCATTTAGGTATACTAGATGGAGTTACCACTAATCCGTCACTTATGGCCAAGGAAGGGGTAACAGGAAATAATAATATATTAAAACACTATTTAAAAATATGTAATTTAGTAACTGGTGATGTGTCAGCTGAAGTTATATCTGTTGACTATGACGGAATTATTAAAGAAGGTGAAATTCTAGCAAATTTACATAAACAAATTGTTGTTAAAGTCCCTATGATTCCAGATGGTATAAAGGCAATTAAATATTTTTCAGAAAAAGGTATAAAGACAAATTGCACTTTAATTTTTTCATCTGGCCAGGCTCTTCTTGCCGCTAAAGCGGGCGCCACTTATGTTTCTCCCTTCATTGGAAGATTGGATGATGTTTCAACTGATGGTTTAGTCTTAATTGAAGAGATTAGACTTATATTTGATAATTATGCTTTTGAAACTGAAATACTAGCTGCATCCATAAGAAACCCCATGCATATTATTAACTGTGCAAAAATAGGAGCAGATGTCATGACGGGTCCTTTAAGCGCTATTATCGCACTATCCAAACACCCATTGACTGACATAGGTTTAGAAAAATTTCTCGCAGATCATAGAAAAGGTAATTAGAGTTCATTTACTATCAAGGGATCAAATAAGTTACCAAAACCATTTATAATTTTTCCTTCAGAATCTATGATTATAGCTTTGTTAAGTAATGATATTATCCATTTCTTACTAGCATTTTCAAAATCAATTATAGAATATTGATTTTTAATTTCTTGATTCATCATTTTACTGACATCAATTGCTAACTGGTTTAGTGGTTGTAATGATACTCCTATAAATTGATAATTTGGTTTTATCTCTTTTATTTTATTTACTACTTTTATAGCCCTACCGTAATGGTTCATTTGGGTTTGGGACCAAAAATAAATCAAAGTATTTTTATCCTTAAACAGGGTGTTGCTACTAACTGTATCAAGATTTGAATTCTGAAGATTAATCTCAGGTAGTATAAAACCTCTACTCATCTTCTTTATGTCATTATGAAGGTTAAGTACTTCGGCTAAAAATTTTGTATTAGTATTTATTGCAAAATAATATTGAAGGAAATTTTCATGATAAAGATGATTTTCAAAATTTAAAATCTCATCGTACGCTATGGCTCTTGCTAAATTATTTTTCAACTCCCTTCCTGAAATATTACTCTCAAGGGTTTGAAGTTTTTTTATATTAAAGTCCGTTTGCTTTTTGTAATTAAAAAAATACATTGAACTATCTAATGATTGTTTATTTAAATAGTTCATTACATAGTTTATGTATGGATCAAAAAAAGCAAGATCTTTCTCCTCAAAATTCAAGAAACTTCTATAATCAAAATAAATACTATCCTCCTTTAAGCCCCAATTTGTTCCTCTCAATAGTGAATATCTTTCTCTTATAGTAGCGTATGGATAAACATATGATGCCATGGTAATCTTCTGTGAAAGTTTACTTAATTTATTTATTGAGTCCATTTTAATCCATGTATTTTTTTTATCAATTAATAATGAATCTATTAGGTTACTAAAACTTTTAGAGTCCATGGAGTATTTTGAAGATAAAAATTGGTTTTCATCACTAATTTTAAGTTCCATATCTGTTAAAAAATTATTTTTACTACTTCCAGCTCCACTAAAAAATATCGATTTGTTAAAGTCAGACGAATTCACTCTCATCCAGATACTATCACCCGGTTCAATAATTATTGATTGGTACTCGGGAATGTGTTCAATTTTATAAATCCCTGGTTCAATGTTTGACAAGTTTATTTTGAATATATTATTAGTGTCTAATAATAAGCAATCAATAGAAATATTTTTTTTGTATAAAGTAACATATCTAGAAGAGGGATTAATAATTTGTCCTCCCAAAAAAGAGTCATTTATATTAGTTTTTGAATTGTCCTTACATGACAGAATTAGAATACTTAGGGTAAAAAAAATAAAATTTAATAGTTTTTTCATAAAATAAGATGTTTCAATTTATAAAATTAATAGTATTCCTATTTTGTAATTGTTATTTTTGCCAAAAATTTTAAATATGTTATCAGTAAATAATTTATCGGTACAATTTGGTAAAAGAATTTTATTTGACGATGTAAACGTAACATTTACTCGTGGAAACTGCTATGGTATTATTGGAGCTAATGGTGCTGGAAAATCTACTTTTTTGAATATTATCTCTGGTCTGAAAGAACCAAATTCTGGTAGTGTTTCTGTTGAGACAAATAAGCGAATATCTGTTTTAGAACAAAATCATAATTCTCACGATAATTATCAAGTTCTTGAAACCGTTTTACGGGGAAATAAAGATCTTTTCGAAATTAAATCCGAAATGGATGATATATATAATAATGAGGAATTTTCTGAAACTGACAGTGATAGAGTTGGTGAATTGCAAATTAAGTATGAAGAGATGGATGGATGGAGTGCAGAAAGTAATGCTGCAAACCTCTTATCAAACCTTGGAGTTAACGAAAACCTTCACCATAACAAAATGATGGAAATCGACTCAAAGTTAAAAGTCAGAGTGCTCTTAGCACAAGCGCTTTTTGGTAATCCAGATGTTTTAATAATGGACGAACCAACTAATGACTTGGACTACGATACAATTACATGGTTAGAAAACTTTCTTTGTAATTTTGACAATACTGTTATTATAGTTTCGCATGATCGTCATTTTTTAGATTCTGTTTGTACAAATATATCTGATATTGATTTCGGAAAAATAAATCACTATTCAGGGAATTATAGTTTTTGGTATCAGTCATCTCAATTGGCAGCAAGGCAAAAAGCTCAATCAAATAAAAAAGCTGAAGAAAAAAAGAAAGAATTACAAGATTTTATATCAAGATTCTCTGCAAATGTTGCTAAATCAAAACAGGCTACATCGAGAAAAAAAATGATTGATAAGTTAAATATTGAGGAAATTAAGCCATCAAATAGAAGGTATCCAGGAATTATTTTTGAAATGGAAAGAGAGGCTGGTGATCAAATTTTAAATATTGATAATCTTGGTTTTAAATTTGACGGTGAAACCCTATTTGACAAAGTCAACTTGAATCTTGCTAAATCCGATAAAGTAATTTTTATAAGTAAAGACTCAAGATCAATTAATAATTTTTTTGATATTATTTCAAATAAATCAATGTCTTACGATGGCTCATTTAGTTGGGGAGTAACCACAAAACATGAATATATGCCACTTAATAATGACTATTTATTTGAAAAACCTTCGTCACTAGTTGATTGGTTGAGAAATTATGCAATCGAAGAAGAAGAAAAAGAAGAAGTATATTTAAGGGGGTTTCTAGGTAAAATGTTATTTACAGGTGATGAGGCACTAAAAAATTCAAATGTTTTATCTGGAGGAGAAAAAATTAGGTGTATGATATCTAAAATGATGATGAGGAGACCTAATGTTTTGATTATTGACGAGCCAACTAACCATCTAGATTTAGAGGCTATAACCGCATTTAATAACGCTTTGATAAACTTTAAAGGAACAATTCTTTGTTCGACAAGTGATCATCATTTTGCCCAATCTATTGGAAACAGAATAGTTGAGCTAACACCAAATGGAATAATCGACAGATATTTGACTTTTGATGAATATATGACTGATAAAAATATTAGAGACTTAAGAAAAAAAATGTATGCTTAGGCCCATAATATGTTCTATTTAATGCTCTTATAAGGTAGTCATGTTTTAGTTTTATGAATGATTCTACCAAAAAAAAGAATATATTCCTGCCAAAAGAATCATCAAGGCAAATGATCCAATATTAAATGTTGATGATGTTTCAAAAATACCTTTATTTAGTGTAATCCCTTTTAAATCTTGTTTATTAATATTATCACTTAAGCTTACGATAAATATTATTAAAGCAGTGGATACAAAAGTTAGTCCCATTTGATCAATAAATGGAAGGGTAGGAGCAACATCAGCTATCAGAGTATCAGTGAACCAACCTTTTGGTCCAATTTTAAAATACATAGCAATTGGTATAGACGATAGGGCACCATAAATAGCACCTTTGTTTGAAGTTTTTTTCCAAAAAAGACCCATTATAAAGACTGCTAGAATACCGGGACTAACAATTCCAGTATATTCTTGTATAAAAATAAATGCTTGATCG
Organism: Flavobacteriaceae bacterium; assembly: GCA_002721275.1. Classification (GTDB taxonomy): domain Bacteria; phylum Bacteroidota; class Bacteroidia; order Flavobacteriales; family Flavobacteriaceae; genus Marivariicella. The sequence goes on from PBJZ01000013.1 coordinate 63,953, forward strand.
ATACCACCCAATAAGGGGGCTATAACTACTCCTGCTAATAGTGCAACTCCAGCTGAAATTCGACCAACACTAACCACACTTGAATCTGAAATTTTGGTATTGAAAAATGGTTTGTAAATATCCATTGTAAAAATTGTTGCAGTTGAGTTTAACATTGAGGCCAATGAGGATACTATGGCTGCAGCTAACGCTGCTACAGCAACTCCTTTTAGCCCAGTTGGAAGAAATTGCATTAGCCAAGGGTATGCTTTATCTGCTGAATTCATCGTTGGTATATTATTTAAACCTGATTCTCCTAATGAAGTTAATAATGATGGATCGTTAACAATCACATATGCTGCAATTCCAGGGATCACAATTATTAGAGGAAGTATCATTTTTAAAGCAGCTGCAAATAGAATTCCAGTCTGAGCCTCTTTTAATGATTTTGCAGCTAAGGTTCTTTGAATAATGTATTGGTTAAATCCCCAATAGTATAGATTAGCTACCCACATACCACCGACTAAAACACCAATACCAGGTAAACTCATATATTCAGGATTAGATTTATCTAGTATCATATCAAATTTTTCAGGAACTACAGCATAAAGTTGTTTTAAACCAGCTATCATTCCATTTCCAGATGATACTGTGTCTAATGCTAAATAAGATGTTATAAATCCACCAAAAATTAACACAACAACTTGGATTATATCAGTCCAAGCTACCGCTGATAAGCCACCATACAGTGAGTAAGCTGCTGCAAAAAGAGCCAATCCAATTATTCCATAGATTAATTCTACACCAAGTATTGTTTTTAGCGCTAGCCCTCCTAGATAGAGAACGGATGTTATATTTACAAACACATATAGACCAATCCAAAAAATGGCTAATATTGTCTTTAATTGACTTGAGAATCTTTTTTCTACAAACTCAGGTATTGTATATATTTCTTTTTTGATAAAGATTGGTAGAAAAAATTTTCCTACAATTATAAGTGTCAAAGCAGCCATCCACTCATAAGAAGCAATCGCCAGCCCTATGGCAAAGCCAGATCCTGACATGCCAATGAATTGTTCTGCAGATATGTTTGCAGCTATCAGAGATGCACCAATAGCCCACCAGGGGAGGGATTTACTTGCTAAAAAATAATCTTCAGCATTCTTGGTTTCACCCTTTTTACTTCTGGAAACCCATAGACCAAAAAATAAAATTACTGCTGCATAAATAGAAAAAACAATAAAATCTAATAACTCAAATGAAGTATTCATAAATAAATTTCAGAAAATTTTTACAACGAATTTCGAATATAGTGGAAATATATTAAACTATCGCTAAAGCAAGGATGTTATGATTTACAATTTTATTGAGTTATTTGATCAATTAATTTTTTAGACTTTTCAAATTCATCTTTATGCACATATACATCCTGATATTGACCATATATTGATCCGAACCCCGCGAGTCGTGATGATTCATTTGCGTCCTTAATAATAGGGATAATATTAGACTCTGATAGTTTTTGTTTAATTGATAATACTGAAGTTGGAGAGCCAGTAAATATTTTTAAATAACTGTGCATTTAAGATTTATTGTACTTGCTATTCCAAATCTTTGGATTAAAATTTTTACCTAATGCAACACCTAAAAATAAAACAACTGAAACCAAAGCTTTGAACATGAATAAAAATAAAATCCAAAATGAAGAAGAATCAGGCTTGTTGGTAAAAATTGAAAGAGGTGTAATCAATGTCATAAAGTAGCTAGCAACTAATAATGTAAACAAAAGATTTTTAATTGATTGAAATGGCCACATTCTAATCTTTCTAAATGGTGCAAGATCATTTCCCCACTTGTGAATGAAATAAAAATAATTATCTCCTAATGGAATAAAAAGTAAGGGATCATCAGTCTTCTTGAGTCTAAACATTATTGAAGGGGCCATAATCTTGAATGAATTAAGTTTAATATTGTGATCAAGCTCGACTTTTTTTATTTTATCAATTGCCTCAGAAGGTATATCACCTTTAAAATACCTAATGTCTAAAAATCTTAGTCGATAATCTATACAAATATCTTTTATTGTGTTTAAGTGGTATATATTATAATGTTTTAGTTTAGATAGGTTAAAATCGTTAAATTTTTTGTTCTCAATTTTATGTTTGGATAATTTTAAGCTATTTTCTGACTTTTTTTTGTCATCAAGTGCATTTTGAATATTTGTTTTGATTAGAGTATTTATTATCATAATGATTTTATTTTAACGTAATTGGATACTAAATTTAGTTTCAAGATCTTTAATAATTCTATTCATAACAGTGTCTATTTTTCTATCTGTTAATGTTTTTTCTTTGTCTGTAAATGTAAATCTAATTCCATATGATTTTTTTGAATTTGCAATTTTATTATCTGTATAAACATCAAATAAATCCAAGGTGTTGAGTAGTTTTTTTTCTTTTTCAAATACAGTTTTTTTTATAGAATCAAATGATATTTTTTTATCAATTAATAATGATAAATCTCTCTGAATGGATGGAAACTTTACAATTTCTTTAACCTTAAAATTAAAGTCAAAAGCATCATTGTAAATTTTCTCTAAATTAATTTGACAAACACAAACTTCGTTTTCAATACTAAAATTTTTAATTAAAGAAGATTTAATAATCCCAAAATTACCAACTGACATGTTACCATTAATAATCTCCAGACCGTCATCATAAAAACTACTTTTGGTTGGACCATAAGAAATTGCCTTTAAGTTAAGGCTCTGGAATAGGTTTTTTAGTAATGATTTCATTTCAAAGAATAATGAAATTGGTTTTTGAGTGATCCAGTTCAAAGATTCTTTTGTTTTTGTAACTGCTATTAGTAATGATTTATTTTCAATGAATTCTTTGCTTTTCTTAAAATAAACCTTTCCGATCTCAAAAGTTTTTAAGTTCTTTTGGTTACGATTTTGGTTATATGAAATAACTTCAAGAGAGGAGTAAACTAGAGTTTTTCTTAATTCAGATAAATCTCTTCCAATAGGGTTAATGATACTAACTGCATTATCATTTGAAGTATCATTAGTCATAGAATTATAGGAAGGATTAATAATTGAATTGTTAATAATCTCAGAAAATCCATATCCAACTAATTTTTGAGCTACATATTCTTCAAAATTATAATTTGTTTTGAAGCTATGTTCAGGCATATTTAATTTAAATGAAGAAGACGGTTTAATAGAATTGTACCCATATATTCTTAATATCTCTTCAATTACATCTGCTGGTCTTTTAACATCAACTCTGAAAAGCGGAACCGTTATAGCAATTCCCTCATCAGTTACATTATCAATTTTAATTTCCAATGCATTAAGTATATTTGTTAAATCTTCCTTTGGTATTGATTGACCAATTGTTTTATTAATTTGATCATATGAAATATAGATTTTCGGGGGGCTATCAATTGGCTTAATGAATTCATTTATTTCACTTGAAACAACAGCTTTTGCGTATTTAATCAATAACGAAATTGCTCGTTTAAGAGCAATGAGGCAAAACTCAGGGTCAATCCCTCTTTCAAATCTAAATGATGCGTCTGTTTTAAGATCATGCCTTTTGGAACTTTTACGAATAGTAGTTGAATCAAAATGGGCACTTTCTAGGAAAATTGAACTAGTTGAATCAGTTACACCAGAATATTTACCACCATAAATACCTGCCAAACAAAGAGGTTTATTTTCATCACAAATTACTAGGTCTTCATTTGATAGGGTTATCTGATTTTCGTCTAAAGTTTCAAATTTTGTTCCATCATCGAGCCTTTTAACAATGATTTTACCCTCTATTTTGTTTGCATCAAAAGAGTGTAGTGGTTGTCCCATGTCGTGAAGGACGAAATTAGTAATATCAACAACATTATTTTTTGGAGAAATTCCAATTGCTTTTAAATAGTTCTTTATCCACATAGGTGATGGAGAAACCTCTATGTTAGTAAGTGTTACACCAAAATAACTAGTTGCTAATTCTGGTTCATCAATCTCAACTTTAATATTTTTTGTGTTTGATGGTGTTGGTATACTTTCGTTATTTGGTGTTTTCCAACTAAAATCAATTTTATTTTGAATGTAGTATGCCTTTAAATCTCTTGCAACACCCATATGTGACATAGCATCAGCTCTATTAGGTGTTAATCCTATTTCGAACACATAATCTTCTTCAATATTAAATATTTCTTTTAGTGGCTTACCTATCTTTAAATTATCATCTAAAACTAAAATTCCATCATGTGATTTACCAATACCCAATTCGTCTTCAGCACAAATCATACCATGACTTTGTTCCCCTCTGATTTTGCTGGCTTTAATTTTTAAAACTTTACCACTATTTAAGTGTAAAACTGATCCGATAAGTGCTACAGGCACTTTCTGACCAGTTGTAACATTTGGTGCACCACATACTATCTGTAATATTTTATTTTTTTCAACCCTGACTTTGGTTAATTTTAACCTATCGGCGTTTGGATGTTTAATACATTCGGTTACCTCGCCAACGACTACTCCATTTAAACCTCCTTTGACGGATTCGAATTTACTGATACCTTCAACCTCTAATCCTAGATCAGTAAGGTATTCACCTATTTGTTCAACTGATTTTTCAGACTTAATATATTCACTTAACCAGCGGTATGAAATTTTCACTATAAATTAATTGATTCGACATACAAATATAGTATATCGTTTTCTATCTTATACTATGCATAAATAAATATAACTTATGATTTAATAGTTTCAACTTATTGAACAAAAAATTATAGCTAACAATTTTAAAGCCTATCAATATTTATAATTTTAATTGCTTAGCTTATGTAGTTCCATATATTTTTATAAGTACCAATTTCAGCTAATATTTGCTTTATTATCATATTTTCATCTTTTTCAAGATAGTTGTCGTCGTCTAATAAATTAATAACTGAATTTCTTGCATTTATCAAGATATCTTGATCCTTAATAATATCAGCTATTTTTAGATTTAAAATTCCACTTTGTTGCGTTCCCATAATATTACCCGGGCCTCTCATTTTAAGATCAACATCAGCAATTTCAAATCCATTATCAGATTTGACCATTGTGTCAATTCTTAGTTTAGAATCCTTAGAGATATTATTTCCTGACATAAGTATACAATAGCTTTGTTTAATTCCCCTTCCAACTCTTCCTCTGAGTTGATGAAGTTGAGAAAGCCCAAATCTTTCGGAACTCTCTATAATCATTACTGATGCATTCGGCACATCTACACCAACCTCAATTACTGTGGTAGCTACCATAATTTGTGTTTGCCCCTTTAAAAACCTATTCATTTCATATTCCTTGTCTACATTATTCATTCGACCATGAAGAATAGATATTTTATAATTTGGTAGTGGAAAATATCTACTGATACTTTCAAATCCATCCATCAAATCNTTAAAATCCATTTTCTTTGATTCCTCAATTAATGGATAAACAATGTATACCTGATTTCCTTTGTCTATTTCATCTTTTACGAATTTCAGAACACTTAGTCGTTTACTATCAGTTCTATGATATGTTTTAATTGGTTTTCTTCCNGGAGGAAGAGAATCTATCAAAGAAACATCGAGATCGCCATATAAAGTCATAGCAAGAGTTCTTGGAATAGGTGTTGCGGTCATTACTAATATATTAGGCGGTAGAGAATTCTTTTTCCATAAGTGTGATCTTTGGGCAACCCCAAATCTGTGTTGCTCATCTATAATTGCTAATCCAAGGTTTTTAAAAATAACTGAATCCTCAATAAGGGTGTGAGTACCGATGATTATATGNGTTTGACCAGATTTTAATGACTTGAGTATAGGAGTTCGTTTACTTTTTGTTACGCTTCCNGTCAATATTTCAACTTTTAGACCAATTTTACTTGATAATTCTTTTATTAATTTAAAATGCTGNTGTGCTAATATTTCTGTTGGCGCCATTAAACAAGATTGATATCCATTGTCTACTGATATTAGCATACTCATGTAAGCAACTATTGTNTTTCCTGAACCAACATCTCCCTGTAATAATCTATTCATCTGATANTTTGAGCCNAGNTCTTTTCTGATTTCTNTAATAACTCTAATTTGCGCGGAGGTAAGTTTAAAAGACAGNTATTTTTCGTAAAATAAATTAAAATAATTCCCAACTCTAGAAAAGGAGTANCCTTTNACTTTTTTTTTTCTATCTCTATTTTTAATTAGGATTTGCAGTTGTAAATAAAAAAACTCCTCAAATTTTAATCTTTTGATTGATTTATTTAGAAGGTCTAAATTTTCTGGTATATGAATATTTTTAAGTGCTTTTTCCTTTGATATAAATTGATATTCACGAATAATTTTATCCGGTAAACTTTCTTTAAAAAAATCCTTTTTATTTTCTAAAAACTCATATATCATTTTTCTAATGATATTTTGAGTAATCCCGGAATTAATTGATTTTTCTGTTGTCGGATAAATACTGTTAAAATTAACTTTTTTCTTTAGTTTATAATTATTTAATAATTCAATTTCTGGATGGACCATATTNAAAACTCCCCTAAAACTTGTGACTTTTCCAAAAACAACATATTGAGTGTTAAGTTTTAGGTTTGAACCAATCCAATTAAGACCCCTGAACCAGGTTAGCTCCATTGACCCTGTATCATCCTCAAACTTTGCNATNAATTTAGACTTTTTATTACTGATTGATTTGCTGATGTTAGTGATTGATCCAACTATCTGTAATTCTGAANTCGTTTCNNTTAATTCATTTACTTTATAAAATCTNCCTCTATCAATGTACCTGTTAGGAAAAAAATTTAATAAATCTTGGATAGTTNCAATTCCAAATTCTTCCTTTAAAACCCNTTNTCTATTGGGACCTACTCCATTAAGATAAATAATTGATTTTTGTAATTTATTCATAAATAAACCCTAGTTTATCGATATAATAATTATGATCTTAAAAAAAAAATTGATTAAATCATAAAACTAATTATAAAAAAATTAAATAGATAATTTGTTAATAATTAATAAATTTTAAATATTATTTTGAGTTTAAACATACTTACTTTGATTTAAATTATTTTTTNAAATATTTGAATAAATGAGTTTAAATACTTCTGAAATTTTAAAAGAACTTAACGAGGCTCANATTAAACCNGTNATTCATGGTAATGGCCCACTTATTGTNATTGCTGGAGCTGGTTCTGGAAAAACTAGAGTACTTACACACAGAATTGCTTATTTAATTAAAAATGGCATCGATCCTTTTGAAATTCTTGCATTAACATTTACTAATAAAGCAGCAAGAGAAATGAAGGAACGAATTGCATCAATTCTTAAGTCAAATGATTCGAAAAACCTATGGATGGGAACTTTTCATTCTGTATTTGCCAAATTACTNAGAATAGAAGCAGATAAGCTTGGTTACCCATCCAACTTTACAATATACGATACACAAGATTCAGAAAGACTAGTAAGTGCCGTAATAAAGGAAATGGGNTTAGAAAAAGATGTTTACAAACCAAAACAAATTAGGAATCGAATCTCATCATTTAAAAATAATTTAATAACCGTAAAGGCTTATTTTAATGANCCCGATCTGGTTGAATCTGACAAGATGTCAAGAAGACCTAAAATGGGAGAAATATATAATGAATATGTTAACAGATGCTTTAAAGCAGGNGCAATGGACTTTGATGATTTATTATTGAGAACAAATGAATTGTTGAATATATACCCTGAAGTGCTTGCGAAATATCAAAATAGATTTAAATATATTTTGGTAGATGAGTATCAAGATACTAATCATTCTCAATANCTAATTGTGAAAGCCTTATCTGACAAATTTCAAAATATATGTGTAGTTGGTGATGATGCTCAAAGTATATATGCTTTTCGAGGTGCNAACATTAATAATATTTTGAATTTTCAAAAAGATTATGTTGATGTCAAATTATACAGACTAGAGCAAAATTATAGATCTACAAAAAATATTGTAAATGCTGCGAATTCCATAATAGAACATAATCAAAATAAAATCCATAAAGTTGTTTGGACTAACAATGATGATGGTGACAAGATAAATGTCAAATGTATGATTAATGACTCTGAGGAAGCCAAATTTATTGCCTCTGATATTGTTGAACGTAAATTAACTCTTCAAAAGAATAATTTAGATTTTGCAATTTTGTATAGAACAAATGCTCAATCTAGGGCAATTGAGGATTCTTTGAGAAAGAAAAATATTTCTTATAAAATTTATGGTGGTATTTCTTTTTATCAGAGAAAAGAAATAAAAGATNTANTGGCCTATTTAAGATTGATTGTNAATCCAAATGATGAAGAAAGCATTAAAAGAATAATAAATTTTCCTCCCAGAGGAATTGGTTCAGCTACAATTGATAAACTAATTATAGCNTCAAATGAGTATCAAATATCAATATTTAGTGTNTTAGAAAACCTATCTTCCTATAAATTGAATATTAGTAAAAGNACATATGATAAATTATCAAACTTTTTAAATCTAATAAAGACATTTCAAATTGAAAATAAAACATTTAATGCATTTGAAATTACTGATTTAGTAATAAAAAANACAGGGATTTTAAATAATTTAAAATTAGATGGTGTNCCAGAAAATATTTCAAAAATCGAAAATATTGAAGAACTACTTAACGGAATCCGTGGTTTTACAGAAGAATCTAACGATTCTATAAACAGGTCAAATAAGCTNACTGAATTCCTCGAAGACGTTGCATTAGCCACTGATTTTGATAATGAAAAAGAAAGNTCATCTAATAAGGTTTCATTAATGACGATCCATTTAGCAAAGGGTCTTGAGTTTCCTGAAGTTTATATTGTTGGGGTTGAAGAAGATTTATTCCCCTCAGCTATGAGTTTGAACACAAGAGTCGAATTAGAAGAGGAGAGAAGACTATTTTATGTTGCATTAACCAGAGCAAAAAATAGAGTAACTATTTCATATGCAAACTCAAGATATAGATGGGGTAAATTAATAGATAGTGATAAGAGTAGATTTATTGATGAAATTGACTCAAAATATATTGATTTTAGTTTAGCTTATAAAAGTCATAATAATTCGCTTGCCGAGAAACGAATAAGTAGANCATATTTNAANAANCAAGATGAATTTAACTTAATTACAAAACCAAATATAAATAAGCTTAATAAACTTAAAGAATTAACTAAAATTAATAACTCTAATTCGAGAAGTACGGACCCTATAAAACTTGAAATTGGATCAAAGGTTTCACATGGAAGATTTGGANTTGGAAANGTAGTCAGTATTGAGGGGGTTGGTATGGATAAAAAAGCATCAATATTATTTGAAAATATNGGGGTAAAAACATTATTGTTAAAATTTGCAAAACTTAATTTGATAGATTAATTTTTCTCATTAAAATATAATTAATTAAAAAACACCTAGCTAGTTACAGATAGGTGTTTAGGTAATTAAAATAAAATCCAAAGTTTACATTGCTGCGTCCATTCCTTGTTGAATTAAATCATAAAACTGGTCTAATTTTGGAAGAACAACGATTCGAGTTCTTCTATTTTTAGCTCTGTTTGANGCACTATCATTATCCAACAATGGAACATATGAGCTTCTTCCTGCNGCAGTCATTCTTTCTGGAGCAACAGAAAAATCGTTTTGTAAAATTCTCACTACGGCTGTAGCTCNCTTNACACTGAGNTCCCAATTGTCAAGAACAGCATCAGTTTTTATGGGGACATTATCAGTGTGACCTTCAACCATAAATTCTAAATCTGGACGNTTATTAACAACCTCAGCAACTTTTCCAAGAACATCTTTTGCTCTTTTGGTTATCATGTAACTTCCAGANCTAAATAAAAGCTTATCAGAAATTGAAACATAAACAACTCCTTTTTCAACATTGACCTCAATATCATCATCACTAAGATTACCCAAAACCCCTTTTAAGCTTGTAACTAAAGCTAATGTAACNGAATCTTTTCTGGTAACTGCATCTTGCATTCTTTGAATTCTAACATCTTTTTCTTTCATACTTTCTAAAGATTTTTCAAGATTTTCAGCCCCTTTTTGAGATAAANTTGTCAAATTACCAAGGTTACTTATTAAATCTTGATTATTCGCTTTCAAAAACTTAACCTGTTCTTTTAATTCTGATAAACTAACTAGGGCTGCTTCTTTATCATCTTTACATGTATTTAATTGAATAGCAGTAGAATTTAAATTATTTCTTGTGTTTTCTTGAAGAGTTTCAAGTTCTTGATATTTTTTTTGCGACACACAAGAAAATAAAAAAATTGCACTAATNGGTATAAGGATTATTTTTTTCATTTTAATAATATTAGATTTATAAATTTAACTTAAATATTGTTTGAATATTGTGAAAGACTGGAAAAAATTTTATTTTTTTTAATAAAATATTNCCAAACTATTGACCTCACTTTCCAATATTGATTTTCGGTGATTTTATTTTCTCTTTTTTTATAATGCTTTTTGTAATTTTTATAAAAGTAAATATGAGATTTNAATATAGCTAAAAATATTTTTAATTTACCTTTAAATAGAAATCTTAAGGCAGCAATAATATCCAGAAAAAGCCTTGTTGCTAATATTTTAAACAAATCCTTTTCTGGAAGATTTTTTAACATTACTATCAATGAATTTCTGAAATTTAAATACCACTTAAAATAAGATACTTTAAGTGATGCTGCTCCAATATGNAATACTTTTGAGTTGGGNATATAATAGTTCTTATGGCCTCTATTGAATGCTCTCCAACAAAAATCTATTTCTTCAAAATGAGCAAATAAATCTTTATCAAATCCATTTAGGTTTTTCCATAATTTAGATCTTATGAATATGCAGGCTCCGCTAGCCCAAAAGATTCTTTTCTTGTCATTATACTGATTTTGATCTCTTTCAAGTGTTGAAAAAATTCTTCCTCTACAAAATGCATAACCATAAGAATCTATATAGCCGCCAGCTGCTCCGGAATATTCGAAAAAATTCTTCTTGTTGTAGTTTAATATTTTAGGTTGAGCAATAGAAATGTCGGTATCTGATTTAAATAATCTAATTANTGGTTCNAGCCAATTCTTTGTTACTTCAATATCTGAATTAATTAGACAAAATAAATCAGCATTTATATTTTTTAAGCCAAGATTATATCCTTCGGCAAATCCNTAATTTTTTTTCAATACTATACATTTAATATTTTGGAAATTGTTTTTAATNTACTTAACTGAATTATCACTTGATCCATTGTCAATAACATAAATTTTTGCCTTTAGTGAGTTAGTAACTAAAGTTGGTAAAAATCTTCTTAAAAGTTTTTCACNGTTCCAATTAAGTAATACAATTGCAATATTCACAAATTTTCTTTTTTGTATTCTGGCAGATCAATTATAAATGAGTAATTCTTAAGTTCATAGTTAATTGTATAAAAATAGTGAGATAGTCCGTTAGTAATCATTAAAAACTTGCTTTTTAACTTTAAATTATATCTTGCAATCTGATCAAAAATATTTTGACTTAGTTTTATATCATATGACTTACACTCAACTAAAATCAATGCTTCTCCATATTTNGAATACACTACAATATCATACCTTTTATTTAATCCATTNATAAGAATTTTTTTTTCAACGCTNATTAATGAAATTGGGTATTTCTTTGTGTGNATAAGATAATGAACACAATTCTGCCTAACCCATTCCTCTTTTGTTAATAAAAACCACTTTTTCCTTACAATATCAAAAATAAAGTTCTTATTTTCTTTATTTTTAATATTCATTTTAAACTCATTAAAGTTTAAATTTTTCATTTAACAAATTTCCAAATTAATTGCTTAGATGCAAGATCTTGANAAAATAATTTCTGACTTNACAAATGATGTTGTTTATCCATTTTACCTACTACATGGTGAGGAAGCATATTTTATTGATAAAATATATGATTATTTTAAAAATTATATTATTGATGAANAAGCNAGAGATTTTGATTTATCCATCGTCTACGGCAAAGACACATCANTATCCCATATAGTTGAATCTTCTAAAAGATATCCTCTGATTTCAAAATATCAATTAATTATAATTAAAGAAGCTCAAGGATTAAAAAAAGAATATGGNCCACTTATCAAATATCTAGAAAATCCACAAAAAACCTCAATAATTGTGTTTTGTTATAAAAATAAAGATTTTGACAAAAGACTTAATTTGTATAAATCTGCTNTTAAAAGTGGTATTGTTTTTCATTCCAAAAAATTAAAGGATAAACAAATCATTCCATGGATATCAAATCAAATTAAATCCCTTGGATTAATTTCTGATTTAAAATCTATTCATTTGATATATGAATCTTTGGGTAATAATTTATCCAGAATTAATAATGAGTTAAATAAATTGAAGATTACTTTGGATGATAACATCATAAACCTTGATTCTGTTGAAAAGCATATTGGAATAAATAAGGATTATAATAATTTTGAATTAATAAATGCCATAATAAAAAAGGATAAAAATATGTGTTTAAAAATAATATATTATTTATCAGATAATTCAAAATCCTCCCCATTGGTATTAACCATAGCAATGATTTTTCAATTTTTCAAACGTTTATTAATTTTTCACGGTATTTCCGATTCTTCCCATGTTGCTTCTTCAATGGGCATAAACCCATATTTTTTAAATGATTATAAAGTTGCATCTGTAAATTTTAAAATGAGATCTTGTAGCAAGATCATTGAAAAGATACATATTGCTGATTTAAAAAGTAAAGGTATTAGATCTTCAAATGTAAACTCAAAAGATATTTTAGTTGATTTAATAAATGATATTTTTGAGTATTAATCCAAGCTAGAGTATTTGTCTGGATTTGACTCATTCATTAGCCCATATGAAATTTCAAAAATATCATTAATGTTTGGTTTTGTAAAATAATCTCCGTCTGTACCATATGGTGGGCGATGTTCTTTGGCAGATAATAGTTTTGGTTCAGAGTCTAATAAGGTATATATGTCTTGGTGATCTAGGAGTTGTTGAAGAATATACGCAGATGCTCCTCCTGGCATATCCTCATCAACAATTAAAAGTTTGTTTGTTTTTTTCAAACTTTCCCTAATATTTTTTGACTTATCAAATGGAATTAATGTTTGAAGGTCTATTACTTCAACATCGATATTTTTTTCTTTAAGTAATTCTGATGCTTTTAAAACTAACTGAACTGTGGCGCCATAGGTTATAATTGTTATATCTTCTCCATTTTTAAGAACTTCAATTTCTCCAATTGGAGAGGTAAATTTTCCAATATTCATTGGTAGCTTTTCTTTGAGTCTATATGCATTCAATGTTTCTATTAGAATTGCAGGTTGATTAATTTTTAGTAAAGAATTGTACATACCCGCGGCAATGGTCATATTCCTGGGAGTTAGGATATATATGCCTCTTAACAAATGTATCATTGCTGCCATAGGAGATCCTGAGTGCCAGATTCCCTCTAGCCTGTGACCTCTCGTTCTAACAATTAAAGGAGCGTGCTGCTGAGCATTTGATCTGTAATGCAGGGAAGCTAAATCGTCACTTAAAATTTGTATGCAATAAAGTATATAGTCAAGATACTGAATTTCTGCAATAGGCCTCAAACCTCTCAATGCCATACCAATACCTTGACCAATAATAGTTGCCTCCCTTATTCCGGTATCTGAAACCCTAATTTCTGAATGTATATTTTGTAGACCTTCTAAGCCTTGATTGACTCCACCAATTTTTCCGCAATCCTCACCAAATATAATTAGGTTATCAATTTTAGTCAATAACTTATCAAAATTATCTCTAATAATTATCCTTCCATCAACAATTTTTGGATTTTTGGGATATTTAGGAGGAATAACCTCAAAATCAGTATTTTTTGTGTATAAATTAGAGGAAAACTTTGGTTGTAATTCTTTTAGAAGTTTATTGATATATTTTTTGAAGTTTATGCTATTTGTATCGTTAAATAAAGCAATGTCTGGTAAAATTGATCTTCCTGCACTCAAAATTTCTTTGTATCCAATAGAATCATGATTATTAATTGATTTTTTCGCCTCTGTCACTGATAGTAATTCAGGATTCGATATTATAATTTTGCTCAAATAACTATTGAAATTTTCAAGTTCTTTTTTAATTGGATTTTGATAATTTTTCCAAGATTCAATTTTTGATTTTTTTGCAATTTCAATTGCTTCGCGATCAATTACAGAAAGTGTTTCTTTGTCGCTCAAACCATTAATTAAAATCCATTCTTTAAATTTCAGAATACAATCGTATTCTTTTTCCCATTTGAGCCTAGAAGTAGATTTATATCTCTCGTGTGATCCAGATGAGGAATGACCCAATGGTTGTGTTAACTCTTTAACATGAATAATTACAGGTATATGATTAATTCTTGCTAATTTTTCAGCTTTCGCGTATGCCCTTACAAGGGCAGGGTAGTCCCATCCGTTAACAGTTAATATTTCAAAACCATTTTTTTTTGATGTTCTTTCAAACCCAAGTAAAACTTCAGAAATACTTGATTTTGTGGTTTGTAATTCATTTGATACAGATATTCCATATTCATCATCCCAAATACTTGTAATCATTGGTATCTGAAGAACACCAGCTGCGTTGATTGCCTCAAAAAACATTCCTTCACTTGTGCTGGCATTTCCAATTGTTCCCCAAGCAATTTCATTTCCATTATCTGAAAAGTATTTAGATTTTTTAATTTCTAGTTCTCTGTAAATTTTTGAGGAATATGCTAAACCAACAAGTCTTGGCATCTGAGAACCTGTGGGAGAAACGTCAGAACTGTGATTTTTTTGTTTCATTAGATTTAACCACTCACCATTTTTGTCTATACTTCGAGTTGAAAAATGAGCACCCATTTGTCTACCACCTGACATCGGTTCATATTTAAGATCAGTGTGTGCATATAATGCAGCGAAGAAATTATCTGGAGTCAGTAAACCTTGAGCCATTAATAAAGTTTGATCTCTATAATAGCCTGACCTGAAGTCACCATTTTTAAAAAAACGATTTAATACAATTTGAGGCAACTCTTTTCCATCACCAAATATTCCAAATTTTCCTTTACCTAAAAAAACCTCTCGTCTACCAAGTATACTACATTCTCTACTTAATACTACCGTTTTATAATCATGAATAATTTCGCTTTTGTAATCATCAAAGCTTATATCTTTATCAGTAAATAGTGATGTTTTTATCATAAAAATGGATCGTAAATTTACAAAATTATTGATCTAATCAAAACCATGCTCTACTGAACAAATTGAAGATTTGTTTTGAGTTTAGTGACAAAGTAAATCTAACTTTTGACAAATAATCTTTTTGATTTATTTCTTTTTGATAACTTGATTGAAAAGGGAAAAATATTTCAAAGTAATCCGGAAGTATATTTAGTTTTAGTCCGTATCCATAAAAAAATTTAGATTTTTCATCTATATTTTTTATTAGACCTATGTCTGAATACAATTCAAGCCATTTCCATAAACCCATACTTAAATTAGATGCTAAAATAGATTTATTTGAATTACTTTGGGGAATTATTGATTTAAAACCACCTTCATTCATTATATATTGTTGACTATAAAAACCATCGGTTTCCGATCTGCCCAGGTAATAGTATTCAAATAGATAATCATTTGGTCTGTTTAAATTAAAATAAAAATATTCATTAAGATTTCTGTAATTACCTAAAAAAGTTCCAAAAAAAAGTCTACTTGAAAACAACCTTGCTGATGGGAATAGTTTTCTAAATTGAATTTCAAAACTAGCTTTATTAAATTTATCAGAAATTTCTAGACTGTTGTCAATTGTTAAATAATTAATTAGGTTTTTATTTGAAAAAACATATTTAAATTCCCCGATTGAGTAATTAGGAACAATTGTGTTATTAATTCTTGAGTCTCTATGTATGTTGTATAGGGAGAATGAAATATTATGTCTTAAATTACTAATTAGTTCATCTGGTCTAAAATAAAAATTAATTGAGGGAACCAATATTTTATAAAGAGAATTTGGAGCATAATGAAAACTACTACCATACAAATTGTATTGAGTTAAATAATTGGACTTAGAAAATTTATACTTCCTATAAGTCATTCCAAAAGAGCCTATTAATGATTTTTCATAACTAGAGTAGGTGGGTTCTACAAAGTAATTAAAAGGTCTTCTTTGAAGGGTTTTGTTGTGCAGTCTAGCTCCAAATGAGGGTCCATCATATAAATTGTATGTAATTATTGGATTAACTAATAGCTGTGTTTTATTTGGATCCTCAAAGTCTTTAATTAATTTAATACTCAGCGGTTTACTAAAGGTTTTAGGTTTTAAATAAAATGAATTATTTATTTTATTTAATTCAGGTAGGGCTGCACGGGGATTTATTTTTATGTAATCTATACCCTTAATTTTTTTAAACTTACTTATTACTAATGAGTCTGGTTCATTTATCCATTTCGATTCTAAAATAGAATCATTCGTGACCAAACTAATTTCATATGGGATTTTATTTTTTGAAGATTGAGAGCTTATGACTTTGATTGAGTCTTTTTCAATTAAAACGTCATTTATTGAGAAATCAATTGGATCAGATTCCTCAATTAATTTAAGTAAACTTATAATTGATTTATCATTAGATTTAAGTTTAAGAATTGATTTAAAGTCATCTAATGATGAAACCTTATTTAAATTTTTTAATAAACGATTAAAATCATCTTTACCTAAGTAATACTCAATGTATGAAAATAATTGTCCCATAAAATAGGGAATTGATATTTTTTCATTAAACTTGATAAGTTTTTCTTTACTTGATATTGGAGCTTGATGTAAGTTATTTCTTATCATCAACTCACTATAAACCATAAATATTTCGTTGAATTTTTTCTTTGAAAAAGTATAGTTTTTAAAAAATATATTTTTGGACAACCTACCAATAATTTTCTTATCAGGATAATATTCAGATATGTACTTCATTACAAGATATATAGTTAATCCCTCACTTATCCAATGTTGGGTTCTGAAATTTATATCTAGTTGTTTTTTGATATATTCAGAACTAAATGTTTTTAAAAATTTAATTTCATTAATAAACTTTTTATCAAATGGAGTTAATATTTCTGGTAATATATTTAAACCATATAATGGTTGTAATTCATAATCATGCTTTGTAACTAAATATGATGTTTTTTTTTGATTTAAAAACTCAAATTGTTTTATTAAAAATTCACTTATACGTTGAATATTGATGTAAATATCTTTATGGTACGATTCAAAAATATCAGAATGAACAGTCATCTTATTGTTAATCTCAAATTTGCGAAGATCATTATTTAAAGAAAAGATAAAATGTGGTGAACTTTCCCTTTGACCAGAATAATTTCCAATTTTAGAAGTGTCTGATTCAATAGTTTTAATGTGGTTTATTGAACTGTGTAAAAAGAAATGTTTTGGATAAATCCATTTAATATCATAGTTAGATTTATTTTGACTATTATCATTTAAATCTAAATTACTCTGATAAAACCATTTATTATTTTCAAATCGACTTAGGGATATAATAAAATCTTTGATGTTAATATACTTATCTTTTTTTATACCATAACCTCCTGAAAAACTGATGTCAGGGATTGATATAGAATAGTTTATTGATAAAATAAATTTTTCTTTTGGCATTAATGATTTGTTGAGTATGACCATTATTATATCATTCTGATTTGGAAGTCTTTCCCATTTTAAATATTTGTTACCAGAATAAATTTCTTGAATATTTGTATTTCCCTTTTTATTTTTTGATGAATAATAAAAGCTTCTGTTAAACTTTTCAGCAAATTTTAAAGCTAGTTGTGAATCTGAGCTACTATATGAATTCGACCAGTCATTTAGGTATAAGGTATCTATTTCAACTGATGTATTATTAACTAAAGATATATCTTGATTAATTGTTATGATTTTGGAATCAATAAACAACTCAGATGAAATATCATACGATATATCAAACTGACCATAATTAAGTTCAGAGAAGATAAAAATTAATAAAAAGATTATATTATTCCTCAATTTGACAATTCTTTATGAATGTAAGAGCCAGTGTAACTATTTTTTGTTTTTGAAATCATTTCAGGTGTTCCTTCAGCAACAATCTTTCCACCATTAATACCTCCTTCAGGACCAATATCAATAACATAATCAACCTGTTTTATAACATCAAGATTATGTTCAATGATAATGATTGTGTTGCCTTTGTCAACAAGTTTGTTTAGGACCTCAAGCAATACCCTAATATCTTCAAAATGTAGACCTGTCGTTGGTTCGTCGAGTATATATAGTGTCTTACCAGTATCTTTTTTTGAGAGTTCTGTTGACAGCTTTATACGTTGAGCTTCACCACCTGAGAGGGTAGTGGAGGGTTGACCAAGTTTGATGTATCCAAGACCAACATCTTGTATTGTTTTTAGCTTAATATATATTTTCGGAATTGATTTAAAGAAAACAACCGCCTGATTAATAGTCATATTTAAGACATTTGATATTGATTTTCCTTTGTAATGGATTTCCAACGTTTCCTTGTTAAATCGATCTCCATTACATGAATCACATTCTACATATACATCGGGTAAAAAATTCATTTCAATTTTTTTCATTCCACCCCCAAGGCATTCTTCACATCTTCCACCAGAAACATTAAAGCTAAATCTACCTGGTTTATAGCCTCTAATTTGTGATTCCTGAGTTTTTGAGAATAAGGATCTTATCTCACTAAATACTCCACTATAAGTTGCAGGATTACTCCTTGGTGTTCTTCCAATTGGCGTTTGATTAACATCAACTACTTTATCTAAATACTTTAACCCAAAAATATCTTTGAATTTCAAAATATCTTTTACTCCATTATAATAATGATTATTTAAAATAGGATATAATGTCTCATTAATTAAACTTGACTTACCGCTTCCGGAAACCCCAGTTACACCAATCATTATTCCTAAGGGAAATTTTACAGATAAATTTTTGAGGTTGTTGCCGGAGCAACCAGTAATTTGAAGATAGTTTCCATTTCCAGCTCTTCTTTTTTTTGGAATCTTAATTTTTTTTAAACCATTAATATATTTGGCAGTTAGGGTTTTTTCTTTTTTTAGGATTGATGGAGGCCCCAAGGAAATAATCTCACCCCCATTAACTCCAGCTTTAGGTCCAAGGTCAATTATGTAATCAGATCTCAATATCATTTCTTTATCATGTTCAACCACTATAACTGAATTTCCAATATCTCTTAATTTTTCTAATGAATTAATAAGCTTATCGTTATCTTTTTGGTGAAGACCTATGCTAGGTTCGTCCAATATGTACAAAACACCAACTAATTGAGAACCTATTTGAGTAGCTAATCTAATTCTCTGTGACTCACCTCCTGACAATGATTTTGAGGATCTACTTAACGATAAATAGTTAAGTCCAACAGAAATTAAAAAACCTAATCTAGTTAATATTTCTTTTATTAAATCTTTTGATATTATTTTGTGGGATTCTGATAAGTTATTGTGCATTTGTTTGAACCATTTATCAAGTTCGTCTAGATCCATTGAAGTAATTTCCGAAATGGTTTTATTCAAAATTTTAAAACTTTGAGCTTGTTTATTTAATCTTGATCCACTGCAGATAGGACAAATTTGCGAATCCATATAGCCTTTTGCCCAACGTCTAATTTTCGCAGAATCATTATTATTGTATTGATTCAATATGAAATTCTCTATTCCTTCATAATCTATTTTATACTCTCTATTGATTCCTAGAGATTTTGAATTAATTGAAAATTTTTCAATACCACCCTTAAGTATGACCTCTAAAGCTTCATTTGAAATATTTTTAATTGGATCATTGAGATTAAAATTATAACGTTTTGCAATTAATTCAATTTGTTTAAATACCCAACTATTTTTCTTCGTACCTAGTGGTATGATTCCACCATTATTAATTGAAACTCGATCGTCTGGAATTATTTTTTTTTTGTTAATAATGAATTTATTACCAATTCCCTTACATGACTCACACATGCCCTTCGGGGAGTTAAATGAAAAACTGTTAGGTTCTGGTTTTTCGTATGAAATCCCAGATTCTTGACACATTAAATCACTGCTGTAATACTTTATATTTTCATCATTAAAATCAATAATCATCAAGCTATTATTTCCGTTGCTAAGAGCTGTTTGAACTGAATTAGACAATCTTTTAATTACTTTATCTGAATTTTTTATTTCTAACACATCAATTAATACTTCTATATCATGGATTTTATATCGATCTAACTTCATGCCTTTTGTTATATCAATAATTTGTTTATCGACTCTGACTTTAAGAAAACCTTTTTTCGCGAGGCTTATAAATAAATCCCTGTAGTGTCCTTTTCTTGACTTTATAATTGGAGAAAAAACCCCAATATTTTTACCATTAAAATCTTTAATTATCAAATCTAAAATTTGGTCTTTGTCATAACTGATCATTGGTAAATTTGTCATCTTACTGTAAGCAACACCAATTCTAGCATATAAAAGTCTGATATAATCGTATAATTCTGTAATAGTTCCCACAGTAGATCTTGGACTTTTGGATGTGGTTTTTTGTTCAATTGCTATTACAGGGGAAAGTCCATCAATACTATCAACATCAGGTCTCTCTAAATTTCCAATAAATTGTCTTACGTATGCAGAAAATGTTTCCATATAACGTCTTTGACCCTCAGAATAAATTGTGTCAAAAGCGAGTGATGATTTACCACTTCCAGAAAGACCAGTAATAACAATTAATTTATTTCTAGGGATCTTTACATCAATATTTTTTAGATTGTGAACACGAGCACCTTTAATATTAATATAATTTTCCAAAATTTTGAATTAAATAATTTGCAAATATAGTCTATCTGAGGATCAAAATTTGCCAATAAATAGTAATTATTGTCTGAAATATGATGCAAAATCATCTCCTCTTGGATCAGCTCCACATGTTATAAATCCATTTTCATCAACCATTATAGCATCAACCCTACCAATAGAAGTTGATTTATCTAAGTTTATCAAGTACCCCTTAGATTTGAGATCATCAATCAGATAATCACTGAATTTATTTGGTTCAAAAATAATTTCATCTGGCATCCATTGGTGATGAAATCTTGAGGAACTTACAGCTTGTTGAATATTCATTTTAAATTCGTATGTATTTATTATTGTTTGAAAAACAGATGTTATAATTTTTGAACCACCCGGAGAACCCAAAATCAAATATAATTTTTTGTTTTTTTCGACTATTGTTGGTGTCATAGAGCTAAGCATTCTTTTTTCAGGATGAATTGAATTAGCTTCATTACCAAGAAGTCCAAACATGTTTGGAGATCCGGGTTTACTGCTAAAATCATCCATTTCATTGTTTAAAAAATAACCACCATCTTCAACATATACTTTTGAACCATAACTTCCATTTAGGGTAGTTGTTACTGATATCGCATTTCCATATTTATCAATAATGGAATAATGAGTCGTTTCATCACTTTCTCTGATTGATAATTCACCATATTTTATATCTGTTGATAGGGACGCTTGGTTCCAATTAAAGTCTGACATTCTATTGATGAGATAAATCGAATCAAGAAGTTGGTTAGTTGGAACATCAAAAAAATCTGGATCACCAAGAAACTCTGATCTGTCAGCATAAGATCTTCTTTCTGCCTCTACCATTAATTGAATTGACTCAGATGAATTATGATTATATTGTCCGATATTGTATGGTTCAATCATTTTAAAAAGTTGACCTAAGCACACACCCCCACTTGATGGAGGAGACATCGAGGTGATCAATAAGTCTTTATATTTAAACTGGATTGGATCTCTCCAAACGGGGGAATATGCTAATAAATCATCTTTAGAGATAATTCCACCACTTTGTTTGACCGAGTTGATAAACCTTTCTGCGTTAATTCCTTCATAAAATCCTGATTTACCATATTTTTTTATTAATTCTAGGGTATTAGCATACTCAAGGTTTGAGATTTTATCACCTATCTTAAAGTTTTTTCCATAGAAGGTGTTTTTACCATTAATCTCAATAAATTTATCTCTATTACTATCAAAACTTTTTTTCTGTTTTTTTGTTACTGTATAACCTATTTTAGCAAGTCTAATTGAGGGTTCTACTAGAGTTTCCCATGAAAGTGATCCGAATTTTTTATGAACCTCAAATAATCCTGCAACTGTTCCAGGAACTCCAATAGCTAAGCCACCTAAAGTACTCTTCTCAGGTAAAATATTACCAATAGAGTCAAGATACATGTCCCTGTTTGCTAATAGGGGCGCTTTTTCTCTATAATCTAAAGATCCATATTTGCCATCATATGTTCGATAAACTAAAAATCCTCCCCCTGCAATATTTCCTGCATTAGGATAGCAAACAGAGAGAGCGAGACCAGTTGCAATCATTGCATCAAATGCATTACCTCCTTTTGACATAATTTCAATTCCAATATCAGAAGCCTCTTTTCTTGCAGATACAACAGCAGCTTTGACAGGCCTTTTTATAAAAGATTCACAGGAGTTTACAATTAACAAAAAAAGTAATAAATAGACTTTATATGAATTAATCATAAGATTTCTTTGTTTAAATAACTATTAACGTTATAAATAAGATCTTCGAAAAAAATGAAAAAATCTATTTCCATCTCTGGCGCAAATAAAATAAATTTATTAATACTATCAGACATATTTGATTTATATTTTGTTTTAATATCCATTTTTTTTAAGATAAAAGATAATCCTTCTATCGATGAATATTTAGAAAATAATTTATGATTTATAAAAAAACTGATTTTATTAAATAATTTATTTGGAAATCTATTTAGATTTTTTTTTAAATGATCAGAAAAGTTAGTCTCAAATTTCGGCAATGATAGAGAACTATATTTCGTCCAGTTCTTAGCTAAAAAATAATCGTAATAAATATCAACGAGTACTCTACTGTAATGACGATGTGAATTAAAGAATAACTTCGAATGATCTCTGAATATTTTATGTGAATCAGTAAATGAATCAATGAACCTATGTAATAAAATACCTCTTTGCCAATCTAATTTGTAATCTTTATAGTTGTTGCCCTTTATGTCGTCTGCTATAAAATTTCCAATTGCAATATCCATATTATCCCCTGAAAGATATACATGAGCTAAATAATTCATTCTATAAATTTAATGTATTTCCTTAATCTCTTATTATCTTTAACAAATGACAATTATTAGTTCTATTTCTGGAATTAGAGGAACCATTGGGGGTAAGGTAAATGATAACTTAACACCAGTTGATGCCGTAGCATATGCGGCTGCGTATGGAACACATTTAATTAATAAATTTCCAAATAAAGTTATAAATGTAGTTATTGGAAGAGACGCAAGACCATCTGGACCGATGATTCAGAATCTAGTTACAAACACTTTAATAGGAATTGGTATAAACTGCATTGACCTTGGTCTCTCTACCACTCCAACAGTTGAAATTGCTGTTGTAAATGAAAATGCATCTGGTGGAATAATTATTACTGCTAGTCACAATCCTGATCATTGGAATGCATTAAAATTACTAAATGAAAAAGGTGAGTTCATAGATGAAGTAGACGGAAATAATATAGCCTCACTTGCTGCAAATTATGATTTCGATTTTTGTAATTATAAAAACATCGGTTCAATAACCAATGTTGATTCGTATATGGATTTTCATGTAAATATGGTTTTAAAATTGAGTTGTGTCAATATTGAATCAATTAAAAATTCAAATTTTTCTGTAGTTATTGATGCAGTAAATTCTTCAGGGGGGATAATTATCCCGAAATTATTAAATAAGTTAGGTGTTAAGTGTATTAAGTTATTTTGTGATGTAAATAAGAATTTTCAACACAATCCAGAACCTCTTGAGGAGAATTTATCTGAATTATCAAATACAGTTCTTAAAAAAAATGCTGATATGGGCATAGCGGTGGACCCGGACGTCGACAGATTGGCATTTATAGATGAAAACGGAAAAATGTTTGGAGAGGAATATAGTTTAGTTGCTTGTGCTGATCACTTGTTATCAAAATCTACTGGAAATACCGTTTCTAATTTATCCTCATCTATGGCTTTAAAAATATTAACAGAAAAGTATGGTGGAAAATATTATTCAAGTGCAGTTGGCGAGGTTAATGTTGTTGAATTGATGAAAAAACATGATGCAATTATTGGTGGAGAAGGTAATGGAGGGATTATTTTACCAGAATTACATTATGGCAGGGATGCAATTGTAGGAATAGCTATTTTCCTATCGTTGTTGTCAGAGAGAAAAATAAAAGTTTCTGAACTTAAAAAATCCTACCCAAATTTTTATATGAGTAAAAATAAAATATCACTAGATAAACAGATCAATATTGACGATCTTTTGAGAAAAATTAAAGATCATTACATTGATTACAACCCAATTTCTATAGATGGTATAAAGATAAATTTTGAGAACTCATGGGTACACTTAAGAAAATCCAATACGGAACCAATTATAAGAATATACTCTGAAGCACAATCAAAAAACGACGCAAAAAATTTATCAGATAAATTAATAAGAGAAATAAATAAAATAATTTCTTAAGATTTTATTTTTAAGTGTTTGTATCTGTTGTGTGACCATAGGTACTGACTTGGATCTCTATAAATTGCTTCTTGTAGCATATTAAAAAATTTATCGGTTATTTCGTTTTTTGATGACTTATTCGGAAATTTTGAAATTAATTTAAAATCTACTTCATAGTACCCTCTTTTGACCCTTTTTATATCAGCATAGACAACAGGAATATTGTATTTAACTGCTAATCTTTCTGCACCTGTAAAAACTGGAACATTATTTCCCATAAACTGCCTCCAATATGTTTTATTTTTTGGATGTGGGGATTGATCAGCAGCAAACCCATAAACTGCAACATGATTTTTATTTTGATGTTCTTTAATGGTGTCAATTGTATGATATCTGGATATTAAGTCTGCACTGTGTTTAATTCTTATATCTTTCACCAGTTTATCAAAATATTTATTAGATAAAGGTGTATAAATTCCATATGTTGAAACACCAAATTCTTTAGCCAGGAATAACATCCATTCATAACTAGCATAATGACCACAGATTATTATTACGCTTCTATTATTTTTTGGAAATTGAGTCAATAAACCCATATTATTTACTTTAAACCTTTTATTTATACTTTGAATTGAAATAGACATTGATTTAATCATTTCAATAAAAATATCGCACATATGGGTATAAAATCTCTTTTCAATTTTATTTCTCTCGTAGTCATTTAAATCTGGAAATGATAAAAGTAGGTTTCTTTTTATCATTTTTCTTCTATAACCTATTAAATGATAAAGTGAAAAACTTATGCAGTTCGATAAAAAGTATAAAAAAGAAAATGGTAGAAAGGATATTAATAAAAGAAAAGGATATAAAATATAAAAAGCAGCCCGCTGCATATGAATAATTTTCACAAATTTAATAGTTTTGGTTTTGATTTCTGCATTATGACAATTTCTTTAACTGTTCTTATTTTAATTTTGTTTAACATCTATACAAGTTTTAGAGGTTACAATGATATTTTATTATTTCAAAAGTTTCATTTTAAGATTAGTGAAATTAAAAATGGTGGATACTACCGTTTCATAAGTTCGGGATTTTTACATGTTGACAACCAGCACCTATTATTCAATATGGTTACATTATTTTTTTTTGGTGATTTCGTTGTGAATTATGTTGGAATATTTTTATTCTATTTTATTTACTTATTTTGTTTGATTTCAGGAAATATTCTTTGCTATCTATTTAACTATTATAATAATAATTACTCTGCTGTTGGTGCAAGTGGAGCAATTACTGGTATCTTGTTTAGTGCTATTTTATTTTATCCTGATCTTAAACTTGCTTTATTGTTTCTTCCAATACCAATGCCAGGATATTTTTTTGCTGCAATCTACCTAGCATACACAATATATGGTATGAATAAACAAAACGATGGTATAGGTCACTCTGCTCACTTGGGTGGGGCTATCGGCGGTATAAGTATATCATTATTATTAAATCCAAGTATTATTGAGACATCCTTCTATACTCTTATCCTAATGATTTTGATTATATCTGTGGGGATTATTTACCTAAAAAATAAATAAATTAATTTTTAGTAATTAATTCTGAAATTTTTGATACTAATTGGGAACCTCTTAAATTTTTAGCTAAAATTTTACCGTTTTGATCTAAAATAAAGCTAGCGGGGATGGCTGTTATTTTATATAATTTTGCAATTGGATCTTGCCAAAACTTAAGATTTGAAACATGCTTCCATACCAGGTAATCGTCAGAGATGGCCTGAACCCATTGTGACTTATTTTTATCTAGTGACACTCCAATTATGTTAAATCCTTGATTATTATACTTTTTATAAATTTTGACAAGATTGGGATTTTCTCTTCTACATGGGGCGCACCATGATGCCCAAAATTCCAAAAGAGTAACTTTTCCTAATTCTGATTTTAAATTTATTATATCACCATTTGGATTGGGAGCACTGAAGTCTGGTACATTATAACCTATATCAAGGGGTTGGTTAGGAGACTCAAACAAAGCATTCAATTTAACTCCTATTTTACTTGATTTGATTTGATCAGAGAGTTTGCTGAACTCAATTTTTGCCTCAGGAATGTTCAAAACTTTGGCAGCTATAAATCTGTCCAAAAGTATGGCACTAAGATATGATTTATAGTTATTTTTGAGTGATTCCAGTTCATAAGCATATATTTGGTCTTGAACATTTTTGTAATCCTCTTGCAAATCACTTATTAAAATATTATTACCATTTTGAGCAGCAATTTGAATATCATACTTTATTGACTCGATTGCATCCACATATTCTTTTGTTTCGATTTTATAATCATTAAAGTGATCATTTGATATAGTTCCAGAGATTTTTGACATTGAAACTGTGTCCTTATTTATCTTGATTTTAATATTTCCCTCCTCAAGTATAAAAGGAATATTGAAATCAAAACCTTCAAACTGAAGAAAATTTATGTCAGGATATATTGATTTTCCTTCCATATTAAACTTTGAGTCAACAATAATTGAAGAGTCAATTATTTTGGGTTGATTATTTTGATCAGCAATAACTCTGTAAACCTTTGTTTTATCATCAATATTAACACTACCAGATATCGTGTAAGAACCAGGTTCTGTGGCACACGAGAGTATGTTTAACAATAAAAACAAGTAAAATAAGTATATATAAGTATTTTTCATAAGGTAAAATTAATCAATTGATTTGTCATGTAAGTCTTATACAAAGATATTTTTATTGAACTATATTTGTACTGTAAATATTGATATGGCTGGTAACTCATTTGGAAACCTATTTAAACTGACTACTTTTGGTGAATCTCACGGTAAAGCAATAGGAGGCATAATCGATGGCTGCCCATCCGGACTTTCAGTAGATATAGAGAAAATTCAAGAAGATTTAGATAGACGAAGACCTGGGCAATCTAAAATTGTAACCCAAAGAAAAGAACCCGATTGTGTTGAGATTTTATCTGGTATTTTCGAAGGCTTAACAACTGGAACTCCAATAGCATTTTTAATCTTTAATAAAGACCATAAATCCAAAGATTATACCCATATCAAGAATAACTATAGGCCTTCTCATGCTGATTTTGTATATGATAAAAAATATGGCCATAGAGACTACAGAGGTGGAGGGAGAAGTTCTGCAAGAGAAACTGCATCTAGAGTAGTTGCTGGTTCGATTGCTAAACAATTTATAGGCAAAATAAATATTAATGCCTATGTACAATCAGTTGGTAAAATATCATTAAATAAACCCTATCAACAACTAGATTTTAACAAAATAGAATCTAATCCCGTTAGGTGTCCGGATCAAAAAATTGCAAATGAAATGGAATCTTACATAAAAAATATAAGGAAAAATGGCAATACAGTAGGGGGAGTCATTCGCTGTATCATCCAAAATGTTCCAATTGGACTTGGAGAACCTGTTTTTGACAAACTCCATGCTCAGCTTGGGAAAGCAATGTTATCAATAAATGCAGTAAAAGGATTTCAATTTGGTAGTGGTTTTAGTGGAACAAAATTAATGGGTAGTGAACATAATGATATATTTAATCCTGATGGAACAACTAAATCAAACCTTTCTGGAGGAATACAGGGTGGAATCTCTAATGGAATGGATATATATTTTGATGTTGCATTCAAACCTGTAGCTACAATAATGAAAAAACAAGACACAATAAATAAAGAAGGCCATAAAGTGACAATGGATGGAAAAGGAAGGCATGACCCATGTGTTCTCCCAAGGGCTGTACCAATAGTTGAAGCCATGGCTGCTCTTACTATTGCTGATTTTGTATTACTGAATAGAACTATCAAGCTTTAATGTATTAATTTGATAAGATGAATAAATTAGCTTTACATTGGAAAATTATAATAGGAATGATAACTGGTGTTATATTTGGAATGTTGTTTTCTCAAATATCATGGGGTGGTAATTTTATATCCCATTGGATTAAACCTTTTGGTACAATTTTCATTAATCTTCTAAAGTTAATTGCAATGCCCCTAATCTTGGCATCTTTAATAAAAGGAGTATCGGACCTAAAAGATATTTCTAAATTATCAAAGATTGGAGGCAGAACCATTATTATATACCTGTGTACTACTGTTTTAGCTGTGGTTATTGGTTTATTTCTTGTAAATACTTTGTCTCCAGGTAGAAGTATTAGTGAAAAAACACGAAATGAGTTGATGTCTAGTTATAAATCAGATGCAGAAGAAAAGCAATCCGCTGCCGCTAAACAAATTCAAACTGGACCACTACAACCACTAATAGATGTATTTCCAAGCAATATCTTTAATGCAACCACTGACAACAAGAATATGCTTCAAGTAATTTTCTTTGCTTTATTTTTTGGAATAGGTATGATATTAATACCAGAGAAAAAGGCAAAACCAGTAAAAAAGTTTTTCGATTCATTTAATAGTATTATTCTAAAACTGATCGATATGATAATGATTATCTCTCCCTATGGTGTCTTTGCTTTACTGGCAGCACTTGTTGTTGAGTCCCCAAGCGCTGATTTATTTATTGCTCTTGGTGCATATTCATTAACACTAATTCTTGGGTTAATAATGATGATTTTTATTTACATATTAATCGTGAAAACTTTCACAGGAACAAATCCAATCACATTTTTGAAGGGTATTTCTCCGGCTCAACTGCTTGCCTTTTCAACAAGTTCAAGTGCTGCTACGTTACCAGTAACAATGGATAGAGTAGAAAATGAACTTGGTGTAGATAAAGAAGTTTCAAGCTTTGTATTACCAATTGGAGCAACAATTAATATGGACGGAACAAGCGTTTACCAAGCTGTTGCTGCCGTATTCATCGCACAAGCTTTTGGAATGGACTTGTCATTTACGACACAATTAGGAATTGTAGTAACAGCATCTCTTGCCTCGATTGGTGCAGCAGCAGTTCCTAGTGCAGGTATGATAATGTTAATTATAGTCTTAGGTCAAGCTGGTATACCCGAAGCGGGTTTAGCACTCATTTTTGCAGTAGACAGACCATTAGATATGTGTCGAACCATTGTAAATGTTACTGGAGATGCAACAGTATCAATGTTGGTAGCTAAATCTGTTGGGAAGCTTAAAAAATGATTCTGGATGTCATTTCTTTATCAGGTATCCTACATTCATCATATTTATTAAAAACTGAATATCTGATTTTAGCAATTAACTTATAAAAGAAATCAGAAAGTATAGTTGGTGAAAATATAAGTAAATAAAAAAGTAAATTTTTTAATTTAAGAAATCTCAATAATTCCAGCACTGCACTTGAATAAATAAAAGGTTTGCGGTTTGGGAGGTGAAAAATTACAGAGTCATATGATGTTAGTTCATTCTCAATTATAAATTTTTGTCCAAAATCTCCTTGAATAGGAGAAAAGAACAATTTGTTATCAATATCCTTTTTAATTGCATATCTGACCCAATAATGACACATCGGACAATGACCGTCATAAAATACTATTGATTTATTCAAATATTTATTTAACATATTCTAATTTTTCAAGATCTACTTGAGTTGTAAATTTACCATAATTTACAATCGCTTTATTCTTTTGTATTGAATCAATTGTTCCAATTGACTTACTCCCTGTGAGTCTTACATTATAACCAACTTTTAATTCAATAAGAGGTTTCGCTTCTTTAAGTTTCTTTCCCTTTTTTTTATTTATTTTAATATTCTTAAACTTTTTCTCGGCCTCTTGATGAGTTAATTTTATAATTTTTTGAACATTAATAATTTCTTTTGTAGATTTTTTCTTTCTTTTTGAATTTTCAGACTCAATTAATTGTATAACATTGGATATCATATTTCTTTTTTTATTACTGATGAAATATTTTTCTGCAATTTCATCTAACTTATTACCAATTATTATCATTCTTTTGTTATGATCATATAATTCTTGATATCTAATTAATTTTTCTTTTGTTTTACTATTAAGAAGTGCAAGTTTGGAAGATTCCTCCTCAGCCACTATTTCCTTTTCCTTTAATGATTTCCCTGTCTTAGCCATTGAAGATCTCTCTTTTTGAAGTTTAGCTATCGTTGCATCAAATCTAATTTTTTGATTTTCAATCTTCTTTTTTGCTCTATTAATTAAACTAAACGGGAATCCATTTTTTTGAGCAACCTCAAACGTAAATGAACTTCCAGCCTCACCTGATATAAGTTTAAATGTTGGCTCAAGACTCTTATTATCAAACTGCATGTTGGCATTTGACATAAAGGGGAGTTCATTTGCTAATAATTTAAGATTAGAGTAGTGAGTAGTGATTAAGCCGAAACTTTTTCTATTATAAAATTCTTCCAACATAACCTCTGCAAGGGCACCTCCAAGTTCTGGATCAGAACCCGTGCCAAATTCATCAATTAAAAATAGTGTGTCTTCATCGCATTTAGTTAAAAAAACTTTCATATTTTTAAGTCTATATGAATATGTGCTTAGATGATTTTCAATTGATTGGTTATCACCTATGTCGGTTAAAATTTTTTTAAATAAACAAATTGTACTCTTTTCTTCAACAGGGATTAGTATTCCAGTTTGAACCATAACTTGAAGCAGACCTACAGTTTTTAAAGTGATACTTTTACCTCCAGCATTGGGTCCTGATATGACAATAATCCTATTTTTATTATTTAGAAAAACAGTTTGAGGGTATGTTATTTTTTTCTCAGTTTTATTAGATTTCAAAAGTAAAGGGTGGTAAGCCTTGAAGAGTTCCATCTTATTATCATTAGAAATATTTGGCATTATTCCATTTATCTCCGTAGAATATTTGGCTTTAGAGTAATATAAGTCAAGGTTAATCAAGTATTCATTATAGTTCTTTATCAAATATCTGTAAGATCTAAAATAATCAGTTAGCTGACTTAATATTTTTTTTATCTCTTCATCCTCTTCAAAAATCAAATTTTGTAATTCACGAGATAGGGCATAGGTAGCCTCAGGTTCAATAAAAACTATACTTCCAGTTTTTGAACTTCCCATAATAGATCCTTTGACTTTTCTTCTATACATAGATTTAACAGCAAGCACTCTTTTGTTATCAATTACAGATTCTCTTATTTGATCAAGGAAATCTAATTTATTATAATGAGAGAGAGACTTGTTGAATGATTTAGATATTTTGGATTTAACTTCTTGAGATTGTTTCCTAATCAAAAAAAGTTTGTCAGATGCATTATCATTGATTTCTCCGAAGCGATTTATTACTTTATCGATATTAGTTTTTAATTCTTTATTTAATTCAATTTTGGATCCAATTGAAAAGAGGTTGGGGTAATAGATTTTAAATTTTTTAAAAAAATATAATAAATTATTAACTGTTTCAGAGGCATGAGCAATATTTCTAAACGACTCAACATCAAGTACGCTATTATCAATTTTCAATAGTTGAATTGGTTTATTTAACGATTCAAATCCGTGGTTTGGAATTTTATTATCATTTTCAAATGAAGATTTGAACTCTGATGTAATTAATAATGATAGTTTTATCTCATCATACTCCTCAATTGGTTTTAAATCCAAAATTAGGTCTTTAGCCATTGGAGTTATTGAAAAACTAGATATTTGATTTAATACCTTATCAAACTCGAGATCTTCAAAAGTTTTATTTGGAATAATGGACATTAGATTTATTAAATTTGGATAACAAAAATAATAAAATAGTGGAGGTCATTATTCATAGCAGTTGGAAAAAAATTATTCAACCTGAAATGAAAAAGAATTATTTCAAAGATTTAGAGAAATTTGTTGATAATTCATATCAATCAAATCTTTGTTTTCCAGATGAAAAATTAATTTTTAATGCATTTAAATTAACACCTTTTAATTCAGTTAAAGTTGTATTAATAGGTCAGGATCCCTATCATCAAGTCAATCAAGCTGAAGGGTTATGCTTTTCTGTTTCACCTAATACAACAATCCCACCTTCATTAAGAAATATTTTTAAGGAAATTAATGATGATTTAAATTTTGACATTCCTTTTAATGGAAGTCTGAAAGGATGGGCTTCACAAGGAGTCCTACTTTTAAATACAGTATTGACTGTAACTGAAAATAGCCCTGAAAGCCATAAAAATAGAGGATGGGAGTTATTTACTGATACAATTATAAAATACATATCGAAAAAAAGAAATAACATTGTTTTCTTGCTTTGGGGAAATTATTCAATTAAAAAAGAAAAAATCATTGATACTTCAAAACACTTAATTTTGAAATCAGGGCACCCATCTCCATTATCAGCAAACAAGGGAAAATGGTTTGGAAATAAACATTTTAGTAAAACAAATATTTATTTGAAAGAACATAATATAGAACCAATTAATTGGAGAGTATTTTAAAAAAATAAGGATTTGTGAAAATTATAAATAAAATTATTGAAATATATTTTAATTCTAAATTAGAGAAAGTCGAAAGACTATCCGGTGGGAGTATTAATGAAGTTTATTTATGTCATTTAAGTAATAATAAAGTTGTTATAAAAATTAACGATAAAGAATTATATCCAAAAATGTTTGAGAAGGAAAAAGAAGGACTTAACCTTATTAGAAAATGCGGTATTAAAACACCAGAAGTAATAGGGGAGGGATGTTATGATTCAGATAGTTATCTAGTAATCGAATATATTCAAAAAGGAAATTCTTTAGATTGGGAGCTATTTGGAAGAAAATTGGCCTTACTTCACCAAAATCTAAATGATAAATTTGGTTTAGAATACGATAACTACATAGGCTCATTAAATCAAACAAATACTTTCGAGGATAATTGGCGGGATTTCTATACTCAACGTAGAATTTTACCGTTGGCTAAAATTGCTATAGATAATCAGTTAATTGAAAAAAAAGATAATAAAAAAATTGAAAATCTTTGTTTAAAGCTAGATAAAATAGTGCCTAATTGTAAACCATCACTTATTCATGGAGATTTATGGTCTGGCAATTTAATTTATGACCAACAAAATAACCCGGTATTGATTGATCCAGCAATTTATTATGGGCATCCAGAGATGGATTGGGCAATGCTTTCTCTTTTTGGAACATACCCTGAAGTAGCAATTAGATCATATTGTGAGTTAAAACCAATTGATACTGGATTAAATAATAGGAAAGAAGTATACCAATTATATCCACTACTGGTTCATTTAATTATCTTTGGAAGAAGCTATTATAAACAAGTAGATAGTATTATAAATAAATTCTATTAATATATTTAGATATGTCAAAACAAATAATCTTTATAGGATTTCTTTTGATTTTTATTGGAGTTATTTTTTTAATTATTGAAAAAATCGGATTCAGTTACAATAACCCCTTAGATTTTATGTTTGAAAAAAGTAATTCCAAAGTTTTCATACCAATTGGATCATCCATATTGATAAGTATCATTTTATCAGTAGTTTTTTATTTAATAAAAAAAATATTCTAAAATCTTAACCGCCGACTCTTTTTACATTATGTCCGTATGACTCAAGTAACATAATAATTTTATCTCTAAAATTACCTTGAATAATAACCTCTTTATTTTTGATAGACCCTCCAGTACCTATCTGGGTTTTTATAAGTTTAGCAAATTTCTTAATACTTTTTGGATCTCCATCAAAACCCTTGATAATTGTAACAACTTTACCAGACCTACCTTTATTTGAAAAATGGGCTTCTAGATTTTGAATTTTTTTCGGATTATTTGATTTTGATACAGAAGGGAGGGTAGAGGCGTCCTTTCTTAAATCTTTAAAATTTATATTTCCAAGAGATTCAAAACTATTTAATGTTTTGGACATACAATTGAATTAATTATCTCTGTTCTCAAAATCCTCACTTTTTTTTTCATCAATTCTTTTGAATATTAATATCAAAACAACAATTGCTATAAGTGAGATTATAATATAGGTAGACATATTCATTATTCTGTTGTAACAGCTGTACCATATGCCAATATCTCTGATGCACCTTGCATAACCATTGAAGTGGTAATACGAACATTAATGACTGCATTTGCACCCATTTTTTCTGCATCTTCCTTCATTCTTTTTAAAGCCTGTTCTCTTGAATCAGCTTGGAGCTTGGTATATTCAGAGATCTCTCCACCAACCAGATTTTTTAAACCAGCAAAAATATCTGATCCAACATTTCTGGCTCTAACTGTGCTTCCCCTTGCAATTCCATGTACTACAGAAATCTTTTTGTTTGGAATATCCGGTGTATTAACTATTATCATTTTATTATATTTTTATCAATTTTTGGAAAAAGTTTTAAAGCATTCTTGTAATATATCGATTTTAAAACAGAGTCTGGAAGTGAAAGACCATACATTTTCCAATGAGCGTGTCTTTTTCTGTAATAATCAAAATATTCATCGTCTGTTTCTAAAACCCTAAAATAAGTATAATATTCAGAAAATTCTTGTGACGGGTTATAATCCTTACCAAAAAG
>PBJZ01000020.1 GCA_002721275.1 Flavobacteriaceae bacterium
TTTAGAAAAGACGAATATAAAAACAAGTCATTAGTAACAATTGATAAAAAAAATAAGGTTGTTCAAAAATCTAATGAATTGATTTACAATTCTAATTCAGAAGTAAATGAATTAGTTTATCACACTTTAAAAGTACCCTATGGTAAAAGATTTGATATTTATTTATCAGATGGTACTAAAGTATATCTCAATTCTGGTAGCTCTCTTAAATATCCCGTGAAATTTTTAAATAATAAACCAAGACAAGTTTTTCTCAATGGAGAGGCTTTTTTTGATGTCACAGAGAGTAAAGAGAATATCTTCAGTGTTGATTCTGATGGTATTAATGTTGAGGTATATGGAACCTCATTTAATGTAAGAAATTATCCTGAGGACTATGTTTCTGATATTGTACTTGTCAAGGGATCTGTTGGCATAACTAATCCCAAAACAAAAAAAATCACTAAATTAANCCCTGGANACAAAGGATCTGTTAATAAAGAAAGTTCTGTTATCGAAACAACAAAAATAAATACTAAACTGTATACCTCATGGATTGANGGTGAGGTGATTTTTAGAAATGAAAGTTTTAACCAAATAGTTAAAAAGCTTGAAAGACTNTACAATGTNACAATCATNAATAATCATGAAACTATATCTGAAGAGCTATTTAATGCTAATATTGATGTTGAAAATGAAAAAATTGAAGATGTTTTAAGCTATTTTAATCAAATTTATAATATTGAATATCAAACATTTAAAAACAAAATAATAATTAATTAAAGAAAAGGAGGGAAGTATTGCAGTACNNCCCTCCCTAAATATGACTAAACCGAAATTTATACAAACCGATTAAATCTATGTAAAATTATGAAAAACCAAACAAACGAGGGAAATCATTTTAATTATGCTACCCTTATAAAAACTGTGAGACTAACAATTATTTTATTTCTTACGTTTAATTTCACGATTTTGGCTAATTCTTTTGGTCAAAAGAAGATTTCGCTAGATGTTCAAAACACTAGTGTCGTAAAAGTTTTAGATGAGATTGAAGCAAGTACTGATTATAAGTTTATTTATAACGTGACTGTTTTTGATTTCAACAAAGAACTTTCATTAAATGTTAAAGAAGAATCTATAAAAGATGTCTTGGACGAAATCTTTGAGAACAAACTTGATTATGAAGTAATTGATAATAAAGTCATTCTTAAAGAAAAAGCTGTTACTGTAAATGATGCAGTTACAGATGAAGAAGAGGCTATCCAAAGAACTATTACAGGTAATGTAACAGATTCTGACGGGAACCCTCTCCCTGGAGCGTCAGTAGTTGAAGTGGGAACTGCAAACGGTACTTCAACTGATTTTGATGGAAATTACTCTCTAGAACTAGAAAACGATTCTGCGTCACTACAATTTTCTTTCATTGGGTTTGAATCTCAGACNGTAGCTGTTGGAAATTCTGACAATGTAAATGTTTCATTAGCAGAAGCAGACTCATCACTTGATGAAGTAGTTGTAACTGGATATGGTACTCAGTTAAGAAGAAATATTACTGGTTCTGTAGCTACTATTGACTCTGAAGTAATTGAAAANAGAGCACTGACTAGTGCAGGTGCTGCCCTTTCAGGTACAACCGCCGGTGTATTTGTTTCTCAGAACTCTGGGGAAGCTGGTCAGGATGAAATTTCAATTCGAATTAGAGGTGTTGGTACGTTAAATAATGCTTCTCCTCTTGTCATAATTGATGGTATTGAGGGAGACCTTAATATACTTAACCCAAATGATATAGAATCTATATCAGTACTTAAGGATGCAGCATCGGGAGCCATTTATGGATCTAGAGCTGCTAATGGTGTAGTTGTTGTTAAAACAAAAAGAGGTTCAAGAAACCAAGATGCAGTATTTGCATACGAGGCAACTTTTGGAACTTCAGAAGCTTTGAAATTACCTGATGTAAACTTTGATCCGGTATATAACATGAACTTCAAAAACTTAGCAAGAACAAACTTTGGTGGCGAACCAATTTACTCTGCCGCTCAAATATCTGAGGCAGGTACTCAGACAACATGGTGGAAAAATCCTTACAGTGATCTTCTTCAAAAAGCACCTCTCAATGTACACAACTTGAGCGTTACAGGTGGATCAGAAAATGTCAACTATAGAGTTGCTTTGGGTGCCCTAGATCAAGAAAGTATTGCTACAGGTGGTAACTTTTTTGATCGTCATAATTTAAGAGTAAACCTTGATGCAAGTCCTACAGATAAAATCGAAATTGGAACGACTCTTTCACTTACAAGAAGTGTTCAACAAGGAACGCAACAAGCTTTCAACTCTTCTAACCTACAAGGACCACAAGCATTAGGAGTTCAACTACAAAACATACTGGGACCTAAGTATACCGCTGATGGGGGTTATGCAATGATATCTCCAACATTTGCTGGTTTTAATGTTGGACCAGGTACAGGTAGAAATAACAATATGGGTTATGCAAACGGAGATTATTACAACATAAAACAAACAGTTAATAATATTCTACTTAATGCTTACATTGCATACTCACCAATTGAAAACNTAACAATTAAAGGAACGGGTGCAATAAGAAGTAGAAGTACNGGNCAAAGTNTCTTTAACAAAAAAGTTAAAAACTTTTTCCCTGATGGCACATCTTACTTTGCCCCTGATTCAGACAGAAATAGAAGTGATGAAAATATTGAGTTTTTCACTGAAACTTATTTCTTAACTGCTGATTATAACATGGAGCTTGGAGATGGAAATTTGACTGCTCTTATTGGTTATAGCCAAGAAGAAAATACAATCACTAATTTCAGAGGATCAAGAGATGGTCACTTAACTGATGGAGTTCAGGTAATTAATGCAGGTTTGACTGGAAATCAACAAGCACAGGGTGCTGAAACTGGATTTTCTGTTCAATCTTATTTTGCAAGACTTGACTACAACTATAAAGGAAAATATCTGTTGGAGGCAAATATTAGACGAGATGGAAGTTCAAGGTTTAAAAATGAGAAGTGGGGAGTTTTCCCATCAGTCTCTGCCGGTTGGATTATGTCTGAAGAAGATTTCTTAAGTTCCAATGATCTAATTAGCTTCTTAAAAGTAAGAGCTTCTTGGGGAGAATTAGGAAATTCAAATATCCCGAACTTTGCATTTGCTCAATCTTTGAGTTTAGATGAAGCATATAGTTTTGGAGGAGTAATTGCCCCCGGAGTTGGTCAGTCCTCTCTTGGTAACGCAAACCTAAGCTGGGAAAAAAGTACAAGTACTAACTTTGGTGTCAATTTAGTTTTAAACAATGGTTTAGGAATTGATTTTGATGTATTTAANAAGGAAACTACAGATATCCTGTANGACCTTCCAGTAAATGTATTAACTGGATTTACATCACAATTTGCTAATGCTGCTAGTCTTGAAACTAAAGGTTGGGAGCTTGCTTTAAATTATTCTAAAGAATTTGGAGAATTGAAAGTTCAAGTTGGAGCAAATATTTCTAAAGCAGAAAACTTAGTAACAGATCTTAATCCTGGGTTAGATGGAGGCGACGTTGATAGAGTATTCTTATCCAATGGAGCTATCCTGGGAGAAGGTTACAGACCAGGTGCATTCTGGGGATTCTTATCTGATGGTATCTTTAATGANGCNGCCGAACTTGCAGCTGCTCCTGATCATTCTCTAATGGGCTCTCAGGTTGGAGATGTTAAGTTTATAGACTTAGATGGTGACGGTGATATTGATCTTGATGATAGAACTGACATTGGTGTTGATGTTCCAGAAATTACTTATGGTTTTAATGTTTTTGCCAGCTATCAAAATTTTGATTTAGCTGCCATATTCCAAGGAATTGGTTCAACCTCTTTCCAAGGAACTTTTGAATTATTCAAACCAGATGCTGGGGGTTACGCTACAGCTAACCTTTGGGCAGATAACTGGACACCTGCTAATCCAAATGCTTCATTACCTAGGGTTTGGGCAGGTCAAGCAGCTAGTCCAAGTGATGTATATCCAAGTGATTTCTTCGTATGGGATAGAGCTTATTTGAGATTAAAGAATTTACAAATAGGATATACCTTTGATGATGATGTTCTTCCAATTGATAGTTTGAGAATATTCTTTAATGGAACAAATCTATGGACATCAACTGATTTCCCATTGATTGACCCTGAAGTTAGAACAGGGGTTGGAGCAAATGAACTTTACGCACCTGGCCAGGAGGCTCAGGCGGGTAGAGCACCATACATGTTCCCTCAATTGAAAACACTTTCATTTGGAATNCAGGCTAANTTCTAATAATAGAAAAAACAAATACTATTATAAGTAATAGATATAAAAATNAAAACCAACACATAGAATTACTAACTATTTTTATGTGTTTTAAAACAACAAAAACAATAAATAAATAAATTATGAAAATNAAAAATTTAACATTAACAGCGGTAATTTTATCAATCATGCTTTCTTTTACAGCATGTGAAAAAGATTTCCTAGTTAAATCTGATCCAGGTAACGCAACCGTGGACGGATTTTTCCAGACTGCAGACGACTTTAAGTTAGGTGTAAATGGAATATATAATTCTCTTACATCTGCTGGTTATTTCGTAACATTCTGGGGAGGTAACTACTTCCATATGAATATGGAATTTGATGTTATCTCTGACAATATGGTCGGACAAGGAGCCGCATGGAAAGGATATAGTGAAGTAGCAAGTGGACTCCTGACTCCTCTAAGTGGAGGAATTACTGAGTGGAAATTCAACTATGGTATGGGAGCTATCTCCAAAATAAACACNATGTTGGATATTATCCCTAACATTGACTTTGGAGCAGAAGGTTCTGCAATATGGGAGGCTGAGCTAAAATTCATTAGAGGATTTTTGTACGCTGACTTGGCGTTTCTCTACGGGGGTATGCCTATAATTACAACTCCAATAGATGCTACAGAGGCTGATGCAGTTGCAAGATCTTCACAAGCAGATACATATGCTCAGGCTATCTCAGATCTAGAGTTCGCTGCAGCTAACCTTGGTACAACTCCAAATGGTGGTGAAGTTGGTAGACCAACTACAATGGCTGCAACGACTGCTATAGCATACGCAAAATTGAATCAAGATGACTACGCTGGCGCTGCTAGTGAATTTGCAAAAGTAATAGCTCTTGAAGGCGGTGCTGTTGGACTAGTTCCTGCTTCTCAGTGGGACTGCTTGAACAGAGGTTGTGCAGAGGATAGTGTAGAAATAATTTGGTCTATTCAAAACGGACCTCTATCTGAAGGTAGTGGAGATTTTATACCAATGGGTATTCCAACTCAGTCAGGATATAATGGATGGTCTGGTCATAAGTTTACTCAAAACTTAGTAGATGCATTCCCAATGGCNAATGGACTTCCAATTACTGATCCAGCATCTGGATATGATGCAGCTGATCCATACTCAAATAGAGACCCAAGGTTAAGAATGACTTTCTATTTTGAAGGTGACGCTTACGATGGTGGAACAATTGGTGATGCTGAATTCGGAGGTGTATGTTGTAATGGTGATACAAGATTGATGGCAAATATTGGTATTGCCCCAGTCTTTCCAAGAAAATATACTGCATCACCAGAGCACACTCCTGAAGCATTTGCACAAATGAATACTATTGAGTACGGTTCACCCATGGATATTAACATATANAGATATTCTGGAGTTTTATTAGCACATGCTGAAGCTCTTAACGAATCCGGAAATACAGCTGGTGCATATGCAGGCGTTAATAAAGTTAGAAACAGAGCAGGTTTACCTGATCTAACACCTGGTCTATCTCAGTCAGCAATGAGAGATGCAATTTTACATGAAAGTAGAATTGAGCATGCTCTTGAAGGTAGAAGATTTTATGATCTTAAAAGAGCTGGTAAATTGATGGAGACAGTNAACTCTAATCAAGGATGGGATTTACATGGTGGAGCAAATTATAAGCCTCACTTTGACCTATGGCCTTTACCAGGAAATTTTGTTGACAACAGCCCAGCTATTGATCAAAATCCTGGATACTAATAACTAGATAATTATTTTGAAAAATATTTAGTTAACAGTAAATATTGTTAAATTTAAAAGGTAGGGAGTTATCTCCCTACCTTTTTTTAAGTTTATAATTGTATGAAAATTTTTCTACCGTTTTTATTTTTTGTTGGTTTATTTAATTTCGGTCGAGCTCAATTCTCTGATGTAACAAAAGAGGCAGGAATANATAATATCTACGATGTTTATCAAGGCCTTTTTGGAGGGGGTGTAGTCGCTTTCGATTATAATAACGACGGTTATGAGGACTTGTTTATTACAGGTGGTAAGAGTCAGGATGTTTTATATAAAAATAATGGTGATGGAACTTTTGAAGACGTTACGAAAATATCTGGTCTATTGAAAGAAAGAATAATTGTCACTACAGGCGTATCATCTGCGGATATAAATAAAGACGGATATATTGATTTATTCGTCACAACTATTGCTTCCCAAGATAATAAGACAAAGAAAAAGAAAACCTTATCCCCCAATTTGATATACATAAATAATGGAAATGGTACTTTTACTGACTTTAGTTCGAAACTTGGTATAACAAAAAGTAATTTTTCTACATCCTCCTCTTTTGGAGACATTAATGCAGATGGTTATCCTGATTTATTTGTTGGAAACTATTTTAAAAACTTTTACTTTGAAGACAGTCCATTTGGAACACATAATATCGCTTTATTAAACCACTATTCTATTAATGAGGAATATGAAACTGGAGATGATGAACTATATATAAATGTTGATGGTAGTCATTTTGAGGACGTCTCTGAGTTATTGGTCGATGCCGGAAAAGGTTATGGGTTTGGAGGGGTTTTCACTGACTTTGATAATGATAATGATCTAGATTTATTTATAATAAATGATTTTGGAGAGACAAGTGAGTCTAATAGATTGATGGTAAACCAATACCCAGAGCTCAGATTCGAAAATAAAAGTAGAGAACTTAAAATTAATTTTGGTCTTAAATCAATGGGTGTGGGTGTTGGAGATTACAATAATGATAATTTTTTAGACTATCATGTTACAAATATTTTTGCTGGACCATTTATTGTTAACAGAGGAGACGGNCTTCCATTTGTAAACCTGATGAATAATGTTGGGACNGGTGTAAATAAAATAAAAAGTTACAAAGATTATGAATCAGTTATCATCGGATGGGGGAGTCTTTTTTTAGATTATGATAATGATACAGATCTAGATTTATTTAATTCTAATGGACCTATTAATCCTATGGTAAATCCGATACCAAATATTTTGTTTGAAAATAAAGGAAGGGTTTTTGAGATAAATCAAAAATCAGGAGTTATGGATTATGGGATTGCAAGAGGTTCTGTACATTTTGACTATGATAACGATGGTGACCAAGATATTTTTGTTGTTAACC
This sequence comes from Flavobacteriaceae bacterium, assembly GCA_002721275.1. Lineage (GTDB taxonomy): Bacteria > Bacteroidota > Bacteroidia > Flavobacteriales > Flavobacteriaceae > Marivariicella. The sequence goes on from PBJZ01000020.1 coordinate 7,423, forward strand.
AAAGACCCGTGAACGATGTCGCCTATTACGGTGGAGTTGTTAGTTCAAAACTTTACAGAAATGATAATCAGAGTGACAATAATTGGCTAAAGGTTAAGCTCAAGGGTAAACAATCTACGACCAGAGGCCTTGGTGCCAGAATAAGGGTCGTTTGCGGAAGTTTAAACATGATCAGAGAGGTGGATGGAGGCTCAAGTCACGCTTCTCAAAACAGTTCAATAATACATTTTGGTCTTGGAGANAATAAAAAAATTGATTCTTTAATTGTTACTTGGCCTGGAGGCAAAACTCAAAATATGGAGGAAGTTATTCCTAATCAACTTATAGAAATTNAAGAGTTGTATGTTGAAGAACCTTCATTTTTTGATTCAATAATGAATTACTTCAATTGGAATTAAAATATCAGTTAATTACATTAAAAAATTTTGATGAGATATAAATTTCTATTTTTCTTGTTTTTGATATTTATTAGTAAAAAAAACTATTCTCAGGAACACAGTGTTGCGAGAAAGTGGAATGAGGTTTTACTTCAATCCATAAGAAATGATTTAGCTAGACCTACCGTTCATGCAAGAAATTTATTTCATATTTCTGCAGCAATGTACGATGCTTGGTCAATTTTTAACAATAGCTCAAATACTTATTTTTTAAATAATGAGAATCAAAGGTTGTTTATACCCTACGAGAAAACCTCATTTGTTGGTGATAAGAAAAAAAATCAAGAAAAGGCAATTAGCTATGCAGCTTATAGGCTTTTAATTCATAGGTATGAAATTTCACCTGGATATAATAAATCAAAATTTATAATTGACTCTTTATTCCAAAAACTTGGTTTTGATCCTGACTTTAAGTCAACAGATTACAGAACAGGTAATGCTGCCGCAATTGGAAATTATATTGCTAAGAAAGTTATAGATTACACTTGGAATGATGGATCAAATGAAAAATATTTTTATGCTAACTTATATTATGAACCAGTTAACAAGCCCTTAATTTTAAAAAATAAGGGTATTAAAGAAATTAAAGANCCAAATAGATGGCAGCCATTAGCATTTGAAAAATTTATTGATCAATCAGGAAACGAATTAGCTGGATCCGTTCCTGAATTTTTAGGACCCGAGTGGGGTCATGTTTTCCCATTTAGTTTGGATAAAAAAAATCTGAAAAACAAGAAAAGAGATGGATATGATTACCCCATATATTTTGATCCAGGTTCTCCTCCGAAACTTTTAGATCCTGATGGCAAACTGAATAGCGAATATTCTTGGAATCATAGTTTTGTTTCGATTTGGGGGTCACACTTAGATCCCAATGATAACGTCTTGTGGGATATTTCCCCAAACAATATTGGTAATTTAAATATTCAATACCAGAACTTGACAGTGGATGAGCTTAAGACTAAATACAAATCCATTGAGGGTGGAGATAAATCTGATGGACATAGATTAAATCCATACACTAAAAAACCATATAAAAAACAAATTGTACCAAGAGGAGATTATACCAGAGTTATTGCAGAGTTCTGGGCGGACGGTCCTGATTCTGAAACACCACCAGGTCACTGGTTTACAATTTTAAACTATGTTTCCTACCATCCATTGTTTGAAAGAAAATTTGAAGGAGATAATGAAATATTAGATTCNTTAGAGTGGGATNTAAAGTCTTATTTTCTATTAGGNGGGGCTATGCACGATGCTGCAATCGCAGCATGGGGACTAAAGGGCTACTACGATTACATAAGGCCTATAAGCGCAATAAGATTTATGTCAAATAATGGTCAATCATCGGATTTAAAATTAGATAACTACAATAAATTAGGAATCAAACTAGTTGATGGTTTAATTGAGGTGGTTGAAAAAGGGGATCCTCTTCAGGGTAAGAATGGTGAAAATATAGGTAAAATTAAAGTTTATTCATGGCGTGGGCATGATTATATAAATGACCCAAAGAAGGATTATGCTGGAGTAGGATGGATACTTGCAGAGAAATGGTTTCCTTATCAAAGACCAACATTTGTCACTCCAAATTTTTCGGGTTATGTATCTGGCCATTCAACTTATTCAAGAGCGGCTGCCGAGGTTCTTACGTTACTAACAGGAAATGAATTTTTTCCTGGTGGTATGGGTGAATTTATTGCCAAAAAGAATGAGTTTTTAGTTTTTGAAAAAGGCCCAACACAGGATATAAAAATTCAATGGGCGACCTACAGAGATGCAAGTAATCAATGCAGCTTATCGAGGATTTGGGGAGGAATTCACCCTCCAGTTGATGATTTGCCTGGAAGAGTAATAGGTGAAAAAATTGGGATTAATGCTTATAATTATGGAAAGAAATTTTTTTTCAAATAATTTGTTCTAAGTAATTTGGTAAAAAATTATTTACAAGGGTAATACTGAATTAAATTGTATAATATTAGAACCAAATATTTATGTCAAACACAATAAAGAAGTATTCATTTATTCTGACCATCATCAGTTTTTTATACACTTTACATACCTTCGGTCAAAACAAAGATTTTTACAATGAAGAAAAAAGGATAGATCTATATCCAGAAGGAACACCTTGCAAAGCTGATTTTGAAACTATTATTGATTATAACTCAACTGGACGAACATTTAAAAAAGTAGCTGATCCTCAAATATGGTATTTTCCGTCAAGTTCAAAAAATACAAACAAACCTGCTGTTCTTGTTATGCCAGGTGGAGGTTATTATGATTTGTGGTTTGATAAAGAAGGGGTTGATGTAGCCAAGTGGCTTAATAATATCGGGGTTACAGCATTTGTTTTGAAGTATAGGCTTCCTCATTGGGAATCTAAAGATTGCAGGAGTAAAGTTGCCTTAATGGATGCGCAAAGAGCAATGAGAATAATAAGAAGTAAAGCTAAAAAGTGGGGTATCAACCCAAATAAAATAGGAGTTTTAGGATTCTCTGCAGGAGGACATTTGGCATCAACAATATCAACTCATCACGATAATGGATTATCAAAATCCCCCATAGAGATTGAAAAAAATACAAGTTCGAGGCCTGATTTTACAGTTTTAATTTATCCAGTTTTAACGATGCAAAATTCACCCGCAACCCATTTTGGATCTAGGGAAAATTTAATAGGGAAAATGCCAACCAAAGAATATGTCGATTATTTTTCAAATGAATTACAGGTAAGGGCTGATACTCCACCGGCAATTATGATTCACACTAATGAGGACTCTGATGTTCCTCCTGAAAATAGTGTTTTATATTATTTAGCACTTAGAAAATATAATATCCCAGCTGCTATTCATATATGGGAAAAAGGAGAACATGGGTTAGCTTTTGGAAAAGAGGGGAATTCATTTAAAAGTTGGGCCCAAATATGTGAAGAATGGATGATTGAAAGAGAGATTATTAATTAAAAATACAACCATGAAAATTTACTTTAAAATACTTTTATTTTTTGTCCTTTTTAGTTCTTGTCAAAATAATAAAAATCAAATTGATATGCCATTGAGCTATGATATTGTTCCAATTCCTAAGGAAATCAAGGTAATTCAAAAAAATAAAGGACTAGCTTTTGAGAAGAATATTTTAGTTTTTTATAATCAGCCTGAAATTGAAAAATTATTCAAAGTATTTAAAAAAGATATAAAAAATGTTACTTCCCTTGATATTGATTTTTCAATTACTTCAAATGAAGGTGCAAATATGATCTTTGAGATTAAAGAAAACCTTCAAAATGAACAGTACTCAATTGAAATAAGTGATAAAATATATATAAAAGGGGGAAGTTATAGAGCTCTAGCGATGGCAAAGAGTTCACTACTTCAAATAATTAATAAAAAGAATGAACTTTTAGTTTTCCCTTTGGTTAAAATCAATGATAATCCTGATTCAGAATACAGAGGATTGTTGATTGATCTAGCCCGAATGTGGCATGATGTTCCTACATTAAAAAATATAATTGATATGGCAGCATTTTATAAGATAAACTATCTTCAATTACATTTAAGTGACGACCAATCTTTTACATTTCCCATGGAAAAATTCCCCAAAATAGCCACCCCTGATAGACCATATTCAAAGAAGGATTTTAGAGAATTAGTTAAATATGCTGATGATAGAGGGATAATTATAATACCAGAACTTGATGTTCCAGGTCACTCCAGACAACTAGTTGAGATATATCCAGAAATTTTTGGAGTAAACAATGGTTTTTTACAAATCAACCCTTGGAAATCTAATGTTGTTAATATTGCAAGTGAAAAGGTTTATAAAGCAATAGATGATATGATTGGAGAAATTGTTGATGTCTTTGATACCTCTCCCTATTTTCATATCGGTGGGGATGAGGCAAATCTTGATTTATATAAAAATGTTCCCGAAGTAAAAGCATTTATGAAAAAAAATGGTATTGGTAATGATGTGCACGAATTATTTAGATATTTTTTAGTTCGCATGAACGAGATAGTAAAAAAACACAATAAAAAAATGTTTCTTTGGGAAGGATTTAGGCGTGAGGGAAAAATTGAAATACCAAGGGATGTCGTTGTTTTTGAATTTGAAACCATGTATCATTTACCAAATCATCTTATAGAAGATGGATTTACTGTTGTAAATACCTCTTGGCAACCCCTTTATCTGGTTAGTGGGGGACTAAAACAACCCAGATCAAGGAGAGCAGTCTGGTCTCCTGAAAAAATTTATTCATGGAATATATGGAGATGGGAACATTGGTGGGAAAATACACCTGTATATAAAAAACCAATGCAACTAGAAGAAACATCACAAATAATAGGTGCTCAGATGTGCTCATGGGAGCAAGCTGGAGAAGCCGAAATACCAACACTTAGAAAAAGACTACCCGTTTTTATTGAAAGAACATGGAACAATAAACAAAAAATTCCATTTGAAGAGTTTTTTCCTAAGGTGGAAAAAAATGATTTTAAACTTTCTAAAATAATAAATGATATTAGACAAGACACTCTTCTTCTAGGATATGATTTTGAGGGTGATTGCCTATGGTGTGACTAAAAAAATAAACTTATGAAAACTATAAAAATTAACTTAATTGTAATAATCTCATTATTAACCTCTGTAATGATAACTTCTTGTGATTCTCCGAAAGAAATAAATGAGTCAAAAAGATGGTCTGAAGAGAAAGCATGGAAATGGTATTCTGAGCAACCCTGGCTTGTGGGAACAAATTTTATAACAAGTTCATCAATTAATCAGCTAGAATTTTGGCAAGAAGAGACATTTGATATTGAACTAATTGATAAAGAGCTTGAATTGTCTGCAAGTATAGGTATGAATGTACATCGTGTGTATTTACATGACCTTCTTTGGAAACAAGATTCAATTGGATTTTTAAATAGGATTGATAAATTTTTAGATGTATCAGAAAAATATGGGATCAAAATAATGTTTGTTTTTTTTGATGACGTATGGCACCCAGTACCTAAAGCCGGTAAACAACCTGAACCAATTCCAAATGTTCATAATTCAGGATGGGTGCAATCTCCTGGAGCAAAAATTTTATATGATTCGTTAAGTCATAATAAACTTGAGCCATACATTAAGGGGGTTGTAAGTCGATTTTCGGATGATTCAAGAATTCTTGCTTGGGATCTTTATAATGAGGCTGGTGCTGGAGGAATTGCATCTCACGATATTTCAAAGGAAAGAGCTATAGAATTATATGGAAAAATTGGAATTGAAATTACAGATGATAATTATTCTTCTTATAACCTAGATGAAATTGATCCAAAGTCAATAAAAAAAACATATACTCTCTCTTTACTAAAAAAAACTGTTAATTGGGTTCGAGAATCAAACCCTTCCCAACCAATTACAATTGGTATATATAATTGGGATATAGATTGGGCACCTTTAAACGAATTGTCTGAGTTAGATCAATTTATAATTAATAGTTCTGATATTATTTCATTTCATGAATACTCTGGTAAAGAAAGTGTATTAAAAAGAATTAAGGAATTGAAAAATTATAATAGACCTCTTCTATGCTCTGAATATATTGCTCGCGGTGCTAAAAGTACATTTGAGGATATTTTACCAATTTTTAAGGAAAATAAAATAGCTGCTTTTAATTGGGGATTTGTTTCAGGAAAAACAGGTACAATTTATCCATGGAAAAGTTGGGATTCAACCTTTACTGAACCACCAAAATTATGGCATCATGATTTGTTTTATCCAAATGGTGATCCTTTTTCTGAGCAAGAAATTGAATTCATAAAAGAGACAATTTCTTCAGTAAATAATAATTAACCTAAATGAAAACACTATTAAATAAATTCAAGTTTGTATTATTCCTTTTTGTTTTATTATCCTGTAATTCAAAAAATGAAGAAGGTCAGTTGATTTTACCTTCTGTTTTTTCTGACTATATGGTCTTACAACAAAAAACAGATGTTATCTTTTGGGGAAGGTCAAGACCAAATGAAAAAATAACGATTAAAGGTAGTTGGGGAGAGTCGAATACTGTTAAAGCTGACGATTCTGGTGAGTGGGAGCTTAAACTTCCTACTCCTTCTGCTGGTGGGCCATTTGAGGTGAATGTAAATAGCTCATACGAAACCATTAGATATGAAGATGTATTAATAGGGGAAGTCTGGCTTGCATCTGGACAATCAAATATGGTTTGGAAACTAAATCAATGTGAGGGATGCATTGATAATCAGGAAGAGGAAATAGCAAATGCCAATTATAACGAGATCAGATTTTTCAATAATCCTATGGATCTTTCTAGAACTGTTGTAAAATCTCAAAAATGGAGACCTGTAACTTCAGAATTTGCTGGAGAAATGGAAGACACATACAGTGTTGAAAGTTTTAGTGCAGCAGGATATTTTTTTGCAAGAGAATTATATGATGAGCTCAGTGTTCCAATTGGTATAATTGGTTCCTCCTGGGGAGGAACGAGAGTGGAGGCTTGGACGAGCAGAAAAAAACTTAGTCAGATAACTTCATTAGAACTTCCCTTAATTAGTAAAAATAGTATCTCAATCAATGATAGAGATGCATTGAAAAAATATTATAAAAATTATAATGATTCAATTGCAAAGCTTAACAACAAACTTTTTGGTTTTAATACAATTAATTTACCAAAACTGGAAGAACAACCTTGGTTATCAAATACCGGTGAAAAAATAAGTAAAATAATTGAAAAAAAATGGCAAAAATTGATTTTAAATGATGAAGAGTATTCAAAATTTGATTATGACGATTCAAGATGGAAAACTTGGCAAAAAAATCATGAAGCACCAAAATATGAGGATCTTTCAGGGAGATTTGAAAATATTTTTGATCCTAAGGATTTTCTTCTTACGAATGGAACTATATGGTTTAGAACAGAAATAGATCTTAATGATATTTCATCAGATTATGAATTAATTTATGAAGAAGGCGCCGATGATACGGATCAAACTTATTTTAATGGAGTGCTAATCGGCAATACTTTTAGTTGGAGTAAAGAGCGAAGATATGTTATTAATAAATCATTACTAAAAAAAGGGAAAAATGTTTTGGCAATAAGGCTAACAGATCTCGATGGACCTGGCGGTTTTAATGGGAGAATATTACTTAAAAATAATACATCTCAAAATGAGATATTAATGAAGAATTTTAAGTTCAAGCACCAAGCTTTTGTAATTAACAGAAAGCTAATTGTTCATAACCTAAATCATGATGAATTAATTAAAAAGTCAAATTACTTAAATAAAAATATTGCTCGAGGGTTTGCAGTAGACTCCCCTGAGGAATACTCTATTTTATTTGATAGAATTTTATCAAATGTACTTCCTTACACCATTAAAGGTACCATTTGGTATCAAGGAGAAGCTAATGTTACAAATTATGATGAATACCAAACGCTTTTTTCAGCATTGATTGAAGATTGGAGGGAAAGCTGGGGTTATGAGTTTCCTTTTTATTATGTTCAAATAGCTCCTTTCACAGAAGAAGGCAATGTTGGTGTTCGCGAGGCTCAAAGAAAAACTCTTGAAACCACAGAAAATACAGGAATGGTGGTTTTAATGGATATTGGAGAAAGAGATGACATTCACCCACACAATAAGCAGGATGTAGGGAAAAGACTTGCGCTTTTGGCATTGGATAAAGATTATGGATTTAATTTTGTTTCTTCGGGACCTTTGTATAAAAATCATGAAGTAAAAGGAAATTTTCTTTATGTCGATTTTGATGGCAAAGGGTCTGGACTTAAGTTCATTAACGGAAAAAATGGTTTTGAAATTGCTGGAAAAGATAATAAGTTTTATCCCGCAACTGCTGATATAGTGGAAAATAAAATTAGAGTTTATTCAAAAAATGTAAAAAAACCCAAAAATGTAAGGTATGGTTGGAAAAACTGGACAGTAGGAACACTATTTAACAAAGAAGGATTACCTGCATCTTCGTTTAGTTCCCTAAACTGAGTTATCAGAACATGAAAATAAAAAACATTCTATTCTTAATACAAATAATTTTTATTACTTCATGTAAACAACAATCGTATGATTTAAAATTGCCTTCTGTTTTTTCTGATCATATGGTCTTGCAACAAAAAACCGAGGTTTCTTTTTGGGGCGAATCTAGTTTAAATGATAAAATAACTATTACCACTAGTTGGGGGAAGTCCGTATCAACTAAATCAGATAGTCTGGGTAAATGGCAAGTTGTTTTAGTTACTCCAGAGGCTGGAGGGCCATATAGAATTGAAGTCAAAAATAAGGGACAATCCGTAGTTTTTAATGACGTTTTAATTGGAGAGGTCTGGCTTGCATCGGGACAATCAAATATGGGAATGATTTTATCAGATGGAATTGAGAATCAAGAGGAGGAAATAAAAAATGCTAATTTCAATGATATTCGTTTTTTTAGTGTTTTAGAAGATTTAACGGGAGAAAGTATAAAAGAACAAAAATGGGTAAAAACAAACCCTACAAATGCAGCAAAATTTAGCGCAGCTGCATATTTTTTTGCAAGAGAACTGCATGAAAAATTAAATATTCCAATTGGAATAATAAGCTCAAGTTGGGGCGGAACATACATTGAGAATTGGATTAGTAATAAAAAATTAAAAACCCTCACTCCAACAAAAAATAAAGTTCCAAAAAGCGAAGAAGACAATTTGGTTCAATTTGAAAGATTAAGTTACAACGACTCAATAGCAAAGTTAAATGAGATGCAATTCGGTCTCAAAACATTTGATTTACCGAAACCATATTTTTTATGGAATGAAAAGATTGTTTGGAATGTTGATTTATGGAAAAAATTTAAAAAGGATTGGGAGGTTTTAGATCTTAATGACATACAGTTTAAAAAAATTGAATTTGATGATTCTGGGTGGGAGTATATTCCAAAAATTAAAGAAAAAGATAGCTCGAAGATCAAAGATGGTATATTTAATTATATTTTTAAATCTAGTACTTCATTTTTATCAACTGGAGTTATTTGGCTCAGGGCAAAAATAAAAATTGATGATATAAGTAGTGATTATTATTTAAATGTAGAAAGAGGAATTAATCGTGTTGACCAAACATTTTTTAATGAAAATTTAATAGGTAACTCATTTTCTATTGATGGAAAAAGAAACTACAAAATTCCAAAGGAAATATTAAAAAAAGGAGAAAATTTAATTGCTATTAGAGTAACAAATATTGCTGGCGATGGAGGATTTAGAAGTCCTGTTATTTTAAAAAATGATGTTATTTCAAATGAAATTAATTTAGATGAATTTAAATTTAAACACCATGCGTTTTTGACTAACGGAAGTTCAATTATGGTACATGATTATTCTTATGACAAGCTTCTAGATAATTATGAAAATATTGAGAAAAAAATCCATAGAGGATATGTAACAAATTCTCCATATGGTAATTCTATTTCATTTGAAAAAATGCTCAAACCAGTTATTCCCTTCACCATCAAAGGTGTTATTTGGTATCAAGGAGAACAGAATGTCCCTGAGTATAAAGATTATGGAGAACTTTTTTCAGGAATGATAGATGATTGGAGAGAAAATTGGGGATATGATTTTCCGTTTTATTATGCACAGATCACACCCAATATTTATAATGATAGTCAACCTTCACACAAGCTAAGAGAGGTTCAAAGATTAGCTTTAAAAAATACTTTTAAAACCGGGATGGCATCTCTTCTGGATGTAGGGTTAGAGAATAATAATCACTCCCCAAAAAAACAGGCTGTTGGTAAAAGACTTGCTCTATTGGCTTTAGACAACGATTATGATTTTGATATAGTTTCTTCAGGTCCATTGTATGTGTCACATAAAATTTATAAAAATTATTTAGATGTCTATTTTGATCACAAAGGTTCTGGTCTTAGTTCTATGGGTGAACTTAAGGATTTTGAAATTGCTGGTGAAAATAAAATCTTTTATGCTGCTTCAGCTCAAATAGTAGATGATAAAGTAAGGGTCTTTTCTAATACAAATGTAAAATATCCAAAACACGTTAGATATGGATGGAAAAATTGGGTTCTTGGAAATTTGTTTAACAAAGAAGGATTACCAGCCTCTTCTTTTAACTCTATTAATGAAAATTAAAATAATTTTTATACTTTCTATTATTATTAGTTGCTCAAATAATGCAGATCAAATTGCTATTGTAGATAAACCAGATACTAATTTAAAAAATCAGCATTATGTTTCTAACAGAGAACCACTAGTTCCCAGTAGTTTAATTAAACTTCCTGTTGGATCAATTACTCCAAAAGGTTGGCTTTTAGAATATTTCAATAGACAAAAAAATGGACTAACTGGAAATTTAGGAAAAATAAGCGCCTGGCTAGATAAAAAAGATAATGCTTGGCTTTCTAAGGGAGGTGAAGGTAGTTGGGGATGGGAAGAAGTACCATATTGGTTAAAAGGTTATGCTAATATAGGATACATCACAAAAGATAAAGAAATGATTGATGAGGCTAAAATATGGATTGAATCGGTTCTGAGTAGTCAGCGAGATGATGGCTTTTTTGGTCCTTCTTTTGCATGGGAAAGTTATATTTCCGAAGAGTACAGGACTAAAGAAGAAGAGCAGAAAAAGAAAAAAGCAATTGATTTTTGGCCTAACATGATTATGTTGTACTGCCTTCAATCTTATTATGAATACTCCAATGATCAGAGGGTTATCGATCTTATGACAAATTACTTTAAATTTCAATTGAATATCGAAGAAAATGAACTTCTTTCTGATAAGCATTATTGGCATAGAATTCGTGGAGGAGATAATTTACACAGTGTAATGTGGTTATACAATAGAACCGGAGAAAAATGGTTGTTGGAACTTGCCGAAAAAATATACAGAAGGACTGCCTCGTGGACAAGTAGAGGACACGATTTAAAGGATATAGAAAGTTCAAAAGCCAAAAGAGATGGAGTCGAATATCCAAAATGGTTTACAGATATCATTGATTGGCACAATGTAAATATTGCTCAAGGATTTAGAACACCGGCTCAATATTATCTTTTAAATGGAGATGAAAAATATTTGAATGCAACTTATGAAAATTTCAATATTGTAAGAAAACATTTTGGTCAAGTTCCCGGTGGGATGTATGGAGGTGATGAAAATTCAAGACCTGGTTATGACGATCCCAGACAAGGAATTGAGCTTTGTGGTGTTGTTGAACAAATGAATTCCGATGAGCATATGCTCAGAATAACTGGAGATATTTTTTGGGCTGACCATTTAGAGGATATAGCATTTAATTCTTATCCCGCCACTGTATCTCCTGATTTTAAAGCTGTTAGATACATTACAAGTCCAAACATGGTTATAAGTGACTCAGAAAGTCATGGCCCTGGAATTGCAAATTGGGGACCATTTATAAACTTTAATCCTTTTAGTTCAAGGTGTTGTCAGCACAATCATACCCAGGGATGGCCCTATTTTACTGAAAACTTATGGATGGCTACTCCAGATAATGGATTGGCTTCGGTTGTTTATGCACCCTCAATTATAAATGCAAAAGTTGGGAATGATACAGAAGTTTCAATAAATAATAAAACAAAATATCCATTCGAGGATAATATATTATTTGAATTTAAAATGAATAGGTCCGATGTTTTTCCTATGTATTTTAGAATTCCATCTTGGGCTGAAAATTCAGAAATTCTTATAAATGGAAAAAAAATTAATATTACAGCTGAGAAAGGAAAGTATTTAAGAATTAATCGAAAGTGGTCAAATGGTGATTTAGTTAATTTAAACCTTCCGAAAAAATTAAGCTTAAAGACTTGGGAGAAAAATCATAACAGTGTTTCTGTAAATTATGGCCCTTTGACTTTTTCACTTAAAATTGAAGAAAATTATGTTAATAAGCCGAGTGATAAAAGTGCTATTTTTGATTCTAAATGGCAAAGTGATGTTGATAAAGATAACTGGCCAACCTATGAAATTTATCCCGGTTCTGATTGGAATTACGGATTAATAATTGGAAATGATATTGAAAATTATTTTCAGGTAACCAAGAAAGAATGGCCTAAAAATAATTTTCCATTTACCCAGCAAGATTCTCCAATTGTTATAAAAGCAAGAGGTAAAAAAATTAAAAATTGGAAAATCGACGAAACTGGTCTTGCTGGTGAGTTAATGGACAGTCCTGTTAAATCGGATGAGTTAACTGAATCTATTGAACTTGTTCCGATGGGAGCTTCAAGATTAAGAATTAGTTCTTTTCCAGTAATTGAATAAAATAAATAATGAAAAAAAATATTATAAACTTCATTTTTAATAATCATCTGTTTATACTTATAATTATTATAATATGCTCTTGTAACTTTAATGAAAATAATTCTAGAATGACAATTTATAAAACTGATTTTGGTGAACTACCTACTGGACAAAAAGTAGATAAATATAAATTATCTAATTCTACGATATCAGTAGAAGTAATTAATTATGGAGGTATTATAACCAATATCAAAGTCCCTGATGATCAAGGAAATTTAAAAGATGTTGTGTTAGGATTTGATAACATTGAGGGTTATATAAATGAACACCCATACTTTGGAGCAATTATTGGCAGATATGGAAATAGAATTAAAAATGGAAAATTTAATATTGATGGAAATGAATATAATCTTGCGATCAATAATGGAGAACATTCACTTCACGGTGGAATTAAGGGATTTGATAAAGTAATTTGGTCTGTGGAAGAGTTAGAAGGAAAGAATTTTATAGGGCTACAATTAAGTTATTTATCCAAGCATATGGAAGAGGGTTACCCAGGAAACTTAAATGTGGTTGTAAAGTATATTTTGAATGATAAAAATGAATTAAAAATATTATATAATGCAAATACTGATGCCACGACAATTTTAAATTTAACTCAACATTCTTATTTTAATTTATTGGGTGAAAGTTCAGGTGATATATTAGATCATATGGTAATTATTAATGCCGATAATTTTCTGCCCGTAGACAGCGGATTAATTCCCACTGGAGAGATTAGAAATGTTACGAATACTCCTTTTGATTTTAGAAATGAAAAAAAAATAGGACAGGATATCAATCTAGACAATAAACAACTTATTTATGGAATTGGTTACGATCACTGTTGGGTATTAAATGATTATGGAAAAGGAGTTAGAAAAGTTGCGCAAGCAAGGAGTAATTTATCAGGGATTTTAATGGAGGTATACTCGGACCAACCTGGTATTCAGTTTTATACAGGAAACTTTCTTGACGGCACATTAAATTCAAAAAAAGGTAAGAATTATAAAAAAAGAAATGGTTTTTGTTTTGAAACACAACATTTCCCCAATTCTCCAAACCAAATCAATTTCCCAGACGTAATTTTAACACCTGAAGAAACCTACTCGAGCGAAACATGGTTTAAATTTTCTAATTAATTTTGTATAAACTAAGGGTTCATAGTTTCTTGTTTGTATTTTAAAAAATAAAATTTTTTAAATTTAAAAATCACATGATGGTGAGATTTTTATTGGTTTTAATTAGCATTGGTATTTTTTTCTCTTGTCAATCTAGAGAACAAGTTGACTTCAATACTCAGATAAAGCCGATAATTAATAAAAAATGTATTTCGTGTCACGGTGGGGTAAAAAAAACATCTGGATTTAGCCTTTTGTTTAAGGAAGAAGCACTAGGAAATACTGACGAAGGATCACCTGCAATAATTCCCGGTAATTCCTCAAAAAGCAGATTAATCAAAAGACTACATGAAACAGATCTTGAACTTAGGATGCCATTTGAGAAGCCCGCTTTAAGTGAGAAAGAAATTAAATTGTTCACAAATTGGATTGATCAAGGGGCCAAATGGGGCACTCATTGGGCATATATCCCACCCAAAAAATCTAAACTTCCCAAGCCAAGCAAAAAGTTTAATGAGATAAGTTTCATTGATACTCCAATTGATAATTTTATTGCTGAGAAACTAGATCAGAATAATTTATTACCAAACGACCAAGCACCAAATAATATTTTGGCAAGAAGAGTCGCTTTTGATATTACAGGCTTACCTCCAACTCAAAATCTTTACAACTTATATTTAAAGAACGAAATTTCATACGAGAATTTTGTAGATTCATTACTATCATCAAAATCCTATGGCGAAAAATGGGCAAGTTGGTGGTTAGATCTCGCCAGATATGCCGATACAAGAGGCTATGAAGCAGATAGGGGAAGGATGATATGGAAATATCGTGATTGGGTAATTAATGCACTAAATGATGATATGCCTTTTGATGAATTTACAATTAATCAATTAGCTGGAGACCTCCTAAAGAACCCTACAATTGACAACTATATAGCTACAGGTTTTCACAGAAATACAATGACAAATGACGAAGGTGGAACATCAAATGAGGAGTATAGGATAGCCTCTGTAATAGATAGAGTGAATACTACATTTGATGTATGGCAGGGAACTACAATTAGTTGTGTACAATGTCATGCCCATCCATACGATCCCATTCGTCACAAAGAGTATTATGAAATAATGTCATTTTTTAATAATACGCGTGATTATGATCATACCACTGAGGAGCCAAATTACAGATTTTATTCAGAGAAGGATCAATTAAAAATTCAAAAGGTCTTCAAATGGATTGAGACTTACGGTGATGAAAATTTAAGGGATAAATATGAGGATTTTATTTATTTGTTGGAGCCAAAGGTTCTTACAAATGAGATTAATTCTGAGGTTATTTACAACTCTGGAAATGTCAATAGTATGCAAGAGTTGTATTTTAGAAATAATGGATCAGCTTTATTAAAAAATATAAATACGGAAAAAAATACCAGAATGGTTGCACTTTTTAATTATGGCATAAAAGGGACAAAGGTCACTATTAGAAAGGGATCTAGCACTGGTGAAATATTGGCAGAATTTAAAAATCCATATGAAACAGGTTGGATGTCTGATCCTGACCCATCTGATTTGGTTCCAGCAAAGCCAGGTTTTGTAGTTGATTTTCCAATCAAACGCCTTGATGGGCCGATTGATCTGCATATAGAAGTAAAAAACGATAATTTAACAGATGCAGATATTAAATTTAATAATGGTAAAATCATTCAATTTCATTGGTTTGGTTTTATGCCAGATCTTCCTGGAAAAAATAAAAAAGGATATTCAAAAATTAAAAAATATGTTTCAGATTTATTGTTTACTCATGTAAATACAACCCCAATAATTTTAGAAAACAAAGAACACAATTCTAGATCAACATATTTGTTTGAGAGAGGAAGCTGGCTCAATCCCCTAGAAAAAGTAACATCTGATGTCCCCGAGAGTTTTAGTGACTGGGATCCAAGTTGGGAACCTAATAGATTTGGACTTGCGCAGTGGCTTATGGATAAAGAAAATTCTTTAACATCAAGAACATTAGTAAATCGTATATGGCATCAAATATTTGGTGTAGGAATTGTTTCTACCATAGAAGATATGGGAACTCAATCTGAACCCCCAACGCATCCCAAGCTTCTTGATTGGATGTCAGTAAATTTAATTGAAGATCAAAAATGGAGTCTAAAAAAATTAATTAAGTCAATTGTTTTATCGTCAACTTATAAGCAGAGTTCAAAAATATCAGAGGAGAAGTTTGTTTTGGATCCAAACAATACGCTATATTCAAGGGGACCAAAAGTTAGATTAAAAGCTGAGGAGGTAAGGGATCAAGCATTAGCGGTATCTGGGCTATTGAGTCGAAAGATGGGAGGGGTTGGAGTAATGCCACCTCAACCAGATGGTGTGTGGCAGAGTCCATATAATGGAGAAAAATGGATTGAGAGTAAGGGAGAAGATCGATATAGAAGAGCTGTCTATACTTATATTAAGAGAACTTCAACCTATCCTTCTTTTGTGACTTTTGATGCCGGATCTAGGGAGGTATGTTTAATTAATAGAATTACTACGAACACCCCCTTGCAGGCATTGGTTACATTAAATGATCCAGTATATTTAGAGGCCGCATATAATTTGGCACTTAATTATAAAGATTTGGATAATGTAGAGAACAGTATTATGAAAATGTATTTTAAATCAACATATAAGGATATTGACAAAAAAACACTTGAAACTTTAAAAGAACTTTATAATAGTTTTAAAAATCAATTTATTAATAATCCTGAATTAATGAATAATTTTTTAGATCTTGGAAAAACTGACATTAATCACGCATCTTTGACATTAATTGCAAATGCAATAATGAATTTAGATGAATTTTTAACTCATTCATAAATAAAAATGGATAATAAAAAGCTATTTAGACAATTATTATTGAAGAGCTCATCTCTAAGCAGTAGAAGACATTTCCTTAAAAATTGTACACTGGGACTGGGAGGTATTGCTCTCTCAAATTTTTTATCTAGTTGCAAC
>PBJZ01000014.1 GCA_002721275.1 Flavobacteriaceae bacterium
CATTTCCTTAAAAATTGTACACTGGGACTGGGAGGTATTGCTCTCTCAAATTTTTTATCTAGTTGCAACACAGATAGCTCAAAAAAATATTTATATGATAGTGAGAGAGCTTTAAATCCTCTAGCTCCAATTCCTCCTCCTGGTTTTGCAAATGCAAAAAGTGTAATTTATTTACACATGGTAGGTGCACCATCTCAGCTTGAATTATTCGACTATAAGCCGGAGCTTGCTAAACTTCACAATAAACCTTGTCCACAATCATTATTAGAGGGGAAAAAATTTGCCTTTATTACTGGAACACCAAATATGTTAGGACCGCAAGCTCATTTCAAAAAAGCGGGAGAATCAGGAAGTTGGGTTTCTAATAATTTACCACACTTCAAAAATGTAATCGATGAAGTTTCATTTTTAAAAGCTGTACATACAGATCAATTTAATCATGGGCCCGCACAATTGTTTATGCACACAGGAAGCCCTCGTCTTGGACGCCCAAGTCTTGGGTCATGGGCAACATATGGACTTGGATCAGAAAACCAAGACTTACCTGGCTTTGTAGTTCTAACATCAGGAGGGAATAATCCTGATGGCGGAAAAAGTCTATGGGGAAGCGGATTTATTCCCTCGGTATACCAAGGTGTTCAGTGTCGATCTGTAGGCGATCCTGTTTTATATTTAAAAGATCCAAAAGGTATTTCAAGGGATATAAAAAAAGATTTAATTTCTTCTATTAATAAAATTAATTATGAAGATTACAACAATTACAAAGACCCTGAAATTTTAACCAGAATTAACCAGTATGAGATGGCCTACAGAATGCAAATAGCAGTTCCTGAAGTTATGAACATTAATGATGAGCCAGAATCAATTAAAAAAATGTATGGAGTAACACCTGGGAAAGAATCTTTTGCAAATAATTGTCTTTTGGCAAGAAAATTGGTTTCTAATGGTGTTCGTTTTGTTCAGTTGTACGACTATGGTTGGGACAGTCACGGCGATCAGGGAATTAATGCTTTGAATATAGGCTTTAGAGATAAGTGTAGAGAAATGGATCGTCCAGTAACAGCACTTTTACTTGACTTGAAACAACGAGGTTTACTTGATGAAACGCTTGTAGTTTGGGGAGGTGAATTTGGAAGAACTCCCATGCAAGAAACTAGAGATGGAAAAGCTAATTTATTCATGGGGAGGGATCACCATGGAGATGCATTTACCATGTGGATGGCTGGTGGAGGAGTAAAAAAAGGGTACACCCACGGAGAAACAGATGAAATCGGCTATAGCGCAATAAATGGAAAGGTTTCAGTGCATGATATTCAAGCTACAATTCTTCATTTACTTGGTTTCAATCATGAAGAATTTACTTATGATTTTCAAGGAAGACCCTTCAGATTAACTGATGTTGAGGGAGAAGTGATTCGTGAAATTCTAGCCTAGAACTATGAAAAAACTTTTATTTACTTGTCTCATTTTATTATCTTTTAATTTTTCAAGAGCTCAGAAAGAGGTTTTATTTTTCCAAACAAATTGGGGTTACGATGGAAAAACTATTGATTTTATCAAGAAGGCAAAAGATTCTGGTTACGATGGAATCGAAGTATGGGCAAGTAATATTCCTAACCAACAAAAAATAGTTTCTCGGGCTCTGAAAATGTTTGACATGAAAGTAATTTTTTTATGCGGATCTAATCCAAATTTGCCCTATGAAAAAAGTTTAGAGGAATACATAGGATATTTAAAAAATACTTTAGAACAAAAACCAATTGCTATAAACTCTCATACTGGAAGTGATTTTTACACTTTTGAACAAAATATGGCTTTTATTTATGAAGCAAATAAACTCAGTAAGTTATATGATATCCCTATTTACCACGAAACGCACAGAGGTCGATTTAGTTATTCTCTTCCAGAAACCATTAAGTATATTGAAAAAAATGAAATTGATTTGACTCTTGATATTAGTCACTGGATGGTAGTACATGAATCTCTTTTAATTAAACAAAAAGAATTACTTAAAATGGTAATCGAAAATACTGATCACATTCATGCAAGAGTAGGATTCGAAGAGGGACCTCAAGTAAACGATCCTAAAGCTCCGGAGTGGAAAAATACCCTTGACAGACATCTTGATATTTGGGAATCTGTAATTCTTAATATTTGGAATAAAAAAAAGATTGCAACTGTAACAACTGAATTTGGGCCACCAAATTATATGCCGGTCGAACCTGTAACTCTTGAGCCAATGAGTGACCAATGGCAGGCTAATGTATTTATTATGAATTCTCTGAAAGACAGAATACNAAAAATNAATAAATAATTGTTATATGATCGATAGCTTACTATCNTTNTTNGGTCGTTTCCATCCTTTGATTATTCATTTGCCAATTGGCTTTATTGCAATGGGACTTTTAATTGAGATAAATAAAAAAAAATTTAAATGGTCAAATGAAGCTCTGAAATTTATATTTTTTTGGGCAGCAATAAGTGGTATTTTTTCAATTATAAGTGGATATTTTCAGTATGAAAAAGGAGGTTATTTATGGGATACAATTGATGGACATTTTTATGCAGGAATATCTACAGTTCTTCTTTCTTTTTGTTTTTATCTTTATTTAAGTGGAGTTTCATTTTTNATTTCACTTCCNAGAAAAATCTATTCGTTAGGACATATAATTTTACTAACAATTACAGGACACCTTGGAGGAAATATCACTCATGGTGAAGATCATCTTACCGAACCCATATATGATTTAGTAGGAATCTCTGATGCGGAAATAAAAGAAAATATGAAGTATGAGGATTTTAGTGACAAGTCAGTTTATAATAACTTGATTCAACCCATCATTAATGATAAGTGTGTAAAATGTCACAACACAAAAAAAACTAAGGGAGGTCTCCAAATGCATAATTTTGAAGTTCTAAAAAAAGGAGGAAGAAATGGCCAGATACTTGACTTNGAAAATCCTGAACTAAGTGAAATTTTAGTAAGAATTCACCTTCCAAAATCTGAAAAGAAACATATGCCGCCAAGTGGTGGTAAACAATTATCAAGAGAGGAAATAAAAATTATTGGNAATTGGATAACCCAAGGAAGTAGTCCTGTGCAAAGTATTGCTGAATTAAAATTAGATGAGAATTTGAAAAGTTATTTCTTTATAACAAAAACAAGTTTTTTTCCTGATTTAGAGATTTTACCAGTTGATTTTGAAAAAATAAAAGAATTAAAATCTCAAAGAATTTTTGTTTCCCCAATAAATAAAAATTCAAATTTTTTATCTGTAAGTACAATTAATAAGAGAGATTTTGATGATAAAGATATTATTAAATTATTGGAGCTTAANGAAAATATTGTAAGCATAGANTTTAGTAAAAGCTCTGTAACTGACTCAATTTTTCAAAGATTATCAGAGTTTCCTAATTTGACCATATTAAGGTTAAATAATACAAAAGTAACAGGACAGGGTATTGAAAAACTGTCAGTCCTAGAAAATCTAAAAAGAATAAATCTTGTGAATACCGAATTTGATGTAGAATTTTTAAAGCCACTTACTAGATTCAAAGCTNTTGAAAAAGTTTATTTATTTCAAGAGGAAAGAAACCTTGTAACTGAAAATGTNATACCTGACGATAAATTAGATCTTTTTGATTTTGGTGATTATAATTTAAAAGATTTACCATCTGACAAAGAGGTTTATAATTAATAATTAAGAACATTTGATTTCCTGAAAATTGCAGAAAACCCTCCTCCGCTTGCCATAGATATTTTTAGCTTNGAATTTGAATTTANACTTNGTTTTTCAAATTTATAGTCCATAGCATTTCTATNTGTATTTACTCCATCTTTAAATATCTGAACATCATAATTAAAGTTTTCTTCTAAAAAGGACAAATCAATATCAAACCCTCTTGCAGTCCAATCGGTCATGGCCGCAAGATACCAATTATCACCATTTCTTCTTGCAAGAACAATGTAATCTGATANAGNTCCTTCAATAACAAAAGTTTCATCCCAAATAGTTGGTATCTGAGTTATAAAATCAACAGTTTCTTGTTCTTTTTTATAGATTGTTGGTGAATCACACATCATTTGAAGTGGAGATTCGAATACTGTATACATTGCAACTTGATGAGCTCNGGAACCCAAAACCAATGGACGNGTGTTGAAAGCATGCATGTTATCNTCAGTACTNAGNGGTTTTCCAGCAGAATTAAAACCAGCAGGACTAGTATCCGAGGGGTCCCACTTATAGTCAAATTGGTTAACATTATTCATTCCCCCTGGGGTAAAATCCATAGCTCCTGCCGCCATTCTTATAAAGGGTATAGTTAAGTTGTGTTCAGGGTTAATTGGATAGATGTCCTTTGAGTAGGGAAAATGACTTACTTTCCACTTACTTTGTTCGTTACCCATAACTCCTTCATATGTAAGAAGATTTGGCCACACTTTTTCAATTCCAGATGGTTTAAATGCACCATGATAGTCGACTAAAAACTCATATTTTGCTGCTATTTCAGCTATTAGTTCGTACGAATTAACCATATATTGATCATTTCTTTGCATAAAATCAACTTTTACCCCCGAGGCTCCCCAACTGGAATATAAACTAATAAGTCCCTCGGTATCTTCATTTAATGGCTTCCATAGTACCCATAGTAAAACACCTACGTTTTTAGATTTAGCATATTTAATAAGTTCAATTATATCAATATTTGAATTAGCTTCATATATTTCAGTTGTTGATTTTGTCCAACCCTCGTCTAAAAGTATATATTCAATATTGTTTTCCGAAGCAAAGTCAATGTAATATTTATAAGTTTCTTGATTTATACCAGCTTTAAAATCTACACCATAAATATTGTTAGCATTCCACCAATCCCAAGCTACTTTTCCTGGTTTTATCCATGATGGATCCTTAATTTTTGATTTTTGAGAAAGTAAAGCGACCAAGTTGCTTTCAATAAAAGTTCTATCATCATCAGAAATAATAAAAACTCTCCAAGGAAAACTTTTTGAACCATCAATCTCAGCGATATAATCAGCTTCTTTAACTATTTCTTGAGTTCGATCAGAGCCAAATTTTGCAGGTGTAGCTTTTAAAACATAATTCGGGAACTTTGCTGAAAGAACATTATTTGTTTTTTTTTCAATAAACATACCAGGATAATTATATAATGAAGCCTCAGTATATAATATTTTGGCATCTCTAGTTTCAAACATAACTGGGAGACTACAAAAATCCCCATCCGATAAATTATTTATTTCTGTTCTGTTGTATAATCTCTCATTATGAGAATACATCGATTCTTCCCATGGAAAAAAAGTTGATGAACCTTTAGGTAAGCTCAAATCCATTTTTTCATATTTAATTTTCTTCTTATTTTTTTTATTATCAACTATCCTGTAAGCCATTCCATCATCATAAGCTCTAAAAATTACTTCTAACCCCTTGTTAAGTTTTAGATTCATTTCATTGAATTTAGATTTTATTATTCTGTCTTTATTTGGAATAGGGATATTTTTAATTTCAATTTTTGATTTAGTATTAGTTTTTCTTATTGTGGAATTTTTATCTATTATTCTACCATCACTAATTTGAATTCCAAGATCAACATTCTCAATTACAACTTTGTTTTTGAATTTTACATTGAAACTAAAATTATTTGAATTTTTAATAGAGATAATAATTTCATTGTTTGGGGATTTTAAATTTAGATCCTGAGCAATTAGTCCATTACAAATAATTAATGTAAAAATTATAATAAATGATATTGATTTTAAAAATTCCATATTTTGAAGGTGATTTAGTTATATGTAGTTTACAAATTCAATTAACATTACCCTTGAATTGAGTTTTAATTATATTTAGCATACATATAGGGTTTTTTTGTTTTTACTTGTCTTTATAAAGATATTAATTCATAAATTATACCATAAATTATTAGATGCTTATTTCCCCCAAAATCTTATATAAAAATTGTTACGGTAAATATGCAATTCCAGCAGTGAACGTATTTACTATGGAACAGATAATTGCTCTTTTTAGATCGGGTGAAAAAGCAGATGCCCCATTTATAGTACAAATCACTCCAGCAGCAAGAGATTATGCAAGTTCAGATATTTTGTTATCAATAATTGAAGAGGCATCCAAGTTATATCCTAAAGCAGTTTATTTTGTTCATCTAGATCATGGAAATGAATTGCATGCATTTGATGCAATTAAATCCAACAAATATAATTCAGTTATGATTGATGCATCGCATGATAATTTTGAAAAAAATGTAAAACGTACTTCTTCAGTAGTAATTGAGGCACATAAAAAAAATATTTTTGTTGAAGCTGAACTGGGTGTCCTCAGCGGTAAAGAAGATGATATTTCTATAGATGAAGAAATGGCAATGTTCACTAAACCATCCGAGGTATATTCTTTTGTGAATAAAACAAAATGCGATTCTCTAGCAGTCGCAGTTGGAACTAGTCATGGAGCTTACAAATTTAAGGGCTCAGAAGGAATACAATTTGATATTTTAAGTGAAATTCAAAAAATACTTCCAGGATTTCCAATTGTTTTACATGGCGGATCTGCTGTAAATATTGATGAAATAAATAGAATTAATAAAAGTGGTGGAAATCTTGAAGAGGGAGCTGCTGGCGTTTCCTCAGATCAAATAAAGAGGTCGATTTCCCTAGGTGTGTGTAAAATAAATATTGCTACTGACTTAAGATTACTATGGGCAAGGGTTCACAGGGAGTTTTTTGTGGATTCACCAAGTTTATTTGATCCAACAATTCCAGGAAAAAAATATATTCACGAGTTTGAAAAGTTTATGATAAATAAATTTAAGTTACTTGGCGGGTTCGGTAAAGCAGGAAAAATAGAAATAAATTAAAGATGAAAGAAAACAATTCTCATTTACAAATAAAATCAAAAAACAACTCCAGAATATATCAAAGTATAACCAAAGAATCCGTTGGATGGAAATATTTAAATTTTGAGGCGAGAAAACTCAATCTCAATGAAGAGTTTAATTGGAATACTTTAGAGAACGAAATGGTCATCGTTTTATTAAGTGGAAATTATAAATTTAAAAGTAAAACTCAAAATTTTGAAATAAAAAATGGCAGAAAAGATGTTTTTCAGGGAGTTGCCCATACTCTTTATATTCCAAGAAGAACTACAATAGAAATTACAGCAACNTCAGATCANTTGGATATTGCATATGGATGGTGCGAATCTGATTTGGATTTNCCTCTNAAACTNATAACCCCAAAAGAAACTCCAACTGTAATTTTTGGAGGTGATAATGCGACAAGACAATTCAATGATTTAATTCCTCCAGGGTTTGGATGTAATAAAATTGTAGTTAGAGAAGTATATACTCCCTCTGGAAATTGGAGTTCATTTCCAGCTCACAAACATGACGAAAGAGTTTTAGATTCTGAGGGTAAGGTTTTAGAACCAATTCAAGAAGAAACATATTTTTATAAATTTCAAAAACCAGAGGCATATGCAATTCAACAAGTTTATACTAAAGATAAATCTTTAGATGAAATTATTAGAGCCAAAAATAATGATGTAGTTTTGATTCNNAGGGGTTTTCATCCAGTTGTAGCAGAACACGGTTTTCATTGTTACTACCTGAATTTTTTGGCGGGAACAGATCAGTGTCTTGCTAACACAACTGATCCTGACCACGAGTGGATATATAATTCGTGGAAGAGTAAAGACGAGAGACTACCTTTAGTCACAGCTGAAATGAATATTGAATATTAAATNTATTGTAATGAAAAGTAAAAAATTTGATTTAATAACCTTGGGAAGATCTTGTATAGACCTCTATTCTCAGGATGTTGGAGCTNCTTTCAATGAAATAACAGGATTNGACGCTTTTGTAGGAGGCTCTCCTTTAAACATATCAGTGGCATGTTCAAGGTTAGGGGTTAAAACCAGTCTACTTACAGCTATTGGAAACGATAAGGTAGGAGAGTTTATAATTAATTTCTTAAAAAGAGAGAAAGTGAATATTGAAACTATACCTGTTAAAGATGGAGCAAGAACTAGCGCTGCCGTTCTGGGTATNCAACCACCTGATAATTTTCCATTGGTTTTTTATNGAGATAATGCTGCAGACAGTAAAATCGAAATTGATGATGTAATTAATGCCAAAATCCCAAATTATAAAATTCTTCTAATAAGTGGAACTGCATTAAATATTGAACCAAGCAGAAGTTCAACCTTTTTTTCNGTTGAAGTTGCAAATAAAAATGATGTCGATGTTGTTTTAGATNTAGATTTCAGAGCTGATCAATGGAAAGACGTTAGATCATATGGATTAATGATTAGGGCNTTACTCCCAAATATTAAAATTGTAATTGGAACTGAGGAAGAGATTTTGGCTGCCACACTAGTCGAAAAATCTCAANTAAAAATTATAAATCAACAAATTTCTTCACCNGAGATTACAGGGGACATAGAATATTCNATTTCTCAGCTATTATCACTTGGGATAGAAACNTTAATAGTTAAAAGGGGTGCTAGTGGAGTNAGTATNTATGANCAAAATTCAAAAAAAATTGATGTTCCAGGNTTCCCTGTNAAAATATTAAATGTACTNGGAGCTGGNGACGCATTTGCAGGAGGTTTTTTGTATGGGATTTTNAATGGATGGGACTTATACAAATCATGTAGAATGGGTAACGCNAGTGGAGCTCAGGTTGTAACCAAGAAAGGATGTGCTAATTTTATGCCGACTCTTGAGGAGTCAATTAGTTTTATAAAAAGTAAAGGAGGATTTTAATACGATATGAAAACAAACAGATTAACAGTTGCTCAAGCAATAATTAAATTTTTAAAAAATCAATATGTAAGTAGAGATGGAAATGAAAATAAATTTTTTGCTGGATGTTTTGGTATTTTTGGTCATGGAAATGTTGTTGGACTTGGTGAAGCNTTAAAGCAAAATCAGGATTTTATNTACTATCAAACAAGAAATGAGCAGGCAATGGTTCATACTGCAGCAGCTTATGCAAAGATGAAAAATAGACTTCAAACTTTTGCTTGTACAAGCTCGATAGGTCCAGGTGCNACAAATATGATAACAGCNGCTGCATCAGCTACCATTAACCGGATTCCCGTTTTATTGCTTCCAGGAGATTTTTTTTCAAAGAGAACAGCTTCCCCTTTGTTACAACAAACTGAATACAATTTCACTCAAGACATGTCAGTNAATGACTGTTTTAAACCTATTTCTAAATATTGGGATAGAATTAATCGACCTGAGCAATTGATACCTTCAATGCTTGAAGCAATGAGAGTACTTACTTCTCCATCGGAAACTGGTACAGTAACAATATCATTACCTCACGATGTTCAAGCTGAAACTTATGAGTTTCCCGATGAATTTTTTCAAAAGAGAANGTGGAATATCCCTCGTTTAATTCCTGACCAATATTTAATTGGTAAAGCTATTAAAGCAATTAAAAAATCGAATCGACCAATGATAATTTCTGGAGGAGGGGTTATTTATTCAGAGGCTGAGGAAGAGCTTAAAAAATTAATTGAGAAAACAGGTATTCCTGTAGCTGAAACTTTTGCTGGAAAAGGGNCTCTTCATTACAAGCATGAATTAAATCTCGGCGCGANGGGGGCGACNGGAACAAAGGGAGCAAANGAGATTTCAAATGAGGCCGATTTGGTCATCGGAATAGGAACTAGATATAGTGATTTTACTTCCGCGTCAAAATCAGCATGGCAAAATCCTGAGGTTACTTTTATAAATATNAATATCACAGAATTAGATGTATATAAGCAATCTGCTATTCCGCTGCAAGGAGATGCCAGGGAGACCCTCAGAATAATAAGAAAAGAACTAGACGGATTCAGTACNNATNATAGATATAAAAATAAAGTAAAACTCTTAAATCAGGAATGGGATAAGATAGTTGATAATGTATATTCTCCTATTGATCATAACAAACCTGTTCAAGCNGAAATNTTAGGTGCTTTAAATAATTTCATNGATGATAAGGATGTTGTTGTNTGTGCTGCAGGAAGTGCTCCNGGNGACTTACANAAGTTATGGAGAACAAAAAGCTCCAAGGGATTTCATTTAGAATATGGTAATTCATGTATGGGATATGAAATTCCAGGAGGNTTGGGAGTTAAAATGGCCGATAANANNAGAGAAGTATACGTAGTATGTGGAGATGCTAGTTATTTAATGCTTCCCTCTGACATTATAACAACAATTCAAGAAGGATATAAAATAACAATTATTTTGATTAATAATGAGGGATATGCAAGTATTGGAGGNCTATCTGAATCTGTTGGAGGAGAAGGTTTTGGTACACATTTCAAATANAGAAATCCAAAAACCGGTCAATTGGATGGTGATTTTTTACCTGTGGATTTAGCAAAAAATGCTGAAAGTTTAGGAGCTATAGTATACAGGCCAAANGGAATCAANGAATATATTGAGTCATTATCCAAGGCAAAAAAAAATGATAGAACAACATTAATATATTTGGAAACTATTCGTGATAGAAAAATGTCGGGTTATGGTTATTCCTGGTGGGAAGTTCCTGTTCCAGAAACTTCCAAATCTGCNAAAGTTCAAAGAGTTAGACAACAATATGAAAATGATAAACTATCCCAAAAAAAATATATAAAACCCAATTGAAGATGTTTTTTCATTAATATTTTTTATGCTTACTATAATAACATTTATTGGATTTTTGGCTTTTGTAGCTATTTACTCTTACACAAAACTTAGAAAAGAGAAACTTGATTCATCTCAAGGCTATTTTTTGGGAGGCAGAAGTTTGACAGGAATTGTTATAGCAGGGTCAATGCTATTAACCAANATTTCAACTGAACATCTTATTGGCTTAAATGGTTCATCATACAAAAATGGATTTATAATTATTGCGTGGGAAGTTACATCAGCTCTAGCTTTAGTTGCAGCTGCAATTTATTTTGTTCCAAGATATTTGAAAATGGGATTAACAACAATACCTGAATTCTTAGAGAAACGATTTGACAAAAGNACCAGACTTTTGGTTGCTTCCTTTNTGATTATTTCATTTGTTGTGACTCTTCTTCCGATCGTGCTATATACTGGTGCAATAAACTTAGAGAGTATTTTTAATATTTCAGAAGTTCTAGAAGTCACAAAGGGTCAGGGCTTATGGATTACAGTAGTTTTAATAGGTATANTAGGGTCTATTTATGCAATATTTGGTGGCTTAAAGGCAGTAGCTATTTCNGATACTATTAATGGCTATGGCTTANTGTTGGGTGGACTTGCCATCCCTTTTTTAGCTTTACTATCAATTGGTGANGGAGATATTATCGCTGGTTTATCAAAAGTTTATAATAATAGTCCACAGAAATTTAACGTCATAGGTGCTAAAGATTCAATTATGCCATTCGAGGTACTATTTACCGGTTTAATTATTAACCAACTGTACTTTTGGGCAATGAATCAAACAATAATTCAAAGAGCGTTAGGNGCAAAAAATTTAGTAGAAGCCCAAAAAGGGTTATTGTATACTGGAATACTAAAAATTTTAGTGCCACTTATAATCATTTTACCTGGAGTTATAGGTTTTTATTTTTATGGTGACTCCTTATACGAAAATCAAGATATGATATATCCAGAATTAATTAAAAAAGTTTTACCCTCAAGTCTTGTTGGTATTTTTGCTGCTATTGTCATGGGAGCTGTTTTGAGTACTTTTAATAGTGTTTTGAATAGCGCNGCCACTATATTTAGTATTGANATTTATAGAGGTNTTTTTTCAAAGTTATCTGATGANAAAAAATTAGTTAAAACAGGAAAAATAACTTCAGCAATATTAGCAATTTTTTCTATTGCTGNAGCTCCTTTTGTTGCCAACGCTCCTGATGGTCTGTATCAGCTTTTACAACAGTTGAATGGTATATTTTTTATTCCAATCGCTTCAATTATGATTGCTGGTTTTTTTATAAAAAAAATATCTGCAAATGGAGCAAAAGTATCTTTATTTGTAGGACTAACTTTTTATATAACAATGACTTTTGTAGTTGAATCTAAAATCCATTTTGTTCATATTTGGGGGATTGAATTTTTATTAAATATGNCTACCATGTATTTGGTTTCTCTATTTTATCCTTCAAATAGTAATTTTAAATTTTCAGAATTGCAAATTCATGATATGGTTCAGTGGAGACATACAAAACCATTGTCAATAANTTTATGTCTGATAACAGTGTTAATATATATTATGTTAGGTAGTTTTTAAAATAATTAAAATGGTAAAATTAGGAATAGCNCCAATTGGATGGACAAATGATGATATGCCTGAGCTTGGAGGTCAAATCACTTTCGAACAATGCATAAGTGAAATGGCACTTGCTGGTTATAAAGGTTGTGAAGTTGGAAATAAATATCCTGTAAATGATAGAGTTTTATTAAAACAAATGCTTGATATAAGAGGACTGACAATTTGCAATCAATGGTTTAGTTANGAGTTTTCATCNAAATCCTTTGATGAGNTTAAAAATAATTTTATCAAACAAATAGATTTTTTAAGTTTTTTTGGNGCAAAGGTTATTGGGGGTGCTGAAACAGGAAACTCTATACACGGAAACTATCACNTACCAATGTCGAGAAGAATTAATGCTTCCAATGAAATCTGGGATAACTTGACTAAAGGATTAAATGAATTAGGGAAAATTTCGTTTAATGAATATGGAATTAGACTTTCTTATCATCACCACGCNGGGACTATGATTGAATCAATCCCAGAGGTAGATAGATTATTAAATGAAACTGATGAAAAATATGTTAATTTGAATTATGATTGTGGTCATTTTTATCTTGTAGGTGAGGATCCACTTATTGCTTTAAAGAAATATATTTCCCGNACCTCACATATTCATTTCAAAGATGTAAGAAAAAAAGTTATGCAGNATATTTCAAATGAAAATTTGAGTTTTTTAATGGCGGTTAAAAANGGAGTTTTTACAGTTCCNGGNGATGGAAATNTTAAAATGAAACCTTTAGCAGAAGTAGTTCATAAAAATAATTATGANGGGTGGTTAGTNGTNGANGCAGAACAAGATCCAAGTAAAGCNAATCCATTTGAATATGCAAAAAAAGGGTATGATTTTTTAAAAAATGAATTAAAGTTTTAGTACAATGAAANATCATATTGAACCTTATGAAAATAAAAATAAACCAATTGTAGATGTTGGAGATAAAACAGTTCCGTTGATTTATTTTAATCATATCAAGCTCAAGTTTAAAGAATCCCATAGTTATTTTCTTAAAAATCACGAATCTGTAATTGCAGTAGTTAAGGGAAAAATTGATGTNTTTGTNGATGACAAGTCTTTTTTGAATGTTGGAAAAAGAAGNGATTTGTGGAGNGGTAAACCTGAGGGAATATATGTNGGAAAGAGCTCTNAAGTTTTAATTAAATGTAGTTCCAAAGAGGGATCAGAGGCCTACATTGCGGGCGGAATAATTGAAAAAAAATTCTCATCATTTAAGATTAGTCATAAAGAAGTTCAAAAAGTACAATATGGAAGTGATGAGACAAAAACTCATAGAAAAATTTATCATATTCTTGGAAAAAATGCTGAAGGAAAATCTGGTAGATTATTGGTTAGTGAACTTTTTACTGTTGGGGCCGGAGGTTGGTCTGGATTTCCTCCACACAAACATGATACAGACAGACTTCCTGACGAAACTAAATTTGAGGAAGTATATCAATTTCGATTCAATCCTTCTAATGGTTTTGGCGCACAGTTTTTATATCCAGATCATAAGTCTATGGGACCAATATACCATGTAAAGGACGGAAGTACAATATTAATCAACAAAGGATATCATCCATCTGTGGCTGCTCCGGGATATCAAATGTATTATTTTACCATAATAGTTGGAAAGACTCACAGATCTTTAATTCAATACTTTGAACCTAGCCATTCCTATCAATTAGATACCATACCTGGTATAAAGAATATGATAGATAACTTTAAATAATCTTGTTAACATGAAAAAATTAAATATTGGTATTGTTGGACTCGGCAGATTGGGAAAGGAATATGCTATTAACATTCAATATAGAGTTCCAAATGCAAATTTGATCGCCGCTTGTAGCTTAAATAAAGATGAAATAGAATATGCTAAAAAGAATCTTGAAGTAGAAAAAACTTATACTGATTTTGATCAAATGCTAACCAATACAAATATTGAGGCCGTTGTAATAATTTCATCAACCAATGTTCATGCTGAACAAATAATCAAAGCCATAAATAAAGGTTTACATGTTTTTTGCGAAAAACCTTTAGGTGTGAATATTAAAGAGTGTTTAATGGTTGAGGAGGAGGCAAAAAAACATAATGATTTAATAATCATGGTGGGTTTTGTAAGAAGATATGATCCAAGCTATATGCAAGCTAAAAAAACAATTAAAGAAAATAAAGTTGGTACTCCTTTTTTTGTCCGTTCTCAGACAGTAGACAAGGATATTTGGGCGCCTTTTCAATTGGAATTTGTTAAAACTGGTGGAGGTATTTTCCATGATTTTAATGTTCATGATGTTGATCTTGCAAGATGGTTTATTGGGAGTGAGGTTGTGAAGGTATGGTCACAAGGTGGCGCATACCGTTTTAAAGAATTTGGTAGAGCTAACGATGCGGATAATACATTTTCTTTTTGTGAATTTAAAAATGGATCAATGGCATTGATAGGAGCATCAAGAACAGCGCCACATGGACATGATACTTTTACAGAAATAATAGCTACCGAGGGAAAGCTTACTGTAGGAAGCCCTCCATCAAAGAATCAAGTTCAAATTTCTGATAAATATGGTGTAAGACAGGAGTGTAATGAGACTTTTTTTGATAGATTTAAAAATGCCTTTTTGATTCAAATTCAAGATTTTGTTGACTGTGTTATGAAAAATGTACAACCTGATTGTAATTTGTCTAATGCCACAGAAGCCACTATAATTACAACAGCCATGACTTCTTCATTCAAAATGAAAAGTATAGTTAAAGTGGAGGACATAATTTTAAAAAATAAGTAAGATGAAAAAATTAAAAATTGGGGTTGCAGGATTAGGAAGAATAGGTAAAATTCATTTAAATAATTTATTACAATTAAATAATGTTGAAGTAATAGGAGTAACGGATCCAGCTCCAGAGGCTTTGGAATATTCAATTGATAAAGGTGTAAAAAATACCTATGAAACATTTAACGATTTAGTAACTGTTGATCGATTGGATGCTGTAGTTATTTCTACTCCAACACACACGCATGCAAATTACGTTGAAACTTCAGCTAGATTAGGAAAACATATCTTTTGTGAAAAACCACTTGATTTAAATATCCAGAGAGTAAAAGATGTTTTAAAAGTCGTTGATAAATCAAAAGTTAAATTAATGATTGGTTTTAACAGAAGGTTTGATAACGAATTTAGAAAAGTGAAAGATTCAATAAATAATGGAGAAATTGGAGATCCTCATGTTGTCAAGATTACAAGTAGAGACCCTTCTCCTCCTCCATTGGATTATATTAAGAATTCAGGAGGGATTTTTTTAGATATGACTATTCATGATTTTGATATGGCAAGGTTCATAGTTGATAAAGAAATAGATGAAATCTACGTTAAAGGGGAAGCTTTAATAGATGAAAAAATTAAAAAAGAAGGAGATATTGATACTGCTGTAATTATCATGAAGTATGTTGATTCAAGTATGGCAGTTATAGATAATAGTAGGAAGGCGGTTTATGGTTATGATCAAAGAATTGAAGTTTTTGGATCAAAAGGAATGATTCAAGCAAACAATGTAAAAGTTGACAATAGTAAGCTTTATAATCAAAATGGAACTATATCGTCATTACCAATGGATTTTTTTTTGGAGAGATATATGGAAGCATATAAAATTGAAATTAAACATTTTGTTGACTCTGTAACTAAAGGCATACCAATTTCGGTTTCAGGAAATGATGGACTAAAATCCTTGCAAATTGGGTTAGCTGCTAAAAAGTCTTTAGCAGAAAATAGACCTGTAAAAATTAATGAAATTGAATAATAGTTAGATTCGTCAAATATTATTTTTTTTGAGTTCTTTTATCGCATAATTAGCAGCTCGTGCAGAAATTGCCATGAAAGTTAGAGAGGGGTTTTGGGTAGATGTTGATGTCATGCACGCACCATCTGAGACAAAAACATTTTTACAATTATGAAGCTGATTCCATTTATTTAGCAGAGAGGTTTTAGGGTCCTTTCCCATTCTTACGCCTCCCATTTCGTGGATATCATTTCCAGGATTTCTTAGTTTTCTGTTGTCTTTTATTCTTATATTTTTAAAACCTGCGATATTAAACATTTCTTCAAATTGTTCAAAAAAATCTTTGACCATTTTTTCATCATTATTATCATAATCAACATCAATATTTAATAAAGGAATACCCCATTGGTCTAATTTATTGGAATCTAAGTAAACTTGATTAGTTATTTTTGGAATCGTCTCACCCATCATATGTGAGCTAACGTTCCATAAGCCTGTTTTACTGGTATTCAACATATTATCTAAAAGATTTTTACCCAGGCCATCTTTATTAGTGATTCTTTCAGGTCTTGCACTGAATCCTGCCGCGTAACCCCTTAAGAAGTCAGTTTCTTGCTTGTAGACATTTCTAAATCTAGGTAAATAATGAGAGGTGGGCTTTCTTCCTTTTGTAGTATAGTTCCTCATTCCTTCAAACTTAGCATTAATTACACCCCTGTAATTGTGAAAAGCAATAAATTTTCCTAATAGCCCATTATCATTTCCGAGACCGTTTGGAAATCTTAATGATTTTGAATTAAGTAAAATAAGATTTGTATTTAAAGTTGCTGCTGTCACAAAAATTACCTTAGAATAATATTCCATAGTATTTTTTGTAACGTTGTCAATTACCCTTGCACCAACAGCCTTATTTAATTTATCATCATAAATAATCGAATGAACTACAGAATTTGGCTTTAGATCTAAATTACCAGTTCTCATAGCCCAGGGAATTAGTGTAGAATTAGCATTGAAATATCCCCCAAGTGGACAGCCTCTTTCACAAATAGTTCTGCTCATACATAGGCCTCTTCCTTGTTTAATAAATATTGGTTTAATCTCAGTAAGATGAGCAGCTCTTCCATGAATTACATGTCGGTCAGAGTAATGTTTTTTTATGGCTTTAGTAAAATATTCTTCAACTGCATTTGCTTCCCATGTCTTCAAAAAATCACCGTCAGGTAAGATGTCAAGACCATCCTTATTTCCACTAACTCCAACAAATTTTTCAACATGTGTATACCAGTGCTTTAAATCATCATAACCTATTGGCCATTCAACAGCATAACCATCCCTTGAGGGGCCTTCAAAATCGTATTTACTCCAACGTTGTACTTGTCTAGCCCACATAATTGATTTTCCTCCAACTTGATACCCTCTAAGCCAATCAAAAGGTTTCTTCTGGATGTATTTATGATGATCGTCCTTGACAAAAAAATGCTTTGAACCCTCATAAAAAGCATAACATTTACTTATTATTGGGTTTTCTCTAATTTCTTTTTCGGTAAGTTTACCACGATGTTTAAACTCCCAAGGCATTGTATTTGTTGTAGGGTAATCTTTTATGTGTTCAACATTAGGCCCCCTTTCTAAGAGCAATGTTTTTATGCCCTGGTCACAAAACTCTTTGGCTGCCCATCCACCTGACATACCTGCACCAATAACTATAGCATCGTATTTGTTATTCATTTTTTAAGTTAAAATTTTTCCTTCATATCTGCCAGGAATAAATTCAAAGTCTAAATAATTTTGCATGAATTTTTCTGAAGTTTCAAAATGGAGAATCGAATAATTTCTAACGGTATCGATAAAAAAGAAAGAATTGTTATTTGATTCGTATTCATCTTTCAGAATACTGATTTGCTGATCAAAGGGTAAGTTTTGAAGTTCAATGTTATGTAACTCAATTATTTTCGACTCAAAGTATTTTAGGCTATCTATAAATTTTTTTATTGCGGTTTTTGAAAAGCAATCATTTATCATTGTTAATACAAACTCTTCACGGGATTCGTTTGTTGGAAACAATGTGTTATTATTTGGTAAAATTAAATTAGAGATATATCCTATAAAACTAAGTTGTTCAGGTTCTAGTGAAGTAAGATTAACATATGTCGGCTTTACTTCTCCAGAGCAACCTTGTGGAATAAGAGTTACTCCTCCTAATATTAATCCAATATTTTTAATTGCAGCTCTTCTTTTCATAGTTTTTACACCTACGATAAATATATAAATTTTAAAACAAAGAAATTTTAATTAAAAAGAGCTCTGTAAATATCGTTGCCATTTGCATATATTACAAGAGAGAGTAAAAGAAAAAAACCAAACATTTGTGCATACTCCATAAATTTGTCATTTGGTTTTTTACCAGAAATAATTTCATAAATTAAAAACATCACATGGCCACCATCTAAGGCGGGGATTGGAAGTAAGTTCATAAAAGCTAATATTATAGAAATCAGGGCTGTACTTGACCAAAATCCTTGCCAATCCCACGTAGCAGGAAATAAACTTCCAATTGCACCAAAACCTCCCAATTGAGATGCTCCTTTTTTTGTAAACACATATTTAAATTGTACCACATAATCATAGAGAGTCCAATATCCTTTGTAAAAGCCTTGGCTTATACTTTCAAAAATTCCTAATTTTTCATTTTTAAATTTTATATCAAAGTCGATAACATTGTAAACTCCTAACTTACTATTTTCAGCCAGACTTATATTTAAAGTATCAATAATTTCATTTCTTTTTATAACTAAACTAAATGTAGAAGTAATTGGTTCTGACATAAATTTTCTAAAGTCATAGAGCCCTTGAAACTGATTTTGGGTTGTGCCAATAATTTCGTCACCTTTTCGTAATTTAACTTTACTGGCAATTGAATTTGGTATTACGCTATCAATTATTGCAGGAATATTTACACCTATTGGTCTTAAGTCACCAGAATTCATCATTTTTTTTCCTATATCTTCGGGGATATTCAAATTAACTAAAGTTCCATCTGTTCTTTTTACAGATATAACTGATACACCCCTTAAAAATAAATATTTGCTTACATCAAGTATGTTATCAGGCATTTTTCCATCAACAGATATAATCTCATCACCAGCTTCAAAACCAATGGTTTTTGCTAGATCTGAATAATACAATCCAGAAGGTAGATTTTTTTGGTCTAATGTGTTCTTACCCCAGACAAATAATATCATCGTGTATATTAAAAATCCCAGAATAAGATTAACTGTAACACCACCTAACATAATGATTAGTCTTTGCCAGGAAGGTTTTGATCTGAATTCCCATGGCTGAGGTTCTTTCTTTAATTGTTCAGTATCCATACTTTCATCAATCATTCCAGAAATTTTTACATATCCTCCAAGAGGAAGCCAACCTATTCCATAAACTGTATCACCTATTTTTTTCTTAAATAAGGAAAATTTTACATCAAAA
Organism: Flavobacteriaceae bacterium; assembly: GCA_002721275.1. GTDB lineage: Bacteria > Bacteroidota > Bacteroidia > Flavobacteriales > Flavobacteriaceae > Marivariicella. The sequence continues at coordinate 19,545 of PBJZ01000014.1, forward strand.
AATAAGTAAAATTTCTCGACCCTAGTTTTGAATATTTTGGCAGGAATAAAATGCCCTAATTCGTGTAAAAGAACGATTATTGATAAACTCAACAATAATTGTAAACCTTTGATTAAAAAAATACTCATTGATTTTATTTGACGCCAAAAATAATCTTTTTTAGTAGATCAATGAAATTTATTAAACGTAAAATCTACTTTAACATCGTCACTTTTATTTATATTTGCATTTGCAAAATTTATTTTTTTCAATGAAAAACTTTTTTTACAGATATAAAATATTTTTAGTTCTGTTTTCATTTTTATCCTTGGTCATATTTCTTTTGTTTTATGATGCACTAAAGCAAAAAAAAGTTTTACCAATCTACAGTCCCTCAATGGTTAATTATGAGTTAGTTGACAATAAAATTCAGCACGTTAAAAAGTATCATAGAATCGCAACTTTTAGCTTAACTAATCAAAACGGGAAAATTATTACAAATGATACGTTTAAAGATAAAATATATGTCGCGGACTTTTTCTTCACAACGTGTCCTTCAATATGTCCAATGATGACTGACAACATGCGTAATATTCAAAATAAATTTTTGAATGATCCTGATATTTTACTTATTTCACATTCAGTAACACCCGAAATTGATTCCGTACCAACACTAAAAAAGTATGCAACAGAAAAAAAAATTGATGATAAAAAATGGCACCTAGTGACTGGTCCAAAAAACGAAATCTATAAATTAGCCAGAGAGTCATACCTTGCAGTCAAAAGTGAGGGCGATCGTAAAAGTCATGGAATGATTCACACAGAAAATTTTATTTTGATAGACAAGAAAAGAAGAATAAGAGGATTTTATGATGGCACAAATTTAGAATCCGTAAATGAATTAATTGAAGATATTTTAATCCTAAAAAAAGAGGAGTTTAAAGCTTAAAATTAATATGAGAAAAAATTTGTTATTCCTAATTGTTGCTTTTGTGGTGTTTAATAATTTGTATAGTCAAGAGTTGGTCATTGGGGAAGAAAGGGTTGAGCCAGGTATTGTTTTTATTTTTGAGGGAGCTATCAAGGATATTGTTTATCCAAAATCAATAAACTTAGATGAAAATCAAACAAACGTTCACATTGAGGCACGAGTCAACTGGGATCTTAATGATGTCCCAAAAGGCACACCTGTAGGTGGGTTTGTTCCGTATTTAAAAATCAACGCCACTGTTACTAATAGAATTACTGGATTCAAAACTTTTGTCGACTTGATCCCACATATCAATTTGGTTGATAATTTTCACTATGCAAGAAATATATCACTGCCAGGAAAAATAGAGGACTTATATGACGTCGAATTTAATATAAATCCACCTGGTGAATATGAATTATCATTTCATAAGGATTGGACAAGGGATATATCTTCGGTCCTTTTTGAAAAAAAGAAATTCAATTATAAAAAAATAAGTTTTACTGATATTGCAAATGCGACAAGAAAATAACTTACCTGTTCATTAACATCTCAATTTCTTCAATTTCGATTGGAATTTTTTCCATCAAATTAGTAGGTTCACCTTTTTCTTGAATAACCACATCATCTTCTAAACGTATTCCAAATCCCTCTTCAGGAATATATATTCCTGGTTCAACCGTTAGCACCATGTTTGGAACTAAAGAATCGCTTAAGAGACCATAGTCGTGAGTATCAAGCCCCATATGGTGTGATGTACCATGCATAAAATATTTTTTGTAAGCTGGATTATTTGAATTTTGATTTCGTATATCTATCTTTTTTAAAAGACCTAATTTTAATAATTCTGAAGTCATTATTTCTCCAACTTCTTTATGATAATCGTTAAGCAATACTCCCGGTTGGAGCATTTTGGTAGCCAAATTTTTTACATTTAATACAGAATTGTAAACTTTTTTTTGTCGGTCAGTATATCTACCAGAAACCGGAAGGGTTCTTGTTAGATCACTTGAATAATTTCCGTATTCAGCAGCAACATCTAGAAGAACTAAATCTCCACTTTTACATTTTTGGTTGTTTGATTCGTAATGAAGAATATTTGCATTTTTACCCGATGCAATAATTGGAGAATAGGCAAAACCTTTAGATTTATTTCTAATAAACTCGTGAATAAGTTCTGCTTCAATTTCGTACTCCCATACTCCTGGTTCTATAAAATTAATAATTCTTCTAAATCCTTTTTCAGTTATTTCACATGCTTTTTTTATTTGATTAATTTCCTCAACTGATTTAATTGATCTCAGCTTTTGAAGAATGGGATTGCTTTTTCCCACTTTGTGGGCAGGGTATTTATTCTTGGCCCATTGAATAAATCTGTCCTCACGAGTTTGAGTTTCATTTTTAGCTCTATAGTGTTCATTTGTATTAAAATATAATATCTCCGCCTCAGATGCTAAATCAAAAAAAGTATTTTTAAAATCGGAAATCCATTTTACATTTTCAATACCAGATATTTTCCTAGCTTTTTCTTTTGATAGCTTTTCTCCTTCCCATATTGCAATTTGTTTGTTTGTTTGTTTTATGAAGAGTATTTCCTTGTCAATTGTTTTTTTTGCATTTGGAAAAAGAATTAAAATAGTTTCCTCTTGATCTATACCACTTAAATAAAAAATATCTCTGTGTTGAGAAAAAGGCAATGTAGTATCAGCACTTACTGGATAGATATCATTAGAATTGAAAACAGCCAATCCCAGATTATCTATCTCGTTTGAAAAGGATTTTCTATTGTTCTTGTATACTGACGAATTTATAGGCTTATAGCGCATTTTTTTAAAGTCTAATATAATGTGTTTTAAATAAAAATGAGATTATAAATTTTATTAATTTACACCTTAAAATTAATTTAACGTTATGATAAAAAAAATCCTTCTGAGTATTATGATTTGTTGTTTTGTAAATGCTCAAAATATATCTAGTGATTATAACCCATATGAAGCTGCTAATATTCATTTAAAAAATCAGACAATATCTAGATTTAAAAACATTCATTTTGAATCAATTGGACCAGCGATAATGAGTGGGAGAGTGGTTGCATTAGACGTAAATCCATCTAATTCAAATGAGTTTTATGTTGCATATGCATCAGGTGGCGTTTGGCATACCAAAGACAATGGAATTAGTTTTATTTCTATAATGGATAATGCACCAACTCAAAATATTGGAGAAATTAAGGTTAATTGGTCAGCAAAAGAAATCTGGGTTGGTACTGGCGAAAATAATTCATCAAGATCATCATACGCAGGTTTAGGTATCTTAAAATCAAAAAATAATGGAGAAACATGGACTCATCATGGATTGTCAAATACCCACCATATAGGTAAAATAATAATTGATTCAAAAAACCCAGAACATTTAATAGTTGGATCCGTTGGGCCACTTTATTCAGAGGGAAAAGAGAGAGGAGTGTTTACAACAAAAGACAATGGTAAAACATGGAAAAAAACATTGTTCATAGATGATAAAACCGGAATAATTGACATGGTTCAAGTGCCTGAAAATCCAGAAATAATTTTTGCAAGTACATGGGAAAAGGACAGAAAAGCATGGAATTTTTCTGGAAGTGGTGATTCTTCCGGAATATATAAAAGCTATGATTATGGAGAAACGTGGGAATTAATAACTAAAGCTAACAGTGGATTTCCTTCTGGTAATGGTGTTGGTAGAATCGGTTTGGCAGTTTTTGACAAAAATATAATTTATGCAATTCATGATAATCAATTCAGACAAAAAAAAAATGAATTAGAAGATAAAACTTCAGATCTTGATTTTGAAACAATGTCAGTTTCAGATTTTTTATTCCTGGAAAATAAGATAGTTGATGAATTTTTAAGAGAAAATTCATTTCCAAAAAAATATAATGCAGTAAAAGTCAAGGAAATGGTTGAGTTAGGTGTCATTAAACCAAAGGATCTGGATTACTATCTAAAAGANTCAAATACTCAACTATTTGACACACCAGTTNTTGGTGCAGAAGTTTNTAAAAGTGAAGATGGTGGTATGACTTGGAATAAAACCCACGAGGATTATTTGGATGGACTNTATTACAGCTATGGATATTATTTTGGACANATACATGTAGCACCATATGNCTCAAATAAAATNTATATTTACGGAGTCCCACTACTAACNTCNAATGATGGAGGCAAAACTTTCAATTCAATATCNAAAAATAATGTTCACTCTGATCANCATGCTCTCTGGATANACCCAAATAATCCTGGTCATTTAATAAATGGAAATGATGGAGGCATCAACATAACATACAATGACGGAAAGAANTGGATNAAAAACAACTCCACAAANGTNGGACAGTTTTATGCAATAAATGTTGATAATGAAANCCCTTATAACGTTTATGGAGGACTACAAGATAATGGTGTTTGGAAAGGTGCTAACGATTCAAAAGAGGNCGCAAGATGGCAAGCAACAGGTAAAAATCCATGGCAATCTATTATGGGAGGAGATGGGATGCAAATTCAGATTGACAAAAGGAATTCCAACATTGTATACACAGGATATCAATTTGGTAACTATTTTAGATTAAATTTAGACGCAAGTAAAAAAAATTCTTTCTATAGAAATCCNATTAAACCGATTCATGANTTAGGTGAACNTCCTNTGAGNTTTAATTGGCAAACTCCAATACTAATTTCCGAACATAATCAGGATATAATTTATCTTGGCAGNAANAAATTGCATCAATCTTTTGACAAAGGAGAGACTTGGAATACTATATCTGATGATCTCACTTATGGAAGTAAGTCTGGNAATGTGCCGTATGGAACAATTACAACTTTTGATGAGTCAGTGTTTAAATTTGGGTTAATATACGCAGGAAGTGACGATGGAAAATTAAGTGTGACAAAAAATAGTGGTGAAAGTTGGAATCTAATATCAAAAGATTTTCCAGGAGATTTGTGGGTGAGTAGGGTTATTTCTTCAAAACATAATATGAAAAGAGTTTACGTTTGCTTAAATGGGTATAGGTCAGACGACTTCAGCCCNTATTTATATGTAAGTGATGATTATGGTAGCTCATGGAAAAANATCTCTAATAACCTTCCAAATAGTCCTATAAATGTAATTAGAGAGGATCCTATTAATGAAAATATTTTATATGTTGGTTCTGATATTGGGACATATATATCNTTAGATCNGGGGAAATCATGGGAAGCTTTCATGAGTGGTTTAACAAATGCCGCTGTCCATGATCTNGTTATACAAGAAAGAGAAAGTGACCTATTAATTGGTACTCATGGGAGATCTATATATAAAACAAATCTTAAAAATATTCAAAGTTTAAATTCAGAATTAACTGAAAAANCCATTCACGTTTTTAATTTAAAANCTATTAAATATTCAGAATCNTGGGGGAATAGATCAAGAGTTTGGTCTGATNTTGAGATTCCNAATTTTGATTGGAAATTATGGGCTAAAAGNTCAGGTAGTTGNGAAATAAGTATTTACTCAAATTCTGGAGATAAGCTTTTTGAAAAAGCTTATTTATTAGATGCAGGATTTAATTTAATCAAGTACGATCTAAGACTTAATTTGATTTCCAAGAAAATCAAAAAAAATAAAAATAAATCACACTTAGGAGAGGATAACTTTTATTACTTAACNCCNGGAAATTATAATTTAATANTANAGAAGGATGATAAGAAATATGAATATTCATTTTCAATAACAAAAGGTTGAGCGATTTTNTTATGAAGAATGATTAAAAATAAGTTCTCTATGTTGGTCGTCTAGTGATTGTGACTTAATTTTGTGTAAGTTTTCAAAAAACTTATATGTATTTAACATCGATTATAAGGAAGGTTGCAATGGCACTTTCAGGATTATTTTTAGTTGTTTTTCTCGCTCAGCACTTCACAATTAATTTAACATCCGTTTTTAGTGAGGAAATTTTTAACTTTNTGTCCCATTTCATGGGTACAAATCCTNTAGTTCAATTCATTTTACAACCCATTTTAATTTTTGGTGTAGTTTTTCATTTTGTAATGGGTTTTATTTTGGAAATAAAAAATAGAAAGTCCAGAAATACAAGATACGAGTCGTTTAAAGGATCAGCAAATGCTAATTGGACTTCAAGAAATATGATAATATCAGGAATGGTAATTCTTTCTTTTTTAGTTCTTCATTTTTATGATTTTTGGATACCAGAGATGAACTACAAGTATTTAGAAATGTTACCTGAAGATTCAAATAGATACTACCACGAATTAACACATAAGTTTCATAGCCCAGTGAGAGTAGGGATTTACGCTCTTTCNTTTATCTTTTTGGGACTTCATTTATATCATGGGTTTAGTTCATCGTTTCAGTCTATTGGTTTTAACAACAAGTTTACATCAACAATAAAAAAATTTACNATTGCTTTTTCAGTAATTATTCCACTTGGTTTTGTTTACATAGCAATACATCATTATTTTAACAGCTAGCTAATGACAAAAATTGATTCAAAAATACCNNAGGGTCTTCTTTCAGAAAAATGGACTAACCATAAGAGTAAAATCAATTTGGTTAGCCCTGCCAATAAGCGTTCAATTGANATAATTGTTGTNGGNACNGGNCTAGCTGGAGCATCAGCCTCTGCAACNCTTGCGGAATTAGGATATAATGTTAAAACTTTTTGTTTTCAGGATTCGCCAAGACGTGCTCATTCGATTGCTGCNCAAGGAGGAATAAATGCTGCAAAAAATTATCAAGGAGATGGTGATTCAACATACAGACTTTTTTANGATACCATAAAAGGTGGAGANTATCGATCAAGGGAAGCAAACGTATANAGACTTGCAGAAGTCTCAGCTAATATCATTGATCAGTGTGTNGCTCAAGGAGTCCCCTTTGCAAGAGATTATGGAGGTTTATTGGATAATAGATCATTTGGAGGAGTTCTTGTTTCAAGAACATTTTATGCTAAGGGTCAGACAGGGCAACAANTATTANTNGGTGCTTATTCCGCAATGAANCGACAAATTGGNAGAGGAAAAATAAAAATGTATAACCGTCATGAGATGATGGATTTAGTTTTAGTTAATGGTAAAGCTAGAGGCATCATAACCAGAAATCTTGTAAATGGAAATCTTGAAAGACACNGTGCTCATGCAGTTGTAATAGCCTCTGGAGGATATGGAAATGTTTTTTTCTTATCAACAAATGCAATGGGATCAAATGTAACTGCAGCATGGAAGATACACAAAAGAGGCGCTCTTTTTGCTAATCCATGTTTTACTCAAATCCATCCAACCTGCATACCAGTATCTGGGGATCACCAATCAAAATTGACTTTAATGTCCGAGTCATTGAGAAATGATGGAAGAATTTGGGTACCAAAAAAATTAGAGGATGCAAAGGCAATNAGAGAAGGAANATTAAATCCTGTCGATATTAACGAAGAAAATCGAGATTACTACCTTGAACGTAGATACCCAGCATTTGGAAATCTTGTTCCAAGAGATGTGGCATCAAGAGCGGCAAAAGAGAGATGTGATGCTGGATATGGAGTAAACAAGACAGGTGAAGCAGTTTTTCTTGATTTCTCNTCAGCAATTTATAGGTATGGAAAAGAAGAGGCTCATGTTAAAGGGTTGAATGAANANGATAAAAATATTGTTATCNAACTNGGAAAGGAAATTGTTCGNTCTAAATATGGAAATTTATTCCAGATGTATGAGAAAATCGTTGATCAAAATCCCTACGAAACNCCNATGATGATATATCCTGCAGTTCACTATACAATGGGGGGTGTCTGGGTTGATTATAATCTAATGACAACNATTCCTGGATGTTATGCTATTGGAGAAGCTAACTTTTCAGATCATGGGGCNAATAGGCTTGGTGCATCTGCACTTATGCAGGGCTTAGCAGATGGATANTTTGTTCTACCATATACTATTGGAGATTATTTGTCTGAAGATATAAGAACAGGAAAAATTTCTACTGANACTCCTGAATTTATGACAGCAGAGGAAGAGGTTAGGGTTAGATTAGCAAAGTTGATNTTTAATAATGGTAAGAATACAGTTGATTATTACCACAAGAAATTAGGAAAGATAATGTGGAATCAGTGTGGAATGTCAAGAAATGAGAGAGAATTAAAGGAAGCTATAAATGACATTAAAGCCTTAAGAAAAGATTTTTATGAGAANGTAAAAGTTCCNGGAAAATCGAATGAATTTAATGAAGAGCTCGCNAANGCAGGAAGAGTAGCAGACTTTTTGGAACTTGGTGAACTTTTTGCNAAAGATGCATTGGAAAGAACAGAGTCTTGTGGTGGGCACTTCAGAGAGGAATCCCAAACACCAGAAGGAGAGGCCTTGAGAGATGATGAATATTTTAACTTTGTATCAGCTTGGGAATATAACTCTGAACCATCAAAAGCAAAACTTTTTAAAGAAAAGCTTTACTATGAAGAAGTAGAGGTTAAAACTAGATCCTATAAATAAAAATGAATTTGACATTAAAAATATGGCGTCAGAAAAACTCTAATTCGGAGGGTAAAATGGTGAAATATAATATTTCAGATATCTCTCCTGACATGTCTTTTTTAGAAATGATAGATGTTCTGAACAATCAGTTAATTAAAAATGATCAGGANCCAGTATCTTTTGATCANGACTGTAGNGAGGGGATATGTGGAATGTGTTCNATGTTCATTAANGGTGAGGCACATGGTCCAGATAGACTTGTCACAACTTGTCAATTACATATGAGAAAGTTCAAGGATGGTGAAACAATCACCATTGAACCTTTCAGAGCTAATGCTTTTCCTGTTATAAAAGATTTAGTTGTAGACAGATCNTCTTTTGATAGAATTCAGCAAGCTGGAGGATTTGTNAGTGTTAATACTTCCGGTAACACTCAAGATGCAAATTCTATTCCCATAGAAAAATATGATGCTGACCGTGCTTTTGATGCTGCAACTTGTATTGGTTGTGGNGCTTGNGTTGCTAGTTGTAAAAATGCATCGGCAATGCTTTTTGTGTCAGCTAAAGTATCACANTATTCACTNCTCCCTCANGGAAAAGTTGAAGCTACTGATAGAGTACTAAATATGGTCAATCAGATGGATGAAGAAGGGTTTGGAAATTGNACCAACACNGGTGCNTGCGAGGTNGAGTGTCCGAAAGGGATTTCATTAGAAAANATTGCNAGAATGAACCGAGAGCTCTTAAAAGCTTCTTTAAAATCATAATATCTTTATTTTAGTAAAAGATATATTAACCTNATGTCATCAANATTGTCAATAGCNCTAATTCAAACTGACTTGATTTGGNAGAAACCNAAATCAAATATGGAGCTATTNAAAAANCTAATTATTAACTACAANAAAAAAACAGATTTATTTATTCTACCTGAGATGTTTACTACTGGTTTTACCATGAATCCCAAANATGTTTCTGAAACTATGAATGGNGAATCCATAATTACATTGAAAGAATTATCAAAATNATNANACTCTGCAATTTGTGGGAGCATGGTNATTAATGAAGGTAATTGTTATTACAATCGATTTATTTTTATTGAACCAAATGGAAAAATTCAATTTTATGATAAGAGACATACTTTTAATTTGGTTGGAGAAGGTAATTCCTATTGCGTTGGTAAAAATACAGGACTTATTGAATTTAAAAATTGGANAATATTANTNAGAGTGTGTTATGATCTNAGGTTTCCTNTNTGGTCANGAAANNTNNATGATTANGANTTATTAATTTATGTTGCTAATTGGCCNGCACCNAGAATAAATGCTTGGGATAATTTACTNGTTTCNAGAGCAATTGAAAATNTGTCTTATTGCATNGGAGTNAATAGNCTTGGTACTGATAAAAACAATAACTATTATCCAGGACACTCNTCTGNTATAAATCTTNTNGGAGATAAAATNTGTGATTTGGGAGACTCGTCTGGNGTTCATGGAGTTACTCTTGATAAAAANCATATNAAATCAAATAGGAAATCACTCCCATTTCTTGATGATAAAGATGATTTTATTTTAAAATAAAAATTTGATTTACNTCCCAGTTNTCTCTCAATTCTATTNTTTCAGGTAAATAAATTACTTTTTCTGGTTGAATTTTTTNCANATAATTTCCAGTATCCCATCTTTCATTTTCGTTTATATCTAGAATCAAACGTGCTTTGTAGTTCCCGGGGGTTAGATTTTCGAATTTATATAAATCAAAATTATTTGTTTTTAAAATTCTCCTCGCNACTTCATTTTTTTCGTTTATGAGTTCTAAAATAAATTTTTGTTTTTCAATTTCCCAGTTTAGTTGTATGTTAATTATACCNTAGGAGTCAGCAGATTTTGTTGTTAGTTTCAGTTTGATTGTATCATTTGTATTNCCCNAGAAATCAATAAATGATTTNGGAAGTAGNTTTATATTATAGAAATCATTTGGTTCAGTTTGAAAATATAAACTAGCTCTGTCTTTATTTTTATTAATATTAACNTCAAATGGAATTTTTATTGAATCTTTATTTTGAAGATTTATAAAATCTAAATTTATTTTAGATAAAGGTAAAGAGGCCTCAAACCTNAGTGTGTCATCTAGATCAAGCATATTATTTTGAATAGGAGNCACATAAAAAGAGTCTAATTCTGGTTTGTAAAAAACAACGTTAGTTATAAAAACACTNTCCTTAGTTTTGAGTTCAAATTGTAGTGAATCTGCCTCAATTTCNGGAAACCAAAAGTTCAAAGTGTCTTTATCTTTTTCTTTTGTTATTAATGTTTTAAAATTTTTTGGTACNGGAGTNATAAGTTTTATGGGATCTTTTACGGGAATTCCATAATAAGCAAATCTAATGTGATGATCATTAACATATTGAGGTCTTTCCCATCTGAAATCAAACTCTTCTTTAAATAATGTAAAGTCAAATAATGTGTCTCCTGGTAAATTAACAGTATCGTTAATAAATCCAATTTTATCAATACCTTGATCGTACAAATAATTTTTCCCATAATCTTTTATTGCAAAAACTTTATATACATCCTCACGCAGATTTTGAAAATTATATAATGTTGTATCCAATGTATTNGTTACATAAAGAGGTTTTTCTAGGTAAACNGTTGAATCACTATAACTGCTATCTATTGGGTACAGGTAAATAGANGTAAACCTNTCGGTTTCTTCTTCATAAGCGTCGGNTACTTTACCTTTTAAATATAAGGAGTCAATAATATCACCTGTTGAAATTGTATAGGAGAAAAAAGGCAGAATATTTCCTTCATTATTATCCTCAATACTACTACCAAAATTAAAAGTATAAGTTGTGTTTTCCTCTAAATTTAAGGAATCTCTAAACTCTATTTCAATTTTTTTTGATATAGTTGTTTGAGGGTCTATTGTTAATTTATTTAAATCCAATGGTGGTGAAATTATTAACTGTTTATCCAAATCCTTGAGCTTTATGTATTCATCAAATGTGAGTGTTATTTCGTTATCATTGAATAGTATACTTTTATTTTTTGGAGAGGCATTAATTAATAATGGAGGTATAGTATCTTTTGGGCCCCCAGTCGGGGTACCTCTTTTAGCACATCCAACAATTAAACCTGCAAAACAAAACAGTATAAAAATTGTCTTTTCAAGCTGCATACTAATAATTTCATTAAAATTAATATAATATTTCAATAAGACACATGGTCTTAAAGTAACATAATATTATTTAAATAAGGAAAAAAATAAAAATTCATTATAATAAATAAAAACTAAAAAGAGCTATTTTTGTTAAATGACAAACCAGCAAGATCACTTCAAGAATATAATTTCCCACGCCAAAGAATATGGCTATATTTTTCAATCTAGTGAAATTTACGACGGGCTTAGTGCAGTTTATGATTATGGACAAAATGGAACAATTTTAAAAAACAATATAAGAGATTATTGGTGGAAATCGATGGTTCAACTAAATGAAAATATTGTTGGGTTAGACTCAGCGATTCTTATGCATCCCAAGATATGGAAAGCATCTGGCCATGTTGATGCATTCAATGATCCCCTAATTGATAATAAGGATTCAAAAAAAAGATATAGAGCGGACGTTTTAGTAGAGGATTATGTTGCGAAAATTGAATCAAAGATTCAAAAAGAAGTTAAAAAGGCTAATAGCAGATATGGGGAAAATTTCAATAAAGACGAATTTATTAAAACAAATCCCAGAGTTAAGCAATATTATGAAAGAAAAAATATTATTCTAAAACGGCTGAATACATCACTTGAAAATGATTTATCTGATGTTAAATCATTGATTGAAGAATTAGAAATTGCATGTCCAGAATCTGGTTCTCGAAATTGGACTGATGTCAAACAATTTAACTTAATGTTTGGAACTAAACTAGGTGCCTCAGAAGATACAGCTACCGAATTATATTTAAGACCCGAGACTGCTCAGGGCATTTTTGTTAATTTTTTAAATGTTCAAAAGTCAAATAGAATGAAATTACCTTTTGGAATTGCACAAACTGGAAAGGCTTTCAGAAATGAAATTGTCGCAAGACAATTCATATTTAGAATGAGAGAATTTGAGCAAATGGAAATGCAATTTTTTGTCAAACCAGGTGAGCAAAAAGAATGGTATGAAAAATGGAAAAAAACTAGACTAAGCTGGCATCTTTCTCTAGGTATGGGTCAAGATAATTATAGATTCCATGCCCATGAGAAGGTTGCTCATTATGCTGATGCGGCCACTGATATTCAATTTAGATTTCCATTCGGATTTAAAGAATTAGAGGGTATACATTCAAGAACTAATTTTGATTTGTCTCAACATGAAGAGTTTTCCGGAAAAAAAATCAAATATTTTGACCCAGAAAAAAATGAAAGTTTTATTCCATATGTTATTGAAACGTCAATTGGATTAGATCGTATGTTTTTGGCAGTTTTCTCCTGGGCTCTTTGTACAGAAAAACTTGAAGATGGTAGCAGTCGTAAGGTTTTAAAGCTCCCATCTGTTTTATCGCCCATAAAAGCTTCGATACTACCTCTTTTAAAAAAAGACGGTCTGCCAAAAATTTCCAAGGAAATATATAATGATCTTAAATGGGATTATAATATTTCGTATGATGAAAAGGATGCCGTTGGAAGAAGGTATAGAAGACAAGATGCTCTCGGAACGCCATTTTGTATTACAGTTGATCACCAAACAAAGGAAGATAACACAGTTACAATNAGGGATAGGGATTCAATGAATCAAGAGAGAATTTTAATAAATGAAATCAACGGTTATCTTGATAAAAAAATAAATTNTAAAAACTGGCTTCAAAAAAATTAAAATATTTCCTTCTATTTTGTNAGAATTTATATGGAAACTTTTTTGTTATTTAGTTTTAAAATTGGTTTGTCAGTTACTTAAGTCTAAATGAAGATCATATCATATAATGTAAATGGTATAAGAGCAGCAATGAAAAAAGGTTTTGCAGANTGGGTTAATNCTNATAATCCAGATATTATCTGTTTACAGGAAATTAAAGCAATGGAAGATCAAATTGATGTTGATGTTTTCAATAAAATGGGATATAATAATTTTTGGTTTTCTGCGAAAAAAAGGGGTTATAGCGGTGTAGCTATATTAACAAAGAAGAATCCTTCCAATGTGGTTTATGGAACAGGTATCACCTCAATGGATGATGAGGGAAGAAATATTCGTGTTGACTTTCAAAATTTTTCCATTATGAGTCTTTACCTTCCGTCTGGTACAAACCNAGGAAGGCTGGACTTTAAATTCAATTATATGGATAGNNTTTATGACTATATAAGTAATTTAAAAAACAGTTTTCCAAATCTTATTATATCAGGTGATTACAATATTTGCCATAAATCTATTGATATTCATGATCCAGTAAGAAATAAAAANGTTTCTGGGTTTTTGCCAGAGGAAAGAGAATGGCTTGATAATTTTATTAATCTTGGTTTTAAAGATTCTTTTAGACTCTTNAATAAAGAACCAAATAATTACAGTTGGTGGAGTTACAGAGCTAATGCAAGATCAAATAATAAGGGATGGAGAATTGACTACAATTTAGTTAGCGANAGTCTTGTTAAAAATCTTGAGGATTCGTTTATTTTACCTAACGCTTTCCATTCAGATCATTGTCCGATTGGNATAAAATTAAAGTTTTAATTTTAAACCATGAAACAGTTTACTTTTATATGCTTTTTATTACTATTAATTAATNGTTGTGTTTCAACAAAAACCTTCAGTTTAGTCGAAAATCGTTATGCAAATTTAAAAATGGATTATAAATCTATTTTAAGAAAAAATAAATCACTTTATAAAATTAATGATTCAATAATTGAACTTTTTATCTCAAAATCAAAACTTTATGAAGAAATTAATGATAGTTTAAAATTAATAAAAAACAGTCTCAAAAATTTAGAACTTAATTATGCAAGTCTTGAGAGTAAAAGTGATTCAGATATAAAAGTAAGAATCATTGAAAACAATAATTTAATTGATAGTCTAGCCAAGATTCAGTATGAATTGAAAACAGGTCTTAATAGAGTTTTTGAACTTGAGAAATTAGTCTTTGAGAAAGAGAAAATACTTGACCTNCTTAAAAAAAATATTTCAGATGCATTATTGAATTTTGANGGAAATGGATTAAAAGTAGATCAAAGAGATGGAAAAGTTTATGTTTCGATGGAAAATAAATTATTGTTTGAATCTGGGAGTTGGAGAGTTCAACCAGAAGGAAAAAAAGCCCTAAATCAATTGTCAAATGTTTTAGCTGNAAACCCTGAAATTAATGTATTAATTGAGGGTCATACTGACAACGTACCTTATTCTGGAAGAGGAGCAATTAAAAATAATTGGGATCTTTCTACCAAAAGAGCGACAGCAATCATAGAGCTACTTCTCAACAATAAACTTATAGTCCCTCAAAATATTACTGCGGCAGGAAGAGGAGAGTTTTTCCCAGTTAGATCTAATTCTGACGAAAAGGGAAGATCAGCAAATAGAAGGATAGAGGTTATTTTAACTCCGAAGCTTGACAAAATAAGTAAATTGATAGATAATNTAAATTAAATTTTATGGAATACAGAAGAATTCCAAATACGAATTTGGATGTCAGTAAGATATGTCTNGGAACTATGACTTGGGGTAAGCAAAATANTGAAGCTGANGCACATGAACAGATGAATTATGCGATTGATCAAGGAGTAAATTTTTGGGATACTGCTGAATTATATCCTGTTCCAGCAGAATCAAATACCCAGGGATCNACAGAGAAAATAATAGGTAACTGGTTCACAAAGAATGGTAAAAGAGATAAAATTATCTTAGCTTCTAAAATTGCAGGACCTGAAACTTTTAGTTCTCATATCAGAAATAAAATGGGTTTTGATAAAAANAATATTGATGAGGCTTTACATAACAGCTTAAGAAGATTAAAAACAGATTATATTGATTTATATCAATTGCATTGGCCTGAGAGGAAAACAAATAAATTTGGTCAAAGAGGATTTATTTATGTTCAAGATGATCCGTGGATTGAAAANTTTGAAATTGTACTCGATGTTCTTAAATCCCACATAGATTCAGGAAAAATAAGANATGTGGGAATTTCNAATGAAAACCCGTGGGGAATGATGAAGTTTATCAANGCATCAAATCAAGATCGTCCAAGAATGGTTTCAATTCAAAATGCATATTCTTTGCTTTCTAGAGAATTTGAAACTGGTCACGCGGAAATTTGTCATAGAGAAAACATTGGTTTATTAGCTTATTCTCCTCTGGGTTTTGGNGTATTGACAGGAAAATATATGAATGGANCNGTACCAAAAGGATCACGATTAGATGTAATGCCAAACTACAAAAGGTATTCTAGTTATGAGTGTTCAAAAGCAACTAAACTTTACCATGGACTTGCAAAAGAAAGNGGATTATCTCTAACTCAACTGTCTCTTTCATTTGTTAATGATAGAAGTTTTGTAACTAGTAACATTATTGGAGCAACAAACNTGANGCAGCTAAAAGAAAATATAGATAGTCATAAAATTAAACTCTCAAGAGAGATTTTATCTGAAATTAATGTTATTCACAATAAAATACCTAANCCNGCAGTTTAAAGATTAATTCAATTGATTTAAAATTTTAAANGCCTCTGATAAATAAGTGATACGATCATTATCTAAACCTTCTCCTTTAAGATTTCCAAGTCTAACAACGATAACATTNTGTTTAGGGATAACAAATACATATTGACCAAGATGTCCTTGCATCCAAAATAGTTTGTCTTTATTCCATTCTCCAAGCCAAAAGCCATATCCATATTCAGGACTTTCTTTAAAGCGTGGAGAGATTGATTTAACNACATACAATGAATCAATTATACTTTTACCATTCCATTTTCCATAATCTTTATATAATTTTCCAAACTTTGCAAAGTCTCTAGCATTTGAGGCAATACAACAAAACGCTTTCTCCAATCCGATTTCTTTGCTATCAAGCTGCCAAAGAGCTTCTTGTTCCATTCCTAATGGATCCCATATNCTTTCATGTAAATAGTCACTGAGTGTTTTGCCAGTTGCTTTNTTTATTGCCATTGCTAAAAGTTGAGTTGCTCCACTTAGATACTTATATTTTTTTCCCGGCTCCTCAATTACCTTTTGATTTAAAATTATTGAAGACAAATCATCAATAAAATAAGCGGATGCAGTTACCGAAAAAGGGGAATAATATTCTTCTTGCCAATCAAGTCCTGATGACATTGTANCTAGATCTTCGAGTGTCACTTGTTTTGAAAAAGGGCCTTTCAAGGTTGGAAGAAAGTCAANANCCGGTTGTTTTATGCTATTTATATAACCATCCAATACAGTTTTATTTAAAAGAGCAGAAACAAAACTTTTAGCCATTGAATTTGAGTTACTTTTTGAATCAAAACTATAATCGTCATAATATTTCTCGTACAAAATACTATCATTTTTAATGATTAAATATGCAACAGTTTGGTTGTTAGAGTTGTAGTTTTCNAGTGTTTCCGATGANATTACCTTGTTATATTTCTGATGTAATGGCCATTTTTGCGGTTTTTTAGATGCAAGGATTGTTCTGTTATCAAAAACCTCATAGTCTGAGAGATAATTTGTGGTGTGACCTGTCAAGTATATTTTACCAAGACCCTCTAGAAACCAACTGTAACCGGAAATATACAAAATCCCATATGTTGTTAAAATCATAAAAAATAAAAAACTGAAAACCTTTTTCATCAAATTTTATTTAAGAGTTTAACAGCTTCTTTCGCATGGTATGTCGCTATCATCGAAGCACCAGCACGCTTGAATGAAAACAGTTGTTCTAAAACTATTTTATCATAATCTAAAAAACCTTTAGATACTGCAGATTTTAGCATTGAATATTCACCACTGACCTGGTATACTGCAAATGGAATGTCAAATTTTTTTGATAATGAATTCAAAATATCTATATACGGTAAACCAGGTTTAACCATTATTATATCAGCCCCTTCCTCGATGTCTTTATTTACTTCATTTAAAGCTTCATTTGAATTAGCAAAATCCATTTGATATGTATTTTTATCTCCAAAACCTGGTGATGAATCTAAAGCATCTCTGAACGGACCGTATAACGAGGATGAATATTTAACTCCGTAACTCATGATTCCAGTATCAATAAACCCCTCTTTTTCAAGAGCCTGTCGTATTTTTAAAACTCTTCCATCCATCATATCGCTGGGTGCTACAAAGTCAGCTCCAGCATAAGCATGAGAAATGGACATTTTAGACAGCACATCTAAAGTAGGGTCATTTAAAATTTTTGAGTTTTCTACAATCCCATCATGTCCATAACTAGAATATGGGTCGAGAGCAACATCAGTCATAACTAACATTTCAGGAACTATATTTTTTATTGATTTAATTGCTCTTTGCATAAGACCATTTTTATTTAATGCCTCTGAGCCTTTATTATCTTTCAAATTATCTTCAACTTTTACAAAAAGTAAAACGGCTTTTATACCTATGTCCCATAATTCTTTCACTTCTTTCTCAGCGTTATTTATGCTTAATTGAAAATAATCTGGCATTGAAATGATTTCCTTTTTTATATCTTTTCCTTCAACAATAAATAGAGGGACTATAAAATCATTATTCGAAAGCTGAGTTTCCCTAACCAATGCCCTTATCGCGGTGCTGCTTCTTAATCTTCTATTTCTATTTAATGGATACATTTGACTTTAATTTTTTGTGTTGATCAATCAGAATCAATCTCTTTAGTTAATGGATTAATTTCAAGAGTAATATCATCGTTTGTCTTTTTTTTCATAGTGCCAAGTAACATTAATATCATTGAAAATAATATAACCAGAAGTAAAACTCTTTCATCTATAATATCAGTTTTTAAATTACTTTCATTTAACGTGCCTAGTTGAAGAAATAATAAGATACTGATCAAACCTCTTGGAGACATGTAAACTAGTGGTGTTAATTTAAAACTGAATTTTGATACTGAAAAATAACTGTACCTAGCCACAAACATAATAAATAAAATTACCAAAGAATATATATATGGTTCCATTGAGACAAAACTTTTTATAGTTATTGAAAAACCAAAAAAGAGAAAGAAAAAAGTTCTAACTAAAAATGTTGACTCTGATGTTAATAAATGGAAGTCGCGTAAACTATTTTTTGTTTTTTCAAAATCAATTGACTTTTTCATAAAATTTGGTAAAAGTTCACCTCCATTTCCAAGAAAAATCCCAAAAATAAATATGGTCAAAAGTGATGGAAAGTGAAAAAGCTTTCCAATTGTGTATACAAGTATCAAAATAGCAATAATCAGAAAAAATTTTACATGATGATCAATTTTTTGAATTAATTTTGCCAGAATATATGTAATAAGAAGAGATAAAAAAATTATTCCCAAAACTTGAGTACCTAAATGAATTATTGGCGTAGTATCAATAATCGATTTTCCAGAAACTGTTTGTTGAATACAATAATTAAAAATAACAATTCCCAATATGTCAGAAAAGGTCGACTCGTAAACAATAAACTCTCTATTATTATTTGAAAAACTTACAGCTGAAGGTATTGCAACAGCACTACTTA
>PBJZ01000015.1 GCA_002721275.1 Flavobacteriaceae bacterium
CAGATCAAATTGAACTGGCTAGAACGGCTAGTGATGTGAAAAGAATATGGGAAAGTGGGAAAAAAGTTGCTATGATAGGTGTTGAGAATGCATATCCAATGGGACTTGACACATCAAATGTGAAAAAATATTATGATCTGGGAGCTAGATATGTTTCTCTGGCTCACAACGGGCATAACCAATTTTCAGACTCTAACACTGGAGAAAAAGATAATATTTGGCTTCACAATGGGATTAGTGATGTAGGTAAGCAAATAATTGAAAAACTTAATTACTAAGGCATAATGATTGATTTGTCTCATCCCTCAAAAATGGCAAATTTAGAAACAATAAAACTTTCAGCGGCTCCAGTAATAGCATCTCACTCATCCGCGAGATCGTTGTGTGATCATTCAAGAAACCTAGACGATGAACAACTTCTAGCTATCAAAGAAAACGGCGGAGTGGTTCAGACAGTAGCACTTGAAGGATACCTAAACTCTGAAAAAACAGCCAATAATAAACAGTCAAACGTAGCTGACCTTATTGATCATGTTGATTATATGGTTAAGTTGATTGGTGTTGATTACGTTGGGATAAGCTCAGACTTTGATGGGGGTGGTGGAATTGAAGGTTGGAATGACGCCTCAGAAACATTAAATGTAACAAAAGAGCTTGTGAATAGTGGGTATAACGAAAAAGATATAGAAAAAATATGGGGTGGAAATCTACTTCGAGTTATGGAAGAAGTTGAAATTATTGCTCAAAAACTTCAAAAAAAATAATTAGCCTTTTAGAAAAACGTAATCTAATATTTTGCCCATTTCACTCTGCAAAACATAAAGTGGAGACTCATAATGATTAATCATAAGTGAAAAACAATACCAGTTTCCACTTTTGGACATTAAATAGCCGGACAAATTACTATTATTTTTAATATTCCCAGTTTTAGCATACATAACAAGACCTTTTGACTTTCTATAGTTTTCACTCAATCCTCCTGAATCTCCGAAAGTGGCAAAATAACTTTTGATTTTAATAAAACCTATTTTACTTTTAATTCTCTGAAGTACTGAGACTATTGACCTTGAAGTGATCATATTATACCTTGACAAGCCTGAGCCATCAAACCATAACACTTGATCAGGAAGCCATGAAGTCCATTTTTTTTGAAACTCATTGATTGCTTTCAGCGTTGAAAATTCATTATTCAACTTATTACCTGACATCAGCAATAACGACTCTGCAACAAGATTATCGGACTCCCATAGCAATGCTCGGAATATTTTCTCATTGTTTTTCAAATTAAATCTTGTGAATTTAATGTTTTCATTATGTGAAATTGAAAAATTTGAGTTTAAATTCTTATTTAAAATTTTCAAAGTCAAATTTTTAGAGGTAATGAATGGAAAAAATAAGGTGTCCTTATTTGATATTGTATTTGGATTTATATAAAAAATATTACTTCCTTTTTTTCTCTCAACTTTATTTTTAATTGAGAAATCTTCAATATTCTCGAAAAGTTTAGGTGTACTAATTACTTGATCATTTTTATTCTTATAAAATTTCACCAGGTTTCCATAAATTGGAAAAATTGATTTTTCGGCTGAAAAACTATATTTGTAATCATCCCAAGCCCAGCCTCTTCCATATTTAATAACATTATCATTATCCCAATGAAGAACTACATTTTTTTTTGATTTTAAAAATTTTTCCATATCTCTGTCAGGATATTTTGGATGAAAAAGCAAAGGATATCCAGTTGGTTCGAGATGTAAAGTATCGTTAGTTTTTTTATAATTTAATATTGGTATTGAGTCAAAAGTCTGTATTGTTGCTAAAAAAGTTAATAGTTTGTTATTTGACGCAGGTGTCATGTACTTCGCGGTATTAAATCCCTTGATTTTTTTATATTTCTTGCCAAGAGGCTGCAACGAAAAAGAAACATGAGAATACCTAAGTATGGGTGATTCATTTATAATTCTTTTGATTTTTCTTTCTTTAATGTTTTGAGAAAAAACAGATAAATATGTGAAAAAAAATAAAAATAAATATTTCATATTTTAAATTTACAAAATGAATGGAGTATCAAATATTTTATTTGTTTTAAAATGATTTTTTTTTGACTTCACATATATTTTGTGATACATTAGTTTTATGTATTTAACTGAATTAGAGGAGTGGTTTGCGATTTTTATATGCCTATGCATCGTTATTGGTTTTATTTTAAGCACTATTCACAACATTAAAGAAACTATTTCAGAAGAAAAGCAAAAGTTCAAAAAACAGAAGAAAGAAGAGGATAAAGTAAAAGAATTGATTAAATATCTTGACACGAAAACAGAATTAATAAATACAGTTGTGTCAGCTCAAAAAAAATTGAAAAAGAAAAAGAAAAAATAACCTTATGGATAGATCTGCACTAAAACAAACCATTTCAATATTTGAAAAAAAAATATCAAATTCAAACTATATCGATTCAGTTCATAAAATTAAAATTATGACTACAATTGAAATGTTAAAAAAATTAGAAGATGAAATTTATTAAACATACTGCCATATGGATTTAATCCCAAGTCAAGGTATTTCTATCGATTCAATTTTTAGAGGTTTATTAGGTGTAGTGTTTTTAATTTTAATTTGCTACTTTTTTAGTGTTAATAAAAAAGCAATTAATTGGAGGACTATTGGTTTTGCATTATTAGCACAGATAGTAATTGCTATTGGAGTATTAAAAGTTAACTCAATAGCATCTTTATTTGAGTTTTTCGGTAGTTTCTTTTTAAAAATATTAGATTACACAACTTCAGGAACATATATGATACTTGGAGAATTTGTTAATATTGAGAAAACAGGTTACATATTTGCATTTCAAGCCTTACCGGTAATCATTTTTTTTTCTGCATTAACATCAATTGCCTATTACTTTGGAATAATTCAAAAGGTTGTTAAAATTCTTGCATGGTTATTAACCAAGCTATTCAGAGTTTCTGGACCTGAGAGTCTATCTCTGTCTGGAAATATTTTTCTTGGACAAACTGAAGCCCCATTATTAATAAAAGCCTATTTAGAAAAAATGAGTAAATCAGAGCTGTTTTTGGTGATGGTGGGTGGAATGGCAACCGTCGCTGGTAGTGTTCTAGGCGCTTACATAGGTTTTTTAGGTGGAGATGATCCTGCAACTAGATTATCTTTTGCAAAGAGTCTACTGGCAGCATCAGTAATGGCTGCTCCTGGTGCAATAGTTGTATCAAAAATAATATACCCACAAACTAAAGAAGTTAATCTGAGTATTAAAGTCAATAGCTATGAAATAGGAGGTAATTTTCTGTCTGCTATTTTAAAAGGAACCAATGAAGGTGTAAGAATGGCAGTCAATGTTGGCGCAATGCTTTTAGTTTTTATAGCTTTAATTGCCTTAGTAAATGGTATATTGTTTTCTATTGGTAATATTGGAATCAACCAATGGATAATTGAAAATACATCTTATTCTAAACTTTCAGTTGAATTTATCTTAGGGATGTTATTCTCCCCAACAATGTGGTTAATAGGTGTGGCAAGTGCAGATGTTATGTTAATGGGGCAGCTACTTGGAATAAAACTTGCTTCGAGTGAATTTGTTGCATATACTCAATTGGCTGATTTAAAAAATATTGAAAATGCAATTCACTTAAGTCATGAGAAATCAATTGTAATGGCAACTTACATGCTTTGTGGTTTTGCAAACTTTGCATCTATTGGGATTCAAATTGGAGGAATTGGAGTCATAGCTCCTAAAATAAAACCAATACTTTTAGAACTTGGTTTCAAAGCAATGTTAGCAGGAACAATTGTATCGCTTTTATCAGCCTCAATTGCAGGGGCGATAATTGGATGATTTAATTCATTTTCAATCGTTTCCAAGCTTTCTGAAGAAAAAAAAGCGAAACAATTGAGATAGCTAGCAATAGTGTTGCAACCTCAAATTTAGAATACAAAAAGCTTCCTATTGAAAATAAAATACTGTAGACGGCTAGGCATCCAAGAATCATACATATAATTCCGGTTGGAACATCCCATGCCTCTTTATCACCCTCAATATTAACCCCATCTTTTTTTGCATCATTAACAACTTTTTTCCAACCAATTCCTCCAGGCTGAATTTTTTTATAAAAATCTCTAAGAACTCTTTTGTCTTCGGATGGTGTAAGATAAGTAATCAATACCCAGCTTATGGTTGTTACTGATACACCAATAATGAGCTGAACCTCAGTTGAAATAACTTCAAACCCAATTCGAGGATGAACTATTTGTAAATACAATGCGACTAAAAATGATACAACCATTGCTGATATCTCACTGTATATATTTATTCTGTACCAAAACCATCTGAGAATAAAAAGTAAACCTGTTCCAGCTCCTATTTGTAACAAAATAGAAAATGCTTGTAAAGCATTACTAAGCAATAGAGCAATGATACATGAAAATACCATCAAAATAACTGTAGTTAAACGCCCTAGAAAAACAAGTTTTTTCTCAGATGCACTTTGGTCAAAAAATCTCCTGTAAAAATCATTCACTACATATGAGGACCCCCAATTTAAGTGTGAAGCAATTGTAGACATAAATGCAGCTGCCAATGACGCCAATAATAATCCAAGAAGTCCCGATGGAAGCCTAGTTAACATTGCTGGATAAGCTAAATCATTTCCTATTATACTACTATCCACATTAGGAAAAGCAACTTGCAAGTCGTTGAGATTTGGGAAAACAATTATTGATGCCAGTGCTATCAATATCCACGGCCATGGTCTTACAGCATAATGCATAAAATTAAATAGCAAAGTCGCCCAAACCGCATGATTTTCATTTTTTGCTGATAACATTCTCTGCGCTACATATCCTCCTCCACCCGGCTCAGCTCCTGGATACCAGACACTCCACCACTGAACTGCTATTGGTAAAATAAATACAACTAAAAATAGATCACTGTCAGATATGTCTGGGATTAAATCAAGTTTAGGAACAATGTTGGGATTTGAGATCAATTTGCTTAAACCTCCCACTTCAGGCAAATTTACAATTACGATTGCAGCCCAAAAAGTCGCAATCATAGCAAGGCTAAACTGAAAAAAGTCAGTCATAATAACTCCTTTTAATCCACCTAAAGAGCTATATAATACTGTAACTGTGGCGGCAATTAGTAAAGTTTGAGTTGGTGACAAACCAAGCATAACACTTCCTATTTTTATTCCTGCCAAACAGACTGAAGCCATAATCATAACATTAAAAAATACACCAAGATAAATAGCTCTAAAGCCTCTCAAAAAAGCAGCTCCCTTACCACCATATCTAAGCTCATAAAATTCTAAATCTGTCAAAACCTCTGATCTTCTCCATAATTTTGCATAAACAAAAACAGTTAGCATTCCAGTAAGTAAAAATGCCCACCAAACCCAGTTTCCAGAAACACCGTTAGTTCTTACTATATCTGTTACNAGATTAGGTGTATCCGCAGAAAAAGTGGTGGCTACCATCGAAATACCTAATAACCACCACGGCATATTTCTTCCAGAAAGAAAAAAATCATTAACACTTTTACCTGCTCGTTTAGAGGCAAAAAAACCTATTGATAATAGAATTATAAAGAATATAATGAGTATTGTCCAATCAATAATTTCAAGTTTCATGAATTATATTTTATTTAATTGTTTATTTCTTAGATTTTGATTCCTTCCATTGAATCAATGGTGAGGCGTAATAATTAGTACCTTTCCTTATCCAAATTGATGAATGATTTGCCAAACGATCTTTGTAATCTANCCAATTTCTNAGGCTAGATTTAGTCCAGCCAATTTCAGCATATCCTGGTAAACGAGGTAAAGTTAGAAACTCAAGATCCGACGAATTAGTAGCTGTTTCNGTCCATAGAGGTGCTTCNANACCTATAATTTTATCATTAGGGATTTNTGGAAAAAGTTTNTCNACTGACCAGTCATATCCTTTTTTNACATCTATNACCCCTGCCCAAGTTAGTCCAAGTTTTGTCAAACTATCGTATTTCATATCNAAATACATNAATCCAGCAGGAGAAAGTAAAACCTTTGGGTCTTTTTTTAACCCATTTAAAATATTATTAAATCCTTCATTATCGGGTCTTTTTGGAGAATAGTTCCAAAATTGTAATGTAGTATTTGGAGGAATATCTGCAACATTAATATCGTCCCATCCAATAATTGATTTATTATATTTTTTTACAATTTTTGTAGTTCTATATATGAATTCTTTGTAATCTTTTTTTTTCGTTGCATATGTTTCATCTCCGCCAATATGAAAATATGGTCCAGGACTAATACTTGATATCTCCCTTATAACATCATCTATAAATTGATATGAGTATTCGTTATTACAAAGTGTGCTAAACCCTACGTTTGTTCCTGTNTATAACTCTCTTAATTTTCCATCACAATTTAGTTTTTCATAAGATGCTAATGCGGAATTAGTGTGACCTGGTATATCAATTTCAGGTACGATTGTAATGTATTTTGAAGCAGCATAACTTACAATTTTCTTGTACTCTTCNTGAGTAAAGAAACCACCGATAGCTCCTCCTACCTCNGTCAAGGATCCTTTTTCAGTCAGTTTTGGCCAAGATTTTATCTCAATTCTCCAGCCTTGATCATCACTCAGATGAAGATGCANATAATTGATCTTATAATATGAAATTAAATCTATCTGCCTTTTGACTTCTTCAANAGTAAAAAAATGACGCGCCACATCAAGCATTGTACCCCTATATCCATATTCGGGTTCNTCTATTATTTGTCCNGTTGGTATATAATTTGGGTTATCGCTATTTTTTAATAATTCAATAATTTGAATTAAACTTTGCCATCCTCTATATATTCCCTCTCGAGTCTTTCCTTTAATAATTATTCTATTGGTTTTTATTTCTAAATTATATCCTTCATTTGACTTCACATTTATATTGTTGTCAATTTGTAAAAAAATACTATTTCTTGTTGACAAATTTCCTCTTTTGATTTTTACTTTTTGAACTAAATCCCCCCACTCTTTAGTTATTAAATTGGGAAGATCACCAATACTATTATTGCCTATTACAGAATTAATTGAAGTAGTTTTTAAAGCTTGATTTGACGAAATAATTTGGTTAGGATAAGGTATCAAGGCTAAATCTTCGATGGAAGATATTTTGGGTGCCTTCGAACAAGCGCAAAAAANAAAAATTATAATAGTTAAAANTCTATATTTCATATGGTAAATATTTNATGCATTTCGNAGNATCTCTAAATATAGTTATTAAAATTTAAGTTTATTGAATAATATCAAGTGGTTTTGTTGATTTCCAGTTTCCTCTTGTAAAATCTGGGAAACTTTGAGGAGCTCCATCATTAATAACAGAAATTCTNCTTAATGGAGTTACAGCACTCCAAAAGGCACCTTCNTATACATTTTGATCAAGAGGACTTCCTTTTTTCAAACACTCTATTATTCTATACATCATTATTCCATCCATTCCTCCATGACCGCTATTTGAAGTTTTATCGTTTAATCTTTTATACAATGGGTGATCATATTTTTTATAAATTGAATCCAAATCGCCTCCCTGAATCCAACCTGAATATACACCTGAAAGTGCGCCTTCTTTGTTATCAAAAAAAACTCTAGTAGGAAACCCCGCAAGTGTTCCTTTAGTTCCCTGAATCAAATTATGTCTTGTATAAGGNCTTGGACTTGTCTCATCCCATTGGATCATAATTGTTTTNCCATAAGTGGTTTTTATNATNGAAGTATTTATATCNCCATTTTGATAATTAATNTTATTCCATTCATCATCCTTTGGAAAATGATTTTTTGCGAAAAGCTCTCTTCCCCTGGATGGTGATGATAGGGATACAATTTTATTGAAATTATCATCCCCCCTTGCTAAACTCATATATTGAGCTACAGGTCCAAGACCATGAGTTGGATATAAGTTTCCAATATTCTTTGAATATTGTTTTGTTCTCCAAGATCCTGTACCAGGAAAATCATCTGGAATTTGCATATTTTTATTTTTTTCCATCATTTGCCACCTTAAATCATGTATGTAAGCAGCCTCAGCATGAAGAAACTCTCCGATTTTTCCTTGTCTACAAATATTTAAAAACATAAGCTCCTCTCTTGCNTAATTTACATTTTCAAGCATCATACAATGCTTTTGGGTTTTTTCTGAGGTATTAACAATTTTCCAAAGATCTTCAATNGTGTTTGCCAAGGGCACCTCAACGAAAACATGAGANC
Source organism: Flavobacteriaceae bacterium (assembly GCA_002721275.1). Classification (GTDB taxonomy): domain Bacteria; phylum Bacteroidota; class Bacteroidia; order Flavobacteriales; family Flavobacteriaceae; genus Marivariicella. The sequence goes on from PBJZ01000015.1 coordinate 8,263, forward strand.
CTAACTCCATACATCTTATAGCCATAGGCGCATGATTATCCCAATTGGTGGATATAAAAACTATATCTGGTCTTTTGTCTTCAACCATTTTTATCCAGGCATTTTCATCTCCCCAATAGCCGTCAGTTGATAGATTTAAATTTAGCTTCTTAGTCAAGTTTTCAACTCTCTTTTTGTATAAATCACATACAGATANAATTTCTGTATCCTTATGCGTCTTAAAATTATTTACATGTCCTATTCCTCTTGAACCAACACCAATAAATGCTGCTTTTATGTTCTTTATTTTNGGTGCTGAAAAGTCACCCATATATTTTCCTTGTGATTGTGATNTTGAGATATCATCTTCACATGAATTATTTAAAATAGCTGAAGNACCAATCGATGCAATGGCTGAGATGCCTGATTTCTTGATAAATTTTCTACGACTATAANTTTTCATTNATTAATGATTTTAAACTTTTNAATTTAATGTTNAGTAGTTCATACANTTAAAAAATAATAAACCCTTGTAACAACTAATTTATTTAATAAAATGTTATGTTCATTAATATTATTAATTTTATTGTACATGATTTTAATTAAGAAACAGTTTTTTTTTATTNTAACTATTCTGTTAGTAATGAGTTCAATTAATTTAGATGCTCAATCAGAGACTAATAAAAAACCAATTTTTGTTCCAAGTGAAAACTTGCCTTCATTACTAAACAAAAAACCCAAAAATATCTTACCCATTGATTTAAATATCAAGAAAAATAATTCTGAACCAAAAATCAATATGGATATCTCCGAACAAGAAAAATTTATCAATCCAAGTGAATACTATACTTCACGAATGAACAGAAAAAAAGGTGAGAGTAACAAAATNCCTGATGAATATAAAAATGATATGTATTTGGGTGATTACTTGACAAGTGAAAATTCAGTTAATGTAACTTTTAGAGACCATGAATACCCTGACGGTGATAGAATTCAGATAAAAGTTAATGATAAAATAGTAGTTGCAAATATTCTATTAGTTGAAACATTCAAAGGACTAAATATTGAATTAGAAGAAGGGTTTAATAGGATTGACTTTATAGCATTGAATCAAGGTGATAGTGGTCCAAATACNGCGGAATTAAAAGTTTATACTAATTCAGGTGCATTGGTTGGATCAAATCAATGGAACCTTGCTACTGGAGTTAANGCNACATATATTGTTGTTAAAGAATAATTTTTCAATAAAATTTAATTAATGAATGGAATAATTGACCAGCTTGAAATTTTANTTTCNAGAATTATAACTCCTTTAGANTGGTTAATGTTAATTTTCGTCATTGGGGGTGGAGTTTATTTACTTTTTTATTCTGAGTTTTATCCTTTAACTCAAATAAAAAAAGGTTTCAGTTTGTTATTGAGAAATGAGCAAGAAAAGGGAATTTCAAGATTTCAAGCGCTTTCTGCTGTNNTAGCTGCAACTGTTGGTTTAGGTAATATTTCTGGNGTTGCAATTGCTATTCATATGGGCGGACCAGGNGTTTTAATCTGGATGTGGTTAACTGCAATTATTGGATCCATNATTAAGTTTTTTTCATGTTCATTATCTATTCAATNNAGAGAACAAACATCAGAAGGTGAGCCTCTGGGTGGACCAATGTACTACATGAATTTNGGAATAAAAAAATGGGGTAAAACATTAGCAATATGGTTTTCTATTGCTGGTTTTTTTGGTGTTCTCCCTGCTTTTACTGCAAATCAATTAACTCAAACTTTTATAAATGTAGTNGANCCTAATAAATTTTTACTTTTGGGTGATTTATCNTGGAAAATTATNATTGGAATAGTCTTATCAATAATTAGTGCTTCTGTTATTTTTGGAGGGATCAAATCTATTGTTAGGGTTACATCAAATATGGTACCCTTTATGGTTACTTTATATTTTATTATGGGTGTTTTTATNATTGTAAGTAACTATTCTTCTTTTTTACCGTCGATAAAACTAATTTTTTATGAAGCTTTTAATTATAGTACAGCAGCCACTGGTGGNTTTTGGGGGCTTGTGGTTTTAGGNGTGAGACGGGCAGTTTTTTCAAACGAAAGTGGTGTTGGAAATGCCCCTATGTACCATGGTCAATCTCAGAGCTCCAAAGGGACCGATGAGGGTTTAGTTGCTATGCTTGGTCCAATACTAGATACTATTTTAGTATGTTCAATAACAGGACTTATAATCATAATTAGTGGTGCATATAAAATTCCNGGACTTAATGGTATAGTTTTNACTCTNGAAGCATTTAGAATTCTTTTCTATGGATTTGGTGATATTTTGCTCCTCATAATGGTGTTTGTATTCGGGATTTCGACTCTTTTGACTTACTCTTACTACGGTGTGAAATGTTTTGGGTTTGTAACTACACCAAGCATGGGAAAACTATATAATTACTTTTATATCGGTAGTATTATTTTTTCTGCTATTGTCTCTGTTGAAATAGTAATTGGNCTNATTGATATNGCATTTGCATTAATGTGTATCCCAAATATGATAGCAGTAATTTGGTTATCACCCAAAGTAAAAGAAGAAATGAAAGAAAGAAATTGGTTATAANTTATTCTGACTTTTTATCAATTAAAAANATTAAAATTAAGATTCCAATNAAGCCAAAGAAAAAACCTAAAGTAAAACCTAANTTTCTACTTCTATTTTTTTTCTCTGCTATTTTAGTTCCCCATGCACCCAATCCAACTGCGATTGCTATTGATAGAAAAAATAAAGAATTTCCCATATATTATTTTCTTTTTAATCTATAAAATCTAGTCATAATTGAGTATNTAAATATGCCTACTGGACCTAAAATAAATGTAAATAAAAGAGGCGGAATAATTAAAATGTGTGGTATTGATAGCTTGATTGAGTTTTTAACAATCCAAGCACCCATCCAAAAATCAAATGCTAAATAATGTAACCATCCAGCTGCAGCTGATTCTGGTGTAGCATTTAAAAAAAGATCTAANATTCCATCTAGAGAACTAAAATCAGCTTCCAAGATATTAGGACTTTGTCCATCAAAAGTCAATGACATAAAATACATATATCCTAAACTGAATAAAATTGGTATGTATGGGTAATTGATTATTTTACTAGTTATATTTTTTTTAGGAAAACAAATTAACAATATCCAAAAAAAAATTATTAGTGAATTAAAAATGGAAAATATTAATGCAGTCATAACTTTTGGCGTTAGAAAAATATTATCTTAATGATGTAATTTTTTAAAATTTTTATTTTGATTTTCAAAGATATAAAAGGAAACAGAATTGATCCACTCTTACATACAACAAGTTTGATGAAAGTACATCCAGAGTTGAAAATATACATAGGGTCTGATTCACAAAATCTTGGTAAAAAAACANTTTATTGTACTGTNATAGCATATAGGTTTGGAAACAAAGGTGTCCACTACATATTTAACAAAAAAAGTGAATTATTAATAAAAGATATATGGAATAGATTATGGCACGAAGCAGAACTGAGTTTAGATACTGCAGTTTGGCTGAACGAAAAATTAAAGGTTAAAATTGAGATTGATATGGATTACAATAATGATGAAAATCACAAGTCATTTAAACTGATATCTGCAGCAAAAGGTTGGGCAAATTCANTAGGTTACAAGGTAAACATTAAGCCACAAATTCAAGTTGCAACTAGGGCAGCAGATTATAATTGCAGATGAAAAATATAATCATTATTGCTCCACTTGAGGAAGAAAAAAAGTGGANTAAATCATTTAAAAAACTTGAGCCNAATTGGAAACTACAATCATTAAATAATGTTTCTAATTACGATATTATAGATACTGCGCTTGTTTGGAGTCACCCAATTGGTATATTTAAAAAATTTAAAAATTTGAAATTGATTTGCTCNCTTGGAGCTGGAGTTGATCATTTAATATCTGATCCAAACCTACCANATAATACTAAAATAACTAGAATTGTAGATCCTCTTCTNTCTTTTTCCATGTCTAATTATATTGCATTAGCTGTTCTTCAGTATCATAGAAAGATGGATAAATATGCCCANGAACAAAAAAATAAAATATGGGACCATGATTCGCCTNCTGAAATAGAGGTTTCTATAGGAATACTTGGTCTTGGTGAGCTGGGAAGTGATGCTGCAAATAAACTTAATTATCTTGGATTTAAAGTAGCTGGATACAGTCGTACGCCAAAAAAATTAAANGGGATTAAATGTTATAGTGAAGGAGAACTTGATGATTTTTTAAAAAGAATCAATGTTTTAATTTGTTCAGTTCCATTAACAAGAGAAACAGAAGGGCTTCTTTCAAGTAAATTATTTAAAAAATTAAAGAGACCAACATATTTAATAAATGTTGCAAGGGGTAAAGTTCAAATTGAAAATGATATTGTTGAAGCGATTGATAGTGGTATTTTAACAGGAGCATTTCTTGATGTTTTTGAAAATGAACCATTACCAAAATCAAGCCCNTTGTGGAACAATAAAAAAATCAAGATAACTCCCCATATCGCAAGTATCACAAATACAGAAGCTGGAGCTAAACAAATTATTGAAAATTATAATAGAAATAAAAAGGGACAGCCTTTGTTAAACGAGGTTGATTTAAAAAAAGGATATTAAATATTTTTTATGCTATTTCCAAGCTTTTCTGGACCATATCTTATAACATCCGTAACAGGTAGATTTGTTTCAGATTCCCAAAAATCAATAATATTTCGTGCGGAAAAAGAATCTAAATTTGATGTATTAAGTGAAATNCCAACAACTTTAGCACTAGGAAAAATCCCATAGCAACTAGCAATACTTTCATATAATTCAATGGCTTTATTTAAAGTAGGCTTTTTAATTTTATCATGATCCCTTAAATGGGTTATATCNGATCTGTCACATAAAATTAAATGTGTCGGACAGCTACCCCTAATTAATGGAAGTGTTGCTGTGCTTCCGGGATGAAATAATGAACCTTGACCTTCAATAAAAATCCAATCCTTAGNGGATTCATTAATAATCATTTTTTCAACTGCACCACAAGCATGATCAACTTTGTATGCATCAAGGGGAATACCTGATCCAGTAATTGTAATTCCAATTTGACCTGTTGCAATAAATCCTGTTTGAATTTTATTTTNATTTGCCCACTTATATAACTCTAGACTTGTAGTCATCTTTCCAACAGCCATATCAGTTCCTACACATAAGATTCTTTTATTATTTATGTTAGCNGCNTTTCCAGAGGCAATNTTAGGAATAAATTGAGGAACTCTAACATCCCATATCCACTGATCTTTCTTTAATTTTTTTTTATATTTTTCAGCTAATAAATTATGTAAACCGTTTATCACAGATAACCCTTTTTCTATAGCCNGATTAATTATAGGAAACCAGCTTTTAGGTATTTTTCCACCAGAATTTGCAATTCCCAGTAGTAAAACTTCAGCTCCATTTTTTATGGCAAAATCAATATTTTTAACAATTGGGACATTTCTGGAAATCGAAGTTACATCGCTAATATTTTTCCCTTCATTTTTTGAATCAATAACTGAAACTATTGGATTTGTCAAATACCTCAAAGCACCAAATCCCATTTTTCCATTTTCAGTAAANAAATGACCCTCCATGTAAATTGCAACCTTCTTACTTTTATCTAACATAACAAATCTTTAAGTGGAACAGCTCCGTGGCCNGGGATTAAACTTGGCATTGTAATACCTTCAATCATTTTTGGACCATATGCTGGATCTGGATTCAAATTATAATGTGAATCCAAGTCGACATAATCTATTTGTCCAGAAATAGAGGCTGCAGCTGAAATTGAAATTGATGATTCACTCATGCATCCAATCATTGTTTTTAACCCAAATGCCTTTGCTGTAGATAAAATTCTTAATGCCTCAGTAATACCACCACACTTCATCAACTTCAGATTTACACCATCAATAAAACTGGCTACGTTAGTTATATCAGTTGACAAACGACATGACTCGTCAATAAAAATTGGCAAAGGACTTTGCTTATGTAGAATTTCAAGATACTTCTCTTCTCCCTCAGCAATAGGTTGTTCAACATAATCACATTTTNTTTTGGATAACCAATCTATCATTACTTTTGCCTCCTCTAGANTCCAACCTCCATTAGCATCAACCCTTATTTTAATCTTATATTTATCAGTGCTCTTCAATACTTGATTATACATGGCCTTATCAGTTTCTATCCCTTTTGGAGAACCCAATTTAACTTTAAGTGATTTCGCTGGAATATTACNTAATAACAATGGTATTCTCTCTCTCACTCGTTCTGGGGTCATGATACCTAGTGTAATAGAAGTTTGTTTATTTGGCAGGGGCAATCCTAATAAATTATGNAATGGAGTTTTTGCTGTTTTTGCTTTTAAATCCCATAAGGCTATGTCCATTCCTGCATATGAACATGGAGAAATTTTTAGTTCTTGAGCGGTTTTTTCTATGTCATAAATTGACATTCGACCAAGATCAATTTTGATCAGTTTTTCCAACTGATTAAGAACTTCATCAGTAGTCTCTGCCCCTTCATTTTTACCAGGTGCACATTCACCCCATCCAATGTGACCATTATTTTCTATTCGTACAAAAATATTATGTNTATCTCCATGAGTTCCTCTACTAATTTGCAGTGGAAATCTTTTTTTTAATAGTACTTTATGTAAAGTTATTCTCATTATTGAANAATTTTAACTTAAAATTTGATGAGTTTTCTGAATGTTGGTGAGGTAACAAGCCATAAAGAGAATCCACTGAGAACAGTCAAAACNCCAAACAAAGAAAAAATTCTTAACAAAATATTATTGAAATTATCTCTTCCATTATAATCCATTGTGTGTCCCATCCAAAGAAAATCAAATATTCTCCAACTTGTATGGCGAACTCTTTGAAATTTTCCATTTCTAGCGGAAACGTATGCAGTAACTTTTTCTGGATGATTAAAGTGAATTGCATAGGCTGGTAANGGTTTTCCTCTGTATTCGTGGTGAGAATTGACNTTTTTAATTTTTTCAATATTTAATATTTCCAAATCTTCTTTTAAGTAAAAATTAACNACATCAACTGCCTGTTTTTCTGNTATNTCATNCAACTTATCTCCAGTTTTTGCNTTATATANTTGTTTGCCATTAACCCAGAAATANGGCTCATTAGCAATATTAAATAGTTCTAAAGTCGAAATATTAGAAACCTTATCCAGTCCNATTAAACCTGAAAAAGATTTATCAGATTTAGGACTTTTTATAAATTGATCTCCATGAATCTCCTCAAGGTTTGTCCAACTAAAATATAGTCCAGAGATTGTCCAAATTAAAAATTGAACACCTATTATTAAACCAAGATATCTGTGAATTTTTCTAATTTTTAAAGAAGTTTTCATCTTTATTCTATTTTTTTATTGGCTTTAATATACTAATTGTTAATGTAGCTCCAACAATATTTGCAAGAATGTCAAAAAAATCAAACACTCGATTCATAGTTAAAATAGGTTGGAGAANCTCAATTAATAATCCAATAAAAAAACAAATTATCAAAGTCAATCTATTGTAGTTCTTAAAATTCGAATTAAAAAGCNTCATTTTTATACCTAAGGCCTGAGACGCATAAAGTAAAAAATGTCCAANTTTATCAATGTGAGGTATAATTGAGGGGATTTCNNTAGTTCCAGGAACAATAAAAAAACTGCAATAAATAATAACAATTAAATTAATTATTGAGAAAAGGTTCCAATTTATAGTTTTTCTAATCATTTTTAATTTAACAAAAGCTAATTTAACTAATCACAACTTATATTTGCCAATAAATATACTGAGTTGAGTCATAATTCCCACNGTAAAAACGAGATTGATCTTCATGGCATTAGACACAAAGAAGCTATTCAATTAGTCAAANATTTTTTAGATGAAAAAAAGATGGATGGCTCATTCTCAGTAATAATAATTACCGGTAACTCAAGTTACTTACAGAAAAGGATTTTTAGTGAAATTTTGGAGTATTCTGTATTCAACTATTACATACCATCCTGGAACCTGGGTCAGATAATTGTNGAGTGGGTAGAGCTTTAAATTAAATTAATATGAAATTGAATATAAAAACATTTATAGTATTAATTTTTACNACAGTNTTATATAATGGGTATTCTCAAGATTCTACTATTCAGTACGAGGCTCTTCGCTTTAAAAACGAACTAGGATTTCAAAAGTCTTATAGAACATTAAAAACTACATTTAAAAATCTTGAGGGGTTTCAAACTTATTATCCAAACACCAAAATAACCCTTGAGAAAATATTACGATACCACTTATATACGGCAATTCATATTAATCAGAAGGAGAATAAATTATTATCAATGGATCTAACT
>PBJZ01000016.1 GCA_002721275.1 Flavobacteriaceae bacterium
AACAATGAATTTAACCCCGATTACTCCAACAGTAAAAACAGTATGGAATGATGTTCCAAACACGACTGGTTTTGAAGTTCTAACTGGTTTAAATGTTGGGTATTACCGGGCAGTAGTAAATGATTCATCTGGTTGTGGAAGTATTTTGGTAGGAAATAATACTCAAGGAGGATTTATTTTTGAAATAGACGACCCAACACAGCTTGAACTTAAAGATATTGAATTTGAAGATATTACTTGTAATCAAAATACTGCATCAATCAGATTTAAATTAGGTAACGGTCAATTTGATTTGGTCCCAGACCCAACTGTTTTCGAGCTTTCTTTAAATGGAACTGTCTTGCAAAGTACAGTGTCAGGCGGTTCTTCACTTTCTTCAGGGGCCTCAAGTTCACTTGTTACAAATGTTTTAACAGGTAATACTTACACCCCTAATCTTAACACAAATTACGTTTTAATTCAGAATCTTCAGCCTGGTTCATATAATATGGAAGTAAATAACAATCAGACTAGTTGTACTGTTTTATTAAATTTTGAAATAGAGGATCTATCCTCAATTAGCTATTCTGGTACTACCGATTATACTATAAGTGCATGTGATGATAGTTATCAAGGAACATTTTTTGATCCATTCCTAATCTCCGGAGGGACTCCATTTCTGGATGCTTCAGGACAACCCTATTATAGTTTAAAATGGGATTTTTATCCAGATCCGAGTTCTACGGCAAATGCAACGGCATTTAATGGTTTAAGTAATAATATAACATTTAGTCCTCTACCGGGAAAATATGATTTAACAATAAAAGATAAGAATGGTTGTACAATAAATGACGCTTCTGGAAGTCCACAAAAAATCGAGTTTATATTTACACCTGAGTTTAGTGGAATTGAAGTTATTGGGATGGCAGATGCGAGTGGAGCTGCCAGTACTCCTGTTAGTTGTCAAATAGATGCTGAAGATGGAACAATTTCAATTGATGTTCAGGGTCAAAATGGATCCCTGCCACCTCCATATGAAATAAACTGGGACGTGCAAGGAGCTGCACTAAATCCTAATGAGGCAATTTTATTATTTCAAGGAGTTACAGCTTCTAAGGATAGTCTAGAGGTATACTCAATACTAGTAAATGATATTCCATTTACTTATTCAACTCAAATATCCAACGAGCCTATTGAATCAGTAGTGCAAGAGTTAGCCAAAATAATTGATAATTCACCTCAGCTAACAGCTTCAGTTGAGCCAGCACCAATTGTGGGATCAACTCAAAATATTCAAATTAGAATTATTTCAGTTTCTGGAGCAACAATATCTCTCGAAATTGCATCAAAAACATCTCAGTTAAAAATGTTAAATACAACGGTAAGCTCTGCTAATTGGACTCCACTGGACGGAACCAATGGAAATCCAAATTTCTCTGGATTTACAAGTTTGAATAATTTAGCTGAGGGGACTTACAGATATACGATTAGTTCAGCTAGCCTATCAAGTTGTTCTGGTGGAACTACATCAACAAAATATCAATTCCAGGGCATAGTGACAGTTGAGAATGAAAATGTTTTACAGATACGAACAGGACCAACAGTTGATTCTGCTTTATGTTCAGGTCAAGCGGGTACAATATTTTTAGATGTTTATTCTGGTAAAACCGGTCCTCTTTCATTCAGATATAACGGAAATCCAGTAACCAGCACTGAAGTGGGTGAGGATCAATATATTATTGAAATAGATAACCCTATAAATTCTGCTAGTCTTGAGATATTAAACCTTGCAGGATGTGGAATCGCACGTCAAATCAACATTGGAATTGGAACTCCTGATTTTAGTTATAACTCTGTCAATTCACTACTAACCGGTGGGCAGATACTGGCAAGAGAGGATGTTACATTTGTCGATTTGTCAGAAGATGAGTATGATTCTTTTGAAATAATTTTTGGTGATGGAAATCAAACTGAGATACTTGAGAGAAATCAACCTGACCCTATAACACATGAGTATGCTATTTCAGGAACTTATTATGCTACAATTCGAATATATAACGATCTTGAATGCAGGGCTGAACTTACCAAAGCGATAAAGGTGGGTGAAGGTTATAGCGTTTTATCTCCAAATGTTTTTACTCCAAATGGAGATATTTTTAATCAATGTTACAAACCTTTATTTAATGGTCTAGTTGAAGCTACTTTTAGAGTTTATGACGCACAAGGAGCGCTATTATATGAAGAAATTGGTGTACCACCAACTGATCCAACAAAACAAGCATTGACCCTAACTGGTTGGTGCGGACCTGAAAATATAGGTGATGAGACAAAAGAAATTACCACCCCATTTTTCATTTATACTCTAGATGGTAAGACTGCTGATGGAGTGGAAGTATTTAGAGATGGAACCTTTATTTTATTAAGATAATTTATGAGAAGTATTAAATTCATATTAACCTTTTTTATCTTGTCTACAATAAGTGTATTTTCTCAGGATGATTTGATTGTCAGTCGTTCAAGATTTATGCAAAAAACAAATCCAAGTTATCTAGGTCTAAATAATATGAATAAAACTGGTGTACTCTACAATACAATAGGGTTGGTATCAAACCAAGGAATTGAAAGTAGATATTTTTTTGGATCACTATCATTTGATTCAGATTATTTTTCTCTTGGCGTTGATATGTATTCCTATACACTTGATAATGCAGGGTTAGTTCATACCAACCCATCACTGTCATTTATATATAAGATTCAGCTAGATAATGAGGATTTCTTTCTTCCATCTATAACCTTGGGTATGGGGAGTAATAAACTAGATACAAGCAAATTAGTTTTTGAAGATCAACTTTCTTTAGTTTCAGGATATTTACAAACTATTTCTAATGATCCTTTAGCCCCTCTAATAGGAAATGCGAATTATCTAGATTTAGGAGCTTCTTTTATAATTCATTCTAATAAATATTTAGTCGGTCTTAGCGCTCAACATTTAAATCAGCCCAACATATCTTTTAATAAAGAAAATGAAGAATTTAAAATGCCTATTCGTTTTTCAATACAGGGAGCATACGAATTTGATTTAAACCCGTACGATCAAGGCTTTCTCCCACGCTATACAACTTTATATGCTTTTACAAATATTTCGAAATCATCATATAGTACGGATGTTTATCTTTCTCAGGAATTTCAGTTTGGTGAATTTTCGATTGGTTTGAATGAGTCAATGAAAAGTACTGAAGCTTTTTCAATGTTAAATGTAGGGATTTCAGTAGCTCTTTCATATGAAAATTTTGAATTTGGTACATTATATAACTTCCCGTCTAGAAAAGATCCCGCGAAGGCATATTCTCCAAGCACATTTGAAGTTTTTTTAACTTTTGATTTTAGTCCTTATTTAAGAAATAGAAGAGGAGATTACAGGAGATTGAGTGTTGATAATTATTATTAATTTCAAATTATAATCAATAAAACTAAATCTATTGAAAAACAAAAATTTTAATTTATTCGCTTTTTTATTTTTATTCATCTCTATTCAAATTTATTGTCAGGATAGGATAATTGGAAAAAATTTTGCTTCTCGATCTGAGGTTCTAGGGCAAAATGGAATGGTCGCCACAAGTCACCCGCTTGCTACTCAAATTGGAATCGATATTCTTAAATCAGGTGGAAATGCTGTAGATGCTGCGATAGCTGCCAATGCTGCACTTGGCCTAATGGAACCCACAGGAAACGGAATAGGTGGCGATCTTTTTGCAATTGTTTGGTATGAAAAGGAAAAGAAATTGTATGGTCTAAATGCTAGCGGCCGATCCCCGAAAAATTTAACTTATGATTACTTTAAATCTAAGGGTTATAAATCTATCCCCTCATATGGGCCATTGCCCTTATCTGTGCCTGGATGTGTGGATGGTTGGTTTATGCTAAATAAAAAATTTGGAAAAAAACAGATGAAAGAAATTTTAAAGCCAACCATTAATTATGCAGAAAATGGATTTCCTGTTACCGAAGTTGTTTCATATTACATGTCAATAGCGGCAGAAAAATTTAGAAATTATCCAAATTTCTCTGATACATATATGATTGATGGTGATACACCATCTAAAGGAGATATTTTTAAAAATCCTGATTTAGCAAATACATTAAGAATTATTTCAGAAGACGGTAGAGATGGGTTTTACAAGGGTTATGTAGCTAAAACAATAAGTAAATTCGTAAGCGATCAGGGTGGTTTTTTAAATGAGGAGGATTTGTATTCTCACGAGTCAACATGGATTAAACCTGTTTCTACAAATTATAGAGGATATGATGTTTGGGAATTACCCCCTAATGGTCAGGGAATAGCTGCTTTACAGATTTTGAATATTATGGAGGGTTTTGATATAAAAAAAATGGGTTTTGGTTCAGCAAAATATATACATCATTTCGTTGAATCCAAAAAACTTGCTTTTGCTGACAGAGCAAAATACTATGCTGATCCTGATTTTAATAAAATACCTACCGAGTATTTGATTTCAAAAAATTATGCAAGCAAAAGAAGGTTAGAGATAAATCCAAATCTCCCTGCTAATTCAGTAAATTCAGGAGAAATTGAAAATGGTGATACTATTTATCTTACGGTTGCTGATTCCGAAGGAAATATGGTTTCATTAATACAGAGTAATTATAGAGGTATGGGATCAGGTATGATACCTCCAGGATTAGGTTTTATGCTACAAGATAGGGGAGAGCTTTTTTCTTTAGATGAAAATCATTTCAATTTTTATGAACCAAAAAAAAGACCTTTTCATACGATTATCCCCGCTTTTATTACAAAAGAAGGTAAGCCATATATTAGCTTTGGTCTAATGGGGGGGGCAATGCAACCTCAGGGACATGCTCAAATTGTAATTAATTTGATTGATTTTGAAATGAATCTTCAGGAGGCGGGAGACGCACCAAGAATTCGACATTCATCTGATCAACAACCAACTGGTGGTGAAATGTATGATGGAGGTATTGTCTTTTTAGAGTCAGGATTTGATTATGAAACCATAAGAAATCTACTGAGTATTGGACATAAAGTTAGTTATGACCTCGGATCATATGGAGGATATCAAGCTATAAAAATTGACAACGAAAACAAAGTTTATTATGGAGCTTCCGAGTCAAGAAAAGATGGCAATGCCTCAGGTTATTAAACTTGCTTAGTAGCGTTTATTTCTAATACCATGTAATTTGGATTCAAACCCGTAGGTCAAAGAGAAAATACTAATCGTACTTACAATTGCAATTATTTTTTGAATTATCACTGACTCCATAAGTGATTTGGGACTTTTTAAAGCGTCTTCAATAAAAAATTGGTATAACACATATCCAAAAGTAAAAAATAAATATATGAGGGTAACAAGAGTATATTTATTATTAACTGGACTCCTAAATAAAAGTATCACATATAAAATTGATGCAGGAACAAGAAGTCGAAATGCATTTTTTGCAAAATGCCCATGCATTTCTTGATATAAATCGTGAGGTGTTAAACCAACACCAGAAAAGAATGAACAACCAATAAAGAAAAAAATACTTCCAATAACTGCTAACAAGTAATTATTTCTATTTTCTTTGAAAAGATTGGGAACAAATAAAAAACCTATTCCGGTAGCTATATAAAGAAACATGGAGGAATTAAAAATAAAAGAGGATAAAAAATTAATTTCACCAGACCTGCTTTTATACCCACCTAAATCACTTAAGTAATTTTTGGTGAAAGAGTACCCAATTTGTTCAGGTTCAAATATGTTTCCCCCAGGATACAAAAAACTGGCAACTATAACACTACAAATAAAATAAATCGATACAAACCTAATAAGGTAAACAGTCCAAAACTTTATCATCAAAGTTTATATTCATTCTCATTGATAATGGCATTAGCTATGTTTGTTTTAAGCTCCACAATATTAGGATAATTAATATATCTAGTCATTTTTTCAATTGAATTAAGTAACCCAATTTTTTCACTTTCACTTGAAATACTTAAAATTATTTCCTTGGCTTTTTCTTTAACTTTCTCAACGGAATTATACAAGAAAAGTTGGGTCATCTGCATATGGGTTTCAGTATATTTCTCATTTTTTCTATTATAATTCTTTTTGGTTCTTAGAAGAACGGATTCGGTAAAATATGAGTTTATTAAAATGTCAGCCAAAGCCAGAAGAGTCATTTGATTTTTTTCTAAATCTGCCCCGTATTTCTGAAACGCTATACCAGTTAAAAGTAAAAATATATCTTTAATTTTTTGAACTAAAAATTCTTCTTGTTTAAATAACGAGTTGTCAATCTGATTATCAAATTCATTAGATTTTAATTTTTCAATTATCTTCATTACAGGCGACATTAAGTCTAAATTTCCTTTTGAGGCTTTTTTTAACAACATTCCGACAGAAACCATTCTATTAATTTCATTGGTTCCTTCGTATATCCTTCCAATTCGGGCATCTCTCCAAGCAGCTTCCATGGGGGTATCTGCAGAAAAACCCATTCCTCCAAAAATTTGAACCCCGTCATCTGAAGAATTTTGCATTGACTCAGAGCAAAAAACTTTGATCATCGAACACTCGATTGCATACTCCTCAAGACCTTTTAATTCAGCTTCTTGGTGTGTTTTTCCTTCAGTCCTAAGAAATTCAATGTGATCCTTAATGTCTGAAGCAGCCCTGTAGCATGCTGATTCGCATGCATATAAATCAGCAGACATTCTAGCGAACTTTTCCTTAATTGCACCAAACTGAGAAATTGGAGTTTTAAATTGTATTCGCTCATTTGCATATTTTACAGAACCGTTTATTACCCTTCTTTGTGCATCTACTACAGCAACACCAAGCTTTATTCTTCCTGCATTAAGAGCATTCATTGCAATCTTGAAGCCTTCGCCTCGACCAGCTAACATATTTTCGACTGGAACTTTCGTATTATTAAAAAAAACTTGTCTGGTCGATGATGCATGGATTCCTAATTTTTTTTCTTCGTCACCTAAAGTTATTCCATTATCAAGATCAACAGGAACAATGAATCCAGTTATATTTTTATCATTTTCAATACGAGCAAACACAATAAATATACTAGCAAATCCCGCATTTGAAATCCACATTTTTTGTCCACTTATGAGATAATGTTTTTTGTCTTTGGTCAAAACCGCTTTTGTTTTTCCTGAGTTTGCGTCTGAACCAGCAGCTGGTTCAGTTAGGCAATAGGATCCAAACCATTTTCCTGATGCTAAATTAGGTACATATTTTTGTTTTTGTTCTTCGGTGCCATAAAGTGTAATAGGTAGTGTTCCTATACCGGTATGTGCACCAAAAGCAGTCGACAGTGAACCAGTTGCTGCGGACATGTAATCACATACGAGCATTGTGGAAATAAAATCCATTCCAAGTCCACCATATTTTTCAGGAACAGAAACGCCTAAGAAACCTAGTTTACCAGCTTTTTCCATTATTTCTTTTGTAAAAGAATAATCCTTGTTCTCAAAACGTTCTTTGTAGGGCCATACCTCTCTATCAATAAAATCCTTTACCGCATCTTTCATCATTAGCTGCTCTTCTGAAAAATCTTCAGGTGTAAAAATTGAATTATTAAAGTTGTTTTGGATTATAAATTCACCTCCAAGTGTTTTATTTTTAATTGTTTCAGTTTCCATTATTCTTTTTAAATTATTTTTGACTTTGTGTATTTATACAGTTAATAACTTTGAAAAAAGTGTTAATCTCTGACTTGCTAAATTGATTTGTAATAGATTTATTAAATTCAAGTACAATTTTTTTGGAAAGTTCTCTTTTTTCAAGCCCTAGTTTTGTTAGATGTATTAATCTTCCCCTTCCATCATTAGGATTTGGTTTTCTTTTTATTAAATTTTTTGTTTCAAGACTATTTAATAATCTAGATAAACTTGTATTTTCCATCCCCATTTTTGGTCCAAGAGATGTTGATGGTGTTCCATTTGATTCGATGCTTAATAATGCAAATCCAGCTGACATGGAAGATCCATACTTAGATGCTTCTTTATTATACATATTGCTCACACTTTGCCATGTTGACCTAAGAGCATAATCAAAAGTTTTAAGCTTTTCCATTTATTAAATTCAAATATAATAAAAATAATATTATGCATGCATAATATAAAATATTAATTATAAGAATTTGAATAACAATATCTAAGAGAAGTTAATTTGATGTGTATATTTTTTTTATTAAATCCAAATACTTAGACTTAATAGCTTTTCTTTTTAATTTCATGGTAGGGGTAAGAAGTCCGTTTTCTATTGTCCAAGGCTCAGATGTTAGCTCAAATTTTTTGATCTTTTCCCATTGTCCAAATTTTTCATTGTGTAAATTAATATCATCCTGAATTGCATTTAATAATTCAGTATTTTCCAATAAATTTTTTTTGGATATGTTTATATTTTTTTCAAAAGACCAACTCTTTATATAATCGAAATTTGGTTGTATTATTGCCGCAGCCATTTTTTCAGATTCTCCGACAACCATAATTTGCTCAATAAATAATGACTGTTTCATTTGACCTTCAATAACTGCAGGAGCTATATACTTTCCTCCTGAGGTTTTAAACATTTCTTTTTTTCTATCCGTAATTTTTAAGAATCCATCAGAATCTATTAAACCAATATCTCCTGTATGAAAAAAGTCTCCAGACATAACACTTTTTGTTAAGCTTTTTTCTTTGTAATAGCCCATCATTATATTTGGCCCTTTACATAATATTTCCCCATCATCAGCAATTTTAACCTCAACATTATCAATTATTTTTCCGACTGTTCCTGTCTTGTAATTATTTTTTCTTAGGTCGTTAATTGAAATCGCAGGAGATGTTTCTGTTAATCCATAACCCTCTACAATCGTCATTCCTGCAGCATTAAAAGATCTTGCCAGTCTTGGTTGCAATGGAGCGCTACCTGATACTATTAAATGAAGATTTCCCCCTAATGCTTCCTTCCACTTTGATAAAATAAGTTTTTTTGCAATTGCGTGTTTAATGGAGTAATAAAATCCATTTTTTCCATATGGTTCATAATCCAATGCAACATTAACTGCCCAATAATATAATATTCTTTTAAATCCAGAAAATTCCTCACCTTTAGCATATAATTTATCATATAGCTTTTCTAATAATCTCGGAACAGCAGTCATTATTTGAGGATTTATTTCTTTTAAGTTTTCACCAATTGTTTCCAATGACTCCGCAAAATATACAGATATACCATGATACAAATATCCATATAATTGAACTCTCTCAAAAACATGGCAAACTGGTAAAAAACTTAAAGCAGTTTTTATACCGATCTCTTTAAAGGGAAATTTTGAGGATGCTGATATTACGTTTGAAACAATATTATTATGGCTCAACATAACTCCTTTTGGAACACCGGTTGTACCTGAGGTGTAGATAATTGTTGCCAAATCATCAGCTTTAATATCAATTTTTCTTTTTTGAATGGATTTATAGTTTAGATTTTTATCACCTATATCAATCAAAGTTTTCCAACTATCACAATTTTTTAATGAATCAAAAGAATAGATATTTTTCAAACTTTTAACTTGATTTTTGATAACATTAATTTTTTCAAATACTTCAACATCACTAACGAAACAATATTTACATTCCGAGTGATTTAGTATGTATTTATAATCATTGGAACTAATAGTTGGGTAAAGTGGAACATTAATAGCCCCAATTTGAGAAAGCCCCATATCTATAATCGACCACTCTGATCTGTTATTAGAGGAAATAATTGCAATCTTATCTCCTGGTATTACACCTATATTTATCAGAGCTGAACTAATTAGATCTACTTTTTTGACATATTCATCTGTTGAAATATTTCTCCATTTACCCTCATATTTCGTATTCAATACGTTTTCCTGAGGATGATTATGTTTTGCGTACTCTAGAATATCAAAAATTCGTGAGGGGTTTAACATAAGTTGATTTTATTGTTAATTTATAAATTTATTGTTCTTTTAAAAAAACAAATTAAATATTATTGGATACCCAATTATATGCATTTTCAAATACCTGTATCCATGGAGTTATTTTATCTTTATTTCGTTTTTTTGGATAATATGCCCAATTCCAAGGAAAAGTTGATCGTTCTAAATGGGGCATCATAACTAAATGTCTCCCATCATCACTTGATAGCATAGCAGCGTTATAATCCGATCCATTCGGGTTTGCAGGGTAAGTGTTGTGATAGTATGTTGCGGGGATTTGATATAGTTTCTTTTCTCCTGGCAAATAAAATTTACCCTCGCCATGTGCGGCCCATATCCCCAATCGACTTCCCTCCAGACCTTTTAGTAACAATGAATTGGATTTATGAATATCAACTGCTGTAAAAATACATTCAAATTTTCCTGAATCATTTTTAACCATTTTTGGTTTATTTTTTAGATTGGGTGTAATTAGTCCTAATTCAACAAATAATTGGCAGCCATTACAAACACCTAGTGATAAAGTATTTTTTTTGTTGAAGAAATTTTCTAAACTTTTTTTGGCTTTATCATTATATAGAAAAGAACCTGCCCATCCTTTTGCTGAACCAAGAACATCCGAATTAGAAAAACCACCTACAGCAACAATAAAATTAAATTCTGATAGATCACTTCGGCCATTAATCAGGTCAGTCATGTGTATATCAGTCACTTCAAATCCAACAAATTGCATTGCATAAGCCATCTCCCTTTCAGAGTTACTTCCTTTCTCTCTTATAACGGCAGCTTTTAATTTTCTTTTTGAGGGATTTATATCATATTCTCCAGAAAAAAACTTTGGAAACTTGTAATTCAAAATATGATTTTTGTAATTTTTATATCTATTGAAAGCTTTATTATTTTTAGTTTGATGTTTATCTAACTCATAAGACGTTTTATACCAAATATCTCTGTAGAAATCTATATCAAAATCTATAGATTCTTTTTTGTAGCTTATTTTAATTTTTCTTTGAGATTTATTTATTTCACCAATTTTAGTACAAATAATTTCTTTTTTGTCAAAAAAATCCAAAAGATTAGAGGTTGACTGTAATATTATCCCAGGATTCTCAAAAAATAAACTTTTATTGATATTATCTGAGTCATCTAGTCTTATATCGGCACCAATATCAGGAGTGGAGAAAAACATTTCTAATATTGATGTTATAAATCCGCCATAACTTATATCATGTCCAGAGGATATTTCCCCTTTTTTAACCAATTCTTGAACGGAATTAAATGTTCTTTTGAAATAATTAGAGTCAATAACCGTTGATGCATTTTTTCCAATTTTATTTTGAACTTGAGCAAATGCAGTGCCTCCTAATATTTTTTCATCCCCTGAAAAATCAATATAAAACAAAGATCCACCGTCTGGATTTATATTAGGGGTAATTATTTTACTAATATCTGAACAATGACCAGTAGCAGAAATTATAACAGTTCCAGGAGCCTTTACATTCATATCAGAATAATTCTGTTTCATGGATAAAGAGTCTTTACCAGTTGGAATGTTAATTCCTAATTCAACTGCGAATTTGGAGCACGCCTGAACTGCTTTATATAATCTTACATCTTCACCTGGGTTATTACTGGGCCACATCCAATTGGCTGATAGTGAAACTGATTTAATATTATTTTTTAATGGCGAAAAAACTATGTTGGTAAGTGCTCTGGCTATGGAATTTATACTTCCTTTTCCCGAATCAATTAATCCAGATATTGGCGAATGTCCAATACTGGTTGCGATTGCATTTACTCCTTTGTAATCAAGAGCAATGACTCCACAATTACTCAGTGGTAATTGAATTTGTCCAACTGTTTGTTGTTGTGCTACTTTTCCAGTAACACATCTATCTACTTTATTTGTTAGCCAATCTTTACATGCAACACCCTCTAATGACAATATGTCTGATAGAATTTCTTTTGAATTTTTGTTTAAATCCAAGTCATTAAAATCATTTTTTAGAGTCTTGTCGCTGATATTGGTTTTAGGAGGATTGCCAAAAAGAGACTCTAATTCTATATCTATTGGTTTCTTGTTATTTTTTTCATTTAAAAATGTAAACCTATGATCACCTGTCACTTTACCTACAACATAAATTGGGGCTCTTTCTCTTTCACATATATCTTTTAATAATTGCACATCTTTTTGGGAAATAATTATTCCCATTCTTTCTTGTGACTCATTTCCAATAATTTCTTTATCAGATAATGTAGGGTCTCCAATAGGGAGTTTATTTATAAAAATTATCCCTCCTGAATCCTCAACTAGCTCAGATAAACAATTTAAATGACCACCAGCTCCATGGTCATGAATTGATATTATAGGATTTGTTGTTTGTTCACAAAGACTACGAATAGCATTTGCAACTCTTTTTTGCATTTCTGGGTTTGAACGCTGGATCGCGTTAAGTTCAATATCTGATTCAAAAACCCCGGTATTTTCAGATGAAACTGCTGCACCCCCCATACCTATTCTATAGTTATCTCCTCCTAATACTACAATAAGATCTCCCTTCTTTGGTTTTCTTTTGATTGCATTGTCTTTATTAGCATACCCAACACCTCCTGCTAACATTATAACTTTGTCATAACTAATTTTATGATTTCTTTCTTTGTGCTCAAATGTTAAAAGTGAACCTGCTATTAAAGGCTGACCAAACTTATTTCCGAAATCTGAGGCACCGTTTGATGCTTTGATCAAAATATCCAATGGTGTTTGATAAAGCCATTTTCTTTTTGGGAATTTTTTTTCCCATAACCTATTATTTGTAACCCTTGAGTAGGGAGTCATATAGACTGCAGTTCCCGCTAATGGGATTGATCCTGTACCACCAGCCATTCGATCTCTTATTTCTCCACCAGATCCAGTGGCTGCTCCGTTGAATGGTTCTACAGTAGTAGGAAAATTATGTGTTTCGGCTTTCAAGGAAATGACTGATTTAATTTCTTTTTTTTCATATATGCCCGGTTTGTATCCTTTTGAGGGAGCAAATTGTTCAATAGTAGGACCCTTGATAAAAGCAACATTGTCCTTGTATGCAGATACAATACCATTTGGATTTTCTTTAGATGTTTTTTTTATTAAATCAAATAAGGTAAAGTTTTTTATTTTTTCATCTATTGAAAACTTTCCATTAAATATTTTATGGCGGCAATGCTCAGAGTTTACCTGTGAAAAACCAAAAATTTCAGAGTCAGTCAATTTCCTTTTTAATTTTTCAGACAAATTATTTAAATATTGGATTTCGTCATCATTTAATGCTAATCCATTAACTTTATTGAATTCATCAATATCACTTATATTCAATATCGGCCTTGCCTTGGTGTTAAGTTTAAATATGTTCTGATCAATTACTTTGATATTCTCTTGTAGCATTGGATCAAAAGTTATATTAGAGTCATAAAAAAAATATTTTTCAACTCTAAGGATGTCGGTTATCCCCATATTTTCTAGTATTTCTACTGCATTAGTACTCCAGGGGGTTACCATAGTTGATCTTGGACCAACATAATTACCTGTAATTGAATTATTTGTTATTAGTGGAGAATTAAAGAGCCATCTTAATTTCTTTGTTTTTTCTCCATTGAGATGGGAAGCACTTTCAACCGCATAAATAACTTTACTTTTATCACCAAAAAAATGAATCATGTAAGTAAATATTGTTATATAAAATTACCTATTAATAATGCCATAAAAATCATATATACAAAATTATAATACACCATTTATTCACACTTTTTTAATTGAGCTATATAAAACCCATCAAAACCCGTTAGGTGTGATAAATAAGTTTTGCTGTTTTTAATAACGAAATTTTTTCCATTTTTTTTTTTCAGAAAATTTCTTATTTGATTATTGTTCTCAGATTCCAAAATTGAGCATGTAGAATATATTATTTCACCATTATTTTTAACAAATTTTGACCAATAGTTTATCAAATTTTCTTGAATATTAAGTATTTTTTTTAAGATTTTAGGATTCATTTTTAATTTAGTGTCCGGATTTCTCTTGATTACTCCCAAACCACTGCATGGGGCATCAATTAGAACTCTATCGACTTTTCCTTTGAATTTTAAAATAGATTCGGTTTTGTTTGTATTATAAGTTTTAATTATGTCTACACCATTTCTTTTAGCCCTTTTTCTCAACTCAATTAGTTTTTTTTTATTGGGGTCTAAAGCCAGAATATAACCTTTATTTTTCATTAATTCTGCAAGGTGCATTGTTTTACCTCCAGCCCCAGCACATGCATCAATTATTGTCATTCCAGGTCTAACGGAACAAGATAAGCCAACTTCTTGAGAATTTAGATCTTGTATTTCAAAATAACCAGCTTTGTAGGATTTAAGATTAGTAATTTTTTTGTTGTGATTAATTATTAATGCATTTGGATTGCTGTTAATAATTTTATATTGAATATTTTCGGTATTAAAAATAATTTTTAATTTTCTAATATCAGTCTTTAAATTATTACATCTAATAACAAGATGTGATTTCTGATTAAATGCTTTAACTTCCTTGTTCCAAATATCCTCACCAAAATTTTTTACCCCAATTTCATCCAGCCAATCTGGTATGGATTCATTTATTCTTCTATTATTTTTAATTTCACTCTCTCTTTTTTTAATACTCCTCTTATTTATTATTGAAAATTTATCAATTTCAGGTAGTAATTGCTTCTTCATTATAATGTGTGTTCCCAATAAAAGCCATAATTGTTCTGGACTCTCTAATTCTTTTATGCCTGCACAATGAATATATTTTCTGTACCATCTTACACATTCATAAATTGTATTATAAAAGAGGTCTCTATCTCGAGCACCCCATTTCTTATTTTTATCGATTATTTTTTTACAAACACTTTTAGCATATTTTTTTTTAAAGAAAATTTCGTTGAGACCAGTGATCACTGCAAATAATAAATTATTGTGCCATTTTACTTGCCCAGTTATCATAAATATTATAATTAAATTTCTTGTAAACGAGTCAAACTATAGTAAGCTTTCTTTTTGGAAATTAATTCTGAATGAGTGCCCTGTTCAATAATCTCACCTTTGTGCATGACAATAATTTTGTCTGCATTTTGAATTGTTGAAAGTCGGTGCGCAATAACAATTGCGGTTCTACCTCTCATTATATTTTCTAATGCTTTTTGAACTAACTTTTCAGAATTTGAATCTAAAGAGGATGTAGCTTCGTCAAGTATTAATATTTCGGGGTTTTTTAAAATAGCTCTTGCTATGGAAATCCTTTGTTTTTGACCACCAGATAATTTCATTCCACTTTCTCCAACGGAACTATCATATTTTTTGTTCATTTCCATGATAAAGTCATGCGCATTTGCAGCTTTAGCGGCTTCTACAACTTCTTCATCTGTAGCATTTTCATTTCCAATAAGCAAATTGTTTTTTATGCTGTCGTTAAATAGAATAGAGTCTTGGGTGACGATTCCAATCATTNTGTGAAGAGATTTATTTTTGATTTTATTTAAAGGGATTCCATCAATATCTATGGATCCTTTCTCATAATCATAAAACCTTGACAAAAGGTTAGCAACAGTTGTTTTGCCACTTCCAGATCTACCAACTATTGCAACTGTTTCACCTTTATAAATTGTAAGATTAAAATTTGATAAAATTGTTTTGTNATCATATGANAATGATAATTTNTCGAATTTAATTTTTGACTTAAATGATGACTTGTTTCTNGAATCCGAACTATCTTTTAATTNNTCNNCTACTTCAAGAATATCAATAATCCTAGCCGCTGCAGCATCACCTTTTCTTACACTAAAAATTGCTTTACTGATCGATTTTGCTGGAGTTAGAATATTATATGCTAAACCAATGAATACCAAAAAAGTNCTTCCATTAATTATTTGATCAACTAAAACCATCTGCCCACCAAACCATAGAAGAACCCCAATAATTGCAATTCCTANAAACTCACTGCTTGGTGCCGCTAGATTAGTCCTGTGAAGTAAGTTATTCGAAAAAATAAAAAATTTTTCAGTTGACTTTTTGAATTTATTTAGAAATGAATTGCCAGCCCCAAATGTTTTTATGATTTTTTGTCCATTAATGGTTTCATCAATGATGGATAAAAAATATCCTTGTTCTTTTTGAACTTGATCAGAATCTTTCCTTAATTTTTTTCCNATNAGTGATATAAAAACTCCCGATATTGGTATGAAAAATAAAATAAATGTTGAAAGTTTCACACTTATTGAAAACATGACAATCAGAGTGAAAATTATTGTCAATGGCTCTCTAATTAAGAGTTCAAGAATTGACAAAAAAGATACTTGAACTTCTANAACGTCAGATGAGATTCTTGACATCAAGTCACCTTTTCTTTTTTCTGTAAAAAATGCAATTGGCAGATTTAGTACTTTTTTATAAAGTGTATTTCGAAGATCTTTTAGAACTCCATTTCTTAAAAAAGTGATGAAGTAAAGTGCTAAATAGTTAAATAAATTTTTAAGTAAAAAAAGAGTAACAATTAAAATGATTACATACATNAGTGTTGAACCTATATTATTGTTCAATTCAATNGTTACTTGATAACTTAGCCAATCCTCTAGATAACTTTTAATNGATTCGTAATTATTNTANATAGGTTTTTCANATANCTTTTTCGTNTTTTGAAACAAAACCTCAAGAAGAGGAATAAATGCAACCATTGANAGAGCACTNAATAATGCGTATAAACTATTAAAAAAAATATTCAATAGNGCATATTGTTTATANGGATATGCATATTTTAATATTTTTTTNAAGTAATTCATTTATAAATTTAAATCAGAAATAACAGAATCAATNATATNATCTAATTGATTTTCAGTTAACTCCCAGTNATCGTTTGTTAGTTTATCTAAATTAACACTAATGTAAAACTTAATTTTGGGTTCAGTTCCACTAGGTCTGATAGAAATTTTTGTATTGTCCNCTAACATGTATATAATTACATCGGATTTTGGGAGATTAATTTTTTTTATTTTACCGCTGGACATTGNTTTACTCTCAGAAATTAGGTAATCATTTACAGTAATTATTTTTTGANCATTAATTTTTTTTGGAGGTTTATGTCTAAATTTAAACATCATTTTGTTTATTTTCTTTTCCCCATTTTTGCCTTCAATTGTATAGCTTAGTAACTTTTCTTTNTGGGGTTTGAATTTTTTATAGCATTCAATCATNTAATCATATAAAGTTTTTTGTTTACCTNTTAATATTGAAGTAATCTCACATATAGCCAGTGCAGTGGAGATCGCATCTTTATCTCTGATTTGACTTCCAATAAGATAACCAAGACTTTCTTCACCNCCAAAAATAAAATTTTGATTTTTTCTATTTTCAATCTCCTTGCCAATCCATTTGAATCCGGTTAATGTTAATACACACTCAATTCCAAAGTTTTTNGCGACTTTTTCTATTACAGGGGATGATACTATTGTAGATGCCACAAAATCATTTCTTTTTAAACTTCCATTCTCTTTTCTTTTATTCAAAAGAAAGTATGAAATAATTAGCATTACTTGATTACCATTCAAAATTATATATTTACCCTTTCTATTTCTTACTGCAANACCAAGTCTATCAGAGTCNGGATCTGTTCCAATGACNATATCTGCNTTTATTTCAATAGCTTTTTTTATNGCCATCGCTAAAGCTTCAGGTTCCTCTGGATTTGGGGATTTGACAGTAGGGAAGTTTCCGTTCGGTTCNGATTGTTNGTCAATGATAGTTAAAAAATTGTAGCCAACCTTANTTAAAACTTTAGGAATNGATTTTATGGAAGTTCCGTGAAGTGGTGTATATACTATTTTAATATCTCTTACTTTACAGTCATCTTGTTTTGATAGTTTAATGCATGTATCAATAAATGCGTCATCAATTTCTTTATCGATGTATTTAATTAGTTTATTTTTTTTAGTGAATAGAATTTNATGAAATTCAATAGAGTAAATTTTTTTCATAAGCTCTATGTCATGAGGAGGTGTAAGTTGNGCTCCATCTTTCCAGTAAACTTTAAATCCATTGTATTTAGGTGGGTTATGGGAAGCAGTCAGGACTATTCCACAATCTGCCTTTAAATATCTTACTGAAAATGAAAGCTGGGGGGTAGATCTTAGTGATGTATATAAATAAACTTCTATNTTATTTGCTATCAAAACATTAGANACTATCTCTGAAAAAAACTTATTATTNTNNCTNGAATCATATGCTATAACAACCTTAATTTTNTCTTTTNNGAACTTACTTTTCAGATACAAAGCAAGTCCTTGTGTAACTTTCCCTAGAGTGTATTTGTTTATTCTATTAGTNCCTACTCCCATAATCCCTCTCATTCCACCTGTTCCAAATTCAATTTCTTTGTAAAAAGCATCTTCAAGCAGATCAGGATAATTGAATAAGTCTTTAACTCTTTTTTGAGTTTCTATATCAAATGGAGATTTACACCAAATTTGTGCCTTTTTTTTAATACTAATCACCAGGTATAATTTGAGATATTATATAGTTTTTATTATTATTTTTTTGTCTAAGAAGTAACTCTCCTAAAAAACCAGAAATAAAAAACTGAACTCCAATTATAATTGTTGTCAATGCAATNAAAAATTGAGGTCTATCAGTAATTAATCTTGATTCGGTATTAAAATAAATTTTNTCAACTCCTAAGTAGATTNTAAAAATCAAACCAACAAAAAACATTAAACAACCAAGTAGTCCAAAAAAGTGCATTGGTCGTTTTCCAAATTTATTTAAAAACCAGAGGGTAAGTAGGTCAAGAAATCCATTAATAAATCTCTCGGTTCCAAATTTTGAGATCCCATATTTTCTTTTTTGGTGTATAACTTCTTTCTCAGAAATTTTCTTAAACCCAGCTTGTGATGCGAGAAAAGGAATATATCTGTGCATTTCACCACTAACATCAATAGATTTAATTACATTTTTTCTATAAATTTTAATNCCACAATTGAAATCATGTAATTTAATACCNGAAATTATTCTTGCGCTAAAATTAAATAGNTTTGAAGGTAAATTTTTAAGGAATAAATTATCATACCTAACTTTTTTCCATCCNGAAACAAGGTCTANNTTTTCTTTCTCCAAAAGCTTTATCATNGGAATTATNTCATCNGGTGAATCTTGTAGGTCAGCNTCTAANGTAGCNACAAGATTNCCTTTTGCNTNTTTGAATCCAGCATTTANTGCCTGAGATTTACCATAATTTTTTGAAANTGAAATACCTTTTACCCTATTAGAGTTTTTTGNTAANGCATTAATTTTTTTCCATGATNCATCATTACTTCCATCATCAATATAAATTATTTCGAATGAGTATTTTGAATTTTCAAANTTTTCAAATATCCAATTATTTAATTCTACTAAAGATTCTTCTTCGTTGTAGAGAGGAATAACAATTGATAAATCCAAAATTAAATTTTTTGTCTAATTTACAAAATTGATTCTACTAAGTCTTGGACTTTTTCAATATAAGTCCTCCAATCAAAGAAATAAAAAATCCTATAAAAATAGAGCCTAGTATTCCTCCTGCAATCCTAACAGGTATTGTTGTAAAATTTTTTGATATTTCAATTGCTTTATTTGCATCTTCTATGGATAGCTCCTTGTTACCCTCCAGCATTTTTTGTTTTGCAATTTCAAATGTTTTATCCATGAATTGAGGGTCCAAAAACTCCGTCAATAATAAACCATACAAAGTTCCAATTATTCCTGCAATTAACGCAGCACCTACTCCTACTTTAAGGCTTTCAGATAGACTAACATAGCCATAATTGTCTTTTTTAAATTGGTAAATTCCATAGTTGATAAAACCAACAGATATTAGTAATGGAACCATGGATGCGAGGGTACCACCTTGATAATGGGCATCTAAGAAAAAAAGCATTAAATTGAATACAACGGTAACAATTCCAATGAGTGTTCCAAAGTTTAATGCATATGTTGATGTTTGTATTGCAATTTTTGTCATTTTTTTTTTTTTAAATATAGGTTTTTTTCTATTATCAATTAAGACTGGGTAAATTTTTGCCTATTATCAAAATTAAATTAAATTTGCAACGAAAAATTTTAATATGAAGCCTAACATACATCCAGAAAACTACAAGTTAGTTGCCTTCAAAGATATGTCAAATGAAGACGTCTTTATTACAAAATCTACAGCGGAATCCAAAGAAACTATTGAGTTCGAAGGGGTCACATATCCGCTAGTAAAGCTTGAAATATCAAGAACATCTCATCCGTATTACACAGGAAAATCAAAATTAGTTGATACAGCTGGTAGAATCGATAAATTCAAAAATAAATACACAAAATTTAAAAAGTAACATTTGTTGGATTTATAAATAGTAAGTCTACATAACTCTTTTGATAACAGAATATAAATTTACCATACTTTGAAAAAAAGGATTGCTTTTACTACTCTGGGTTGTAAACTTAACTTTGCTGAAACAGCGACTATTTCAAGAGAATTTAATACAAATAAGTTTAAAAAAGTTGATTTTGATAAAACAGCTGATATTTATGTTATAAATACCTGTTCAGTTACTGAGAATGCAGATAAAAAATTAAAAAAAATAGTTAAAGACACTCAAAAGATCAACAAAGAAGCTTTTGTGGTTGCTATTGGCTGCTATGCTCAATTACAACCCGAACAAATAATTTCGACTACCGGGGTTGATCTTGTTCTAGGAACAAAAGAAAAATTCAAATTATTTAATTATCTGGACGATATTAAAAAAAATGATGTTGGGAAAATCTTTTCTTGTGACATTGATCAATTAGAATCATATCAAAGTAGCTTCTCTTTGGACGACAGAACTAGATCATTTCTTAAAGTTCAAGATGGATGTGACTATAAGTGTACTTACTGCACTATTCCAAAGGCAAGAGGCGTATCAAGAAGTGATAACCTAAATAATATAATTGATAATGTAAAAAAAATTGCATCAAATGGGATAAAGGAAATAATTTTAACTGGAGTAAATATTGGTGATTATGGAAAAAATAATAAAAACTCCAAAAGTTATGAAAATACCTTCTTTGATTTAATAAAAGCCTTAGATGAGATAAATGAGATTAATAGAATAAGAATCTCATCAATAGAACCCAATTTATTGAAAAATGAAATAATTGAATTTATATCTAATAGTCGGAGGATTGTTCCCCATTTTCACATTCCACTTCAAAGTGGAAGCGATTTCATTCTAAAAAAAATGAAAAGAAGATACCTTACTTCTTTATACAAATCAAGAATAATAAAGATAAAAGAACTTATTCCAAATGCTTGCATTGGAGCTGACGTAATTGTCGGTTTTCCTGGTGAGTCAAATGATGAATTTATCAAGACTTATAATTTTATTAATCATTTACCTCTAAGTTATCTTCATATTTTTTCGTTTTCAGAAAGGCCAAACACAGCTGCTTTCTCAATGAAAGATGTAATCCCACAAAATCTAAGGACAAAGAGAAGTAAAATGTTAAGAATTCTTTCTGCAAAAAAAAGAAGATCTTTTTATGAAAGCCAAATTGGAAAAAATGTCAATGTTTTGTTGGAAAGTGAGAATAAAATGGGTTACATAACTGGATTCTCTGAAAACTATATAAAGGTCAGGACTCCCTGGGACCCAGATTTAGTAAATAATCTTAAAAAAGTAAAGCTAAAGCAGATTGACCCAGATGGTTACTTAAGGTTTTAGTAGTTTACAGCTTTATACCTACCGGAAGAAGAGACTTGAAGGATTTGTTCCTTCTAACAAACCCTGCAATCTTAGGTGATGTAGGAACAACTTTAATGTTTCTTTTTGAAAGTACTTCAAGTACGGATTTGATAAATCTTTCTTCAAATCCTTTGTCTTTAACTGATTCTGGAACAACTACTTTTGTTAAAAAAATTTTACGCTCTTGTTCAGCATATTCAATTCTTGCCAATGAGTCATCGATTTTGGTTTCGAACTGTCTAAGAAACTCATTATTCTCAAGGATTATATCTTCCATATCAACAATTTTTATCAAAATTCAAACATTATGTTTTAAAATAAGATATAATTTTTGCTACCTTATTTGAATGTTTTGGGACATCAAATGTACGAAAAAATTACCATATGCCAATCTTATAAAATATTAAAGAATGAAAAAAAAACATGTATATCTGATGCCGGGAATGGCTGCAAGTCCAAAAATTTTTGAATTATTAAAATTACCTACGAATATTTCTGTGAATTATTTAAGTTGGGTTCCTCCGCTTAAAAGCGAATCTTTAAGTTCATATACTCTGAGAATGTCAGAACTCATTAAAGTAAAAAACCCTGTGCTAATAGGTGTATCATTAGGTGGAATTATTGTCCAAGAAATTTCAAAAATTATAAAATGTGAAAAAATCATTATAATTTCTAGTATCAAATCTAATTCAGAACTTCCTGTATCAATGAAAATGTTTAAACATACCAAAATCCATAAATTGTTACCTCTAAAGTGGATTGAGGATATCGAAAATTTAGCTCTTTTTGTTTTTGGAAATAAAATAAAAGTTAGAGTAGGATTATATAAAAAATACTTATCAGTAAGAGACCCTGAATATTTAAAGTGGGCAATTAATGTTTTGGTAAATTGGAATCAAGATTATGTTTTAAAATCTTTGATACATATTCACGGTAATGAAGACAATATTTTCCCTATCAATACAATCAAGAAGCCGGTCATAAAAATAGCAGGCTCACATGCAATAATCTTAACAAAAGCCAATTGGTTTAATGATAACCTGCCAAAACTAATATCAAACTGATATTTATATTTTTTTTAACTGTTCTCGAATTATTTTTATTTGCTCATTAAGCATGCCTTGCGAGTCTAATTTTTTTGCTTCACCTAATAAAATACTTGCTTCACGTTTTCTTCTTTTTTGCATACAAATTCCTGCTAAACTTAATTTTGCCATCGCAAGATCGTGATTGAAAGATAAACCTAATTTTATTGATTTTTTAAAATTTTTCTCTGCAATAGTTAGGTTCGATTGGGACTGGATAATTCCATGTAAGTAATAAAAATATCCTTGTTGTTTTCTTACAAGACTTGATTCTGGATTAGAAATTTTATTTAACCATTTTTCAGTTCCTTTAAAATCTTGTTTTCTTAATCTTAAAAATGCTAAAAAAATTAATTCATTTTTGAAATAAATTAAAATAAAAATACCACTTATTAAAAAATAAAATATTCCGTTACCAATATAGTTTTCGGTAAATTGGTAAATAGAATAAACAAAAAAAACAGCGCAGCAAATTAGCTTAAGAAATTTTGGAAACATATATAGAGCATATTTTGCAAAGTTAAAAAAAGTGATCTAAATCTTTGCTATCCTATTACTAAATATAAAAAAGATGTTATATATTTGCACGGTTCTGTTGAGAAAAATTAACCTAAAAAGATGAAAAGAACGTTTCAACCTTCAAAAAAAAAAAGACGAAATAAGCATGGTTTTCGAGAAAGGATGTCATCAGCTAGCGGCAGGAATGTGATTTCAAGTCGACGCGCTAAGGGCAGAAAAAAAATTTCAGTTTCATCTGAGTCAAGACATAAAAAATAATGTTGAATAAAATAAATTTATTTGAGGTGTTACTTAAAAAAAGTAACACCTTTTTTTTTATCTTAACGCGAGAAATAATTTCATGGTAAATGCCAAAAAATAAAAAATTAAAAAAAATATTAATTATTGGATCAGGACCAATAATTATCGGCCAAGCATGCGAGTTTGATTACTCCGGAACTCAGGCTCTACGTTCACTAAGAGAGGATGGGATTGAAACTATTTTAATTAATTCAAATCCTGCGACCATAATGACCGATCCATCCATGGCAGATCACATTTACCTAAAACCCCTGAATACAAGGTCTATAATTGAAATTTTAAAAAATCATAAAATTGATGCTGTTCTTCCGACTATGGGGGGTCAAACAGCACTTAATTTGTGTATTGAAGCAGACGAAAAGGGAATTTGGAAGGATTTTGGAGTGGATATTATTGGTGTTGATATTGACGCAATTCAAATAACAGAGGATAGAGAGCAGTTCAAACAATTACTAAAAAAAATAAAAATTCCTGTCGCTCCAGCTCAAACAGCAAATTCATTTTTAAAAGGTAAAGAAATTGCTCAAAAGTACGGTTTCCCAATTGTTATTCGACCATCTTTTACTTTAGGTGGAACTGGCGCGTCTTTTGTTCACAAAGAAGAAGATTTCGATAAATTACTAACTAGAGGTCTTGAGGCTTCTCCAATTCACGAGGTATTAATAGATAAAGCCTTGGTGGGCTGGAAAGAATATGAATTAGAATTACTGAGAGATAAAAAAGATAATGTAGTAATTATATGTTCTATTGAAAATATGGATCCAATGGGAATTCAT
The DNA here is from genome assembly GCA_002721275.1 of Flavobacteriaceae bacterium. GTDB lineage: Bacteria > Bacteroidota > Bacteroidia > Flavobacteriales > Flavobacteriaceae > Marivariicella. Next base: position 24,430 of record PBJZ01000016.1, read on the forward strand.
ACTGGTGATTCAATAACGGTTGCACCCGCGATGACTTTATCAGATTACACATATCAGAGGATGAGAGATATGGCAATTAAAATGATGAGGAGTATAGGTGATTTTGCAGGTGGATGTAATGTTCAATTTGCTGTGAGTCCTGACGAAAATGAGGATATTATAGCGATCGAGATAAATCCTAGAGTTTCACGTTCCTCGGCGCTGGCTTCAAAAGCTACGGGCTATCCAATAGCTAAAATTGCTGCAAAACTTGCTGTAGGTTATTCACTTGATGAACTAGATAATCAAATCACCAAATCTACATCTGCTCTCTTCGAACCAACTCTAGATTATGTGATTGTAAAAATCCCTAGATGGAACTTTGATAAATTTGAGGGCTCCGACAGAACCTTAGGATTACAAATGAAATCAGTGGGAGAAGTTATGGGTATTGGTAGATCATTTCAAGAAGCTTTGCATAAAGCTACACAATCCTTAGAAATAAAGAGAAATGGTCTAGGTGCCGATGGAAAAGGATACAGTGATTATAATTTGATTTTAAATAAATTAAAAAAAGCTAGTTGGGACAGAGTTTTTGTAATTTATGATGCAATTCAGATTGGAATTCCTCTCAATAGAATTCATGAAATAACCAAAATTGATTTATGGTTTTTGAAACAGTATGAGGATTTATTTAATTTAGAATCTGAAATTTCTAATTACTCAATAGATACAATTTCATCAGATTTAATTTTGGAGGCAAAGCAAAAGGGGTTTGCAGATAGACAAATTGCACACATGCTTAATTGCCTTGAGAGCCAAGTTTATAAAAAAAGAGCTAAACTGGGGATTCAGCGAGTTTATAAATTAGTTGATACTTGTGCAGCTGAGTTTTCTGCAAAAACACCATATTATTATTCAACCTTTGAAGAAAAAATGCAGGTTAATTCTGATAAAGCTTTCAGTTCGAATGAGAGTAATGTAAGTAAAAGAAAAAAAATTGTTGTTTTGGGTTCTGGACCTAATAGAATTGGTCAAGGAATAGAATTTGATTATTGTTGTGTTCATGGAGTTCTAGCCTCAAGTGAGGCTGGTTACGAAACAATTATGATCAACTGTAATCCCGAAACTGTCTCGACTGATTTTGATGTTGCTGATAAGCTGTATTTTGAACCTGTTTTTTGGGAACACATATACGATATAATCAAACATGAAGATCCCGAAGGNGTAATTGTTCAATTGGGTGGACAAACAGCATTAAAATTAGCAGAAAAGTTAGATAGATATGGAATTAAAATAATNGGAACTACATATAAGTCTCTTGATTTAGCAGAGGACAGAGGAAGTTTTTCTTCACTTCTTAAAAGAAATAATATTCCATACCCTGACTTCGGTGTAGCCGAAACTGCCGACGAGGCTCTCAAGTTGACAGAAAAATTGAACTTNCCAATTCTTGTTAGGCCTTCATATGTTTTAGGTGGTCAAGGAATGAAAATCGTTATAAATAAAGAGGATTTGGAAGCGCATGTAGTAGATCTTCTTAGAAAAATACCAAATAACAAACTATTGTTAGATCATTACCTTGATGGTGCTATTGAAGCTGAAGCTGACGCTATTTGTGATGGTAAAGATGTATATATAATTGGTATAATGGAGCATATTGAGCCTTGTGGAATTCATTCAGGAGATTCAAATGCAACTCTNCCGCCTTTTAATTTGGGAGAGTATGTCATACAACAAATTAAAGATCACACTAAAAAGATTGCACTTGCATTAAAAACAAAGGGTTTAATTAATATTCAGTTTGCCATAAAAGATGANAAAGTTTACATAATAGAAGCAAACCCCAGAGCATCNAGAACTGTACCATTTATATCAAAAGCATATGGTGAGCCATATGTAAACTATGCAACAAAAATTATGCTTGATTACAAGGTGCTGAGTGATTTTAAATTTAAACCTTTTATGAAGGGGTACGCCATAAAACAGCCGGTTTTTTCTTTTAATAAATTTCCCAATGTAAATAAACAGCTAGGGCCTGAAATGAAAAGTACAGGTGAAAGTATACTTTTTATTGATGATCTAAGGGATGATCAATTTTATGATTTGTACTCCAGAAGGAGAATGTATTTGACAAAGTAATTTATTTACCAGGGGAAAATAATTCACCTTCTAAAATTAATCTTTGATTTTTCTTCATGTTTGAATCAAAAATAATTTCTCCGAAGGGGTCATCAATTTTTTTTGATNACCTAGCGTTTCCNGTAATTATATTTATTGTTTTGAGAAGTAGTGGATCGCTAACACCACCTANANTTCCCATATTATTNGATATTTCTTTAATAAAATGATCAGGTTCCAGGCCATCTTGATAGTCAGAGAATCCATCACTGTTTTCAATGGCCAAAACTATTGGTTGCATAGCAAATGTGTGATTNGGATTTTTATTTCCATCATTATCTANATAATCGTATACAGTTATTGATGCAACATTCTTACCTACCGTTTTGTCACCAACTTTTATAACTTGAATGTGAGAATCTAAACCGTTAATTAATAGCTCACTNGCCGAGGCTGATTGNTTTGATGTAATAATATATATTTTTTGGAGATTTAAGGAATTAAGTGTTTCACCAGTTGAGAGTGAACTTATAAACCTGTTAATTAGCTGCTCGGGGTTTTGNGATTCCCAGTAGTCATTTAACTTAGAATTCCAATTTTGTTTTGAAAAAACTTCACCTGTGAACTGTCCTGTAATTAAACTTGATAAAACCACGCAATTACTNACGGAACCNCCNCCATTATATCTTAGGTCTAAAATAAGATCCGAAATATTACTTGTTTTAAAAGTNCNNAAAACTTCATTGAGTTCATCATTATAATCAGATAAAAATTGATTGTACATTAAATAACCAATTGAATAAGATTCATAATTAATAACTTTACTAACATGGATNGGATCTTTTTGGAAGTTTTTCTCTTTTACTAATTCAATATTGTCGCCTGTTAAGTTGAAAGTTCCATTTTTATAATCAGATAGACTTATTTCATATACCAGNATATCACCAAACAATAAATCTCGATAGTTGTTTCTATTTAGTTTTATTCCATCAACATGAGTAAATAGATCTCCTCTTTTTATCCCCTTTGTGAAAGCATCAGAACCGGGGTGTACATATTTTACGAAACCAAAAACTTCTTCACAACTTGAACATTGAAGTGATAGACCAAATTCCATACCATTAGAAGCAACAATTCCTTGGAGTGTATTTTGCAGTTCAACATAATCATCAACAATAATGCTAAACCTGTCTTTGTTCGATAAAAGTGAATTAAAAAAAGGTTTGGGGTCAGAGTTCTCAGAGATAAATTTTGTGTACTGATTTTTATTGTCATCNATACTATCAGCAAGCATTTTAATACTTTCCTGCCAATAGTAAAACTCGTTCAAGCCTTTCCAAACAAAATCACTTATTTCGTAGTCACCATTTAATTCAATANTTTCGTCATCTCTATCTTTGGTACAATTGAGAAATAAGGTCANTAAANTTAAAAGAAATATTTTTTTTCTCATTTTCAAATTCCAGTATAGTTANGTGGGTTTATTAATTTTAATTCCTTTTTGATTTTATCATTTACCTTTAGTTGATCTATGAAATTATGTATACTTTTTTTATCAATTTTTTTATTTGTTCTAGTAAGTTCTTTGAGAGCCTCGTAGGGGTTGGGATATTTTTCTCTTCTTAAGATTGTTTGTATCGCTTCNGCTATGACTGACCAATTATTATTAAGATCAGCGTCAATCCTTTCCGAATTGACTATTAACTTAGAAAGACCTTTAAGCGTTGATTTCAAGCCTATTATAGTATGTCCAATTGGAACACCAACATTTCTNAGNACAGTACTATCAGTTAAATCTCTTTGCATTCTTGAAANAGGNAGTTTTCTNGATAAAAATTCAAAAATTGAATTNGCAATTCCTAAATTTCCCTCAGAATTTTCAAAATCAATAGGATTTACTTTATGTGGCATTGCCGANGAGCCTACTTCACCATCATTGATTTTTTGTTTAAAATAGTCAAATGAAATATATGACCATANATCTCTATTGAAATCAATTAGGATCGTATTTATTCTCTTTAAAGTATCACACAAAGATGCAAATGAATCGTAGTGCTCGATTTGAGTGGTTGGAAATGAGTATTTGAGATTTAATTTGGATTCAACAAAATTTACACCAAAATTTTTCCAATCAATNTCAGGATATGCNACTTTNTGAGCATTAAAATTACCTGAGGCGCCACCAAATTTNGCTGCATGTGGAATATTTAATAAGATTTCTTTTTGTATTTGAATTCGTTTTATGAAAACCAAAAATTCTTTTCCTAACCTTGTTGGCGATGCAGGTTGACCNTGGGTTCTGGATAGCATAGGTATTTCTTTATATTCATTAGATAGAGAATCCAAGGATTTTAAAACTTTATTAAGTTCTGGTAAATAAATNGATTCAATAGAATCTTTTATTAAAAGGGGTATAGCAGTATTATTTATGTCTTGAGAAGTTAATCCAAAATGAATAAACTCCTTNTATTCTTGGAGGTTAAATTTGTCAAATTCTTTTTTTAAGTAATANTCTACTGACTTAACGTCATGATTAGTNGTTTTCTCTATTTCTTTTACCTCTCTGGCGTTTTCNCTATTAAAGTTTTCATATATANTTCTCAAATTTTTAAAAATNCTCTGGTCAATTTTGGATAANTGTTNGAGTGGTAATTTACATAAAGAAATAAAATACTCAACTTCAACCAAAACCCTATATTTAATTATGGCTTGCTCGGAAAAATAGTTCGAGAGGGATTTCGTCTTCGATCTATATCTTCCATCTATTGGAGAAATTGCGTTAAGATCAGTCAGCAACATATATGTAAAATATATTTACACACAAAGATACATTTCTTTTGTCTTAAATAAATTACTTAAGGTCTTGAATAATTCTGTATTCTTCATAACATCCAGTCATGGCCTCTAAAATTTGTAGATCGTTAGACTCTTTGATAAATATGTCTGAATAGTTACAATTTCTTATTATCTCCTCTAGGTCAATTTTTTGAATCCCGAGAATTTCAATTAAAACTTGCCGATCAAATTTAGATGCAAGTAAATTTTTAATTTCATCATCTACTCTCATCTGTTTTAATTTTTTCAACTGCTTAGGGTTTTTTCCAAAAAAATTATATAAAAAGTCAGCTGGATTAAATATCGCTCCTAAAGCCTTACTTATTGAATTTTTATTTCTGTTTCCAGCTTCATAGCCAGAGTTAGATAGTCCAGTTATTTTGTATCTTCCGGCGGAATTTATTGGAGCATTTTTAACATCAATCTCAAGATATCCCGTAAGCTCGTAGGGCCTTAAAATAATTTCTTCAAGGGCAAACGCTAACCCAGTTAGTCTGAATTTTGAATTTTCGAATTTTATCATATCACTTGTAACTGATACTTTTATGGGTTTATATCCAACATATGAAAAATAAAGTGTATCATCAACTGAAACCTGAATTTCAAATTGACCCTTTTCATTAGTAATTGTTCCTATAACACGTGTTAAATTAATAACATGAACACTTTGCATCGGTAGTTCAGTTATTTCATTTTCAACAGAACCTTTGAGAATTGTAGATTGATTTTGAGAAATTAATGCAAATGGAATAAAGACAAATAAGTAAAATAAATTTTTCATTTACGTTCACTAAAATAAAAAGAATAGTTCAAAACTATATTTAATTACATTTAATTTTTAGTTAAAATTATCATTTAAGTATTTTACTAATTTTCTTGTTGCAATTCCTCTATGACTTATCTTATTTTTTTCGGAAAGCGATAGCTCTGCAAAAGATTTTTTTAAACCTACCGGTAAAAAAATTGAATCATATCCGAAACCATCAGAACCTTTTCTTTTAAAAAGTATTTCTCCATTTACTTTTCCTTCAAAAATTTCCTCATGACTATTATGAATTAATACAATATAAGTTTTAAAATTTGCACTTCTAAATTTTGATTCTCCCATTTCATTTAATAAATAATCTATATTTTTTTGATTATCATATGGTTTACCTGCATATCGAGCTGAATATATTCCTGGTCTGCCACTTAAATAATCAACTTCCAGACCACTATCGTCGGAAAAGCAACTGACATTATATTTGTTGTATATGTAGCTCGCTTTAATTGATGCATTTTCATAAAAAGATTTTCCTGATTCTTCAATTTCTTTTTTGTGTCCAATATCATTTAGACTCAATAAATTGATATTTTTTGGTATATAATCTTTTATTTCATCAACTTTATTTTGGTTGTGCGTTGCAAAGACTAAACTTTTTTTATTCGTTATGATATTTTTCATTTTTCAAGATTGTATTTGCTCTGTATAGTTGCTCACAGAAAAAAAGCTTTATCATTTGGTGATTGAAAGTCATTTTTGAAAGAGATATTTCATCAATAATTATTGAATAAATTTCTTTTGATACACCAAAGGCACCACCAATTAAAAATATTAATCTTTTTTTATTATAGCAATAGTATCTGTTTAAATGCTCAGAAAATTGAATTGAGTTCAGACTTTTTCCATTTTCATCTAGCAAAATACAAATGTCATTTTTTTTTATTTTTTTTTTAATTTCAATTGCTTCTTTATTTTTTTGTTCCTCTTTATTATTGTTTGAATAATTTATTTTTGGAATTTCAACCATTGAAAATTTAACATAGTGATTAATTCTACCCACATAATCAATTATTAAGGTTTTAAGGGCAGGGTCTCTTGTTTTATTCACGCTTAATAAAACTACTTCCATCTATTTAATTTATATATTAACACAGTTTCTATTTAAATCAATATTATCTTTAGAATAAATAATATATTTTGAAATTATTAAAATTTTTTTTAAGCTCAATTAAGCTTCCTGGTTTTAATGGTTTTTCTTTATTTGACCTTTTTGAAATGTATTTTCTGGGGATAATCAAAGGGGCACTCACTGCTCGTGCCGGCAGTATTTCCTTCAGCTTTTTCATGGCAATTTTTCCATTTTTATTATTTGTCTTAAATTTAATTCCCTTTATACCAATTGATAACTTTGATTCAATTTTGTTGAATTTTATAGAAATTTTGGTTCCAAGTGATAGTGAAGAATTTTTTGCTGAAATTTTTTTTGACATACAGAGTAAACCAAGAGGCGGTTTATTATCATCAGTATTTCTATTGTCAATAATTTTAACTGCCAACGGAGTCAGTGCAATCTTCGCTAGTTTTGAAGAATCCTATCATATTGAATTATCAAGAAACTTTTTCAAACAATATTTATATTCCATGGGAGTTGCAGTTCTTTTAGCTCTGACATTGTTGTTTGCTGTCGTGGTGGCTGTATTTTTTGAGGTTTATATATTTAGTAATATCAAGGAACTTCTTCAGAATACTTTAGCCTGGATTAGATTTGGGCAATCTTTTTTTTATATTGTTTTGATATATTTCTCAGTATCAATTCTATATTATTTTGGAACAATTGAAGGGAAAAAGTCCAGTTTTTTCTCCCCTGGAGCTATTATGACAACAATTCTAATTATGTTTACAACATGGGTATTTGGTATCTACATTGAAAATTTTTCAACTTATAATCAATTGTATGGATCAATAGGAGCATTATTAATTTTCATGTTGTATATATGGCTTAATTCTAATGTTCTTTTATTGGGCTTTGAATTAAATGCAACCATAATGAGTTTAAAAAACAAATCAAAGGAAAACAACTAAAACATTAACTCTCATTAGTTTCGAAAATGAATTTTTTTATAGATGTTTATTTACCCCTACCATTAACTAAAGCTTTTACATATAGTGTTTCAATTGACGAATTTGGTCACATTTCAATAGGGTCAAGAGTTACAGTTCCATTTGGTAAATCAAAAATCTACACAGCAATAGTTATTAAAAAACATCAGATAGCACCTCAAAATTATGAAGCAAAAAAAATTAATTCAATTTTAGATGATACCCCATTACTGTTCGATTATCAAATCGAATTTTGGAAGTGGATAGCAGATTATTATCATTGCTCATTTGGAAGTGTTATGAAAGCTTCGATCCCCTCAACTTTACTTTTGGAGAGTGAAACCAGAATACAGATCAATCATGAAATTACAATTGATAAAACTAAACTAACAGATGAACAATTTTTAATTTATGAAGCCCTTGAAAAATCAGTTTTAAAAATTGATGAAATGACAAAAATTACTGGTAATAAGAATCCTATTAATTTAATTCAGCCACTTATAAATGCAGGAGCTGTTTTATCATATCAAAAAATTCAAGAAAGATATAAGCCCAAAACAGAACGCCTACTCAGGCTTAAGAATCCAAAAAAAATTGTATTTACATTAGAATCTTTAAGCCGATCACATAAACAAAAAGATTTGATTTTATCAATACTCAGTATTGATAAATCTGGGAGTAAATGGATTAGTGAAAAAAAAATAAATAGTAAATCAAATACCAATTCTCAAATTGTTAGTAAACTAATTGAAAAAAAAATAATTGAGTATAAAAAAGTGCAAATTGATAGATTATCAACTAACAATGAGGCCACTCTTGCACTTCAGGATTTATCTAAAGAACAAAAAAGAGCCTTCAATGAAATAAAAGAAGAATTATTAACTAAAAATGTCATTCTTTTTCAAGGTATAACATCATCTGGAAAAACTGCCATTTATATGAAACTCATCAAAGAGCTGGTTGAGAAGGGGGGTCAAGTACTATTTTTACTTCCAGAAATTTCAATTACATCCCAAATGGTGAACAGATTTAGAAATTTTTTTCCAAATTCTGTTCAAGTTTATCATTCAAAATTTAATTTAAATGAAAGAACTGAAATATGGAAAAATATTTACAAAGGTGACAAAAATGCACAGGTAATTATTGGGGCAAGATCATCATTGTTTTTACCTTTTAAGAAGCTTGATCTTATTGTGGTAGATGAGGAGCACGAAAAATCATACAAACAATTTGATCCTGCTCCCAGATATCATGCCAGAGATGCGGCAATTTATTTATCAAAAATTTTGAATTCAAATATTATACTTGGATCTGCAACTCCAAGCCTCGAATCAATAGTTAATGTTAACAAAAAAAAATATGGAATAGTCTATCTGAAAGAAAGATATGGGGGAGTAAAGCCCCCAGAAATTTCAATTATAGATTTAAAAGATTCATATAAAAGGAAATTAACTAGAGGAGACTTTTCTAATGATTTAATTAATGGGATTACTGATACCTTAGAAAAAGGAAAACAAATAATTTTATTTCAAAATAGAAGGGGATATGCTCCTGTTTTAGAATGTTTTACATGTGGTAACATTCCAAATTGTGTTCAATGTGATGTTACTTTAACTTATCATATCAATTCAAGAAAACTTCAATGTCACTATTGTGGATACAATATTCCAATTCCTAAATTTTGTCCTTCATGTTCCTCTTCAAAAATTTCCACAAAAGGATCAGGTACTCAACAAATTGAAAAACAATTAGAAGGGTTTTTTCCAAATGTTACAGTAGGAAGGATGGATTGGGATACCACTCGAGGTAAGAATGATTTCGATCGTATAATTGACTTATTTTCAAAACAAAAGATTAAAATTTTAGTAGGTACACAAATGATAATTAAGGGTTTAGACTTTAAAAACGTTCATTTGGTAGGCGTTCTAAATGCAGACCATTTGATTAATTTTCCAGATTTTAGATCTTATGAAAGATCATTTCAAATGCTCACTCAAGTAGCTGGTAGATCTGGCAGATCAAGTGATCAAGGAAAAGTAATTATTCAAACTTATCAACCTAATCATGGTGTTTTAAAGTCCGTCCTAAATAATGATATAGATTCATTTTTTAAATCTGAGCTTTATGATAGAAAACGCAATCTTTACCCTCCTTATGTTAAGCTTATAAGAATTACATTTAAGAATCGAAGCATGTTTAATTTAAATTCAGCATCTGATTGGTTTTTGAATGTATTGAAACAATCTTTTGATGGAAAGATTCTGGGTCCAGTATCCCCTGTAATTAGTAGAGTAAGAAATAACTACATTAAGGAAATACTCGTTAAATTAGAATCTGATAATTCAAGGATATTTTTTAAAAAACTCTTAAATAAAACAATAAAAAGCTTTGACAGTATTAGTTCTTTTCGAAGCACGAGAGTTATAGTTGATGTAGATCCTTACTAGTACTTAATTCTAAAAAAATTTACTAAAGTTTTGGTGGTACAATAACTTAATCTATTTTTGCAAACTAAAATAATAATTATGAATAATTATGAAACTGTTTTCATTCTAAATCCCGTTCTTTCTGAAAATCAGATCGAGGAAGCAGTTCAGAAATATGAAAAGTTTCTGACTTCCAAAGGTGGAAGCATTATAAACAAAGAAAATTGGGGACTGAAAAAGCTTGCTTATCCTATCCAAAACAAAAAAAGTGCTTTTTATCATCTTTTTCAATACACTGCATTAGGTGAAACAATAAATGAATTAGAAATTTCTTTTCTGCGTGACGAAAGAGTCATGAGGTACTTAACTGTTAAGCTTGATAAACATTCATTGGCTTGGGCAGAAAAAAGAGTAAAAAAAAATGAATTAAAAAAAGCATCAAATGTCAAAAATTGAGGAACAAAGTAGTGGTAAAAAAGAAGGTGAAATAAGATATTTAACCCCTTTAAATATTGATACAGCTACCAAAAAAAAAATACTGTAGATTTAAAAGAACTGGAATCAAATATGTTGATTACAAGGATTCTAATTTCTTAATGAAATTTGTAAATGAACAGGGGAAAATTTTACCCAGGCGTTTGACTGGAACATCATTGAAGTATCAAAGAAAGGTTTCAGTTGCAATAAAAAGAGCAAGACACCTAGCTATAATGCCTTATGTTGGTGATATGTTAAAATAAATTACAAGCAATGGAAATAATTTTAAAGGAAGATATTGTAAATGTTGGATTTAAGGATGATTTAGTTAAGGTTAAAAATGGTTATGCAAGAAACTTTTTAATTCCTCAGGGCAAGGCTGTAATTGCCACAAACTCAGCAAAAAAAATTTTGAGAGAGAATTTAAAACAAAAGGCTCACAAAGAAAAAAAAATAATTAAAGAAGCTCAATTATTGGCAAAAAAACTTTTGAAAATCGAAATAAAAATTTCTTCAAAGGTATCTGCAGGAGATCGTCTTTTTGGATCAGTTACATCCAAAGATTTATCATCTGCATTTGATTCAAATGGACAAACAATAGATAAATTAGTAATAAGTATACCTGGAAGATCTATTAAAAGGATTGGAAAGTATGAAGCTTCTATTCGCCTTCACAGGGACGTTGTCATTCAATACCCCTTCGAGGTGATTCCCGCAAAAGCATAGAGTTATAATCAGTCTATATAGCAGCTTGAGAAGACTTGAAATTTTCTAGATTAACAAAAGAACAATTTGAGGAGCTTAGCGATGAATTTGCCTTGTTTCTTGCTTCAAATGCTATTGATTCATACAAATGGAAAAAAATTAAGACAACTTCTGTTGATCTAACTGACAAAATTCTTGATTTATTCAGCGATACAGTTTGGAATAAAGTTTTGTCTAAGGTCAATTATTTAAATAATATTAGTTCAAGTCATATTTTTCTTTTTAAGTGTAATAAGAATTCCATAGACTCAATCGTTATAAAGTCTAACGACAATCAAATTGATTTTAAAAAATCAGAAACTCATTCATTTTTTTTAAAAAATCTTAATTCAGAAAAGATTGAAGCCTTCAGAGCAGTAAAAAAATTAAATAAAAAAGAACAAAAAAAGGAAATACATACACTTATCCGTAATGGATCCGAGATTTCTGATGGTGAGCTTTACGAGATGTATTGCAAAAGGCTTTCATAATATTATGAAAAGTAAGATATTTGTTATGTAGTTTTCTTGTTATGTCTATAAAACCAAACACCCCAAAAGGGACTAGAGATTTTTCATCTAAAGTCTTATCAAAAAGAAATTATCTTAAAGATATTATTACTAGGGCATTTGAATCATTCGCTTTCGAAGCCCTGGAGACACCTTCTTTTGAAAGGTTGACTACACTAACTGGAAAATATGGTGATGAAGGGGATAGGTTGATCTTTAAAATTCTCAACTCAGGTGAAAAGTTAAAAAAAGCAGATGTTAAATCACTTGAGATAAATGACTTAAAGAAATTTTCTTTTTCTTTGAGTGAAAAGGCTCTTCGCTACGATCTGACTGTTCCACTAGCTAGATTTGTTGCTGGAAATCAAAATAATCTAATTTTTCCTTACAGACGTTACCAAATTCAAAATGTATGGAGAGCTGATAGACCTCAGCATGGTAGATTTCAGGAATTTTATCAATGTGATGCTGACATTGTTGGTAATAGGTCACTATTACAAGAAGTTGAAATGATATCTCTCTTCGATCGTGTTTTTAATGACGTTAAATTAAAAGGAGTTACTGTTAAAATTAATCATCGTAAAATCATTGAGGGTATTGTAAACTTAACTGAAAATAAAAATAATTTGGTTGACTACACAGTGGCTATAGATAAATTAGAAAAAATTGGAATCGAAGGGGTTGAAAAAGAACTAATTTCTAAGGGCTTCAGTCAATCAGGTATAGAAAAAATTAAAAATATAATCAAGTTGGAAGGTAGTCCTGAGATAATTTTAAATGAGTTAGAAGAGGTTTTAAAAGATTCGAATGAAGGGCAAAAGGGTATAAATGAGTTAAGATATATTTTTTCAAAATTAAATTGTTTTAAGTTTAAATCAATAAATATTAAAATTGATTTAACTCTTGCTAGAGGATTAAATTATTATACTGGAATGATCGTTGAAGCAATGGGCCCTAAAAATGTAAAAATGGGATCAATTGGAGGTGGTGGAAGATATGATGAGTTAACAAATTCTTTTGGCTTAAAAAACATGAGTGGTATAGGGATATCTTTTGGTTTTGATCGTTTATATCTTATTATGGAGGAATTAGATTTATTTCCAATCAATATAAATTTAAATACTGAAGTTTTATTTGTAAACATTGGCGATAAATCTGTTGATATTGCTTTAAATAATATTGATAAACTAAGATCAAAAGGTATAATTAGTGAGATATTTCCCACCAATATTAAATTAAGTAAGCAACTCAATTATGCAAACAAAAAGAAAATTCCCTTTGTTGTAATTATTGGCGATGAAGAAATGAAAAATAGAAAAGTTACTTTAAAAAGCATGGAAAACGGAAAGCAGACTCAAATACCCTTAAATCAATTAGTAAATAAATTATATAATTTATAGTTCATTCGACATTGTCGGTCTTTGATATTTTTCAAAAGGTTGTTTTAATAAGTCTTTTATATTAGAATTTTTATTATGATCAGGAAAAACATCTACACCATAAACAATTTTTTCTCTATCTAAATACATATAAGTTCCAAAAATTCTATCCCAAATTGAAAATATATTTCCATAATTTGCATCTGTGTATGGTAAGCGATAGTGATGATGTATCTTGTGCATGTCTGGAGAAACAATTAAATAACTTAAAAACTTATCAATTTTTTTTGGAAGTTTGATATTTGCATGATTAAATTGAGTTAGTAAAACTGAAATAGACTGATATAGCATAACATAACCTATAGGAGCCCCAACGATAAGTATAGCAAATAAGGTAAATGTAAACCTTATGAGGCTCTCAAGTGGATGGTGTCTATTAGCAGTGGTGGTATCAACGTTATGATCAGAGTGATGAACTAAATGAATCATCCATAAAGGATTAAATTTATGTTCCACATAGTGGGCAAGAAAAGCACCAATAAAATCCAGCAAGAGTAATGCAATTAAAACTTCTAGTGCAAGAGGAATATTGTTAAATAAATATAATAGACCAAAACTATTATTTACAACCCAATCTGAAGCTGTAAGTAGAATAAATGCCAATATAAAATTTATAATAATTGTAGTTAGTGTAAAAAATAAATTTGGTAGTGCGTGATTCCATTTTTTATATCTAAATGAAAAAAGTGGAACTGCTCCTTCCAAAATCCAAAAAAAAGTTATTCCACCGACTAAAATTAATGCTCTGTGTAGGGATGGGATATTTTCAAAATAAGCAACAATTTGATCCATCTAAAAAATAATTTATTGAGTTCAATATTATTTTAAATATGAACATATTTTATATCTTTATTATATAATTATTAGTAATATAATTGTAAATATAAAGATAACTACATACACTTACAATAGTTAAAAATAATTTAAATAAATACAATGAAAAAAATTAATATCATCTTTTTGGCCATATTGATGGTCTTCAATTTTCCCTTTTTATTTGCTCAGAAAAAAAGGAACAAAAAGAATGTTCAGTCTAGCAAAAAAGTAGATTTATCTGCATTTAATTTCCGAAACGTAGGTCCAGCATTTCTTTCAGGTAGAATAGCTGATATCGCAATTCATCCCGTAGATCAAAATACATGGTATGTGGCCGTTGGTTCAGGTGGTTTATGGAAAACAATAAATTCAGGTACTACATGGACCCCTTTGTTTGATGAACAAAGCTCCTATTCAACTGGATGCGTTACTATTGATTCTAATAATCCATCAACAGTTTGGTTAGGAACTGGAGAAAATGTTGGTGGTAGACATGTAGCTTATGGAGATGGAATTTATAGATCTGATGATGGAGGTAAGTCTTGGAAAAATATGGGACTTAAAAACTCAGAGCATATATCAGAAATATTAGTTCACCCACACAACTCAGATATAGTTTGGGTTGCTGTTCAAGGCCCATTATGGAATAAAGGTGGAGAAAGAGGATTCTATAAAACATCAAATGGAGGTAAAACTTGGAAGAAAACACTAGGAAATAATACATGGACTGGTGTAACTGATATTATGATTGATCCCCGAAATCCAGATGTTTTATATGCTGCTACATGGGACAGACACAGAACAGTTGCTGCACTAATGGGAGGTGGTCCAGGTTCAGGAATATTTAAGTCTTTAGACGGAGGAGAAACATGGAAAAAACTTTACAGAGGCTTACCAAATGATAGAGACAGCAATGGTGATGGTGAGATTAATGAAGATGATGATCCTGTAATAAACATGGGTAAAATAGGATTAGCAATTTCCCCTCAGGATCCAGATGTAGTATATGCTGCTATTGAACTTCAAAGAACAAAGGGAGGAGTTTACAGATCAGAGGATCAAGGTGAATCGTGGAAGAAGATGTCCGATGCAGTTGCTGGAGCTACAGGTCCACATTATTATCAGGAGCTGTATGCAAGCCCTCACAAATTCGATAGGCTATACCTTATGAATAACAGGGTTCTTACATCAGAGGATGGTGGAGATAATTTTGTTCAATTAAAGGAAAAAGATAAACATTCAGATAATCACGTAATTCTTTTTAAAGATGATGATCCTGACTACTTAATGATTGGGACTGATGCAGGGATTTATGAGAGTTTTGATCTAGCTGAAACATGGCGTTACATAAAAAATCTTCCATTAACCCAATTTTATAAAGTGGCAGTTAACAATCAAAAACCATTTTATCACATTTTTGGAGGGACCCAAGATAATGGATCTGCAGGAGGACCATCCGCTACTGATGAGATCGAGGGAATAAGTAATAACCACTGGTACAAAACACTTGGAGCTGATGGTCATCAATCTGCTACTGACCCTGAGTTCAATAATATTATTTATGCTGAAACTCAAAAAGGAGGAATGCATAGGGTCGATTTAATCACTGGAGATCAAGTTTTTATTCAACCTCAACCAGGAATGAATGATCCATATGAAAGATATAATTGGGATGCTCCAATTATAGTGAGCCCACATAAACCTTCAAGAATTTATTTTGCTTCTCAAAGAGTTTGGAAGTCAGATAATAGGGGAGATGATTGGACTCCAATTTCAGGTGATTTAACGAGAAATGAAGAGAGAATTAAACTGCCAATCATGGGACGTCAGCAAAGTTGGGATAATCCGTGGGATGTAAAAGCGATGTCTACTTACAACACTATAACCTCACTTTCAGAGTCTCCTTTGAAAGAAGGTTTAATTTATGCTGGAACAGATGATGGTTATATTCAAGTGACCTCTAATGATGGGAAAACTTGGAAAAAAATCCCAGTAACTAAGTTGGGACTTCCAGCTAGATCATTTGTTAATGATATTAAAGCAGATTTATTTGATGAAAATACAGTTTATGTCAGTCTAGATAATCATAAAGAAGGTGATTTTAACCCTTACCTGTTCAAAAGCACTGATAAGGGAATGACATGGAAATCAATTAAGGGAAATCTCCCAGACAGAACTCTTGTATGGAGAATGGTTCAAGACCCAGTTGTAAAAAATTTACTTTTTGTTGCCACTGAATTTGGTGTATATACATCACTAAACTCAGGCCAAACTTGGAGTAAACTAAGTGGAATTCCAAATATGGGTATAAGAGATATTGTTATCCAAAAAGATGAGGTAGATCTTGTTGCAGCATCCTTTGGAAGAGGATTCTATGTATTAGATGATTATCGTGCTCTGAGGGAGATGACAGAAGAAAATTTAAAAAAGGAAGCTAAATTATATACCCCAAGACCTGCCAAATGGTATATACCAAAAAGTAAAACTGGAAATACGGGATCAGATTATTATTTTGCTGAAAACCCAACTTTCGGAGCCGTATTCACATATCACCTAAATGGAGATTTTAATACAATCAAGCAAAAAAGACAGAATACTGAAAGTAAATTAAATAAGATTCGAGCTAACATTCCTTTTCCTGGATGGGATGCATTGGAAGACGAAAAAAATGAGACCAGACAAATGATTTGGTTAAATATTAAAGATTCTGATGGTAATGTGATTAGCAATACAAAAAAAACTGCAAGAAGTGGTTCTGGAAGAATAGCATGGAATCTACGTTACTCCAGTTCTAATTCGATTGATCCCGACAGAATATCAAGCAGAAGTGTATATGGTGCCTATGTAAGGCCTGGAGATTATAACGCCACTATTTATTTGGAAAACAATGGTTCCTATAAACTATTAGATGGACCTATAGATTTTCAAGTCAAATCAATTTACGATGGTGTTTTAAAGGGCACTGATTTCAAAACCTATGATTCCTTCAGAAAAAAATTATTAGCTTTTCAAAAAGAGTACACTTCATTAATCAAAATTATGGATGAAAATTCAAAACTTATAGAAGCATATAAAAATGCAGCTGAAAGATCTTTGAGTGAGCCAGGTAAAATTTCTAATAATTTATTTGCTGCTCGTAATGCTCAATTGGAAATTGAGAAAAAAATGAATGGAAATTCTTCTAGATCAGAAATAGGTGAAAATAATCCACCTTCAATTAGGACACATTATAGGAATGCATATTCTGGCGTAAGAACTACTTATGGCCCAACAGGATCTCATCAAAGAAGTTTGAACATTGCTAATCAGATGGTCGAACAAATTAAGCCAATGATTATGAAGATGAAAAATGAGACTCTGCCATCAATTAAGATAAGTTTAGAATCTAATAATGCACCCGATGTATTAACAGATTGATATATAATATAGCCTCAGAGAAATTTGGGGCTATTTTTTTACAATAATATTTCTTTTTTGGACTCAAATTTTTTTTTTTGATATAAATATAAACTGACTTACTATTATTTCAGTTAGCATGTCTTTACCATATTTTATTCTCTAAAATAAATACAAGTGATATTCCGGCCGCCGCTCCTGAAACAAAAACATTCCAGTCACGATGTCTTAAATTAAGTTTATTTAGGAATAAATAAGATAAACTTATTATGAAGAAAACAACAATAATTTGTCCAAGTTCAATACCAATGTTGAACCCTAATAATGGCAAAGTAACAGATGATGAGTCCATTAAAAGTGCCTTAAAATAATTAGAAAATCCCATTCCATGTATAAAACCAAAAAATAAAGCCATTACATAATTTTTATTCATTTTAGATCTTTTTTCTCCGGAATTTGAACTAATCACATTGTTTAGTGCAGTTAAAAAAATTGTAACAGGTATCAAAAATTCGATAATATTAGATTGAATTACTAATACATCTAAAGAAGATAAGACTAAGGTCACACTATGACCAATAGTAAATGCTGTGACCAAAATAAGTACACTCCTCCATTGCTCAATTCTATATATAGCACACAATGCTACTAGAAAGAGCATGTGGTCATAGCCTGCAAAATCAGAAATATGCTCAAAACCTAACTTAATGTAAAAACTAAGAGAATTCATATTAAAATCTTAATTGGTGAATAGATTTTTTTTTGTCTAGCATCAAACTTTTTGATTTTTCATCAATGTGAATATAAACGATATTGTTTTGATCAAAAAATAGGTCAGTGAAAACAGCATTCTTAATTTCAAGAGATTGTAATGGGGAAGTTTGAATGTATTCAAAGTATAACCACAGAGCCGTATTGTCTCCTTCTCCTTTTAAATTTTTGTCTTTAATTTCAAGTTCAAGTATTTTACTATTCACTTTGATATAAAAAAATTGGTTTAAATAATTTAATAGTAAACGATTTGCGTCTTTAGATTCATTTGTTTGACAAAAAGCTAAATCTTTACTGTAGGGATCAAATACGATGGCTTCATTCACATCAGTAAGGAATAGCTTAAGATTCACAGATAGAAGTTTTTTTTCAGATGAATATTCGATTTCACATAGAGATAACTTTAATGGATGAACATTTGTTTTGATATTAGTGTACAAAAAAATTATTAATAATAACAGTCTACAAACAATCATGTAATATTGAATTATTAAACTTCTTCAGTCTGAATCTTTTTAGCAATAGCTTGAACTTCTTTGAAGACTCGAATTAGATTACCCCCCCAAATTTTTTCAATCTGGTCTTCTGAATAACCTCTTCTCACAAGTTCTATAGTAATATTCATAATTTCACTAGCATCAAAAACTCCCTCGATACCACCGCCTCCATCAAAATCACACCCAATTCCTACATGATCAATTCCAGCAACATTAACTATATGATCAATGTGATCGACTACATTCTTGACATTTGCCAGAGGTGCGGGAAACTTATCATTCAGCTTTTTTATTGATTCTCGAGCCTCTTTCTGTTCTTCCTCAGTCATTTCAGCAACTGGTTTCATTGAAGACCTTAGAGCAGCAATAGCCGAATCTTTCTTGATATTTGGAGGTACTTCACGTAAATAGTTAGATAGCATTGTAAGTTGAACAACTCCACCATTTTTCGCCATTAACTTTAACATCTCGTCAGTCATATTTCGCTCATGGTTCGTCACTTTTCTTGCATTGGAATGACTTGCAATAATCGGGGCTTTTGAGAGTTTAATAGTTTCATAAAATAAACTATCACTTCCATGAGAAACATCAACCATAATACCCAATCGATTCATTTCCTGGACTACTTCATTTCCAAAATCACTTAAACCTTCATGTTCGGGTCCATTTGAATCAGTAGATGAATCTGCTAAATCATTATTAGATGAATGAACCAAAGTGATATATCGCACACCTTTTTTGTAATATAAGCTAATATTTGAAAGGTCATTACCAATTGGATAACCATTTTCAATGCCAATATAAATAGCACGTTTACCCTCTTTTTCTAATGAATAAGCGTCTTCAGGATTAAGTGCTAGTCCAACTATATCTGAATTTCTTTTTGTTGAAGTTATTACTGAATCAATCATTTGAAGACAAAGATTTTTTGCTCTATTATGACCATCATCATCTCGAATATCTTGTGCAACAAAAGCTGCAAAAAAAACTGCATCTAGTCCTCCTTCGATCATTCTTGGATAGTCTAACTTGGAACCTGTCTCATATGGATCATGTCGTTCAGACAGATCAAAATCAGGTTGGATCATTCTTATAGGAGTGTCTGCATGAGTGTCAAGAGTTAAAACACGATTATGAATATCAAGAGCTTTCTTGATCAATACCTTTTCATTATTTATTTTGCTAATATCATTAATACAAGAAAAGATTAATGATAAAATAATGAAACCACTCAGATAGTTAAGCCATGGTTTAAACATATGTTCATTTATTTAATAATTACATTTAAAAATACAATAATAACTAAAAACAGAACATTAAAAAATCGATTAAACAATCTATTTTTTATTTAAAATCTATTAAATATTATATTGAGTATGGCTTATTATTTAAAATCTTAAACTATAATTGTATTATTTAATGATGATTAGTAATAAAATATCTAAATTCAACACTATACATAAATTATAATGAAAGAAAAAAAAATAAATCAAACAGAATATTCATCTAGAAGAAACTTTATCAAAAAAAGTATTGCAGCTTCCTCAATTTTTATAATTCCCAGAAATGTCCTTGGTGGCAAAGGTTATTTAGCCCCTAGCGATCAGTTAAATATAGCTGCAATTGGATCAGGAGGAAAGGGAAATAGTGATATTATTAATGCTTCTGTAAATGGAAGAGAGCGAGTAGTATCATTATGTGATGTTGATTTTTCTGGAACTGCATCTAAAACAGTAAAAAGATTTCCAAAAGCAAAACTGTATGCAGATTTCAGAAGGATGCTTGATAAAGAAAAAGATATTGATGCTGTTACCATATCCACTCCAGATCATGTTCATGCACCCGCAGCAGTTTATGCGATGAATCGCAACATACATGTTTATGTTCAAAAACCAATAACTCATAATATTAGGGAAGCCAGATTACTAACTGAATTGGCTAGAGAAAAGAAAGTAGTTACTCAGATGGGAAATCAGGGAGGTTCAAATCCACTCCTAAATATGGTCCAAAAGTGGGTTGATTCTAAAGTAATTGGAAAAATTTCTAGAGTACAAGTCTGGACGAATCGTCCAGTCTGGCCTCAGGGAATACAAATGCCAAAAGCTAACGAATCTTTAAAACCAGAAGCACTGAATTGGGACCTTTGGCTAGGTCCTGCTAAAGAAAAACCATTTACTCCAAATATGCATCCCTTTAATTGGAGGGGTTGGTGGGATTATGGAACTGGAGCTCTAGGTGATGTTGGATGTCACTTAATTGACATTCCATTTAGAACTCTGGGCCTAAAATACCCTAAGGATGCTGAGTGCAGTGTTGGAAGTGTTTATACTAAAATGTGGACTCCTGAATATATTCCAGAGGGTTGTCCTCCTTCATCTTTTATTACTCTAAATTTTGATTCTACTGAGAAAAATTCCTCTCCAATTGAAATGACATGGAGTGACGGTGGTATTCGTCCTCCACACCCAAGAATTATTCCTCCAAACTCAGATATAGGGGGGCCTGGAAGTGGGAATGGAGTTTTAATGATTGGAGAAAAAGGTATTATTTCTACCAATATTAATGATAGTTCCCCATTAACTCCAAAATTATACCTTAATGATGGGAATACAGAATTTGGTCCTGAAATTGAAAAAAACTATGAACCTGAATATGGTCACCAAAGAAAGTGGGTAGATGCATGTAAATCTGGTTTTAATAGCAAGGAGCATCTTGAGCTTAGTTCTTCATTTGATTATGCTGGTCCAATGACTGAAACTGTTCTTATGGGGAATCTTGCAATTAGAAGTTACATGTTAAGAAAAGAAAACACAAAAGGAAGATTTGATTTCTTTGCCAGAAAAAAATTAATTTGGGATGGAGAGAACATGAAAATAACAAATTTACAAGAGGCGAATCAATTTGTTGGTAGGGAATATAGAGAAGGTTGGGAAATATAAAAATATTCAAAATATCTTTTATCTTTATTAACTTAATTTAAAAAAAAACCCCAACTAAATGTTGAGGTTAATTTGGTGGAGTCGGAGGGAACACAAACTATGAAATATTGATCTCTAGCAAAACTCCCTAAAAAATAGTAAAAACTCAATTAATACAATACTTTACAGCTCATTTTACACTCTCTCTGTCTTTCACTAAATTGCATGAGATTGCTTTAAATTGTATTTCACCGTACAAATGCCGTACAAATATTAATAAATTATTTATCTTCATATACATGAATTTAAGTTTATAATGGCATCCGTTGTTTTCTTGTATCGATCTTCTAAAAATTCTGCCTGTTTAACTACTAGATTATTATTTAGACATGAGAAGAAAGACTTTATTCTTGCTTCAAAAACCAAATTAGAAGTAGGTAAAACCTATTGGAAAAAGAAACACACTACTAAAAGTAAAGACATAGGTATAATAAACAGACAAACTCAGATAAATAATGAGCTTAATAAAATCACTCAATTTATACTTAAAGAGTTTAATAAATCCTCTGCTCCTGATCAGTTAAATAACAAATGGTTTAAAAATCAGATCGATAACTACTACAAGCCAAAGAAAGGACCCAAGAACATTCCTAAAGATATTGTTCGATTCATTGATTACTATATTGAAATCAGAAAGAGTGAAGTTAAGCCTGCCTCATTAAAAAAATTTAATGTTATAAAACACAAGCTTCAAAGGCTGGAAGGAGCAGTAAGTAAAACTATATATATAAGTGAAATAAACGAAGACTTTAAGCAAGAGTTCTTTAATTACTGCAAAGAAGAAAACTATTCTCAAAACACCATTCAAAGAGAATTAAACATCATTAAAGCATTTTGCAAGTTTGCAAGATCTAAAGGACTTGAAGTAGATACTGAGTTAGATAGTCTAAAGCTTCCAAAAGAAAAGATCGATAACATATATCTATCTACTGAGGAAATTGAGCTGATAGAGAATGCAGATTTAGGATTACCTCATCTTAATAACGCTAGAGATTGGTTAATCATAAGTTGCTTTACAGGTCAAAGAATTTCTGACTTCATGCGATTTACTAAAGAGATGATTAGGATTGAAAAAGGAAAGTCCTTAATCGAATTTGAGCAGCAGAAAACAGGCAAACTTATGACTATTCCTCTTCACACTAAAGTAAAAACAGTTTTAGAGAAAAATAATGGACAGTTTCCAAATAGGATATCCGATCAGCGATATAATAACTACATAAAAGAAGTTTGCAAAATTGCAGGTATTA
>PBJZ01000017.1 GCA_002721275.1 Flavobacteriaceae bacterium
ATGATAGGGTTTTTGGAGCTCCATCAATACCTACCCACTGGTTTCTATATAATCCTATAATACTTAAGGCATCTCTCTGGCCTGCATAAGCTGAATTAACAGCCATCGTGTTGTACATGTATTGACTATACTGAGGATCTTGTTGACTATATGATTTATTACTTGAGCAAACAATAAGAATGATCAGAAATAAAAAATTTATTTGTAAGTAATATTTATTTATCATTTTTTATGCTGATTAGTTAATTTCATATTGAGATTATAGTGGAGTTTAAATCCTCAGATTCTCCTAGTTTTAATTTTTTACTCAATCTGTATCTCTGTGTTTCAACTGTTCTGATCGAAACACCAGTTATTTGAGAAATCTGATTAGTTGTTTGATTCATTTTTATATATGCACAAAGTCTTAGATCATTTTGTGATAATTTACCATATCTTTTAACTAAAATTTTGAAGAAATCAGGATAAACCTCTGTAAACTGACTTTCAAAATTTTTAAATATTTTTTCTGATCCTATGATTTTATCAATATCTTTTTCAATGCCTTGAGATAAGTCAGCATTTGATTTTTTTTCTTTTCTTATTTTTTTTATAGATTTTTTTAGTGAGTCGAGATATTCATTTCTTTGGGCTATAAAATTCGTTTTACTGACTAATTCTAATTGTTTCTTTTCTAGTATGGATTGAGTTATATTCTGCTCAATTTCAAGACGAGAATTTTTCTCTTTTTGGTAATTGTAATTAATCCTTATAGTAATAAGTGAAAAAATCAATACCACTGACCCAATGATTAATATATATAAATAAGTATTGTATCTAATTTTACTCTCATTTAATTCACTTTGTTTTTTTGCAAGCAAAATTTGTGTTTCCAATTTAGAAAATGCACCACCTACATTTAAAACATTACTAATACTACTCATTTTTATAAGTGAATCCTTTACCTTAATAAGGTTATTAATATCTCCTGTTTGCTTGTAAACATTTTCTAAAACGATATAATTTGCTTTTTTTTGATCGATAGTTAATTTTTCTCTAGAAAGATTATTAATAGCACTGGTTTCAGCATTCTTATAGTCATTAAGACCGAGAAAACATTTAGATATCATTGAATCAATATAAGGTAACTCATCAGTAAATTCACTAAGAAATTTTTTAGAATTATTTAAATAATCAAGTGCATTATTAAATTCATTATCCAAAAAAAACTTTTGACCAAAGACAAGGAAAATATATGCATAGTTTCTTTGTAAGTATGAAGATTTTAGACTAGGAGTAGTTGTTTTTAATTTATTATAAAGTATTGAGGCTTTATTATAATATTCGTTTGCTTGAAATAGATCGCCAAGATTAAGCGATGCATCAACAAGCTGAGCATATGAATACATCTCACCATCAGTATCATTAATACGTTTTCTGCTATTTAGAACTTTTAAATAAAGTTTTAGTGCAGTTTTATAATCTTTGTCATAACTCGAAAAGAGACCTAAATTACCATTTACTGTATTTAACCCTATTTCTTTTTTTCTATCATCATTATATAAAAGAAAATTACTTTCAGCTTCTTTGACTTTTAATTTTGCATTTTCAATTTCACCAATTGCGAAATATAAATTACTTATGTTTATTAAAACCCAGGGAGGAGCATTGATATTCTTTTCATAATTAAACCTCTCTTCATCTAAAAGATTAAAAGATTTTATAGCCTCAGAAAAGTATGATAAAGCTTCTGCATACAATTTTCTGTTTGTTAACAACTCTCCTATTAAATTATAGGTAGATACTAATTGTCTGTCCGGATTTTGTGAGTCAACCAATTTAAGTATTTCAAATCCAAAGTCTAAAGCCTTGTTAGGATTTATCTCAATATATTTAGAGATAGAATCATTTAAAGATTTGTGATCCTCTTTGGTAATATTTTTTTCTGAAAGGAAAATATTAAATCCAACAAGTAAGCTGACTAGAAGTTTCATTTCTTTAAAATTTGAAATAAAACAATAACTATAACTACCAAAGCAATTATCTCAATTAAATGTCTTTTTTTCAAATTGATGAATTTAATTTTTCTTTATTTTTCTTTTTTCTTAGAAGATATTTTTCTTTTTCTTCAAGGAACTCTTCTCTTGTGTAAGTTCTTCCATTGCAGTATACTGATTTCACATGTTTTGGAAAATCGCTATTAAATAAATATTCGCCTATCATTCTTTTAATCTTAAAAAAAATAAAATTAAGTCTTTACTTTAAATTTAGTGAATTTGTAACTACTTCATTTATACTACATTAAAATGATGTTTATCAAACACTCTAAATCCAAAAAATAATGTGTAATGTGGTTTAATTTATTTACAAACGTCTATAAACAAAGCTTTATCTGGAGTGGGACTATAAGCTTTACAGTTAATACAAGAGTCCTGATAATCTGAGATTATATCAAAACTAAATTTATCTCCTTCTTCAATATTTGATGGAAAAGTACATATACTTGCTAATCTAAAAACATTTTTATATGATTTACCTGATAATTCATTATCAGTCCATATTGACTCTATTAAGTTAGTATTATCCTTTGGATCAATAAATTCAATCGTGTAGTTTAGGCATAAACCCTTTAAAACCAATTTTCCTGTGTACGGATAATTTGAACATTGAAAATCACTTGATTTTTCTATGTAAACAGATTCTTTTTTGCATGAAAAAAAAATTATAAAACATGCAACTAAAAATAAATTAATTAGTCTCATGGATTAGAGGTCTAAAGAAATTTGAGAATCCTCATTACTTAAATTTATTTCATCATTAACCTCTATTTGTTCTGCATCAACATCATCAGATTCTATATCAAAGGGTAATGTCTCTTTTACTTTTACTGACTTAATCTTTTTATCAGTTAATTGATTACCTATTGCTTTAATGCCTTTCACTGATATAAACTCATCTGCAGTTATAAGAATTGATTTAGGTGGCTCTTCTCCTCTTTTTTGTTTTGAAAAATTTATCTCTAGAATAGGTCTTGGCACAGTAGTAACAAAAGTTAATTCTCCTTTATCTTTGATAAAAAACTCCTCTTTATTCTCATTTTCGATTAAAAAACGCTTTAAAAAATATTTCATTTTATCCGAATCAAAATATATAGCAGTAATTGGTTTAGAAGGAATCCACTTTTCCAAAACTAGTTGATCTTTATCAAAATGAAGGGTCATTTCTGGAGTCATAACTTTAGCATGTGCATTTCCTTTAATCTCTAGTAGTTTATCCTCGCCTCTGAATGCGCCAAGTAAATCTCCTCTTTGATCAGTATTTAATCTTAGTACGGTTCTATCAAACCATATATCTCTTGGCTTTAATGTAGATTTTCCTTTTTCTTTTAATTCAATCCCGTTTTTACGTATTGTATATTTTGTAACAATGTTACCCTTTGAATTCCTTCCCTTAATTTGAAGATCAGCAAAATCCAGATCCCATTTTAATTTTTTTATACTGCCAGTATTTCTTAGGTTAATTGTAACTATTTCAGCTTCACCGTTTGGGTTTGCTGAGAAATAAACTACTTCAGAATTTGGCTTTCCTTGAGTTAAATTATATAATTTGTCTCTAGTTACACCAGTAACAGGAAATCTTTTTATAAAGTATGTACCATTTTTACCATCCCTGTATATCATGTTATATATTGTTCGAGAATCTTTTCTTTTAAAAACCGATACATATCGAATATTTTTTTCTATGAAAACCTTACTGTCAACTTTTACAACCTGCATAAGACCTGAGTCAGTAAATACAATAATATCATCAATATCGGAACAGTCACACACATACTCCTCTCTTTTTAAACCTGTTCCTATAAATCCTTCTTCCTTGTTTACATATAATTTCTGATTTCTTACTACTACCTTTTTGGCATCTACATCATCAAATGTTGTAATCTCAGTTTTCCTTTCCTTTCCCTGTCCATATGTTTTAAGTAAGTGGTTAAAATATCTAATGGTAAAATCAATTAAGTGATTGAGATTATTTTTCACCTCACTAATATCTCCCTCCAATGTCTCAATTCTTTGCTTTGCCTTATCAATATCAAACTTTGAAATTCTTTTTATTCGAATCTCTGTAAGCTTGATTATATCCTCTTCTACAATAGGTCTTTTTAATAAGTTCAAATACGGCTGTAATCCTTTATTTATGGTTTTAAGTACACCTTCCCAGGTTTCAATATCTTCAATATCACGATATATTCTATTTTCAATAAAAATCCTCTCCAATGAAGCCGAATGCCATTGGTTTTCGAGTTCATTTAATTGAAATTCGAGTTCTTTTTTTAGAATCTCAACTGTATTGTCAGTAGAGATTTTTAAAATTTCAGAGACACCAATGAAGGAGGGTTTATTATTAATAATTACACAAGAGAGGGGAGAAATTGAGGATTCACAGTCTGTAAAGGCATATAAAGCATCAATAGTTTTATCCGGAGATATTCCTGGGGGCAAATAAATTAAAATTTCTACATTTTCAGCTGTGTTATCTTCAATTTTTTTAATTTTTATTTTTCCTTTATCATTGGCTTTTAGTATATTATCAATTAAATATGAAGTATTAGTTGAAAAGGGTAACTCTTTGATGACTAACGTACTTTTATCCATTTGAGATATAGATGCACGCACACGAACCTTACCTCCCCTTAAACCATCATTGTAATTTTCAATATCAATTGAGCCTCCAGTTTGGAAATCAGGAAAAATTTTAAAGGATCTTCCTTTTAAGTAATTTATTGAAGCCTTAATAAGCTCATTGAAATTATGAGGTAAGATCTTAGTAGACAAACCAACCGCTATACCCTCTGCTCCCTGAGCTAATAGCATTGGAAATTTAACTGGAAGATTGACTGGTTCTTTTTTTCTGCCATCATAGGATAACTGCCACTCAGTAACCTTAGGGCTGAAAACAACCTCCAATGCAAATCTTGATAACCTTGCTTCAATATAACGAGAGGCGGCGGCTCTATCACCAGTTAGTATATTTCCCCAATTACCCTGCGCATCAATTAAAAGATCTTTTTGTCCAATTTGAACCATTGCGTCTGCAATGCTAGCGTCTCCATGAGGATGATATTGCATAGTATGCCCAACAATATTAGCAACTTTATTATATCTACCATCATCAAGATCCTTCATTGAGTGAAGAATCCTCCTCTGAACAGGTTTAAAACCGTCATTTATATTTGGAACTGCTCTTTCTAAAATAACATAAGAGGCATAGTCTAAAAACCAATCCTTATACATTCCAGTTATTTTAACTAGTGCTTCAGAGGTGTTATCTGAGTCAAAAAGTTCTTCCTCTTCCTCAATCATTGATAACAGGATCTAATTCAACCTTTAAATTTTCAATAATAAACTTTTGTCTTTCTTGTGTATTCTTACCCATATAAAAACCCAGCAATTCGTCACTGGTAACTGCCCTGTCAAGCATAACAGGGTCCAATCTAATATCCTCCCCAATAAAAAACTTAAATTCATCTGGTGAAATCTCACCTAAACCCTTAAATCTAGTTATTTCTGGTTTTCCTCCCAATTTATTAATAGCATCCACCCTCTCAGATTCTGAATAACAATAAAATGTATCTTTTTTGTTTCTAACCCTAAAAAGTGGTGTCTGTAGAATATATAAATGTCCTTGTTTGATTAATTCAGGGAAAAATTGAAGAAAAAAAGTAATTAACAATAACCTAATATGCATTCCGTCTACATCAGCATCGGTTGCAATCACAATATTATTATAGCGCAAGTCCTCCAACCCATCCTCTATATTTAGCGCAGCTTGAAGAAGATTGAATTCCTCATTTTGGTAAACAATTTTTTTTGTCATTCCAAATGTGTTTAATGGTTTCCCACGAAGACTAAATACCGCTTGAGTATTAACATCTCTTGATTTAGTTATTGAACCACTAGCAGAATCTCCCTCGGTTATGAATATGGTGGATTCTAATCTACGGTCCTTTTTTAAATCTCCTAAATGCACTCTGCAATCTCTAAGCTTTTTATTATGTAAACTTGCCTTCTTTGCGCTTTCTTTGGCTAGTTTTCTGATACCAGACAGCTCCTTCCTCTCTCTCTCAGCCTGAATTATTTTCCTCTGAAGGGCTTCTGATGTATCTTGATTTTTATGTAAATAATTATCAAGTTGTTTTTTTAAAAAATCGTTAATATATACTCTCACCGAAGGAAAACCTCCTCCCATCTCAGTAGAACCTAACTTTGTTTTTGTTTGGGACTCAAATACAGGTTCCATAACTTTTATACTTATCGCTGAAACAATTGATTTTCTTATATCTGATGAATCATAGGTTTTTCCATAAAACTCTCTTATAGTCTTGACCAAGGCCTCTCTGAAAGCAGATTGATGAGTTCCTCCTTGAGTGGTATTTTGACCATTTACAAAAGAATGATACTCTTCACTATATTGGGTTTTACTATGAGTAATTGCAACTTCAATATCATCCCCTTTTAAATGAATTATTGGATACAGAAGGTCTGTCTCACTTGACCTATCCTCTAATAAATCTTTTAATCCATTTTCAGAAAAAAACTTTTCCCCATTAAGAGTTATTGTCAGACCAGGATTTAAATAAACATAATTCTTGAGCATTTTTTCAACATACTCAATCCTATACTTATAATTCTTAAATATTGATGCATCAGGAATAAACTCAACCAAAGTTCCTTTTCTCTTTGAAGATTCTGCCTCCTCTGGATTGTCAACAAGGTCTCCTTTTTCAAAGATTGCAGATTTAATATTATTATCCCTGTGCGAAGAGACTTTAAAACTTGAAGAAAGGGCATTAACTGCTTTAGTTCCAACTCCATTTAATCCTACAGATTTTTTGAATGCCCTAGAATCATATTTTCCACCAGTATTCATTTTACTAACTACATCAACAACTCTTCCAAGTGGAATTCCTCTACCGTAATCTCGAACTTTGACTTTGTTATCCTGTATATTTATCTCTATTGTTTTTCCTGCACCCATAACAAACTCGTCGATACAATTATCGAGTATCTCTTTAAGTAAAATATAAATTCCATCATCTGGAGAAGAACCATCTCCTAATTTTCCAATATACATACCTGGACGCATACGGATATGCTCTTTCCAATCAAGAGACCGAATATTTTCTTCTGTATAAATGGATTTATTTGTCATAAATTATAAAAGCTAAAGATAACTGTTGAATATGCAATTTCATTGGTTATTTGAGAGAAAAGTATTAACAATTAAATACGATAAGTTGTTGAAAAAATGAAAAAATAAATTTTCTAAATCAGAAAATAGCTATGTATTAAACCTAAAATGCATGACATCTCCATCTTGAAGAATATATTCTTTTCCCTCAACCCTAATTTTACCAGCCTCTTTAACCTTTGATTCACTCCCAAAACTTATTAGATCTTCAAAAGAAATCACCTCTGCCTTAATAAAACCTTTCTCAAAATCTGAATGAATAACGCCAGCAGACTGAGGAGCAGATGAGCCAACAGGAATTGTCCATGCTCGTACCTCTTTTTCTCCTGCAGTAAAATATGTTTGAAGGTTTAATAATTGGTAAGTTTTTCTTATTAATCTTGACACACCTGGTTCATCTAGTCCTAGATCATCTAGAAACATTTTTCTTTCTTCATATGAATCTAAATCATTAATATCAGCTTCTGTAGAAACAGCCAAATATATAATTTCTGCCTTTTCTTTTACAAGCAGTTCCTCGACTTCTTCAACATAAGCATTTCCTTCAATTGCGTCAGTCTCGGAAACATTACAAACATACAGGACTGGTTTTTCAGTTATTAATTGAAGTGGACTTATATACAATCTTCTCTCTTCTTCTGAAAAATTAATAGATCTTACATTATTTGATTTTTCTAATTCAATTTTTACTTTTTCTAAAATTAATATTTCTTTCTGTGCTTCTTTATTGCCTGTCTTTGCTAAACGAAAAGTCTTTTCTATCTTTTTCTCAATTGTTTCAAGGTCTTTTAATTGCAATTCAATATCTATAGTTTCTTTATCTCTTGTTGGATTAATCGAACCATCAACATGAACAATATTATCATTGTCAAAACAACGAAGNACGTGGATTATAGCATCTGTTTCTCTAATATTCGCTAAAAACTTGTTTCCTAATCCTTCACCTTTACTTGCTCCTTTTACTAATCCAGCGATATCGACAATTTCAACAGTAGCAGGAACAACTTTTTGAGGGTTTATAAGATCCGATAACTTAGACAGTCTTTTGTCAGGAACATTTACTATTCCAATATTTGGTTCGATAGTACNAAAGGGAAAATTAGCACTTTGAGCTTTAGCATTAGATAAACAATTAAAAAGAGTCGATTTTCCAACATTTGGTAATCCCACTATGCCTGCTTTCATATTTTATTCTTGATGTAAAAAACTTTGTTTTGATAATAACTCTTNTTCTGTTTCTACAATATTATCATCAGGTATACAGCAATCGACGGGGCAGACAGCTGCACATTGAGGTTCATCATGAAAACCTTTACACTCAGTACATTTATCAGGTGTAATATAATAAAACTCGTCAGAGATGGGCTCTTGTGGTGTCTCTGAATCATAAGACTTACCATTTGGTAAAACAAAATTACCACTTAATGATGTACCATCCTTAAATTTCCAGTCATCTCCAGGCTCATAAATTGCAGTATTTGGGCATTCAGGTTCACATGCCCCGCAATTTATACAATCATCGGTAATAATAATTGCCATAGAAATATTGTTTTTACATTTGCAAAAATACATTCTATTACTTTATCCTACAAAAAAATGAACTTAAGAGATAGAAAAATCGAATCTTTAATAAAACTTGGAAAATGGTTCTCGGAACTAGATTTAAATAAATCTCATACAGAAAATCAATTAAAATCAGAAAATAATAATGGATGGTTTACAAAATGGAATATAAACTCAGCTTCACAAAATTGGAGTCGATCTCTNAGAGAAAAAGAAATTATGATGTGGGTGGATAATTATAAAATAACAGAAAATCCAAAAATCGTATCACTAATATTNGCTGGAAACATCCCATATGTGGGACTTCATGACCTACTATGTGTGTGGTTTGTAGGNCACAAGGCTAAAGTAAAATTATCTAATAAAGATCCCTACTTGTTACCACAAGTTATTAGTTTTTTAGAGAACGAATGNCCAGAAACCAGGGGCTTAATCACTTTTACAAATGAAAAAATTCAGGATTTTGATGCTGCNATTGCAACAGGAAGTAATAATTCAGCACGATATTTTGATTACTATTTTTCTGATGTGCCTAACATAATCAGAAAAAATAAAACNGGTGTAGCAGTTCTTGATGGAAGTGAATCAAGTACTGACTTAAAAGCACTAGGTTATGATATAATGTGCCATTATGGGCTTGGATGCAGGAATGTATCAAAAATATTTGTTCCTAAAAATTATGANCTNAACCACATATTTAGAGGTCTTTATGAATATTCCGAGGTTATNAACTTATCAAAATATGCTAATAATTACGATTATAANAAGGCAGTTTTTTTAATGAGTGAATATAAATTTTTAGATAATGGATTTTTTATATTNAAATATGACTCCAAATTNAAGTCTCCACTTTCGACTGCATTTATTNCTGAATATGATTCTNTGNTNGATCTAAATGAACTTTTGTTAAAAAATNATGATCAAATTCAGTGTGTTGTTTCAAATTCAAAAAAAACAGGTAAAGTTAGATTTGGNAACTCCCAAAAACCAAAATTGACAGATTACGCAGANGACATAAATACACTTGATTTTTTAATCAACTTATGATGAAAACAATTACTAACAATTTTTAAATTGATATTGTTTAAAAAATTAAAATTTTAAAGGAGGTTTTGATACTCTAATTTTTGATATTTGCATTTTAATTTTATATGAAAAAACATAACTTCAGTGCAGGACCAGCTGTACTTCCAGAANAAGTTCTAAAAAAGGCTTCNAAATCAATNNTAGAATTNGACNANATCGGCCTATCACTGATAGAAATATCTCATAGAAGCAAAGANTTTATAAAAATAATGGAAGAAGCAACAGATAGAGTTCTTGAGCTCACAAATCTNAAAGATAANGGTTATAAAGCTCTATTTGTTCAAGGAGGAGCTAGTATGCAATTCTTGATGGCTGCGNATAATTTATTAGAAGACAAAGCCGCATATNTAAATACTGGGACTTGGTCTATAAAAGCCATCAAAGAAGCGAGTCTNTTGGGTCAAGTTAAAGAAATAGCTTCTTCTGAAGATAAAAATTTCAATTATATACCAAAAAACTATGAAGTACCTAATGATTGCCAATATTTGCACATTACCACTAACAACACAATTTTTGGTACTCAGTACAAAGAAATTCCTGATACATCAATACCATTAATTGCTGATATGAGTTCCGACATTTTTTCAAGAGAAATTGATTTTTCCAAATTTGATCTTTTTTATGCAGGAGCTCAAAAGAATATTGGCCCAGCAGGAGTAACGCTAGTTGTAGTTAAAGAAAAAATCCTAAATCNAGTATCAAGGGAAATCCCTTCAATGCTTAATTATATGAATTACATTAAGGCAGGGAGTATGTTTAACACACCACCAGTTTTTGCTGTTTACACTACACTGCTCAACTTAAGATGGATTGAAGATCAGGGAGGCTTAAAAGAGATTGAAAAACTAAATGANAAGAAAGCTAAACTTTTATATAATGAAATTGATAAAAATTCGTGTTTTAATGGCTATTCTGAAATTAACGACAGAAGTAGTATGAATGTNACATTCACATTAAACGATCCATCCAGAAAAGATGAGTTTGATGANATATGGAAAAATAAAAATATTAATGGATTAAATGGGCATAGATCTGTTGGTGGATACAGAGCATCAATATACAACGCTTTAAGTCTTGAAAGTGTTAATGANCTGATCAATTGTATGAAAAAACTTGAGTCAAACTAAATAATTTTAAAATGAATATTCTAGCAAATGATGGTATTTCTNAATCAGGAGTCNAAGCACTAAAATCATATGGGTTTAAAATAATAACAAATAATGTTGCCCAAGAACAACTCGCAAAATATATCAATGAAAATTTCATCGAGGCCATTNTAGTAAGATCTGCAACAACAGTTAAAAAAGATTTAATTGATTCTTGTCCAAANCTAAAACTTATTGGAAGAGGAGGAGTTGGAATGGATAANATAGATGTTAAATATGCAAAAGAAAAAAACATACACGTAATTAACACNCCAGCNGCATCATCTGCATCAGTAGCCGAACTGGTTTTTGCGCACCTATATGGNGGAGTAAGGTTTTTATATGATTCAAATAGAAATATGCCATTAGAAGGTGAATCAAATTTTAAATCTCTAAAAAAATACTACTCCAAAGGAGTTGAATTGAGAGGAAAAACTATGGGTATAATTGGATTTGGAAGAATAGGACAAGAAGTAGCAAAAATAGNAATTGGTGTTGGAATGAATGTCATNGCATGTGACCAGTACATCGATGANGTTGAGTTGAAAATTAGTTTTACTGAATCTAANACTTTGAAATATAAAATAAAAACCATTAGTAAAACTGAATTATTAAAAAAAGCTGATTTTGTTTCACTACATGTTCCATCTCAAGAAAATTATGTNATTGATGCCAAGGAGATTAGTTTAATGAAAAATGGCTCTGCAATAATAAATGCAGCTAGAGGAGGTGTTATTAACGAAGTTGCTCTTGTATCTGCTTTGGATGAGAAAAAACTATCATTCGCATGTNTAGATACTTTTGAAAAAGAACCTAAACCGGAAATAAAAATATTAATGCATCCGAAAATTTCCCTCACACCACATATTGGCGCTGCAACAAACGAAGCGCAGGACAGAATTGGACTAGAGCTTGCAAATCAAATAAAAGATATTTTCAAATAATAAGATTGTGTTCGATAAATTAAAAAAAAAATGGGGTGTAAAGTCAAACTTTCAGTTTTTGATAATATTCATCGTTTTTGGCATAACTGGATCAGCGAGTGTATATTTNGGCAAGCCTATTCTTAATTATTTTTCNATTTCTCCTAGCTTATTTTCTGATGTTCCTTTGGGCAAATTATTTTATTTTCTATTAAGACTCATTGTCATTTTTCCACTTTATCAATTATTGTTAATTATATTTGGCGCGATTTTTTTTCAATTTACTTTTTTCTGGGAATTTGAAAAAAAAATACTTCGTAAGATGGGTTTTAAAATATAAATTTTATTTTAAAAATTTTTGATATTGATTAATCAACTTATTTATTTTAGGTGAAATAACTGCCTGACAATATGGATGACTTGTATTGNTATCATAAAAATTAATATGATCTGTTTCAGCTGGGTAAAAATTTTTCTTCAATAGAATTTCTGTTACAATGGGGTTTTTGAAAACGGCATTACCAATTAGTTCATCAACAACACTTTTAATTGTTTTTTCCTCATCCTTAGATTCAAAAAAAATTGCTGATCTATACTGAGTTCCCACATCATTTCCTTGCCTATTTAATGAAGTGGGATCATGCGTTGAAAAAAAGATCAATACCAAAGATCTATAATTAATAATTGTAGGATCATAGACTAACTCAACACCCTCAGCGTGTCCTGTTGATCCATCACAGACCTGCTCATAGGTTGGTCTTGAAGTTTTCCCTCCTATATAAATTGGCGAAACCTTGATAACTCCTTTTATTCTGGAAAATATCGCTTCTGTACACCAAAAACAACCACCTGAAAAATAAGCTTTTTTCTTCATTAATGAATATTATTTATTTCTTCTAATTTAATTCAAATTTTAACAATCATTGTATAAAATTATTTATTGAAAAAAATAATTTAAATTTATATGGTTATGATTAATGCTTCTTCAATTTATAAAACTTTCAATAAACTTCCAGTTCTAAAAGGGATAAGTCTTAATGTTAGAAAAGGAGAAATAGTAGCTATAACCGGACCATCTGGTGCAGGAAAAACGACTTTATTAGAAATCTTAGGAACACTTTCATTAGCCGATAAAAAAAATAATACAAAAATTGAACTTAATGGAATAGATGTTACTTCATTTAAAAAAAACGATCTAGCAAAATTTAGAAATCAAAACTTAGGATTTATTTTTCAATCTCACAAGTTACTCCCAGAATTTACTTCAATTGAAAATGTCTGTCTGCCCGCTTGGATAGCCAAAAATGATAATAAAGAATCAAAAAATAAAGCCAAAAAACTACTTATTAAACTAGGATTAAAAAACAGGTTAAACCGTTACCCTTCTGAGCTGTCAGGTGGAGAACAACAACGTGTTGCTGTAGCAAGAGCATTAATAAATGACCCAAAAATAATTTTTGCTGATGAACCCAGTGGCAATCTGGATGTCGAGAATGCAAATGAGTTACATGATTTATTTTTTAAATTAAGAGACCTAACCAAGTCAACATTCATCATTGTTACCCATAATGAAAATCTGGCTAATAAATCAGATAGAAAAATAATTATTAAAGATGGTAAGGTCTACAATGAATAAAAATGATATTTTTTCATTCTTGATTGAAAAAGCCGAAAAATATGAGTCACCGAATTTCTTGATAGATGATCCAATTAAATTACCTCATTATTTTTCACATAAAAAAGATATTGAAATAATAGGCTTTTTGACAGCAACAATAGCATGGGGAAATAGAAAATCTATTATAAATAGCGGAAAAAATATTATCAAATTATTACATAATTCTCCACATGACTTTATTATGAACCATACTCCTTCTGACCTATTAAAAGTAAAAAATTTTAAACACAGAACCTTTAATGGAGAAGACCTAAAGTATTTTATTAAAACATTAAAAAAAATTTATTCATTAAATGAAAGTCTTGAAGATTATATATATAAACAAAATAAAAATATAGCTGAAATGCAATCACTATTTCACAATAGTTTTTTTTCATACTCACATAAAAAAAGAATTGAAAAGCATTTAGCTAATCCTTCAAAAGGTTCAGCTGCTAAAAGATTAAATATGTTTTTTAGGTGGATGGTTAGATCAAATAAAAATGGGGTTGATTTTGGAATATGGAAAAAAATTAAATCCAGCCAGCTCTCATGCCCATTAGATATTCACTCTGGAAATGTTGCTAGAAAACTTGGCATATTGAAAAGAAAACAAAATGATCAAAAAGCAGTTGTTGAATTAGATAAAGTCTTAAAATCAATAATTCCAGGTGACCCAGTTAAATTGGATTTTGCTTTATTTGGTTTGGGAGTTCATGAAAATTTTTAAATGAAATCAAATTATTACTCTATCGTAGTTTTTCACTACTTTTGATGTGCTAAAAATTTATATCTATTCAATAGAATATGAAAATTTTGCTTAAAGATGCAACAATTATTGATAGCAACAGCCCGTTGCATTGTCAAACCCTCTCATTGTTGATAGATAACGGAGTCATTAAAGAAATTAGCGATAAAATAAATGTAAAGTCAGATATAATAGTAGAAAAAGAAAATTTACATATTTCAAGGGGGTGGTTTGATCCATGCATCTCTTTTGGTGAGCCCGGTTACGAAGAAAGAGAGACTATAGATAATGGACTTATAGTCGCTGCTAAATCTGGTTTTACGTCAATTGGATTAAATCCAGATTTAATACCTTTTTCCGATAACCACAGCTCAGTTAATCATTTAATAAATAAAAGTAAAGGTTACACAACCACATTGTATCCTATTGGTAATCTAACTGAATCTGCAGAAGGGAAAAAACTTGCCTCACTCTTTGATATAAAACAGGCAGGTGCAATCTATTTTGGTGACTTTAAAAAATCTACAGAAAATGGAAACTTGTTAAAAATCGCACTGGAGTATTCCCAAACTTTTGACGGAATAATATCTTCTTACCCTATTGATAAAAATCTAGGTCAAAACGGAAATGTGAATGAGGGAATCACGAGCTTAAATCATGGACTTAAAGGAATTAGCAAAATTGCTGAAACCACAAGAATTACAAGAGATATAAAAATTCTTGAACACACAGGTGGTAAACTCCATTTCTCTTACATTACAACCAAAGAATCAGTTGATATTATTGAGGGTGCAAAAAAATCCGGTCTAAACGTTAGTTGCTCAGTAGGTTTACCTCATTTATTGTTTACTGATGAGGAAATAAGAGAATTTAATTCTGATTATAAATTTTTACCGCCATTGAGAACAAATGAAGACCTTCAGAGCCTTCGAAATGGTGTACTCTCGGGTATTATTGACTGTGTAACATCAATGCATGAGCCGAAAAATATTGAAATTAAGAATTTAGATTTTAACTTGGCTGCTGACGGAAGTATCGGTATAGAGGCATTTTTTCCTCTGCTTAATAATATTTTTCCAATTGAAAAAACAATACAAATTCTAAATAGAGGGAAAAATATTTTTGACATCAATAATGAGACAATTAAAGTTGGTAGCAATGCAAATATTAGCTTATTCAACCCAGATAAAATTAGTACGTTTCAAACCAAGGATATCTTATCAACCTCCAAAAATTGTACTTATTTAAATTTAGATTCTAAAGGTTGTGTTTTTGGGAGCATAAACAATTCTGTAATATCTTTAAATGAGTAGAAATAATTCTGAAATTCCACTTAAATTCAAAATTAAAATAAATAATCACGGCGAAAAATGTCCATGTCTAGTCCTACTTCATGGTTATGGGAGTAATGAAGATGATTTATTTAGTCTTGCAGAATACTTTCCTAAAGAATACACAGTTGTTTCTTTTAGAGCCCCAATTGAACTACCTTTCGGTGGATATGCTTGGAGTAATATAAATGACAACTCTATTAACAAGTATTCTATATTACAAGAGGCTAGAAATTCGATCGAATTGGTTTGCAAGTCAATTCAATTAATAACATCAAATTATAAAATAAATAAAGATGATATTACATTAATTGGTTTCAGTCAGGGGTGTATTCTTAGTTGGGCTATGGCAGTAAATCACAACGATCTTGTTAGAAGAATAGTGGCATTGAGTGGATATATAATTCCAGAATTAATTAATATACCTATTGAAAAAATTTCAAATCTTATTGCCTACAATTCGCACGGGAGACTAGATCAAGTAATTCCCATTGAAAAGGCAAGAAAAAGTATTGGTTTAATAAAACAAAAAAANCCAAATNTTACTTACAGAGAATATGAAGAGGGTCATGGAATAAATCAGGAAAATCTATCGGACATTTTGGAATGGATAAAAACTACCTCTCTTTAGGATAAAGAATTTTATCAATAGTTTTAAATGTAATATTATCATTTTGGTCAATATTAAATTTAATNAATANCTCTCCCCAAATATTGCCATTTGAAAAATTTGCAATTATCCATTTATGATTNAAAACCTTAACCTTGTTNATAAANAATAAACCTCNNGCATCNTCATNTGAAATCAGCTTTTTTCTTTCATTTGAAATATTAGTNTCATAAAGNGCATCTTCTATTTTCGACACCANACTATCACTATATTCCTTTCCTAATGCATTAAATGCATTTTTATTCCCATACAACGAGAAGTAAGTTTCTTCATTTAATCTATCCTCTAAAGACTTGTTTTTACTCTTCAGGATTGAAATTGAATTAATNTTTTCATCNAATAAAGCCTCTTCTTTTTTTAAAATTCTACCCGAGTTTATTATTTGGAAAAATAAAATCAATGAAACAAATATCAACAAGTATAATATTATTTTATTTTTCATAAATATTTAACATCGAATTGTAAGATTATCATAAGCTAAAAATACATTATTTGGTAATATTGAACTAACTTCATCATGGAATCCTAAAAGATGACTTATATGAATTAGGTATGTTTTCTTTGGTTTTAGTTCATATATCAATTTTAGTGCCTCTTCAAGGTTTAAATGGGATGGGTGAGATTCAATTCTTAAACAACTAATGACAAGTATTTTCAAATTTATCAACTCATGCTTAAATTGAAGGTCAATTTTTTTTACGTCTGTGAGGTATACAAGATCNTCAAACTTGTAGCCCGTCACGTTTAAGTTGTTGTGAAAAGCTCTAATTGGCAATACAAAGTTTTCATTTAATCTAAATTTAACGCCTGCCTCTATTATATTTGNCTTGACTGATGGTGCCCCAGGATACTTATTATTATCATTTAGTATATAATCAAATCTCTTATTTAAATTATCATAAACTTCTTTTGTTAAATAAATATTTATTGAACCTTGACGAAAATAGAATGGACGAATATCATCAAAACCAGCCGTATGATCAGCATGAGAATGTGTAAATAAAATTGCATCTAACCTATCAATTGGGTTATTCATCAATTGTTGACGAAAATCAGGACCACAATCAATGATATAATTACTCCCTCCCCATTTAATCAAAACTGAAGATCTTAACCTTTTATCCTTTGGATTTGCACTTAAACAAACTGGATGATTACTTCCAATAACTGGAACACCCTGAGAAGTTCCTGTCCCTAAAAATGTTAATTGAATCATTTAAATCAAAGTTAAAAATTTGCTTAGAAATAAAACAATCTTTGTAATTTTGATTAAAATTTTTAAATGTCATTAGAAATTAGTGGTGACCGTCCCTTTGAAAATAGACCTTCNATTGAAGCTAAAGCNNTGAGAATTAATCTCAATGAGCATATATACGGAACATTTGCTGAAATTGGTGCTGGACAAGAAGTTGCAAGACATTTTTTNAGAGTTGGCGGTGCTTCTGGCACAATCGCAAAAACCATTAGCGCNTANGANAAGAACTTTAGCGANAACATATATGGTGAGGAAGATGATGGTAGATATGTNACTGAAACAAGGTTAGATAAAATGCTCAAATATGAGACAAATCTNTTAGANGGAAGAATATCNAGNAAAGAACATCCAAATAAATTATTTTTTACACTTGCNAACACTGTNGCTACAATTGATTATGCAAAAAAATTTAAAGGNCACGGATGGATGGGAATAAGATTTCAAACCTCACCCAATGATGAATTTAGTGAAATTAGTCTNCATCTCAGATTTCACCACCAAGAAGCAAGATTNCAACAAGAGGTACTTGGCTTAATGGGAGTAAATCTAGTCTATGGTGCTTTTTACAAAAATAATGAACCAAAAAAACTTCTAAAATATCTTTATGATCATATTGATAATGATGGAATAAATAAAGGATTCCTNCCTGTTGAGATTGACACAATAAATTTTTCTGGACCTGTCTTTAAAGAAGTGGACAACAGATCCATTAGTCTAGAATTAGTTAAACTTGGAATGACTGATGCTGTGATGTTTAATCCAAAGGGAAATAATGTTTTACCAGCAAGAATANTATANAAAAAAAACATATTAGCTCTAAGAGGAAGCTTTAGGCCTGTNACAAATGTTAATATCGATATGTTCAATAAATCGCTTGAAATATTTTTAAAAGAGACTAATGTTGTGCAAGAAAAGAGTGAAGTAATCTTTGAAATTACCTTATCTAATCTTATGTCTGATGGAAAAATTGACGAAAAAGACTTTATGGATAGGGCACTACTTTTATGCTCATTAGGCCATACAGTTATGATTTCAAACTTTAAAGAATATTACAAGTTAGTTGATTATTTTTCAAATTATACAACCAGCCAACTTGCTTTGACAATGGGTGTGAACAATTTTGTTGAAATCTTTAATGAGGAGTACTATAAAGATCTAAGTGGAGGTATTCTTGAAGCATTTGGAAAACTATTTTACAATAACNTAAAGGTTTATCTATATCCAAATAAAAATGAAGATGGTGAAATAATTAATAGTAATAANCTTAAGTTACACCCCAGAATGAAAGAGTTTTATAAATTCTTNAANTACAATGGAAAAATTGTAGATATTTTTGATTTTGAAGAAGAATANCTATCAATATTCTCNAGAGATATTTTGAAGAAAATTAAAAACCATGAATCTGGGTGGGAGAANCANCTNCCTGANGGAATTGCTGATATGATTTTAAAAAATAAGATGTTTGGATATCTACCTGAATCAGATAGATAAATCATCCAATATTTGAGAGGCGTGATCTTTGGTCTTCACTTTNTCTATAACTCTCTCAACTTCACCTTTCTCATTAATTATAAACGTAATTCTGTTGATTCCTTCATATTCATTTCCTCTAAACATTTTGGGACCCCAAACGCCAAAAATGTTNATTATAACGTGATCAGGATCTGATAATAATGAAAATGGAAAATCAAATTTATCAGAAAAACTTTTTTGATGTTTTANNCTATCAGCACTGACTCCCAACAAACTGTAGCCTTTNTTTATTAATTCTCCATAATTATCTCTCAGGTTGCATGCTTGTGCNGTACATCCAGGTGTNTTTGCTCTTGGATAAAAAAATACAATAAGTTTTTTATCAGCAAAATCAGTTGAGTTGATAATATTATTGTGTTGATCTAATGATGAAAATTCAGGAACTTTATCTCCTACTTTTAGTATATTCATGTCAGAAAAAATTTTTGCTAAATAACAAAATTTTAAATGACAAAAAAAGAGAAAGTTATTTTTGTTATAAATAAGCTCGAAGAATTATACCCTGAAGTACCAATTCCACTNGATCATTCGGATCCATANACNNTACTNNTTGCAGTNATACTGTCTGCCCAAAGNACTGACAANGGTGTAAATAAAATTACACCAATTCTTTTCAAAAAAGCCAAAACACCTAAGGAAATGATTAAAATGAGTGTAGANGAAATTAGAGCTATAATTAGACCCGTTGGTTTATCTCCAATGAAATCAAAGGGTATATATAATCTATCCAAAATTTTGATAAATAAATATGATAGCAAGGTGCCTAAGGATTTATTTTCATTAGAGCAATTACCTTCAGTNGGTCACAAAACAGCAA
Organism: Flavobacteriaceae bacterium; assembly: GCA_002721275.1. Taxonomy (GTDB): domain Bacteria; phylum Bacteroidota; class Bacteroidia; order Flavobacteriales; family Flavobacteriaceae; genus Marivariicella. Next base: position 19,956 of record PBJZ01000017.1, read on the forward strand.
GTGTAGTTATGGCGCAAGCTTTTGGTGTTCCATCNTTTCCAGTTGATACTCATATTCACAGATTAATGTACAGGTGGGGTTTTTCAAATGGAAAAAACGTGAAACAAACCGAAAAAGATGCTAAAAGACTATTTCCNAAAAATAAATGGAATAAACTTCATCTACAAATAATATTTTATGGAAGAGAATACTCANAGGCAAGAGGATGGGATATAAAAAAGGATATAATAACAAAAAAAATTGGTAGAAAAAGTATTTTAAATAANTAAAGACTAATTCTTTAGGATATCTTTTCTTACTTCATACTTTATTGAAAAATCTAAAATTTGTTTTATAACCCCTGNACGGGGTTCTAATTTTTTTTTTGAAAATGTTTCTTCAAGTTTAAAGAAATGCATACAAGTATTTATATATACTTATAACGTTAAAGTTAATGGATTATTATTAAAAGAGAGAGATATTATTTGTAACTATTACTTTTCTCAGATTTATCAATGCATATCTCATTCTCCCCAAGGCAGTATTAATACTGACACCTGTCGATTCTGAAATTTCTTTNAAACTCATTTCTCTNTAAAANCTCATCATCAAAACTTCTTTCTGATCATCNGGAAGCTCCAAAATAATTTTTTGAATATCAGATACAATTTGATCNTTAATAATTGTTTTTTCAATGTTATTNGTCTTATCAAATACAAATTGAAAAATATCNAATTCATNTTTATTTTTGTATGTAGGTATTCTATTTTTTTTTCTAAAATAATCGATAACTAGATTATGCGCAATCCTCATTATCCAGGGCAAAAACTTACCCTCCTCATTGTATAGGCCTTTTTTAAGGGTCTTAATTACTTTAATAAATGTATCCTGAAATATATCTTCAGCTACGTCTCGGTCTGAAACTTTAGAATATATAAAGTTGAANAGACGATTTTTGTGTTTGTGTACTATGCAGGATAAGGCATTCTCATTNCCTNTAAGATACATAGAGATNAGTTCNGAATCGGGTTTTNTTAAAATAGTATTNATCATAAGCATTACTTTGAAATGACGAAAGCCGTTATTAAATNTTAAAGTAATGTTATGCTATAGGCGAATNATTTNTANTAAAATTACAAAAAATTAATTAAATNCNANTATTTAATTTGAAGACNACAATTATNAATTATAAATTGTCAAAATTGTATTTTTGTNTTTTTTAAATTTTATGACAAAAAAAATAGATTCGAAATCAAATGANNACATAATAATAAAGGGNGCNCAATTACATAATTTAAAAAATATTGATGTAACTATTCCAAGAAANAANTTAACTGTNATNACGGGTCTNTCGGGATCAGGAAAAACATCACTAGCATTTGANACTCTTTATGCAGAAGGNCAAAGAAGATACGTTGAAAGTNTATCTTCATATGCTNGGCAATTTTTAGGTAGACTTAACAAACCAAAAGTAGAGTATATAAANGGAATTTCCCCNGCTATTGCNGTTGAACAAAAAGTTAATATTTCTAATCCNAGGTCAACAGTTGGGACCAAAACTGAAATATACGAGTATATCAAGTTATTGTATTCACGAATTGGGATAACTTATTCGCCAATTTCAGGAAAAGAAGTTAAGAAAGATAATACATCTGATATTGTTGATTATATAAAATCACTTAAACAAGGAAATAAATTATTATTAATTGCTCCTATCTATAAAACTGAATCAAGATCGATAAAAGATCAACTAGAATACTTAAAACAAAATGGATTTGCTCGAATTTATGTTGAAAATGAGATTAAGAGGATAAATACATCAGATATACCCAAAAATAAATTTGATTTAGTTGTTGATAGAGTTATAGTTGACCATAGTGATGACTTTTATCAACGATTATCTGATTCTGTGGAACTTGCTTTTTTTGAGGGAAATGGCAAATGTGAAATAATTAATTTAGATTTAAAAGAATCAATACCATTTTCAAATAAATTTGAATTAGATGGAATAGAGTTTTTATCACCTAATTACCATTTATTCAGCTTCAATAACCCCTTCGGAGCATGTAAAAAGTGCCAAGGATACGGAGATATCGTAGGTGTTAGTGAAGAATTAGTTATTCCTGATACCACCAGATCTGTTTTTGAAGAAGTAATAGCGCCATGGAGAACTACAGGACATAAAAAATACTACTCAAGATTAATTAAATCATCGTTGGAGTTTAATTTTCCTATTCATAAACCGTATTTCGAACTCGATGAAGAACAAAAAAAGATTTTATGGGAAGGAAACTCATATTTTAAAGGTATAAACTCATTTTTTAAGAGGATCGAGTCTAAAAATTATAAAATTCAAAATAGAGTACTACTTTCCAGGTACAGAGGTAAGACTATTTGCGATGATTGTATGGGAACCAGATTAAGAAAGGAAGCTAATTACGTTAAAATAAATAAAAAATCTATCTCTGAATTAGTTAATTTATCACTTGATGATCTATTTGATTTTTTTAATAAAATAGAATTAAACGAACACCAAAATAAAATTTCAAAAAGATTATTAGATGAAATTAATAAAAGAATAAAAATCGTTCAAGATCTAGGATTAGGTTATTTAACTTTAAACAGAAAGTCTAATTCTCTATCAGGAGGAGAATCACAGAGGATTAATATTGCCGTATCATTGGGAAGTAGTCTTGTCGGTTCTATGTATATTTTAGACGAACCCTCCATTGGTCTTCATTCAAAAGATAATGAAAGATTAATTAAAATATTAAAAAGTTTAAGAGATGTTGGTAATACGGTTATAATAGTTGAACATGATGAGGAAATAATGAATGCTGCTGATAAAATAATTGACATGGGTCCTGAAGCAGGAACATCTGGAGGGGAAATTGTTGCAGAGGGAAAATTTTCAGATATTATTAAGTGTAATACGTTAACAGCAAAATATTTATCTGGTGTAAATAAAATTGAAGTTCCAAAAGAAAGAAGGGTATCAAATAAATGGATTAAAATAAAGGGAGCAAGAGAAAATAATTTAAAAAATATAGATGCTGATTTTTTAATCAACGGTTTAACCGTAGTTACTGGAGTTTCTGGAAGTGGCAAATCAACATTGGTTAAGAATATCCTTTTTCCATCAATTTTGAAATATTTTAATGTATATACTCATAAAACAGGAGATTTTTCAAAATTAGAAGGTGATTTAAATTCAATCCAAAATGTTGAATTTGTAAATCAAAATCCTATCGGTAGATCTTCAAGATCAAATCCTGTCACTTACCTGAAAGCTTATGATGACATTAGGACAATTTTTTCTAGACAATCGCTAGCTAAGAACAGAGGTTACAAACCAAAGCATTTTTCATTCAACGTCGATGGAGGAAGATGTGATATTTGTAAAGGTGAAGGTCAAGTAACGATCGAAATGCAATTTATGGCAGATGTAATTTTAGAATGTGAAGCATGCAATGGAAAAAGATTTAAAGAAGAAATAAGAGAAATTAAATACAATGGATATTCAATTGATCAAATTTTATCTCTAACAATAGATGATGCTTTAAAACTTTTTGAAAATAATAATGAATCAAGACTGGCATCAAAACTAAAACCTCTAAATCAAGTTGGGTTAGGTTATGTTAGACTCGGACAATCGTCAAATACTCTATCTGGAGGAGAAGCACAAAGAATTAAATTAGCATCATTCATATCCAAGGGATCTACAAAAGATAAGGTTTTATTTATTTTTGATGAGCCAACCACTGGCCTTCACTTTCACGATATAAAAAAATTACTTAAATCATTTGAAATTCTTATTTCTAATGGTCATTCAATAGTTGTAGTTGAACACAATTTAGACTTAATTAAATGCGCAGACCATATAATCGAACTTGGTCCTGAGGCGGGAATTAATGGTGGAAATATAGTCGGACAAGGTCCACCTGAGAAAATCGCTAAAATTAAGAAGGCTGCAACTTCAAATTATCTTCTGGAGAAATTAAAAGTTTAAAAGTTTTTTTACTTGATTATTAATTTCCCTAGTCAATCGCAATAAATAAGTTAAAACAGAGTAAATAAGAACAATAAGAATAGATCTTAATATAATATTTGATATTGAATCAAATTCTAATTCAAGATGATTCAAAATCATATAAACGATGATAATTACAAACACTATTTTAACCGTTTGAAAAGTGTATGGGTATATCTTAAAATTAACTGCCACTAGTATAAGTTTTAATGAATTGATAAGTATTATTACAAACAGAGTAGCATACGCTGCCCCAATGATTCCATACTGGGGAATTAATATTATATTTAATACAATTGCTATAATTGCGGATAATATTGAAAACCAAAAAATAAAAGGATAGTATTTAGAATTTGAAATAATATTATTAAGACAACCAATTGACATCGAATATAGCTTTCCAATAGAGACAATCCCTACCACCCCAATTGCTGCAGAGTATCCTGGTTGATTAACAAAATCATAAAAGTCGGTAAGATTCAAATTAATAAGTAAAAATAATCCACCAGAAACAATCAGTAGATTTTTACTACTCTTAATTAGCAAATTTTTTAAATATAATTTATCATCTGAATTTATTGCCTTTGAAACTAATGGACTAGTAATTTGGAACATCGCCCTCCCAGGAGCCTCAATTACTGCAGCCATAAATAATGCCACACTATAGTATGCAACATCTTCTGCAGTTATAATCGAAGCAATCATGGATTTATCAATATCCAAGATTATACTTGATGCAGCACCAGACAAGAAAATTAAAAAACTATAAAAAACAATCTTGTTCAATACTGGAGGAAAACAGAATGAAATTTTAGGAGTATAAATCATTAAACTGTAAATTATAATAATAAAAAGCCTAAAATAATATCCGAAAAGAAGAGCGTAAACAAAAAGCTCAAAACTCAAAATATCTAATGCATAAAGAAGCAGAAGAGTAAACGTTAAAAATCTAGGATAAAATTCCTTCAAAAAATTACCAAAAATTGAGGTTAAGTGGACTCTTAACCAGCTAAAAAATATTTCAAAATAGGATGTTGAAATAGCAACTAAAAATATTACAAATGCATAAGTTTTTAAAAGAGGTTCTTTTGATGAAATATCTTCAATAATTGATGATGAGAAATAAAAAAGAAATAAAATGACTAGAACTAAAATTATTAATGGAAACCAAATCGAAAATATGAGAAGAGCATCTTTTTCCTTTTTACTTTTAAATGAACTATAAAACTTAATTATTGCATGCTGAATACCAAAAGAAATAAAGGGTTGGATAAGGTTAGAGTATGCTAAAAGTGCGATAATAACTCCTTGTAGCTTACTTCCCATGTAATTTGGATACATGTATAGGGTGTTAATCGCACCAAGAAGGAATGCAAGTCCTATGCTTAATAAATTATAAATAGTTTGTCTTGCTACAATACCCATTTTTTAAATGTAGAATTAAATTTAGTTATATAGATAATTGTTGCTAGAAATATTAAAAATATGAGAATAGTTGCATATCTAATTTTAGTTCCAGTTTCGACAACAGTTGGCTCAAATTCAAAGGTTATTATATGTTTACCTTTTTCAACTGAAAGTGCACGCAAAATGTAATTTACCCTGTAATGTTTGACAGATTTTCCATCAATTTTAGCCTTCCACCCTTTAGGATAATAAATTTCAGAAAAAACTACAGTTTGGTTCGACTCTGATTCAAATAAATATTCTAGTTTATTTGGCGAATTTCTTATCAAATCAATACTTGCGTTTTGATCCTTTATGTTTCCATTGAGAGCATCAAAAGCTGCAACTTCTTCAACAATTATTTGATTTTTGAAATTTATAGTTTTTAATAAAGCTAGAGCTTTATCAGCAGAATCAGCCTTAATTATAGAATCAACAAACCATGCATTACCCATGGCTTCTTCATTGATTAGTGGAGAAAGCCCCTTATCGGATTCATATAAAACATACTTTACATTTAGAATATTGAGTAATTCGGGTATTTGATTGTAATTAAGAAAATCATAAAATTCTTGAAATCGTCTAGGTTTTGCTCCATGATAACCTCCCATAGAATTATGAAAAAATGAGGTCCTTGAACCGTTAAGCCCAAGACCAGGTTCATAAACTCGATATCTTGAATTGTCCTGAAGAACTATTTTATCAGCCTCAGTAATTTTATACGGAATCTCAACTGAAGATGCAGAAACAAACCTATCCATATCAATATATCTATTTGCAATACCAAATAAATCAATGAATAGTATGAAACTAAAACAGATTATTGATAATGGTTCACTAATCTTTCTACTTTTTAATAATAAAAAAATTGTAACTACTGAAGTTAACAAGTAAACTCCCCTTAAAATATCATCATTAAAAATTGTGCTTCGAGTGATAATAATTTGATCATATATTTCTTGCCCATAAACACTAATTAGTCTCGAATCAATTGGACCAGTAAAGGAAAAGGCATTTATGTAGTTCAAAATTATTAAAGTAAATAGAAAAAGAATTAAAGTACCTACAAGCTTTAAAAACGTTTTGAAGTGCTTATTTGGGTTTTTTATCAATTCTTTAAGTCCTATTAAAGCCAGAATTGGAAAACACAATTCTAAGATCACTTGTATTGATGAGACAGCTCTAAATTTATTATAAAAAGGAAAATATTCAATAAAAAAATTGGTCAAAAAAGGTAAATTCTTTCCCCATGACAAAAGTAAAGAGATAATACTTGCTATCAGTAATGATCTGACCAATGGACCTTTCACAACTATTACAGAAAATACAACAAATAAAAAGACAACAATTCCTATGTATGCTGGTGCCTCAAGAATTGGTTGAGATCCCCAATAGGTAGGAACTGAACTTACGAATTCAGATGATTGATTTGGCGATGCTCCTTTTTTTATGAGATATTCGTATAATCCAGAATCTTTTCCTACATTTTCTCTTGAACCACCGCCATTAATTCGGGGAATAATAAGACTAAGGGATTCAAATATGCCATAACTATATTGAGTTATATATTCATAATCTAATCCATTTGATTTTTCCTTGGGTGAGCCATCAAAATTAATTGATAATTCTGACCCATTACGAGTACTAAATTTAGAATACTCAGAAGTTGCAAGAATTGGAGTTGAATTTAATCCAATGGCAATTATACCACTCATAAAAAAAATAATAAGACTTAGCAATGTTAATTTTGTATTCTTTTTTTTAATAGAATAAACCAAATAAGAGACTGATATGACAATCAATAATATCAATAAATAATATGACATTTGATAATGATTAGCTCTAATATTTAAACCCAACCCTATAACACTCAAAATAAAACCTTTCACCCATTTCTGGTCAATCAATAAAAAAAAACCAGATAGAGCCAAGGGCATGTAAGCTATCGCCATTGCCTTTGTGTTGTGCCCAACTTGTAATATTATCAATAAATACGTTGACAATCCAAATGCAAATGAACCAAAAAGTGCAAGCTTCCAATCAAATTTTAAAACAAGAAATAGAATGTAGCTTGACAACAAGAACAAAAAAAGTAAATGTGCTGGACGAGGTAGAATCCTTGATATATTGTGAATTGGACCTAAAATATCAACTGGGTACTTTGCTCCAAGCTGATAAGTTGGCATGCCTCCGAATGCATTATCGATCCAATATGTTTCTTTATTATCATTTTGAGATCTATAGTCTTTTAATTGTTTTGACATCCCAGAGTATTGAACTATGTCAGACTGCAATAATTTTTTCCCAGATAATGTTGGATAATAAAATAGTTGAGCAAATAATGCAAAACAAAAAATTATTAAAGTGTGTAAATAAAGACTTTTAGTCAATCTCTTCATAATCTACATATTCTCCCAATTTTTCAGAATTGGAGGTTTTTTCTTGTTTTTTATTTTGATTAGAATATGAAAAATTTCCCGAAGATGTCTTTTTTGTGATTTCACGAATTAACCATGAAAAAAGAAAAGGAATTAATTTTCTAATAACGTAGATAATTAGAAAAATAAAAATTAAAATTTTAAATAAAATTCCCAAAAATGAATGTTTTCAATCATTCAAATTTAGAAAAAATTAAACAATACAATTAACTTTGACATAATTGAAAATTTGATTTTTCTAAAAAAATGGAATTATATTGCATACTGATGAGAAAAACAAAAATCACCTTACTGATATTTTTTTGTTTAATCAACTATTTAAATGTTTTAGCTCAATATACTGAGCAGATTAATTCAAACAGACCTGGCTATTCAATTGGGGCATTTTCTGTGGGCAAAGGAGTGATACAGGCAGAAACCGGGTTTGAAATTAGAAATTATAAGCACAATAATTACAATGAAAGTAAAGTCAATGGAACTGTAGCATTTTTATCTCTTAGATGGGGATTCCTTTTTGAACAATTAGAGCTAACATATGATGGATCATACATGTTTGATAAATTCACTAATAATATTCCTAGCATACCGATTGAAAAAAAAAGGAGTGGTTTTTTACAAAATTTTATGGGAATAAAATATTTAGTTTTTGACCCCTATAAAAAAGAAAAAGAAGTTAATAATTACAGCTGGAAAGCCAATAATGGATTTAAAATTAAGGATCTTATACCAGCAGTTTCGATTACAGTTGGTGCTAATTATGATCCCTTTATTGAAGAAAATCCTTATCCATACGGAGATTTATTTGCAATTTTTTATAGACCTATCTTCAATAGGACATTATTTTACACTCCTCCTACACCATCTCCTTTGTCACTTAAAGGAATAATCGCCACACAATCTCATTTTTTAAGTACATGGGTTTTCGTTACTAATTTTTCATTAAAAAAATACTTGTCTGATTTTGTGGAAAAAAATTACATTTTAACACTTACTCATACCTTCAGTCCCGTTTGGTCCGTCTATATTGAGAATCAAGGAATTATATCAGAGAGATATTCAGATAACTTTTTTAGAGCTGGTGCAGCATATTTGGTGGGTAATAATTTGCAAGTAGAGGCAACAGTAGCTGGAAATACAAAGTCGACTCCTAGTCATATTTCATTAAATGCTGGAGCATCTTATAGGCTTGACTTTCACAAAGATTACAAAGATCCTCGCAAGATTGAGAAGAAGAAAATGAAAAAGGAAGAAAAGGTCATGAAAAAAATGACTAGAAAGACAAATAAAAAAGAAAAAAAACGAAACAAGAGAGCTAGAAAAAAACCTAAACAATAAATTTATATATGGATTCTTCAATTTTAGTAAAAGAAGTTATTTCAAAAAATGAATTATATGATTTTGTTAGCTTTCCTTTTAAGTTATACAAAAAACATCCTTTTTGGGTAGGTCCAATAATTAATGAGGAATTAGAAGTACTGGATAAAAAAATTAATCCTGTTTTTAAAAATGCTCAATCACGTTACTTTATAGCAATTAAAAACGGTAAAATAGTAGGTAGAATTGCCGCAATAATTAATTGGATTGAAGTAAAAGAGGTGAAAAAAAAGAAAATCCGTTTTGGTTGGTTTGACGTCATTGACGACATAAATGTTACAAAACATCTTTTAGATAAAGTGATAGAATTTGGCAAGGAAAATGGATTAAATCATATTGAAGGTCCTGTTGGTTTCTCAAATATGGATAAGGCAGGTATGTTGGTTGAAGGCTTTGAAGAACTAAACACAATGATTACACTTTATAATCATCCATACTACTCAAAACATCTCGAAAAACTAGGTTATAAAAAATTAGCTCAATGGGTAGAATATGAGATCAAAATATCATCTTTTGAAAATTCTCCTGAAAAAGTGAGGAGATTTTCAAAATTAATTTTAGATAGGTATTCACTTAAAATACTAAATTTTAAATCAAACAAAGAGATTCTTCCATATGTAGACCAAATGTTCGATTTACTTGGTAAAACTTATGACAAACTCCAAACATTTGTTCCAATTCAGAAGTATCAGATTAAATACTACAAGGAAAAATATTTTAAATATATACATCCAGATTTTATAAAATGTGCAGTTGATAAAAATAACAACCTAGTTGCCTTTTTAATTACTATGCCCTCTTTTTCTAAAGCATTAAAAAAAATTAATGGTAAACTATTCCCTCTTGGTTTTTTGAGAATTTTATGGGCAAGAAAATTTGTAAATAAAGTATCATTATACCTTATTGGTGTTCGTCCAGATTACCAAAATAAAGGGGTTACAGCAATAATAATGAATGAACTTCAAAAAACCTTCAACAAATATGGGGTAAAAGTTGTTGAAACTAATCCAGAATTGGAGGAAAATACACCAATTCAAACTTTATGGAAAAATTATGATCATCGTCTACACAAAAAAAGAGCTACATATACTAGACTTATAGAATAACTATGTTCCGCAAATTCCTATAAATACTATACATTTACATTATGCAATTAGACAATACTATTGTGGCTTTGGCTACTCCCTCTGGGACTGGCGCTATTGGTCTAATAAGAATCTCTGGTAAAGAGGCATTAAAAATTGCTTCAAAATCTTTTAAATCTCACAGAGATATTGATATTAATAAACAAACATCACACAAAACTTTTTTAGGTTGGTTTAAAGATGGTGAACGTATCATAGATAAGGTATTATTAACAGTTTTTAGGGGCCCAAATTCATACACTGGAGAAAATATAGTCGAGATTTCCTGTCATGGCTCGAGTTATATACTTCAAGAAATTCTTGCTTTATTAATAAAAAATGGTGCTGAACCGGCAAAACCTGGAGAATTTACTTTAAGAGCCTTTCTAAACAAAAAAATGGACTTAACTCAAGCAGAAAGTGTTGCTGACCTTATAGCATCAGAATCAAAAGCCTCTCATGAACTAGCTATCAATCAAATGAGAGGAGGCTATTCCAAAAATATTAGTGATTTAAGAGGTCAATTAATTCATTTTGCATCCATGATAGCTCTCGAGCTCGATTTTTCAGAGGAAGATGTTGAATTCGCAAATAGAGATGAATTTTCAAAGCTTTTAGAAGAAATAGAATCACAATTAAAAGATTTGTCAGATTCTTTTGCATATGGGAGTGTAATAAAAAATGGAGTACCAGTTGCTATTATTGGAAAACCCAATGCTGGAAAATCATCTCTCTTAAACGCCTTGTTAAATGAAGACAAAGCAATAGTCTCTGAAATAGAAGGAACGACTAGGGATAGTATTGAAGATACGCTTATAATTAAAGGAATTCAATTCAGATTCATTGATACTGCCGGATTGAGAGATACTAAGGATAAGATTGAATCTATAGGTGTAAAACGTACTCTTGAAAATGCTAAAAAGGCAAAAATATTACTATATATATATGATGTCACTGATAAGAATATAAAAGGAGTTTTAGAGCAGCTTAAATCAATTGTAAAGCTCAACAAAAAAATAATTTTAATTCAAAATAAAATGGATATTGCAACTGGTGGAGAAATCATCAGTGATCTCATAAAAAAAGAGTTTAATAAACTATCTACTCCTCTACCTGCATCAACTAATGAAAAAATATCAATTCAAGAATTAAAATCATTATTAGTTGAAACGATTAATGAAATTGGTGGAGATAGTCAAACAATTGTTACAAATGTCAGACATCACAATTCATTAAATAAAGCTCTTAAAGATATTCAGTCAGTCAAAAAATCAATGAATAAAAATGTAACAGGTGATCTTATTTCGGTTGACTTAAACTCAGCGATTTACTCGCTTGGAGAAATAACTGGAGAAATTGACAGTGATGAGGTATTAGGTAACGTGTTTCAAAATTTTTGTATCGGGAAATAAATTACGATTTATTTCACTTTCATTTACCTTCAAAATAGTTGTAAATACTGATAATTTCAATGTATTTTACTGTATTATATATGTGTTTTACTTTTATATATTTGGTGTATATTTGGTGTAATAAATATATTTACACCAAAATACACCATAAATTATCAATAATACACCAAAGACAATTAAAAAGATTTATCATTCCACTCAAAAAAGATGGATGATTAGATACTACTTTGGAAGCACTAGATATACAGATAAAAATGGAAAGGTAAAATACAAGACATTCAAGAAAGATGAATACCCTGACATAGGTTGGATAAAAGATCCTAAAAATGCCTATGAAAGGCAAGTAAATAAAAAAGCTGAAACATTACTTGACCAAATGATAGAAGCTAAAAATGTTGATTTACGTAGAGGGAAACTTGGTATGATTACTGAGGTATCAAAAAAAGCCAATATGATTGATGATTTTAAAAACTATTTCCAAAAGAAATATACCAAGAAGAATACCATAAGCGGTCACATTAGTTTACTATCTCATTTAACAAATTTTGCTGGTAAGCTTGTACCCTACTCCAATGTTACTCCACAATTTTGTAAAGCATTTTTAGATTATTTAGAAAGTCTTGAATACGTAAGGGGTCGTTTAAATAAAAATACAAGTAAATCTTACTTTAATGCTTTTAAGGTATTTCTTGGTGAAATGAAACAACAGGGCAAGATACTCGTTTACCCTGCTGAAGATATTAAAGCCAAAGGTGAACCACACAAACAGAAAGATTATTTAACAAAACAAGAAGTACAAATCCTTATAAATACTGATATTCGAGCTAGTAGATCATTAAAACCTTTCTTTCTTTTTTCTTGCTTAACTGGACAAGCACACGAAGAATGTAGGTTAATGACTTGGGATATGTTAGAAGAACAAGATGGTAGATTTTATTTGAAAGCACAAAGGCAAAAAACTGGACAGTTTTACAGAATACCTATTAACAAACAGTCTATGAAAGTTATAGGTGAACGACCCAAAAACAGAAGAGATAAAAGATACAATAAGGTTTTCCCTACCCTAAAGTATTCTCACCAACAAAATCAATTGTTACAAGAATGGGTAGATAAAGCTGGTATTCTAAAAAAAGTTACACCTCATGTTGGTAGACATACTTTTTCAGCCATGTATTATAAGCAAAATAAAGATATTGGTGGTCTAATGAATATACTAAACCACAAAGATATTAGCACTACTCAAAGGTATTTAGCAGGATTGTTAGGTGGTGATTACTTTGTCGATAAGGATGTTGATATACCTGAATTTGAAATTTAGTTTCCTACTTGTAGGCATTAATTGACAACATTGCGATTCATACTATTGTTGAGTTGAAATTAGTTTTAAACAAAGTTCTGGACTTAGCAACTCAATATTTGTTTACAACTCAACCCTGTTTTATTTGTGAAGTGAAAAACATCTTTTGACCTTTATATAATAAATAAATAATAACATGAAAAACAGTAATGCACCAACAAAATGGGAAGAAACGAGTGTGCAAGATGTTTTGACATCAAGGGAAGCTGAAAGCATCTTAAAAGTGTCAAGAGATACGCTAAATAGGTATTGTATGAATGGGATAATCCCCTACTCTCGTCCGACAAAAGGAAAAAGATATTTTTTAAAAAGTGATATTTTAAATCACATTAGTAAGAACACTTTTTCTGCTTCAAAATACAATAGATATTAGATAGAATTTGAGTTTATTAAATTCAGGTATTTTTAATTTTCTTACTTTTAAGTTATACTTACACTATGAAAAAGCTAATTCTTGTATCATTGTTTATTTCTTTTTCATGCTACTCTCAATGTAAAAAAGAAACAATTGAAAGAGAGAATTATTACTATGAAGGTTGTATAAATTACGAAGAACAACCAAATGGGGAAGGAATAGAAATTCTGACTATTGATGATCAGACTCAAAAATTCACTGGTACTTTTAAAAATGGTGTTTTTATCTCAGGTGAATTATCCATTTCATTTTTAAATGGAGAGATAAGTAAAATCTATTATGTAGACTTTGTCAAAGAAATTATATCTAAAGAAATATATACATGGGATAACGGAAATAAGGAAGTCACGATATATAAAAATGGAAAAAAAGAAAAAGAAATTAGAACATTTTCAGAGCCAGAGCGTCAAGGATTGATAATTGAGAAACAATTCAAAAGTGATGGAAGTATAATTGAAACAAGGAATACAAACAATAACAGAATACCAGAAGATATATTAGGTGATGAAACATACATAGATGTAGATTTAATTGAGGAATCAAATCAGCTGAGAGTCAACGTTGATTTTCCAACTAAAAATGGAGAACTATTATCAGTTCCAATTCAATTTGATTCAGGAGCTACAGACTTCTTTATTGGATATAGATTGTACCAAGAAATTAAAAATAAGTGTGATGTTGTTGATTTAAATGTTGAAGGAAATTCAAGAGGAGTGTCGGGAGAATATAAGACAAAGTATATTAAGATAAAACAACTTAAAATTGGATCTTATTTGGTTAAAAATGTTGTTGCTATTGTTCCAATGAGAAGTGATATAAACAGCATGCTTATTGGTATAGGATTTTTAAAAAAGTTCAAGGAAGTTGAGTGGTCATTAAATTCTAATAAAATGAGATTTTATAAGTAAATATTAGATATAGATTATTTGAACACAGAATATAAAGACTAAAAGATTATGTTAAGAATATTTTATTTTTTTCTGATTTCATCTGCTTTTTTATTTTCACAAGAAGAGAAAAGAGTTGCTCTTGTCATTGGAAATTCTAATTATGAAAAAGGAGAACTTAATAATCCAGTTAATGATGCAAAACTTATCGCTAAAACACTTGACTCTTTGGACTTTGAAGTTCTTGAAGCCTATAATGTTTCAACAAAAAGGGAACTCATAAAAGTAATAAGAGAGTTTGGTGTAAAAAGAGATAGTGCAGATATTGGTTTTGTTTACTATGCAGGTCATGGAGTTCAAATTAACAGTGAAAATTTTTTACTACCTACTAAAGAAGTTTTTAAATCAGAGCTTGATATTGAAGATTATGCTGTAAGTGTTCAAAAAATCATTAGGATTTTAGAAAGTAAGTCAGATCAGGTAAACATATTGGTTTTAGATGCCTGTAGAGACAATCCTTTTGAATCAAATTGGAATAAAACAAGATCTCTAAAAGGACAAGGATTAGCTAAACTTCCTCCTCCTACTGGTTCATTGATTGCCTTTTCTACCGATGCTGGCCAAACCGCACCTGATGGTGAAGGACCAAATAGTTTTTATACTACAAGCTTGTCTAAAAATATGCTTTTAGAAAACACAACTTTAGATCAGGTATTTAGAAATGTTAGAACAGATGTTCTTAAATCATCAAATAAAATGCAGAGGCCAATTGAATCTTCGCAATTAACTGGTCAAGCTTTTTATTTAGTTCAAACAGATTACTCAAAATTAATTGAAGAAATACAAAAGGAAATAGATGATAATAACTTTATTAAAGCTCTTGAAAAAGCTACAAGTCTAATAGAAAAAAATAAAAACATTCATTTGGGTTATGAAAAAAGAGCTGAGATATATATTAAATTAAATAAATACTATAATGCTATTGAAGACTATTATAATTGCATCAAACTAAATCCAGAAAAGTTGGAGTATATGTTTTTAATTGGAAACGCATACTTAAAAAAGGCGACACATTATAAAGAATGGTATGGAGATGATATTAAAAATGCTATTAAAGCATATTCTGAATGTATCGATTTAGATTGTAGTAATGATGCATATATGAATAGAGGCATGTCTTACAGTATAGATAATGAGACTAAAGCATATAAAGATTATGAAAAGTTTTATGAGCTAAATCCAAAACATCCTTATGGTAACTATTTAATGAGTTTTAAACAAGCTGATGCATTGGGCAAAATTAAATTTTTAGATAGAGCTATTGAGTTTGATCTACTATCTGTGAATCCCACAATTTTGAGTGGGGGAGAAAAACTAGTAACAAGTGCTCATTATGAAATGGCAATACAATATTTAAAACTTGATAAAAAATCCTTTGCTTTAAGTTTATTAGAAAAAGCCATAAAGCTAAACCCAAATGATCTCATGCCTTATTATTTTAAATTAAAGTTTTATTTAAATCATTTTTTTGGATATAATCCCGGGGCATCCAACTCATATAGTTTAAAAAATGTAGATCTGACAGAAACAATAATTAAAATTAAAGAAACTGGAAAGGATGACGCTAGAGCTAGTAATATTTTAGCGAGATATTATGGTGATTTAAATGAATATGAACTAGCGAAAAAAAATGCTGAAATATCAGTTGCATTAGATAGAAATGCACAAAACTTATTTAGACTTGGTAATATTGAATTACAAACTGGAAATTATAATTCATCCAAAGATATTTTTGAAAAAATTATAGAAAAGCAAGGTTCAGATACAAGTTGGAGTAGTTTACGGTCAAACCTTTCCTTGTCATATTATTATTTAGCTCAAGAATTAGCTAATGAAGGTGATTTTAAAAATGCTCTTTTAATGTTTCAAAAAGCTTTAAAAACAACTAATGATAATATTCTAAACTTAAAAAGGTTAGGAATTTTTAATGAAGATTCTGCATATTTACTACTTCACAAAGCAAACCAAGCTTTGTATATTTCAGAATCATATTGGGGATTAAAAGATAGTAAAAATGCAAAAAAATATAATATCGAAGCTGAAAAAGTTTTCTTGGAGGGAATTGAGACTTTCCCAAATTATTCACCTACAATAAACCAACTAGCCAAATATTATTACAATGAACAAAAGTATGATGCTGCAACCGAAATGATTAAAAAAAGCATTTTAGCTGATCCAGATAATTTTAGGAATTATACTTTACAAACCTTAATTTATTTTAAACAAAAAGAATTCGAAAAGGGCATAGAAACAATTGATACAGGTATCGAAAAAATGACAATTATAAATGTTAATCCATTTTTTTATAAAATTGGATTACTAATGAACCTAGAACGTTATGATGAATGTTTGTTGGTGATTTCTGAACTTGAAAAATATTCTAAAGAATATAAAATATCAAATATCCTTATAAAATCTTTACCACTAGTTAAATCATTTATTCATTTTAATTTAGGTAATCAAATCGAATCATTTGTCGAAATTACCAATGCAATAAAGTCATTTGAAAATGCAATTCAAACAAAACTTGTTAATGATTATTTTCAATCTATAGATCACATTTTAAACGGACTTAAAATGAATATTGAATGGAATGAAAATAATGAATATGAAATAAAAAATTATGATAATATTTTACCTAATGGTAAAATGTTTATGTTAAATAATAATATAGCAAATTATGACTCTAGCCATTTATTTATGTTATATAATATACGAGCTAATATTTTTCAAAGTTATGGTTTAGACGTATTTATGTGTGAAGATTATGATACTATCATCAATCTAACAGATGATAAAGAGATAAA
>PBJZ01000018.1 GCA_002721275.1 Flavobacteriaceae bacterium
ACAATAAATTGTCCAGTACCTCCCCCGCATGGAATTGGTGTGATTGAACCCTCGGTGAGAACTAGGGGACCTCCAGCAGGGTCGGTAAGGACAATTGTTTGTAGAACTAAATTATTTGCGTTTGTATTACAACCAGAAGAATCAGCAATTACTATATCATAACTTCCAGCAGGCAAGTCATCTCTTAAAAATGTAGTACTAGTAATTTGTTCAGAGGGAGTACCTCCAGTTAGACTATAAAAATATGGTGGCTGACCTCCTGATATAGCAAGCTGAATTGAACCTAATGGAACTTCATCAAGGGAACATGCTCCCTGTGGTTGAATGACTATGGGATCAAAACTATTATTTAATTTGGCCAAAGATAATGCAACAGGCTCAGTTATTTCAAAATCTTGAGAAACTTCTGCACAAGGATTAACCTGTGGATTTGTTTTATATACATTAACTCTATAAATTCCAGCAGGAAGGTTTTCGAATGAATTAAATGCTCCAGTTGGATTCGATTCTTCAGAAACAAAATTTGCTGGTAAAAGATTTCTTCTGTTTGGAGTTATCGTTGTAGTGCTAAGTGACGAAGAAACAGTACCAAGGCTTGTCTTAACTAGGTACTCCCACTCAATCCATGCAGTATCAGCACCAGAAACACTAATTGCGATTTTTCCATCTGTCCCGCCAACACAAACATTTTCTAATATTTGATTTGTTGAAGGTATAATTGATAAAGAAGAAAGAATCCCTTCGATTTCTATTACACCTGCAGTTGTGACTGTACAATTAGCAAGATTGAAATCAGTTACAGTGAGTTCATATAAACCTGGAGGAACCCCAACTAAATCCTTAACATTATATGTTACCGGGGGTGTTACAGACAAATTTGTCCACTGATAACTATAGTTTCCAGTCCCACCAGTTACAGCTGTATTTGCTACAGATATTGTCCCATCTCTCTGTCCGGCACATACTTGATTGGTAGTTGTTATTAGGTCTTCATCAATCTCTAAAACAGCAGAAATTGGACCAAAGTTTTTAGTATCGGGAGTAGAACAAGTATTATTTAAAACTTCTACTCTATAATTCAACCCAGGAGTTAAACCAGTAAATAATGGTGTAACCGTAAATGTTTTTGACAATGATCCAACAGCATAAGCTTCTGAATCAAATAATGAGTATGAAGGAGCTGAACCAGCAGTTCCTTGGTAAAGATTAACTGTTAAAATATTTCCTGTACCTGACATTTGATCTGTAGTAAATGTTCCTGAAATAGGAATAGAAATTATACCTCCACAAGTCTCAGAGACTGTTCCAATAGTAAGGGATGGCTCCTCTACTACAAAAGGTCCAGCTGAAGTACTACATCCAGTTAACCCGTCAATAGAAACAGTTAGCGTATAACTGTCAGCTGAGAGATTAGTAATCTCAAGGTTATTATTGGTATAGGAAGGGTTTCCTGCTGCACTCCAAGAGAAGACATAATTAGATTTAAAATTATCGATAATAGTTGTAGTTGTAAACTCAGTAGATCTGTCATCTATTGATAAAGCAATACTAGATGATGAAACTGTTCCAGTATAATTAATAGTACCTCCAACTGATCTAGTTCTAATATCAATATTATTGGAATTAGGAGAAGAAAAGACTAGTGTGTTAGATATCTTAGAAGCCAATATTGTTGCTATCTGAGCTAATGAATTAGTTTCGGTAACTGTGTGAGAATATGTTAAACCTCCAGCAGTTATTGTTACGACATCAGTAACTGATGGTGTTCCACTCAGTGTAACTCTGAGAATCTGATCTGTTACATGTGTTGTTGAAGTTGTAAAAGCAACACCCGGGACTCTTGCTGTTATATCAAGTGAACCTAATCCACCTACATTTGCAGTTGCTGATACACTTGAAGAACCACTGGTTATTTGATTCGCAAGACTCACCGCAATATCGCTAATTGATTGATCTGGATTACCGTCATTTGGGCTTACATCAAATACACCTGTGTTATAAGTTTCGGCTCCATTAATTTTAATCTCGTAAAAATCTCCTACTCCATGATCTTCATTTGTAGCTAATCCAACAATTGAAATCCTTGTTACTTGAGCAATATCTGGAACACCACCGGTTATGAAGGAATCTAGTGGATTTAAGACTGGATCCCCTATTTTGCCATCAGGGGTAAACCCACCAGACGTGGAACAAGAAACATCTTGAATTAGTGCCTCTATTCCATCACTATCAATGACTACATTTGGGGCAACTGTAATTTTTCCCTGAATCGTAGCCTCAGTGCAAGAGGGGTTACCTGTGGTTCTGAGTGTATATGCGTATATAGTAGTTGTAGAAACTGTAACTGTTGGGTTTCCAATCAATTGAAATGTGTTGGCTACAGCTCCATTTCCCAAATTAATTCCAGGGGGTAACATTTCTAATGTATTTGAGCTAGTTACCTCTTCAAGACCAGTTGCTCCACCTCCAATGGTATAAATTATGGGATCAATTGCATTTGTGGCACAAACAATTTGATTTGTTGTAGATACTGTAGAGGTTAATACAACTGTAGAACCTGGTACTAATGTAATTATTCCATTTGCAGTATCATGAGGTAAACAAGCTGTTCCAGAAGTAGTTATCGTAAATGTGTAGGAAACTGCAGATGTTAGTGGATTTGCAAGTCCACTACCGCTCGGAGTTCCAGCGATTGTGAAATAATTTTCATTAGCAATATTTCCAGATGAAGCTAAGGATATATCCCCAGCACCAGCAATTGTTCCGGAACCTGAAAAATTAAGATTAAAAGGTATTCCTTGAATATCAGCAGTTAAAACTATTGAAGCTGAAGAGGTTGTAGCTGTTACATTACTTAATCTATTTCCAGAAGATGTGTTAATCTTTGAGGATAGCCCAGTTGCAATTGCTGAAGCATCCTCATCAACTGCTCCATCTCCATTGGTATCAGTGGTGGTAAAAACGTATGATATTCCATCAATTTTTATTATGTACTGAGCACCTATAGCCGTCGAAGCAGTTATATCTAAAGTATTTTGCTGAGTAACAACTACTTGGTTTGGTACAACACCTGGCGGTAATCCATTTGTGCCAACTAATGCTGGTATTGATGCTCCAGTTGAAGTCCCAGTAAGCTGAAACTTAATCCCATCTATTGCAGATCCGAGGCAAACTTGCTGAGCATTATCAGAGCCAGGGAAGTTTGAATCCGATGGATCATAAGTTATAGTCTCAGGAGGGCTAACTTTTATTGATCCTTGAAGAACATCATCACCACAACCCAATAAATTTTCAGAAGTTCTTAATCTGTAGAAATATGTAGTTGTAAATAAACTTCCTGAATTCGGCTTCCCGGAAATTGTAATTCTTGCCGACCCTACAGTATTTACACTAGTAATTGTTGGAGTAACAGAGTTAGTAAATTGCGAGACACCAAAAGGATCGCCAGAAATTTTAGCTTTCAAAGTTAAATCTCCAGTTCCAGGACCAGATGTAGCGTCAACTCTTCTTCCAGCATTAGAGTTTATTTCACTAACTAAAGCATCTCTTACAAGCGTTGCAGTCAATGCTCCTGATGCAACTGTATGGCTGTATGTATTTGTTGTAACAGGGTTTCCTCCTGTGACGTATACATAGACTTTTTCACCTGCAACAAAAGTTCCTGTGATAGAAACTACATCTTCTTGTTGTAAATTTAATTTATTAGCATTTACACCTGTAGGTAGTGAGGTTGTAGAATTTGGTGTTATATCAGTACTTGTAACTGTTCCCGTTGTGGTAGCTAATTCTAGATTGTATGTTCCCCCTGGTGTTTCCGCTTTTAAATATATAGCATTGTTAGTTAGATCAGGAATCGCAAATATTGACGAGTTAGAATCTAATCTTGGAACCAAGTCATTGATTATTTGAGTAATACTTGTTTGTCCAGCCTGAACAGGATGATCATAATTTAATTCGTCAATTGTAACAGTTACTTTATCTCCAGCAGAAAAAGTTCCAGATATTGTAATTTTATCTTGTTGAGCAAAATCAGCGGATTCTAAAACAAAGTTTTTAGCTCCATTACTAATTTCGTAGGTGATATCAATAATATCGTTATCATTACAAACTTCCTGATTATCTGTTCCAGCATCTGATGTAAGCGCAATCTTAGAATTAGGAAGAATACTAATAGCCACAGTTTGTTTTCCCGCCGGACTGCAACTTGTTCCTACAGTAGTAACATCAAAAGTATAGGTCCTTGTACTACTCACTGAATCTGACGGTGATCCAGTTATGGTTACATAATTTTTATTTGTTATATCTCCTGTAACTGTGTCATCTAAAGCAATTGTAGTTGTTGAGGTTAATGATTCAAAACTAAATGCCTTGCCTGGTTGGTCTGCAGTCAATATTATATTAGTACCTGAAGTTGAAGCAGTAATTGGACTAAGTCTGGTCCCTATTGAATTATTTATTTCATCTACTAATTCTTGTGCAGCTGTCTCACTTGTTATTGATGCATTTGCTATAGTATATTGATAAGAAATCCCATTAATTTTTATTGTAAATACCTGACCTGCTGGGAGGGTAGTCCCAGAAACATTTGTAGTTTGAACTTGTGCAGTAGTATAAGGTGTCAATGTTACACCGGGAGGAAGCCCATTGAGACCTACCAAAGGAGCAACAGTAACAGCTGTAGCGGACCCTTCTACCTCAAGGCGAATTCCATCTATTTTTCCACCCTCACATACCGCTTGAACTAATTCACCATTTGTTGTAGTTGATACTGTCTCACCAACAAACAATGTAGTTGTTATTGTTGCAGAATGATTTAATTGCTCTGCCGGAATTACAGTAATAGTGGCAGACTGAGTGGTTGAGGAAACAGAGCAGCTGGAATTTATATTTCCCATAGTTTCAACTACATATGTGTAGGTCAATGGAGCATTAGCAGAAGGGCTTAGTCCTGATAAATCAGGAGAACCTGTAAGTGTTAATAACCCAGTTCCAGAAATATTTTCTCTTGACAAAGTATAACTAGATGTACCATTTGAAATAAAAGGAGTCAAAGAGTATCCTTGAATGGGTCCTGCTGCCTTGGCCTCTAGAACAAGTTTCGAACCACTAGATGAAGTGGCTGACACACTTGATGATAAATCGTTATTTATTGTTTGTACTAATCTATCAATAAAAGTAATTATAGTCTCTCCAATGACTGTTGATACAGTATAAGTCTTATCATTAATCTGTACTCCAAATGTTTCAGAAATAGTTGCAGTAGCAGGTCCAGACCATGTTATCTCGTCAGATTGTTTTGAATCACTATAAGTTTGTGAAAGTCCAGGTGGAATCTGATCAAAATTACCATTAGTTTGAGTTGTTAAAGAAACTGCCCCACCATATACTTTAAATGAAATTGGAACAATATTAGCATTTTCACATACCTCTTGAGATGCGGTTGCTGGAGCTGTACCAAGCTCAATAACTGGTGGGCCAAGCAATGTAATTGTTCCTGTTACTGTTGCATGTGGGGTGCATGATGTACCAGTAGTCTCAATTGTATAATAATATGTTGTAGCAGTCGTAACTGCATCAGGGTCACCTGTGAGCGTAACATAATTATCATTTTCAATATCTCCCGCTACTGAGCTATCCAGTGAAGATGAATTTGTAGCAGAATTGGCATTAGTAGAAGTAGCCGTATATGAAAATGATACTCCAGGAATATCCGCTGTTAAAACAACTGTTGTACCTGATACGCCAGCAGTAACTGGACTTGTTCTATTTCCAGTTGCGGTATTAATCTGAGTTAATATACCGAGTGCAACCTCTGAATATGTTTTTGTAACAGTTGTGGAATAAGTATAATCAACACCATTAATATTTATAACAAACGAATCCCCTTGTGACATGGTTCCGGTTACCTGAACAGTCCTTACCTGAGCCTTTGAATTTGGGGTTAATGCTATCCCCGGAGGTAGTCCTGAAAAAAGATTGAGTGAAGCAGAGCTAGCGCTAACAGAGGATCCTGAAAGATCTAACCTAATTCCAACTAATTCCTCACCCTCACATACTACCTGGTTAAGTAACCCATTAACAGTTGCACTGGTAGTTGCAAATGTAGATGAAACAATTGTTGTAGGGTGATTAATCCTTTCTGGTGGTTTTAATTTAAATGAGCCAGTAAAAGTATCCTCATTACAAGAGTAAATATTACCGGTTGAGTTAATTGTAAAATTATAAATATTGGTATTGTTCAATGTTACTGAAGGTGTTCCAGAAATAGTTATTATTCCAGTTCCTCTAACTGGGTTAACAGTCATATCAATGGTAGGGTCAGCTGCAATAATTACACTTTGTGGTACTCCTATATTTGATCCTGTTACCCTTATTGTACCGCTTGCTGTAATTGTAGCTGAAATACTAGAAGTTAAATCAAGAGTAACTGGAACTCCAACTGAACCTGTTCCCGATACCGATGAAGTTATGTTATCTATTGAAGTGCCTATTACTTTTCCAAATAACTTAAATGATCCATTACCAATATCCATGGCTTCAACTACATCTTGAATACCAGCTGTATTATTTATTGAACTTGCAATTCCAGTTGCTATTTCAATATTAGTTGTAATAGTTGTAACAGCAGTAAATATGGCTGAACGAGCAGTATCAGTGGTTAAAGTAACAGTATAGGAATTATTAATTGCTGTTCCTTGACCAGTGATGGTAATTAACTTTACATACTGATTTATTGCACTTGCTACGCCTGTTCTGAGAGTTGATGATGAGGTATTTGGTGATGCAGTATATGTAACCGTATGAGAACCACCTCCGTTAACACTTAATGATATACTATAAGTTTCTGTTGAAGAACCAGAATTAGCACCCGAAAAACTTATTTCATCTATTTGATTTAAAGGTGCGAAATTTTGTTGCAATCCAGGAGGGATTCCTGTTAATCCAGCTAATGGTGGCACGCTGGCACCTGTAGCTCCATTAAAGACCTCAACAGTTAAATCCACAATATCCTCGCCAACACACAATTCCTGAGCTTCAGTACCTGACGCAGAAGTCTGAGTTAATAAAGACTCTGGCTCAACTATTATATATCCCGATGCTGTTCCTGGTGTACATGAACTTCCGGTTGTTTGTATAGTAAAATCATATCTTGTTGGTGTAAGAACCGGGGCAGTTGGAGTGCCATCTATTATAAATGAACCCACTCCTTGAATAGGATCTTTGGGAGTAGACATTGATAAATTTGTGGAATTTTCAAGCAAATTTATACTAAAATAAGATGCCGGATTAATTGCTGTTAATCTAATTGTACCGCTCGTTGTATCTGCATCAGCATTAATAATTCTTAATCCATCAGCATTAATTAGGTTTGCAATAGCTTTAGCTACAGCATCTTTATCAGGTGTTCCTGTGACCACATAGTCGTATCTCTTTCCAGAGATAAATATTTTAAAGCTTTCTGAGGCTGCTGCATTTCCTCCACCAGACACAGAAACATCATAGACCATATTTGTTGGACTGAATGTTCCTGTAACTCCGACTGGTAAACCAGTTGTTCCAGAAAGAGCTGGTACGTAGGCTCCAGTAGCTCCCCCAGTAACATTAAATGTAATTGAAACAGGTAAGGAAGTGTTTACACAAACCTCTTGAACCTCACTTCCTGCAGCTGATGTTTTAGTTAGAGTTTGATTTGGAGGAACATTGAAAGGAATAGTAACTAATGGGGCTCCACATCCAGTTGATGTTGCAGTAACATTAACAGTACCTGAAAAATCCGAATTCCATGTTAAAACTCCAGTATCACAATTAATTACCCCAGCGGAGTTATTATCAATGGACCATGTAATACTGTTTCCAGATCCTGGATCTGAATAAAATTGAGTTGAAGCAACAGAGCCTGGGCAACTTGGGAGGAAACTACCACCTTGTACTATTATATCAGTTGGTGTGACTGCCCTACTTGCAATGACTATGCTTTTCGTTGAAACTGGCGATGTTGTGACACCATCACAACCAATTGCAGTAGCATTTAAATTAAAGCTTCCATGAAAACCAGAAGTCCAATCCAAGATACCCTGCTGGGTAAAAGTAGTATTTGCCTCATTATCAATAACAGTAAGGGGGCTACCAGTTCCTGGACTAACCGAAGATAATGACCAAGTAATGTATTGATAGTCCTCAGATTGAGCAAAAAACTGAGTAGAGGGTGTAGAGTTTGTAATCTCACAATTTGGCTGAGCTCCAGTTCTTCTGTTCCAATTTGTTCCACAAACATATGTTGAGTTTGCTACTATCAGTCCTTCATTCAAATTATAAGCAGGAGAAAAGGCGTTGTTTGGAACAGGAATCCTCTCAAATTCAACAACAAAATTTGTTCCATAATCACTGTATCCAAGATAATCTGCTGTTACATCAAGTCTAGCAGAGGTTGATCCAGCAGATATACTCGAAGCTGTAACTCCAGCGGAGCCTCTAAAAGTATGTGTAGCACCATTAATTTGATTTAAGAAACTTGTTTTAATATCATTTGCTGTCGCACTTGCAGTGGATGTGTATTCGTAACATCGTCCATTTATAGTCATTCTGTATACCTCACCAGCAGGTACATTTACTGTACCACCAGAATTATTATCAATATATATCCTTGTTTTTTGAAATTGTTCTAAAACACCAGGTTCTGATGGAGTTGATGGAGTTTGCAACGTTGAACTCGCAGAATTTATAGTTACTGAATTTAATGTCGCAGCAGTTGAAGAAATAGATGCAGAAATTTTAAAATTTGTAACTGATGAAATACTAGAAGTTACTTTTACGTGAGTATTTCCAACATTAGTTGCTGTTAAACTAAATGGAAAGCTTCCAAAGTTGGAATTAATTAATGTTGTTATTGATTCAACTGTTGCAGCTACGGTAAGAGGAGCTCCTGCAACAGTGTATCCCGCAGTAGTTCCATTAACAGTTACAGAAACAACATCTGTAGCAACAACTGGGGCTGAAACAAAAATATGCTCCTGAATTGGATCTGCAGCAAATACTTCTATATTTTGCGTTTTGGTTCCGGATGGACCATTACACCCAAGTGTTTGAACAGATATGGTAGCAATTCCAATAAAATCAGGATCCCAAGTCACTTCTCCTGTACTAATATTAATTGTACCAGCACCCGCTGTTAAAGACCATTGTAAACCAGCTGCATTGGATTGTCCACATGCATCAAAATCAGTAATTTCTGGAGTTCCACAACTTGCTCCATTATAAATTCTAACTCCACCATCATTAATCATTGTTTCATTAGTCAATTGCATATTTCCTGAGACTCCGTCATATGATGGGTAATTAGCTATAATATAGTTTGGAGCACCTACTGGTTGATTAACATCAATAACACCACTGATCGATGGGTCAGAACATCCTGCACACCAAATTGGTGTGATACTCATATTAGAGCCTACTGAAGTTGTTGCTGATTGGGTACTTGTGGTTGAAAATGAAACTTGAGGAGTGTCACCAGAAGAGTATGTTTCTATAGATAGAACAATACCTCTTTTTTCAGCTTCAATCGTAATTGTTGAACCTGCAACTGTTGAGGATACTAAATCAGTTGCATCCATGAACCCACTTAATTCAGTAGCAATAGCTGCTGCTCCAACTCCATTTCCTGGAGAACTAACATATGGTACTCCATTTACTACTATAGTATAAACTTCCCCTGTAGTATTTGTTGTTCCCGTTAAAGCAATTGTCGAAATATCCTGAGCCAAACTATTTTTAAATCCAATAGTATAGGGTGTGTCTTCTTTATGAGCAACTACTGTTATCGTGCCGGCTGCTGTATCGCCTGTTGCAGCAACACCTGTTGTAGCATTATTTACTCTTGCGTCATTATTTATTGCATTTGTTAGCAAGGTTACCAAACTTGCTACAGTAGCAGTAGTAGCAGTGACTGTTATGGAAAATGAATTAATTACTACTGTATATAATTCGCCTACATTGGGAGCACCAACTATATTAATTCGATCTTTTTGGTATGATTCTGTTTTAACAGTATAAGCTAGTTGACTAGTCGGATTACCAGAAAATCTATAAAGTGTTCCTCCAATTCTACTTACCGTTATACCATTTACTGAAGCTGTAGCGTCAGCATAAGGTGGCTCTGTTGTGGCCTCATCATTAGATTTACCATTGTCAGATGGATCAATAGAAAATGGAGTAATGACAAGATCAGCAGTCCCACCAGCTATTTCGAAATCAATAGCTTGTATTGGATCTCCTCTACAAACAGTCTGATCCTTTAATCCACCACTTTGAGTAATTGTTTCAATTGGACTCACAATTACTGTTGCTGACTCAGAATCTTTAAAACAGGTTGAAGAAGTGGTTTTAATAATTGCAGGTGCTGAAATAGTTGCATTAGCGCCGCCTCCTAAGGTTCTGGTAATTGTAATTGCAGTTCCAGCTACTTTCCCTCTAATATCAATAGTACCATTTTGATAATCGTATGCTTCGACTACGTCCCTAATACCCGTTGTGGTATTGATTGCATTTGCAATACCTTCAGTAATTTTGGAATTTAATGTTACTGTTGTTAATGTTGTAAAAGTTGCCGAAGTAGTTCCTCCCGCAGCAACACTAATTTTATAGGTTTCTCCAATTGCAGCTCCGTTCCCTGAAACAGAAATCCTTTGAACGGGGTAAATATTATAGGTGTTAGTTGATCTTATTCTAAAATATGATGTTTGAGTAAGAGGTGTTGCAGGATCAAGAGTTGTTGTATTTACATTGTTATATCCACCTGCTAGAATTGAAAAATTTTCATTATCTGTTGATCCATACCACTGATTAGTAATTGTTCCGAAATTTGGAGAATTTGATACACCCGTAGCAGATATATCAATTGGCGTCGAACCTGAGCAAATCGTTTGATTTGCAACAGTGTTTGCCTTATTAATATCATCGATTACTGAAATTAACACAGAACTTGTAGTCGCACTACATATGTTTGGAGTTGAATCAATTGCTGTCATGGATGCGGTACCACCAGTGCCATTGGAATCTGCATACGTATAAGTGGTTCCTGAAACTTTTGGAGTTAATGTTATTACTCCATTTACATTTGCAGCGCTAACAGGTAAAGATGTATCCGCTGTAATTGATGCAACAAGGGCAGCAGCTTTTGTAGTAGTAGTTGTACCTGTTGTAACAGTCACTGCTGTTCCATTTATTATCATTGAAAAAGCCTTTCCAGTTCCAACATCTCCAGTAATTGTTATTTGATCTATGTTATCGACAACAGAGGAAATAGCTTGTCTTCTATAATAAAGTGATGAGATTAATGCACCAGGTGGTTGATAGGAAGCCGAAGTAGCATTTTGAATATTGGTCCAATTAATATTATTGGTTGATACCTGCCACTGATAAGTAACTGCACCATTAACAGATGTAGCATCTTTGACACTTAATAATTGATTTGGAATAGTATTGTAACATATAAACTCAGGCATGGCAATCTGTCCAACGTCGAAAGCATTTACGGTTACTTTATGTACTTCAGAAGGAACCTCACAATTAATTACTCCTCCTGAAACTCTTTGTGTCATTCTTCTGTAGTATGAAGTTTGAGTTACAACACCAACACTAAAGCTTACACCTGTAGCCCCAGGAATATCTTCCCAGTTACTATTATCAATTGAAATCTCCCACTGATATTCAATACCACTGGCAGGTGCGGTTGATCCTGTGACTGATAAAGCAGTTGGGACGGCTGATGGATTTGAGGGGTCATAACAAAAAACTTGGTTGTTACCACTATTTATTATTCCACCTTGTAAAGGGTCTACAGTAATAGTCCCACTAATTTGAGCTTCACTACAACCATTAAAATTAGATAAAGTTCTAACTGTATAGGTATATATTGTTGTTATTATATCCGTTGTACTTGGTGTGCCTGATATCCTGAAAATGCCACCCCCGACATAATTTCCAACCACTCCATTAGGAAGACCATCTACAACTAAAGCTGTAGGAGGGTTTACTGTTGCACTGACTGATCCTATTATATTATAAGTTATGGTTGTGATAGCAGAATTATTACAAACAGTTTGCGTACTTGTTCCTGCTGCAGATGTTAAAGTAATTGTTGAAGCAGCACTGACAGCAATCGTTCCACTTAAAGAGTCATTGACTGAACACTCATTAGCTCCTGTGGTAGAAATTGTATAGCTAAATACTTGGGAAGCTACACCAGAATTTATTGTCCCACTAATAATAATTTGATTTGTATTGGAAGTTGTTATAGAGTTAGTCATTCTAGAATTTCCTGCTGTACCTCCAAGGTTAACTCCAAACGGTACACCTAGACTCTTTGAAGTAAGCCTAATAGCATGATCCCCAATTTTAGTAACAGTAACACTTGCAGATGCACTCCCATCAATTGCAGTAAACAAACCATCTCTAATCGTTTCTGATGTGTTTCCAGTTATCGCAGCAAAAGAATACATAGTTCCATTAACCCCTATTATATACGATCCACTAACAGCACCGGTAACTGTAACTGTATTAGATTGAGCTAATTTATTTGAATTTGCACTAACACCTGGGGGAAGAGTAAGGGGTATAGTAGGGCTTATTTGAGTGGCGCTTCCTTTTAATTCATAAGTGATAGATTCAATAGCACTTCCAGCACAAACTATTTGAGTAGTATAAGAAGCTGCTGAGGAAAGCTCGATAACTTCTGCTGGCTCGACGGTAATAATTCCTGTTCTAACAACTTCAGGACACCCGGAAGAACCAGAACTACTAACACTATAGTTAAATATTGTAGTATATGGAATAGTCACACTTGGAGTTCCTGTAATTATAAATTTCTTTGTAGTGCTTGAATACTGCCCTGTAACCCCAGTTGGTAATCCATCAATGACCATAGTTGGGTCAGTAACTTGAGCTCCAGTCCCTCCTCCTCCAAGAGTGTAGGTTATAGAAGATATGGCAGAGTTATTACAAACTGTCTGAGAATCAGAATTTGCAACTCCCGTATTAGTTAATACCAAAGTAGAAGATTCTTTAAGTGTTATTGTTCCTGTTAAGGAACTTGTGACTGTGCAGGTAGGACTACCTCCTGCATAAGTTGTTATGGAATAAGTATACGTTGCAGCAGTTACACTCGAATCAAGTGTACCTTGAATACGATACCTATTTGTATTTGAAGTAACTGAAGTATTAGTCATATTAACTGATCCAGCCCATGCATCGTAGTCATCACCAATATTAACCTTGAAAGGAGTTCCTGCAACTTTAGCAGTCAAATCAAAAGCAGTAGATCCGTTATTAGAAACATTGACAGGAACTGTTCCACTACCACTAATAGCTGCAACTAATCCATTTCTAATTTGATTTGCTGTACTTGTATTACTATCTCCAAAACTGAAAACCTCTCCATTAATAGCAAGTCTGTGTGTTCCAGTTGCAGCCCCAGAAATATTAATTGTGTTTACCTGCGCAACCTTAAGGTGATTAGCAGTAATTCCAGCAGGAAGACCCATAGTTGATGCTAGGGTTGGACTAATTGTAATTGCACTGCCAGTTAAATCATAAACTATATCGGTTATTGCTACTGATGGATCACACACATCTTGTGCAGCAATAGAAGGCGAAGAAACTAAAGTGATAACTTGCTCAGGAGCTACACTGATTGTTCCATTGACTGTCGCTTCTGTGCAACCACCGGAATTTCCGCTGGTTGTAATTGTATAAGTAAACTCTGTATCAGTAAGTAATGTGAGTGAAGGAGTTCCTGATATAGTCAAAATACCACCTGAAAAAGCACTTGTAACTCCTGGAGGAAGACCATCAACAACTAAAGCAGTGGGCGAAGAAACCGTAGCACCTGTGGCACCTAAAATATCGTAAGTTATAGAGGTAATTGCGGAGTTAACACACACAGATTGACTGTTAGTAGATCCACCTGATGTTAATGAAACAGTTGATGTAGGTTTTACAGTAATAGTTCCTACAGTAGATGAATTTGTTGAACAAATACTTGCTCCTGTAGTTGAGATTGTATATGAATAAACACCTGGAGTTTCACTCAAACTGACAGTTCCAAATACCTCAATTTTATTTAAATTAGGAGTGATATTTGAAGTGCTCATATTTGCGGACTGAGTTCCACCCAGGGTTACTGCTGAAAAAGATAATCCTGGTGTATCTGCAGTTAGATTAATTCCTGTCGTTCCGCTTGTGGATGCGCTAACTAAAGATATTCCATCATTTTGAATTAATGTAAGTAATCCGTTTCTTATATCTTGTGCAGAGCTTGAACCTGTTGCATTAAAAACATAAGCTCTACTATTAATAAATAATTTATATGAGCCTTGAGCTGCAGAAGTAATTTTTATTGTATTTACTTGAGCTTGGGTTGTTTGTAGAACTTGAAGTCCATCTGGAAGTCCAATTTCTGATACAACTGTAGGGCTTATTGTGGTTGCAGAAACACTTCCTCCACTAAGATTATAAGTAATTGTTGCAATTGATGATCCTACACAAATATTCTGTGCTGTAGGTCCAGAATCATATGTAATAGATTCTGGAGATTCAACAATTATGAAAACCGGATCTGTATACTTTTCACACTCATGACCCTTGTAAGTTGAAATTGCTGCTCTTCGATAATAACTGCTCTCAAATAGATTTGGTGGCTGATAATTTTGGGTGTAAACCCCGACATTACTGTAATTATCTCCATCAGTAGATTTTTCCCATCTGTATGTTAATGAAGCCGTTAATCCTAAACTAGGACTCGTACCAGTAATATTTGATGGCGCATTACCATAACATATCGTTTGATTGGATGATAACGTTCCAGCATCTGATATATTATTTAAATCAACTGAAATATAAATCTCAGAAGAACATCCAGTCCCACTGGAACCCGTAAAGCCTGTAACTTTTATCACATTACCATTTTGAAAAGAACTAAATGTTGTAGTACTTGCGGTTGTCGTTGATCCTCCAAGAACTTGAAAGGTGTAGGATGTTGCACCTGATGCCTGAATAACTTGTGTCGAACCCTCACATATTACAATACCCTGACTACCCTTTAATCTTTCGACTCCAATTAGAGCTCCACTGTTTGCATCAGAGGATGATGTGATTACAGAAAAAGCTGACCCGGCAGAGGGATTTGTTATAGTTAAAAATGCAGAAGATCCATCTCCTCCTCCATCAACGATAGTATAACCACTACCTGCTAAATTTGTAACCAAGGCATCGATTGCAAGATTTGCAGCAGTAATAGTATTTGAAGACGTATAAGTAGTTCCAGTTGTTGTAATTGAAAATGTATCGCCCGCATCAATACTTCCTGAAATAGTAATTTTATATGATTCATTGTCATTAAATAAAGTAAATCCTGTTCCAGATACAGTTATGGATGAACCAGAATCTTCAGGTGTCAAGTTAACATCGACTGATATTGGATAAGTCTGTCTTTCACATCCATTAGAATCGGTCAACTTTGCATAAATTACATAATCTGTTTTACTATTTCTAGTAAAGTTTTGATTTGAAGTTGATCCAGTTGCACTACCATTATTAACATAAAAATTATATGAAACCCCTCCACTTGTATTAAAGTCTATCGATTCATCACTACAAATCTCCACAAATTGTGAACCAGCAATAACATTTGGAGAATCAAAATTAAGTGTTCCAGATGAGGATGCAGAGTAATTAAAAGATGTACCGGAGTTAACCCCGGTAATTCTAATTATCCTTTTGGTAGCAGCACCAGATGGTGCTCCAGCATTATTAGCATCATAAGCTGCGTCTGCATTTATTAAAGAGGCCAATGCAGTAGCAATATTTTCAGCAGATCTTGAGGTTGATGCTGTGACTGTATGAGTATAAGTAGTACCACTTAAAGTAATAGAATAACTCTCCTCTGAAGAGCCAGTTGTTGATGTACCTATGAGTATTTCAACTATTTGTTGTCTTGGAGTTTGACTTAAACCTGGAGTATTTAGTGGAGATGCTGTTCCTCTTGTTACAGTAATTTCCGCAACTTTAGAATCTATTATAGTTCCAGGAGAATCATCAAAATAAACCTCTGCTGTAACAGTATTCGGTCCAGGATTGATCATTGATATAGTTTGCGTAACAGTAAATGAAGTTTGAGACTGAACATCAGAAGCAGGCATATCTTTATAATATGTTGCTGAGTTAGTTCCTATTACTGTGATTTTTAGTGTCGCAGAAGATGTTGTTAGTGTAACTGCTGAGGTATTTGTAAAAACAGTACCAAAATCATAATTTATTGTAGGGCAAGCATCAGGAATCGTTGGAGAGGGAACTGCAACTCCTTGGAAAGAATCTATTCTAATGTCTTGTGCAAAAAGACATATCGGAGATAATAATATTATACCAATACATAATATGTGTTTAATAAAACTTTTCAAAATTCTCACCTGATACAACTACTCTTTTACAACCAACAATTAATAACAATTATTATTTAAAAGAGTAATTTATTCATATATAGTAAAGTTATGTAAATTATGTTAACAATAATCTAATTTGTTAAATCAATTATTTTATAAAATTTTACACTAATTTAATTAGGTGAAAAAAATTAAACTATTATTAATTATAACTTTTTTAATTGGATGTTCAAGGACACAAGACTCTATAAATGATTTTGAAATTCTGAAAAAACTATATGAGAATACATTGAGAAACGAATATTTAATTGATTCAATTATTACATACAAAGGGCCTTCAAATTTTAAGAATATTTCTATTGATTTTGATGTTTATCAAGTTATTTATAAACAAAAAAATGGAAACAAGGGAAGTAAATTCTATACATTAACTAAAAATGAAATTTTTAGACTTGGTAAAGGCCTTAATTGTGTAATAATTAGTAATGAAAAAAGATGGAAAAAAACAGGTGAAAGAATTACTTCATTAAAATCATGGATTATTAATAATCAAGAAGAAAATTTTATAGATAAACCAATAAATAATTTAAAATCATTGTCACATAATTCTGATAAGGATGATCTACCTGAAAATTTAAAAAAAGTAATTTGTAACTAAATAAATTTCATTTTTTTCATCCAATCGTCATTATAAATTTTTCCAATATAACGACTTCCCGAGTCATGAAGTAATACAACGACAACATCATCCGGCTTTAACTTATTTTTTAATTGTATAATCCCCTTGATTGCAGCACCGCAGGAGTTACCTGCAAATATACCCTCTTCCCTTGCAAGTTTTCTGGTATATAATGCAGCATCCTTATCTGTAACTTTTTCAAACAAATCAATTAGATTAAAATTCACATTTTTAGGTAAAATGTCTTCTCCTATTCCCTCTGTTGTATATGGATATATTTCTTTTTCATCAAAAATTCCTGTCTCATGATATTTTTTAAATACTGAACCATAAGTATCGATACCCCAAATTTTAATATTCTTATTTTTTTCTTTTAAATATCTAGAAACGCCTGAGATTGTTCCTCCTGTTCCAACTCCTACAACAAAATGTGTAATCTTACCCATAGTTTGCTTCCATATTTCGGGACCAGTTTGCTCATAATGTGCAACTGAATTAGAGGGGTTGTCATATTGATTTACATACCATGAATTTGGTATTTCTTCTCCTAATTTTTTTGAAACACTATAATATGATTTAGGATCTGAAGCAGGGACATTAGTAGGACAAACAATAACTTTGGCTCCCATGGCCTTCAACACATCAAACTTTTCCTTAGATTGTTTATCGGTTGAAACACAAATTAATTTGTACCCTTTCACTATCGCAGCCAGAGCCAACCCCATTCCAGTATTTCCGGATGTTCCTTCAACAATTGTTCCACCTGGTTTCAAAAGACCACTTTTTTCCGCATCCTCGACCATCTTCAATGCCATTCTATCCTTAACTGATGCACCAGGATTAAAAAACTCTAATTTTGCGTAAACCTTAGCCCTAATTTCACTGGTTATTTTATTTAATTTAACCATTGGTGTGTTACCTATAGTCTCTAATATATTATTTGATATTTTCATAAGTTAATATCTGATATTTTCACTTGGTGAAAATCTGTTTATTATTTTTGTTGGGAACCACAACAAAAATAAACAAATAAAAGCCATAAATAAATTAACAAAAATCCAATCAAAAAAATCCAATTTTACAGGGGCGTAATTAATGTAGTAGGTAATTGGGTCCAGCTTGATCCACTTAAAGTATTTTTGAGAAAAATAAAATCCAAGACCAAGTATATTTCCATAAATAAGTCCTTTGGTGATTATCTGGAATCCGTTCCACAAAAATACTTTTTGAATTAAGAAATCAGTTGCACCAATTGTTTTTAAAATACCTATCATTTGTGTTTTCTCAAAAATTAGAATCATTAAAGCTGTCGCAACGTTAACTACACCAACTAAAGTCATTATAACTAAAATTATATATATATTAAAATCGAAAAGTGAAATCCATTGAAATATATTCTCATATTTTGACCTGATAGTTATCACATCAAGGTTAGATGGTAATAAATCGTACAACTTCTTTGCTAAAAAATTATCTTTTTTCTTATCATTAATATAGACCTCAACTCCTCCAACTTGATCCTTTGACCATGAATTTATGGACTGAACCTGAGATATATCTCCAAAAATATAAATATCATCGAAATCAAAAAATCCTGAATCGTAAATTCCAACTATTATAAATTTTCTCTGACTTGGTATTGCTTGATAATTATTTTTTTTAAAGTATATAACCACCTTTTCGTCAATGCTCACATCGAGTTTTCTGGATAATGTTTTAGAAATTAATATTTCTTTTTTTTTTTTTGTTGAAGTGTTGATAAATCTACCCTCAACAATAAAATCATTAAAATTTGAATTGATGTATGTTTTAGGATCAACACCTTTAAAAATAATTCCCTCAAAATTAGCTTTATTCCTTATCAATCCCCCTTTGTATGCGATTCTTTGAAAACTTGATACATCGTTTAGATTTTTTAATACAGATTCTTCTTTATTTTCAAATTCAAATGGATTAGATGAAAATTGAGAATTATTATTATCAAAAGTTGAAATAATCAAATTACCATTGAAAGCGTATACTTTTTTTCCAATTTCCTCTTGGAGCCCCTTACCAGCGACTACAGATATAATTATTGCAGTAACACTCAATGTTAGAGCTAATATTGCTACTTTTATTATTCGTGAGGAAATATTACTGTTTAAAGAATTATTATTTTTTAATGTGTTACCTAAAAAGTAAATTAAATTCAAATCTTCGGTTTATGAAATTAAATATTAAAAATACGCTTTTATTATTTGTATTTATTTTTTTCCATTATGATTGTTTAGCCCAGCAAGATATTGAGTCCGGATCAGAACAATTAAATAAATACATACCACTACTGAAAAATAAAAATATTGGCTTAGTTGCTCATAATGCAAGTAGATTGTATTCCAATTACAATAAACATTTAATTGATATTTTAATTGAAAATAATATCAATGTGAGATTAATTTTTGCTCCAGAACACGGTTTCTATTCCAACTCACCCAACGGAGATTTGATCGAAGATACCAGAGATGCCATAACAAGAATTAAAATTATTTCTTTGTATGGAAAAAATAAAAAACCTTTGCCTGAACATCTCGAGGGTTTGGATTTAATTTTATTTGATATACAAGATGTTGGAGTACGTTTTTATACTTATATATCAACTCTACATAATGTAATGGAAGCTTGTGCAGAACAAAATGTTCCAATTATTCTCTTAGACAGACCGAACCCCAACGGTCATTATGTCGATGGACCAGTATTGGACAACAAATACAAATCTTTTGTTGGAATGCACCCAATTCCAATTGTTCATGGGATGACAATGGGCGAATACGCTAAAATGATAAATGGTGAAGGCTGGTTGAATAATAAAATAGAATGTAATCTAGTGGTTATACCTAACAAAAATTATAATCATAAATCAAAATATATTTTACCTGTGAGACCTTCACCCAACCTGCCAAATAACCAGGCAATATATCTCTATCCTAGTTTATGTTTATTAGAGCCAACTTCTGTAAGTATTGGAAGGGGCACAGAAAAACAATTTCAAATATATGGCCATCCAGACTTTCCAAAATCAGATTTTAAATTCATCCCTAAACCAAATTTTGGTTCCAAAAACCCAAAGTGGGAGAATATGGTTTGTTATGGGATATCGTTAGAAAAAATTAAAGTTTCTAATAAAATTTATTTGTCATATTTGATTGACTCTTACAAGAAAATTCCAAACAAAGAAACTTTTTTCAAGGACAGCTTTGAGAGAATTGCTGGAAATGAGAGACTAAGAAAACAACTAATAAATAAAGTTTCTGAAATTGAAATAAAAAAGAGCTGGGAATCTAAATTAAAAAAGTTTAAGAAAATTAGAAAAAAGTATTTAATCTATGAAGATTTTTATTGATCATAATAAAAATACACTAAGGAATTTTAAGATACTTGTGTGTTTGTAAAGAAACCTTCCACCTTGGATTTTTCATAACATAATCAACTATTAAGGGTATTATTACATCTCTCTTACTCCACTCGGGCTGAAGAAAAAGCTTACAATTCTTATTAACATTTTCAGACTGCTCCTCTGCAAATTTAAAATCATGTTTATTGTAAATAATAACTTTTAGCTCATCAGCTATTTCATAAGACTTTCTTTTAGGTCTTTTCTTTTTTTTTGGAGATAAGCAGAACCAATCCCAAGTCCCAGTGACGTCATAGGCACCAGAAGTTTCTAGATGAATTTTTATTTTTTTTTCTTTGAGTATGTTTGTTAATGGATTCATATTCCACATTAATGGCTCTCCTCCAGTTATGACAATTGTATCTGAAAATTTTCTTGCACTATCTGCGATTTCATTAATATCAGTAGGAGGATGTAACTTAAAATCCCAACTTTCTTTTACATCACACCAATGACATCCAACATCACACCCGCCAATTCTTACAAAATATGCAGCACTACCTTTATGATAACCCTCACCCTGAATAGTATAAAATGCCTCCATTAATGGAAGTACCAAACCTGAACTAATCATGTTTTCTAGATCATTAATTACCATGTTTACAAAGATAATCTATTCGAATTGACCAAATCAAAAAAAAATATAACTTTAGAGTATGAAAAAAATCTCTCCATTTCACCTCGCAATTCCCGTAAATGACCTTTTTATTGCTATTAATTTTTACGAAAATATTCTTGGCTGCACTCCAGGGCGTAAAAGTGAGCACTGGGCCGATTACGATTTCTTTGGACATCAATTGGTTGTCCATTTAGATCCAAATCATCAGGCAAAAAACCATCATAATGATGTTGATGGTAAATCTGTTCCAGTCCCACATTTTGGGGTTGTCCTCCCTTGGGAAGAATTTGATACCTTTTCAGATAAACTTAAACTTAGTGATCAAATTGAATTTATAATAGAACCGTATTTAAGATTTGAAGGAAGGCCAGGAGAACAAAAAACTTTATTTTTCTATGATCCTGCTGGTAATGCATTAGAATTTAAAAGTTTTAAAAATATGGATCAACTTTTTAAAAAATAATTATGGCTTGGTTAAAATTTCTTGATAATTCGTTTGATAATATTTTTTCTGATAAAAGGAGATCTATAATAGAAAGGTATACTTTATTTACATCAATTTTAGGTTTTATAATTCATCTAATTTTAATTTATTTGAATAACTATAATATGCTAAATATTAGCTTTTCAGGAAGCCTCTTAGATGATCCAATTTCTGCGATTTACACTCCATTTTCAATTATACTATTTTACGAGACATATCTGCTGATATACTATCTTCCTGGATCTTTTACTACAGCAATCTCAAAACAGTTCGAAATAATCTCTTTGATTGTAATAAGAAAAATATTTAGTGATATTCCCAAGATAAATCTCAATGCAAACTGGCTTGAAAACAGTCCAAATTTGCAGCTAATATATGACCTTTTAGGAATACTAATTTTATTTTTTTTAATCTATCTGTTCAACCTAAGAAAAGAAAAAAATCCGGTTAAACCCATAACTGACTCAATCAAAAGATTTATTTCGACAAAAAAGGGTGTTAGCATCATTTTGTTGCCATTGTTAATCATAATGTCAATTTATAGTGTAAGTAATTGGATTTACGAAATATATTTAGTGAATGAAAATGTAAAATCAATAAACGTCTCCAATATAAATTCAGTTTTTTATAATGAGTTTTTTACAATTCTTATTTTAGCTGATGTTTTCATTTTATTACTCTCATTCCAATATACCGAGAAGTATAGCCAACTTATAAGAAATACTGGCTTTGTGATTTGTACAATACTAATAAGACTTTCTTTTGCTGCCAAGGGCATAACAAATATTTTATTAATTGTATCTAGTGTACTTTTTGGTCTAATTATTCTTAGAATTTATCAAGCTTTTGAAAAAAATATTTAATCTTTTCTTTTACATGCTAATAAAGTATTTTGAAGTAACATAGCAATCGTCATAGGTCCAACTCCGCCTGGTACTGGTGTTATGTAACTAGCTTTTTTTGAAACATTAACATAATCTACATCTCCCTTTATAATATAACCTTTGGAATTATTTTTATCTGATACTCGAGTTATACCTACATCAATAACCACAACTTTTTCTTTTACCATATCTACCTTTAAAAACTCAGGAATTCCAAGTGCAGATATTATAATATCTGATTTGAGTGTTAACTCTTTGAGATTTTTTGTCCTGCTGTGAGCAAGTGTTACTGTAGCATTTCCGTATGACACTTTTTGACTCATAAGAATACTTATAGGTCTGCCTACAATATTGCTTCTACCAATAACTAAGCAATTCTTTCCTGATGTTTCTATTTTATATCTTTTAATAATTTCAATTATACCGAATGGAGTAGCTGGAATAAATGATGGCAATTCAAGAACCATTCTACCAAAATTAGTTGGATGAAACCCATCTACATCTTTTCTGGGATCAACAGCAAGTAAAACTCTCTCTTCATTAATATGGTTCGGTAGAGGTAGTTGAACTATATACCCATCTATACTTGGGTTTTGATTTAATTTATCAAGCTCTGAAATAAGTTTTTTTTCAGTTATATCAGATTTTAAATGAATTAAAGTTGATAAAAAACCAATTTGTTTGCAAGATCTAACTTTACTTCCAACATACGTTAAACTTGCACCATCATTACCTACAAGAACAGCAGCTAAATGTGGAATCTTCTTTTTTTTAGAAGACCTTTTACTAACTTCTTTTTTAATTTCTTCTTTTATTATGTTTGAAAGTTTCCTTCCATCTAAAATTTTCATTTTTTTATCTGTTATTTTTGAAACATTTGCATTAATTGACTAGCCTTTCCGCCCTGCATCATTTTCATCATTTTACTCATTTGATTAAACTGTTTAATTAACTGATTCACTTCAGATATATCCCTTCCAGATCCCTTAGCAATTCTTTTTCTCCTACCCTGGTCAATAATCTCTGGTTTAGCTCTTTCTTTGGGAGTCATTGAACTAATTATAACCTCAACAAATTTGAATGCACTATCATCTATCTCCTGATCCCCAATCATTTTCTTGGCCCCTGGTATCATTCCAACAAGATCATTCATACTCCCCATTTTTTGAACTTGCTTAATTTGTTTCAAAAAATCATCAAATCCAAATTTATTTTTTGCAATTTTTTTATTTATTTTTCTTGCTTGTTCTAAATCAAATTGATCTTGAGCTCTTTCAACCAATGATATAACATCTCCCATTCCCAAGATCCTATCTGCCATTCTATCAGGATGAAATACATCTATGGCATCTATCTTCTCACCTGTACTAATAAACTTTATTGGCTTATCGACAACATATTTGACTGAAAGAGCAGCACCCCCTCTCGTGTCACCATCCAATTTGGTCAGTACTACACCTTCAAAATTTAGGATATCATTAAAAGATTTAGCAGTATTTACAGCATCCTGGCCAGTCATTGAGTCAACAACAAATAATGTTTCATTTGGTTTGACAGCCTTATGAATTTTTGATATCTCTTCCATCATTAACTCATCGACTGCAAGTCTTCCAGCTGTGTCAATTATTACTGTATCATTTTTATTTTTTTTGGCGAAATCTACTGCTTGTTTTGCAATTATTACTGGATTCTTTTCATCTAAATTTTTATAAACTGGAATATCAATTTGTTTTGCAAGGACCTCAAGTTGTTCAATAGCTGCAGGTCTATATACGTCACATGCAACAAGTAAGGGTTTTTTTGATTTTTTTGACCTTAAAAAATTTCCAAGTTTTACAGAAAATGTTGTCTTTCCTGAGCCCTGGAGACCTGACATCAAGATTACTGAAGGTGTATTTGTAAGGTCTAATCCAGAAGTTTTTGAACCCATTAATAATGTAAGCTCATCTTTTACAATCTTAACCATTAATTGCCCAGGCTGTAAGCTTTTCAATACATTTTGGCCGAGTGCATTATTTTTTACTTTATCAGTAAATTCTTTTGCAATCTTATAATTTACATCAGCAGTTAGTAATGCCCTTCTTACTTCTTTAAGGGTTTTAGCAACATTAATTTCTGTAATTTTTCCGTGCCCTTTTAAAAGTTGGAAAGCTTTTTCAAGTTTATCACTTAAATTATTAAACATATATAAAAATAATTTTAAAGTTAATATATTATTGATTTTTCAAGCGAATAAACTTTAAAATAATTAAATTGATTTTACATTCTTTCTGGGACATCGACTCCAAGCAAAAGACAAGAATTACATATAATTTCTCCCACCTTTTTGGATAGTACTAACCTAAAACTTTTTCGATTGTTATCTTTTTCACCCAAAATATTAATATTTTGATAAAATGAGTTAAAAAGCTTCACCAAATCGTAAACATAATTTGCAATTAATGATGGACTGTACATTTTACCAGCGTCTATGATGACCTCTGGGTAAATTATGATTTGTTTTAAAATCTCTTTTTCTTTTTTTTGAATATTTTTTGTACTGCTTGAATTCCATTCAATATTTTCGTTATTTCTCAATATAGATTGAATTCTTGCGTAAGCATACTGAATGAAAGGTCCTGTATTTCCATTAAAGTCAAAAGATGATTCTGGATTAAATAAAATTCTTTTTTTTGGGTCTACTTTTAAAATAAAATACTTTAATGCTCCTAGACCAACAGTTTTGTATAATTTTTTATCGTCACCAACTTCTTTTATCTTTCCATGATCATTTGATATTTGCTCAGCAGATCTAATCATACTATCAACTAACTCATCAGCATCTACAACTGTTCCTTCTCTGCTTTTCATTTTACCAGAGGGTAGATCAACCATGCCGTAACTTAGATGAAAGAGGTTTTTTGACCAGCTATAACCTAACTTTTTTAGAATTAAAAATAAAACCTTGAAATGATAATCTTGCTCATTACCTACTGTATAAACCATCCCACTAATTTCAGGATTATCCTGAATTCTTTGAAAAGCTGTACCTAGATCTTGAGTAATATAAACAGACGTTCCATCAGACCTTATTAATAATTTTTCATCCAATCCATCTGAACTAAGATCAACCCAAATAGAACCATCTTTTTTATAATAAAAAACATTTTTATTAATTCCTTCTTGAATAATTTTTT
Source organism: Flavobacteriaceae bacterium (assembly GCA_002721275.1). GTDB lineage: Bacteria > Bacteroidota > Bacteroidia > Flavobacteriales > Flavobacteriaceae > Marivariicella. Next base: position 25,706 of record PBJZ01000018.1, read on the forward strand.
TTCCTAATAAATATGTGTCGCTTTCATAGTAAATATTATCAAAATCAACACCAAGCTTTTCATATGTTATTTCAAATCCATCATATACCCATTGATTCATTTCTGACCAGAGTTTTTTTACATCAGCATCATTTTGCTCCCACCTCATCAATAAATCCTTTGCTTTTAAATAAATTGGTGCATTATTTTTGGCTTCAGTTTCAGAAAATCCTTTTTTCATTAATTCAGATACTTCATTTTTATAATGATCATTATAAAGAACATAGAATTTTCCAACAAATTGATCACCTTTAATTTTTAAATCATTGGGTCTTTTTCCTTTTCCAAATAATTTCCATGCCACCATTGACTTACATATATGTATTCCACGATCATTGATTATTTGTGTTTTAATTATATTATTTCCATTTGCCTCAAGAATTTTAGACATTGAAAAACCAAGTAAATTATTCCTAATATGACCTAAATGCAAAGGCTTATTTGTGTTGGGGGATGAGTACTCAATCATTATGGTTTTTGAGTTTTTATTAGGTTTTTTATGTCCAAAATTTTTAATATCTCTGATATCTTCTAGAAATGAAATATAAAAAGAGTCTGAAATTGTTAGATTTAGAAATCCTTTTACAATACTAAATTTTTCAACAATTTTTGATTTTTCTTTCAAATCAAACCCAATTGATTTTCCCAAACTTTCTGTATCTGTCTTTATTTGATTTAATAATGGGAAAAGTAAAAGAGTAAGATCACCATCGAATTCTTTTCTGGTCGATTGAAATACCAGATTATTAATTAAAATACCATATCTCTTCTTAATTAATTTTTTTACAATATTTTTTAATTGATTTTCCATCCTTTTTTATATCGAGTAAAGATAAATAAACTGACTTTATTGCTAGCAATAACTAACATTAAGTATTAATTTTATAAGTATGTTAATTAATATTTCTTATAATAATAAAGTAATTGATAGAAAAATAAATTCTCTAGTTGGTACTCCATATTCTCTAGCTGATAGACTTAAGAAAAAAGGTGTTGGATCACCTAGATTAAGAATAAATAAATCATCTGAAAAAATAAATAATTTACTTATTCTGGATAAAAATGTTAATTATTGTAATATTGAATTAAGACCAAAAGGAATAATAGTAAGATTCAGAAGTATTTTGGAAACATATGGACTAATCATACCGTTTTTCAAATTAAATATTCACAAAGAGACTTCAAATCAGTATTCTATTTTTTCAGAAAACAACTATCTTAAAATAAATGTTCTAAAGAATGATGAGTACTCTTTTTTCAAAAAATTATTAGATGAAAAAGTGTCGTCTACTCCAAAGAATCCTTTTTAATTTATATTTTTCTTCGTTTACTCCCCTTATATATTTGCCTAGGTCGTCCAATTGGTTCATGATTAAACTTCATCTCTTTCCACTGAGCTATCCAACCTGGAAGTCTCCCAAGAGCGAACATAACCGTGAACATTTGAGTTGGAATACCTAGAGCTCGGTAGATAATCCCTGAATAAAAATCTACATTGGGATATAATTTTCTGTCAATAAAATATTTGTCATTCAAGGCTTCTTTCTCAAGACCCTTAGCAATTTCCAAAACTGGATCATTGATACCTAAATCCGACAATACATCGTCTGCAGCTTTTTTTATTATTTTAGCACGAGGATCAAAATTTTTGTAAACTCTATGGCCAAAACCCATTAATCTGAAAGGATGATTTTTGTCTTTTGCCTTAGACATAAATTTTTTGGTATCCCCGCCATCTCTTTTTATTAGTTCTAACATTTCAATTACAGCCTGATTAGCACCGCCATGGAGCCTTCCCCATAACGCAGAAATACCCGCAGATATTGAAGCAAAAAGTCCAGCCTCTGACGAACCAACAATTCTGACGGTTGATGTTGAACAGTTTTGTTCATGATCTGCATGTAATATTAAAAGTTTATTCAAGGCCGAAGTGATTGCGTCATGATTAGTGTAATTTTTATTAGGCTTCATAAACATCATCTTAGATAAGTTTTCAACGTATGAAATTGAAATATCAGGATAGTTTAATGGAAGTCCCTGGTGTTTCCTGTGAACCCAAGCGGTGAGTATAGAGAATTTTGCCATTAACTGAACTATGGCACTATACATTTTTTCCTCTGATCTTACATCAACAGATCCTGGATTAAATGATATTAACGCAGAAGTAAGAGATGCAAGAATTCCCATTGGGTGCGCTCCAGTTGGAAAACTTTTAAGAATAGTCTTTATATCTTCATGAACTAATAACTCTTCTTTTATGTCATTTTCAAATTCCTCGCATTTTGATTTTGATGGTAACTCTCCAAAAATTAACAAATAGGATACCTCAATGAAACTTGAATTATTCGCTAAATCAGCTATATCGTAACCCCTGTATCTTAGAACTCCATTTTCGCCATCAAGGTAAGTGATATCACTTATACATGAACCTGTATTTTTGTACCCTGGATCTAGGGTAATAAGGCCTGTATTTTGCCTTAGTGTTTTTATATCAATTGCTAACTCATCCTCAGACCCCTTAATGATTGGAAATTCGTATTCATTTCCGTTATAAAGCAATTTAATTGTATCGTCCATAATTCTTTGTTATCACAAATTTAGTCAAAATTTAAATGCCCTCATCCTAGGATAATTGGCAAGATTTCCTAATTCCTCTTCAATCCGCAATAATTGATTATACTTTGACATTCTATCACTTCTTGAAGCCGAACCAGTTTTAATTTGACCTGTGTTAAGAGCTACTGATAAATCAGCAATAATGGAATCTTCTGTTTCACCTGACCTGTGAGACATAACCGAGGTAAAACCTGCCTTGTTAGCCATTTCAACTGCAGCAATTGTTTCAGTTAGAGTTCCTATCTGATTAACCTTAATTAAAATAGAGTTTGCATAATTACCTTTAATTCCTTTTGAAAGTCTCTTTACATTTGTTACAAACAGGTCATCTCCAACTAATTGAAGTTTTTTTCCTCCAATTTTATTAAGATATTTCCAACCATCCCAATCATTTTCATCCATTCCATCTTCGATAGATATTATTGGGTATTTTGTAGCAAGTTCAATTAGGTATTCGGCTTGTTGTTTTGAACTTCTTATTTTACCATTATTACCTTCGAAGATGGTATAATCGTATTTATTATTTTTAAAAAACTCTGATGAAGCACAATCCAAAGCAATATTTATATCATTTCCAGGTTTATATCCAGCATTATTTATAGCCAATAATATGGTGTCTAATGCATCCTCAGTACCTTTAAGTTTTGGCGCAAAACCACCCTCATCACCTACTGACGTGGACAACTTCTTACTTACCAAAACTTTCTTTAGATTATGAAAAATCTCTGTACCCATTTTAATTGCATGAGAAAAGGTTTTAGCCCCACTGGGAATGATCATGAACTCTTGAAATGCAATAGGCGCATCTGAATGAGAGCCTCCATTAATAATATTCATCATTGGAACTGGCAAAGTGTTCGAATTTAAATCTCCTATATACCGATAAAGTGGCAAACCAATCTCTTTAGCAGCAGCCTTGGCAAGAGATAAAGAAACACCTAGAATGGAATTTGCACCAAGATTTGATTTATTATCTGTTCCGTCTAATTTAATCATTAACTCATCAATACCTTTTTGATCAAAAACAGATAATCCTATTAGTTTCTTTGAAATGACATCATTAACAATTTTTACTGCATTTTTAACGCCTTTTCCCATATAATCCAACCCTCCGTCTCTCATTTCTACTGCCTCATGTTCCCCTGTTGATGCTCCGGAGGGAACTGATGCTCTCCCTAAAATTCCATTTTCAGTAATCAAGTCAACTTCAATTGTTGGATTACCCCTTGAGTCGAATATCTGTCTAGCGTGAATACTGGCTATTTTGCTCATTATTATTTTGTTTTTTTAATAAACTGAATAAACTTATCGAATAAATAATTTGAATCATTTGGTCCTGGCGCTGCTTCTGGATGATATTGCACAGAAAAACATTTTTTATTTTTTATTTGGATTCCAGCAATAGTTTTGTCATTTAGATGAGTATGGGTTATTATTATATCTTTATTTAATTCGGCACTATCCTTATTGATTGCAAAACCGTGATTTTGAGATGTTATCTCTCCTTTACCTAATTGATGATTAAAAACAGGGTGATTAATTCCTCTATGACCATTAAACATTTTATATGTCGGTATATTATTTGCAAGGGCTATGATTTGATGTCCCAAACAAATACCAAAAAGGGGTAAATTATTTTTAATAATCTTTTTTGCTAATAATTGAGCACTCTTTAGGGGTTCAGGATCGCCAGGACCATTTGAAATAAAATAACCATCTGGCTTCCATTCCGAAAGCTCCTCAAATGTAGAATCATAAGGAAAAACTTTTGTGTAGATATCCCTTTCCGAGAAATGATTCAAGATATTTTGTTTTATACCCAGGTCTAGAGCTGAAACTTTATATTTAGCATCAGGATTTCCAAAAAAATATGGTTTTTTTGTTGACACTTTAGATGCCAACTCCAAGCCCTCCATGGAAGGAAGCTCTTTTAATTTATTTGTTATTTCATTTATTTTATCTAACTCGGTTGTAATAACAGCATTCATTGCACCGTTATCTCGAATATAACTCACCAATGCTCTGGTATCAACATCTGAAATAACAACCTTATTATGTTTCTTAAAATATGAAAATAGATCAACTTTAGAGGATGGTCTGGTTTGAACATAGCTAAAATTTTTACATATCAATCCTGATATTTTGATTCCAATTGACTGAGAATCGGTGTCTAGAGTACCATAATTGCCAATGTGCGTATTTGTGGTAACCATAATTTGGCCGAAATAAGATGGGTCTGTAAAGATTTCCTGGTATCCAGTCATCCCTGTATTAAAACATATTTCCCCAAAACTACTTCCCTCAATTCCTACGGATTTTCCATAAAATTTGGTGCCGTCGGCAAGAATAACAATACCTTTTTTTAGTGCTATGTACCTCATAAATATGTATTACAAATTAACACAAAAAAAGGATAATCTAAAATGATTACCCTTTACAATTTTGCTATTTAAAAATATCTCTTTTATTTAAGATTCAGATTAAACTACTCTATAGTATTATTATTTTCATCTGTTTTTTTAACATCAGTGGTATCACTGTCACTTTTTTTCGACCTGCGTCTTCTTGTAGATTTCTTCTTTTGTTTATCTACTGAATATACATCATTAAAATCAACAAATTCAATTAGAGCCATGTCAGCATTATCTCCAAGCCTATTTCCAAGCTTAATAATCCTACAATAACCACCAGGTCTATCACCAATTTTTTTTGATATTACATCAAAAAGCACTGATACATGCTCATTACTTCTTAAAGAGCTAAATACCAACCTCCTATTGTGAGTAGAATCACTTTTTGCCTTTGTAATTAATGGTTCTATATAAATCCTTAAAGCCTTAGCCTTTGTTAAAGTTGTGTTAATCGATTTATGTTCAATTAATGAACATGCCATGTTAGATAGCATAGAAATCCTATGAGCTTTTTTTCTTCCAAGATGCATTAATTTTTTACCGTGTCTCATAATAGTAAAATTAAAGTTTATAATTAATCTCGATCTAATTTATATTTAGATAAATCCATTCCAAATGAAAGGCCTTTTAATATGACTAATTCTTCAAGTTCAGTTAAAGATTTTTTTCCAAAATTTCTAAACTTCATCAAGTCATTTTTATTATATGAAACAAGATCACCAAGTGTGTCTACTTCAGCAGCTTTTAGACAATTCAGAGCACGAACAGATAAATCCATATCAATTAGCTTGGTTTTTAACAATTGACGCATATGTAATGATTCCTCATCATATGTCTCAGTTTGAGCAATTTCATCAGCTTCGAGAGTGATTCTTTCGTCGGAAAATAAAAGAAAATGGTGGATTAAAGTTTTTGCTGCCTCAGTCAAAGCATCTTTAGGGTGAATAGAACCGTCAGTAATAATCTCAAATACCAACTTTTCATAGTCAGTTTTCTGTTCGACTCTGTAGTTTTCAATAGTATACTTTACATTTTTAACTGGAGTAAAAATAGAATCAATAGCAATTACTCCTAGTACAGAATCAATATTTTTATTTTCTTCAGCTGGAATGTAACCTCTACCTTTTTCAATTGTTAATTCAAAGTTGAATTGGACTGCTTTTTCTAAATTACAAACAACCTGTTCTGGATTTAATATTTGAAACCCGGAAATAAATTTTTGAAGGTCTGCTGCTTTAAGCTGGTTTTGTCCTGAAATATTAATTTTTACTTTTTCATCTTCAACATCATCAATTTGTCGTTTAAATCTAATTTGTTTTAGATTGAGAACGATCTCAGTAACATCCTCAACAATACCAGGGATAGTAGAAAATTCGTGATCAATTCCTTCTATTTTTATAGAAGTTATTGCGAAACCTTCCAAAGATGACAAAAGTACTCTTCTGAGAGCATTACCGATAGTTAATCCATATCCAGGTTCCAAAGGTCTAAATTCGAATTTTCCTTCAAAGTCTGAAGAATCAATCATAACTACTTTATCGGGTTTTTGAAAATTTAATATTGCCATAATTTTATTATTTTGAGTATAGTTCTACAATTAGTTGTTCTTTAATATTTTCTGGGATCTGAATACGTTGTGGGACTGAAACAAACGTCCCTTTAAGTGAGTCAATATCCCATGTAAGCCATTCATATGTACTTGTATTTTTTTCTATTGAATTCTTAATCACTTCAAGTGTTTTTGATTTTTCTCTTACCCCAATTATATCACCGGGTTTTAATTGGTATGAAGGAATATTAACTACACTATCGTTAACAGTAATATGTCGATGTGAAACCAACTGTCTTGAACCTCTTCTTGAAGAAGATAACCCTAATCTGAAAACAGTATTATCAAGACGAGACTCACAAAGTTGCAATAATACTTCTCCAGTTACGCCTTTTGATCTATTCGCTTTTTCAAAAAGATTTTTGAACTGTCGTTCTAAAATACCATATGAATATTTTGCTTTCTGCTTTTCCATAAGTTGGATTGCATATTCAGATTTCTTTCCTCGTCTACGGTTATTTCCATGCTGTCCAGGAGGATAGTTTCTTTTCTCAAAGGACTTATCTTCACCAAAAATAGGCTCTCCGAACTTTCTAGCAATTTTTGTTTTGGGACCTGTGTATCTTGCCATTATTATATTTTATTTTAAAATTAAACACGTCTTCTTTTTGGTGGACGACAACCATTGTGAGGTTGAGGAGTTACATCAACAATTTCAGTAACTTCGATACCATTATTATGTAAAGTTCGTATAGCAGACTCTCTGCCATTACCAGGGCCCTTTACATATACTTTTACTTTCCTAAGCCCTGCTTCTTGTGCCTGTTTGGCACAATCTTCGGCAGCAGTTTGTGCAGCGTATGGTGTATTTTTTTTTGAACCTCTAAAACCCATTTTCCCTGCTGATGACCAGGAAATGACCTCACCCTTCATATTTGTTAATGATATTATAATATTATTAAAAGAAGCATTAATATGAGCTTGCCCTGATGCCTCAACTAAAACCCTTCTTTTTTTAGAAACTGATTTTGCCATAATAAATTAAGTTTATTTAGTTACTTTCTTTTTGTTAGCTACTGTTTTCCTTTTTCCTTTTCTTGTCCTCGAATTGTTTTTGGTTCTCTGTCCACGAAGAGGAAGTCCTATTCTGTGACGAATACCACGGTAACAACCAATGTCCATTAATCTTTTAATATTAATTTGGTTTTCAGACCTTAATTCTCCCTCAATTTTAAAACCACCGACGACATCTCTAATTCGACCTGTTTCTTCATCAGTCCATTCTGCAACTTTAATTTCTTGACTAACCTTAGCTTTATTTAAAATTGAAGAAGCCCTGCTTTTCCCAATACCAAATATGTATGTTAATGCAATAACTCCTCTTTTCTGTTTGGGTATATCAACCCCTGATATTCTTGCCATAATTTAACCTTGTCTTTGTTTGAATCGAGGATTCTTTTTGTTAATAACGTACAAAGTACCTTTTCGTCTTACAATTTTGCAATCGGCACTCCTTTTTTTTACTGATGTTCTTGTTTTCATTTAATTTTTTTTCTTTAATATCAAAATCTGTAAGTGATCCTAGCCTTTGATAAATCATACGGACTCATTTCTAATTTTACCTTATCTCCAGGTAATAACTTTATGTAATGCAATCTCATTTTTCCAGAGATATGCGCTGTAACCACATGACCATTTTCAAGCTCAACCCTAAACATAGCGTTTGATAATGCCTCAATTATTTTACCTTCTTGTTCTATTGCTTCTTGTTTGGCCATGTATTTATATTGTTGGTGTTATTGTCCTACGACTTTTTCCTGTTTTCATTAGTCCATCGTAATGTCTGTTTAATAAATATGAATTTACTTGCTGTATGGTATCAATCGCAACTCCTACCATAATTAAGAGTGACGTACCCCCATAAAACAATGCCCAACCTTGTTGCATTCCCATAAATTTAACCACAATAGCCGGGAAAACTGCAATAGCAGCTAAATAAAGAGATCCTGGAAAAGTAATATTTGTCATTATGTTGTCAAGATAATTAGATGTATCATTTCCAGGTCTAATGCCAGGGATAAATCCGCCACTTCTTTTTAAATCATCTGACATTTTATTAGTGGGAACAGTCATGGCAGTGTAGAAAAAAGTAAAAATTATGATTAGTAAACCGAATAAAATATTATACCAAAATCCAAAAATATCAGAAAACTCAGATTGCATCCATTGTCCAAAACTCGAATTTTCAAATAAACTACCAATATATACTGGAGCAAACATTAATGCCTGTGCAAATATAATGGGCATTACTCCTGATGCATTTAATTTTAAAGGAATATATTGTCTACTTCCAGCCAAGTTATTATTTTGTGTTGAATTTGCGCTTGCGGTTCTTCTTGCATATTGAACGGGAATTTGTCTTACTGCCATTACAAGCAAAATTGATAACAAAATTATTACTATCCACAGTACTAACTCAATCAAGATAAGCATCAGACCCCCGTTATTTTCGGAAACCCTTGAAATAAACTCTTGTGTGAATGATAGCGGTAAATTTGCAATTATTCCAACCATAATAAGTAAGGATATTCCGTTGCCTATACCCTTGTCAGTTATTTTTTCACCCAACCACATGGCAAAGATAGTACCAGTGACCAAAATTGTTACTGATGAAAATAAAAATAATGGGCCTCTGCCTAGAATAAAAGCACTATCAGGAACCCCAAGTGCTGATAATCCAAAAAGATATGCGGGAGCCTGAACTATACATATTGCAATAGTTAACCATCTTGTAATCTGGTTGATTGTTTTCCGACCACTCTCACCTTCCTTTTGAAGTTTTTGAAGGTAAGGGATCGCTATCCCCATTAATTGGACAACAATTGAAGCAGAAATATAAGGCATAATACCTAAAGCAAATACCGATGCATTTGTAAAAGCACCACCGGTAAATGCATTTAATATGCCTAACAAGCCACCACCATCCGCTCTTTCAGATAGTGAAGCGAGTTGTACAGAATCAATTCCTGGAATAACTATTTGAGCACCTAAACGATAAACTAATAATAAAAGTAACGTAACCCCAATCCTCTGACGGAGTTCATCGATATTATAAATATTTATAATTGTTTCTAAGAATTTTTTCATCTATATTATATAATAATTGCCTCTCCACCTGCGTTTTCAATTGCTTTTTTTGCAGATGATGTAAACTTATGGGCAGAAATTTTCAATGAAATATCTATTTTTCCTCTTCCCAGAATCTTAACAAGATCACTTTTACGGGCTAATCGGTATTGAATAAATTCTTCAAAGGAAATTTTCTTCTTAATTTTTTTTGATTCAACAAGCTTTTGAATTGTATCAATATTAATAACCTTATATTCTTTTCGATTTATATTTTTGAATCCAAACTTTGGTACACGTCTTTGGAGTGGCATTTGACCACCTTCAAAACCTAATTTCTTTGAGTATCCGGACCTTGATTTGGCCCCTTTATGTCCTCTTGAAGCCGTTCCGCCTTTTCCTGATCCTTCACCTCTACCTAATCTCTTATTGTTTTTTTTAACAGAGCCTTCAGCAGGCTTTAAATTATCTAAACTCATAAACTTTTATTTAAACCTTAATTACAGAAACTAAATGTTCAACTTTTTTTATCATACCCAAAATACTTGGAGATGACTTATGAACTACTTCATTTCCAATTCCTTTGAGTCCCAAAGCCTCTAGTGTTCTTTTCTGGGATTTTAGTCTTTTTATTCCACTTTTAATTTGAATAACTTTAATACTTTCCATTATAAATAATAATTTAACCATTAAAAACTTTCTCTATTGATATACCTCTTTCCTTAGCGATTTGCTCTGGACTTCTTAACTTCAATAAAGCATCAAAAGTAGCTTTCACAACATTATGAGGGTTTGATGAACCTTGTGATTTTGAAAGTACATTTTGAACCCCAACAGACTCCAGTACAGCACGCACAGCACCGCCAGCAATAACACCAGTACCCTCGGAGGCAGGCTTAATAAAAACTTTAGCCCCTCCATATTTACCCTTTTGCTCATGTGGTATTGTTCCGTTTTTTACAGGAATTCTAACTAAATTCTTTTTAGCATCTTCAATTGCTTTAGATATTGCTTCGGAAACCTCCTTAGATTTTCCTAGACCCTGACCTAAAACACCATTTTCATCTCCAACCACAACGATTGCAGAAAAACCAAAGGCTCTTCCACCCTTAGTTACCTTAGTTACACGTTGAACTCCAACCAACCGATCTTTTAGATCTAGTCCTGCCGGTTTTACATACTCTATGTTGCTATAATTTTGATACATAATATAATTAAAGTTTTAATCCACCCTCACGGGCTCCTTCAGCTAATGATTTAACTCTTCCATGATACAAATATCCGCTTCTATCGAATTTAACTGCACTTATACCTAGTTTGATAGATCTTTTAGCAATTAATTTTCCTACATTCAAAGACTTTTCTAGTTTTGAAGACCCATTAACATCATTCTCACGGGAAGATGCGGTAGCAATTGTTTTACCAGCTTTATCATCAATCAATTGAGCATATATTTCATTATTACTTCTGAAAACTGAAAGTCTTGGAAAAGAAGCATTACCACTTATAGTTTTACGAATTCTACTTCGTATTCTTTTTCTTCGTTCTATTTTAGTTAGTCTCATATTAAATATAAATTATGCTGATTTACCTGCTTTTCTTCTAATTTGTTCACCAACAAATCGAATACCTTTACCTTTATATGGCTCAGGTTTTCTGAATGATCTTATCTTGGCAGCAACGAAACCGATTAATTGTTTATCGTGCGAAGTTAATTTAATTATTGGGTTTTTACCTTTCTCAGTAATTGTTTCAACTTTTACCTCAGGGGCAACTTCAAGTAGAATATTATGAGAGAAACCCAAAGCTAAATCTAAAGTTTGATTTTGATTAGAAGCACGATAACCAACACCCACTAACTCCAATTCTTTGGTATATCCAGTACTTACTCCGAAAACCATATTGTAAATTAGTGATCTGTATAAACCATGCTTTGACCTCGAAGTTTTAGATTCAGACAAATTTTTGACATTAATGATATTTTCATTGATATCTATCACAACATCCAAGAAAGTCTGACTTAATTGACCAAGTTTACCCTTAACTGTAATTAAGTTTTTCGAAAGTTCAACTTGAACACCTTCGGGTATTTCTATAGGGTTATTTCCAATTCTTGACATATCAAATTATGATTTTATTAATAAACATAACATATTACTTCTCCTCCAATATTCTGTTTTTTTGCTTCTTTTCCAGTCATTACTCCTTTAGATGTTGATATTATGGAAATTCCTAAACCATTTAACACTCTCGGTAGATCCTGACTTGAATTGTACTGACGTAAACCAGGGGTACTGATTCTTTGTATTTTTTTTATGACAGGGTCTTTGGTATGTAAATCATATTTTAAAGCAATTTTAATGCTTCCTTGATTATTGATTTTTTCCTCAAATTTATAACTCAATATATATCCCTGATCAAAAAGAATTTTGGTTATTTCTTTTTTTAAATTAGATGCAGGTATTGAAACTACACGGTGCCCTGCACTATTCGCATTTCTCAGTCTAGTTAAATAATCTGCTATTGGATCTGTGTTCATATTATTTATTTTACCAGCTGGCTTTTGTTACACCAGGGATTAAACCTTTATTTGCCATTTCTCTGAAAGTTACCCTTGAAATACCAAAATGTCTCATATATCCTTTCGGTCGACCAGTCAACTTACATCTATTGTGCAATCGGACAGGAGAGGCGTTTCTTGGTAACTTCTGTAAACCCTCGTAATCTCCAGCTTCCTTAAGTGCTTTTCGCTTTGCAGAGTATTTTGCAACTATTTTTGCTCGCTTTACTTCACGTGCTTTCATTGATTCTTTTGCCATATTATTTTTTTTTAAATGGAACTCCCATTTCGTTTAATAGTGATTTTGCCTCTTTATCAGTTTTTGCAGTAGTTACAAATGAAATATCCATACCACCTATTTTATTTACCTTATCAATATCAATTTCAGGAAAAATTATCTGTTCAGTTATACCCAGATTGTAATTACCTCTTCCATCAAAACCTGAAGATTTAACTCCCTGAAAATCTCTTACTCTTGGTAATGCAAAAGTAACAAGCCTATCAAGAAACTCAAACATTCTCTCTCCTCTTAAAGTTACTTTAGCCCCTATTGGCATTCCTTTTCTTAGTTTGAAGGAAGCAACATCTTTTTTTGAGAGGGTGGCAATAGCTTTTTGTCCTGTGATTTGAGTCAATTCATCAATAGCATAATCTATTTGTTTTTTATCTGATACAGCCGAACCAACCCCTCGACTGACTACAATCTTAGTTAGTTTTGGGACTTGCATCACATTACTGTAATTAAACTCTTTTTTTAGGGAGTTAATTATGGTCTCGTTGTATTCTTTTTTGAGTCTAGGCTTATAATTCATAGTTATATGACTTCATTTGTTTTTTTTGAATATCTAATTTTCTCGTTTCCCTCAAATTTATATCCAACTCTTGTTACCTTGCCATCAGGTAAAAAAAGTGAAATGTTTGAAATATGAATAGCGGCTTCCTTTTCTTTTATTCCTCCTTTGGGATCTTGTGAATTAGGCTTAGTGTGTTTTTTAACAATATTAACACCTTCAACTATGACTTTGTTTGAGATATCAACGAACTTTAAAACTTTTCCTTCTTTACCTTTGTGAGCTCCTGATATAACTCTTACTAAATCTCCTTTTCTTATCTTTGTTTTATTCATAATTCTTATATGTTTTTAAAGAACTTCAGGTGCCAATGAGACAATTTTCATAAACTGCTTTTCTCTTAATTCTCTGGCCACTGGCCCAAAAACTCTTGTTCCTCTCATCTCTCCTGTTTCGTTTAACAAGACGCAAGCATTGTCATCAAATCTGATATATGATCCGTCTGGTCTTCTGACCTCTTTTGTTGTTCTGACAATAACTGCTGTAGAAACCTGACCTTTTTTTACTGTACCTGCAGGAGTAGCATTCTTGACGGTTACTACTATTTTATCACCTAATGATGCATATCTTCTCTTTGTACCGCCCAAAACCCTTATAGTAAGCACTTCCTTAGCGCCAGTATTATCTGCAACTTTAAGCCTTGATTCTTGTTGTACCATATTACTTTGCTCTTTCTATTATTTCGACTAATCTCCAATTTTTTGTTTTACTCAATGGTCTTGTCTCCATTATCTTTACAGTATCACCTATGTTGCATTCGTTTTGTTCATCATGAGCAGTATATTTTTTTGTTTTTAAAACATACTTTCCATACATAGGGTGCTTAGTTCTTTTAACTTCAGAAATAATAATTGATTTCATCATTTTATTACTTGTAACTATGCCAATCCTTTCCTTTCTTAAATTTCTATCTGTATTCATTTGGAACTATATTATTTGTTTTGTTTTTTATTTGTTGCCATCCTCGTTAAAATACGTGAAATAATTCTTCTGGTCTTTCTTATTTGTAGTGGATTTTCAATTGGAGAAACTGCATGAGTTAGTTTAAGATCAGCTAGCTTTTTTCTAAAATCGGTTAATTTGTCAACTAAATCCTCAGGTGAAAGTATGTCTATCTCTTTTTGTTTCATAGATTTTAAATTTGATAATCTCTAGCAATTATAAATTTTGTTTTAACAGGAAGCTTTTGCGCTGCAAGCCTCAATGCCTCTTTGGCAATTTCTATTGGGACACCTGCTATTTCAAATAAAATTCTACCAGGTTTTACAACTGCTACGAAATATTCTGGGGCACCCTTTCCTTTTCCCATTCTGACCTCTAGTGGTTTTTTTGTAATTGGTTTATCAGGAAATATTTTAATCCATAATTGACCCTCTCTTTTCATGTATCGTGTAGCTGCAATTCTAGCTGCTTCAATTTGTCTTGATGTTATGAATTGAGAATCAAGAGTTTTAATTCCAAACATTCCATTGGATAACAAATTTCCTCTTTGGGATAAACCCTTCATTCTTCCTTTTTGTGCTTTTCGAAATTTTGTTTTTTTTGGTTGTAACATTTGTATAAAAATTTCAATTTATCTTCTCAATCTTCTAGACTGTCGATTATTTTGCTTACTATTTTTTGAATTGCCTGATGTTTTACTTTGCATTCCAACCAAAGGAGACAATTCTCTTTTTCCATAAACCTCTCCTTTCATAATCCAAACTTTAACTCCTAATCTACCATAAGTTGTGTGGGCCTCTACTAATGAGTAGTCAATATCAGCTCTAAACGTAGACAATGGAATTCTTCCTTGTTTGTATGATTCACTTCTTGCCATTTCTGCACCATTAAGTCTGCCTGAAATCTGAACTTTTATCCCTTCGGCATTCATTCTCATTGAGGCTGCTATTGACATCTTAATAGCCCTTCTGTACGATATTCTATTTTCAATTTGTCTTGCTATACTTGATGCAACCAGTTTTGCATCTAACTCAGGTCTCTTAATTTCATGGATATTAATCTGTATGTCCTTCTTAGTAATTTTTTTTAGCTCCTCTTTTAGCTTGTCGACTTCTTGTCCAGCTTTTCCTATGATAATTCCTGGTCTTGCTGTTGTTATGGTAACAGTAATTAATTTTAATGTTCTTTCAATTATAACATTTGAAACACTGGCTTTTTGAAGCCTTACAAAAATATATTTTCGAATTTTATCATCCTCTGCTAAATTATTTCCATAGTCGCTGCCACCATACCAGTTTGAATCCCAGCCTCTGATAATTCCTAAACGATTTCCAATTGGATTTGTCTTTTGTCCCATATGTGTTAGTTTTGAATATTATTAGCTCCCAGTATCATAGTAACATGGTTTGATCGTTTTCTAATCCTGTGAGCACGACCCTGTGGAGCAGTTCTAAGCCTCTTCAACATACTTCCACTGTCAACTCTAATCTCCTTTATGAATAATGATGCCTTTTCAAAATCTGAGTTTTCATTTTTTGACTGCCAATTATTAATGGCAGTCAATAATAGTTTTTCAAGGCGTCTTGATGCCTCTTTGGGGCTAAATTTTAAAATTGAAAGGGCGCTGTCAATACCAAGTCCTCTAACCTGATCAGCTACGAGCCTCATCTTACGAGGTGATGTTGGACAGTTATTTAATTTAGCAAAGAAAATATTTTTTTTATTTTCCTTAAATTTTTCCGCGCTTTGTCTCTTTCTATTTCCCATTAAAATTTATTTTTTTCCCTTATTTTTTGCTCCAGCATGTCCTCTAAAAGATCTTGTAGGTGAAAATTCACCTAACTTGTGTCCAACCATATTTTCAGTTATGTAAACCGGTATATGTGTTTTTCCATTGTGAACACCAATAGTTTGGCCGACAAAATCTGGAGTTATTAGAGATGATCTAGACCAAGTCTTAATAACGACTTTTTTATTACTTTCAATATTCTTATTTATTTTCAAAATAAGACTGCTGCTTACAAAAGGGCCTTTTTTTAACGAACGTGCCATATATTATTTTTTTCTTCTTTCTATTATAAACTTACTGCTTGCTTTTGTTTTCGATCTTGTTCTGAAACCCTTAGCAGGAACACCATTTCTTGATCTTGGGTGCCCACCAGAAGCCCTACCTTCTCCTCCTCCCATTGGATGGTCAACAGGATTCATAGCCACTGGTCTAGTTCTTGGTCTTCGACCTAACCATCTTGATCTACCCGCCTTGCCAGAAACCAACAATTGGTGGTCAGAATTTGATACTGCTCCAATAGCTGCATAACAATCGACCTGAATCAATCTTGTCTCACCAGAAGGCATTTTTATTGTTGCAAATTTACCTTCCCTTGCCATGAGTTGTGCAAATGAACCTGCACTTCTTGATATTACGGCTCCGGCACCAGGCCTCAGCTCAATGCATGAGATAATTGTACCAAGTGGAATCTTTGACAGTGGTAGTGCATTGCCAAGTTCGGGAGGAGCAGAAACTCCTGAGGTTATCTTTTGTCCAATCTTAAGTCCTGATTGAGCAATGATGTATCTTTTATCACCATTTTTGTACTCAACTAAAGAAATGAATGATGTTCGGTTAGGATCATATTCGACTGATTTAACCTCGCCAACAACATCGAAATTATCACGCTTAAAATCAATTAATCTGTAACGCTTTTTATGTCCTCCACCGCGGTAGCGTATAGTCATCCTACCTTTGTTATTCCTTCCACCACTCCTTTTTTTTGGTTCGAGCAATGTCTTTTCTGGGGTACTGGAAGTAATCGATTCAAATCCATTAACTACTCTAAAGCGCTGTGCAGGTGTTACTGGTTTTAATTTTCTTACAGGCATTTTTCTCTTTATTTTTATAAATTAGAATAAAAATCAATTTGACTACCCTCATCAAGATGGACTATAGCCTTTTTTATTGAATTTGACTTTCCTTTTTGAATACCATTCTTTGTAAATTTTGTTTTTCTGACAGGCCCATAATTCATGGTTCTGACCTTTAAAACACTGACCTGATAATATTCTTCTATAGCCTTCTTGATTTCAACTTTATTTGATTTACTATCCACCAAAAAGGTGTAATTGTTACTAAGCTCACTATCTGATGTAGCTTTTTCGGTTATGATTGGTTTTAAAATAATACTCATACAGCTTAGACTTAACTTAAAATACCCTCTATATCTGAAATCGAATTTTCTACAAGAATTAAACTTACAGCATTTAATATTTTGTAAGTATTTAATTCAGAGGTTGTTATAACTTCAGAATTTTTTAAATTACGAGAGGACAAATATACATTTTTATTTGGCTCTCCCAATACTAACAGAGATTTTTTAGACTCAATTTTTAATGCTTTTAAAATATTGATATAACTAGAAGTTTTAACCTCAGGTAATTCAAAATTCTCTAATACAATAATTTCTTTTTGTTTGGCTTTCATCGATAAAGCAGATTTTCTGGCTAAACGTTTAACTTTTTTATTTACCTTTTGTGAGTAATCCCTTGGTTTTGGACCAAAAACTCTTCCACCTCCTCTAAATAATGGATTTTTTATGTTCCCTGCTCTGGCTGTTCCTGTACCTTTTTGCTTTTTAATTTTTCTCGTAGACCCAACGATTTCTGACCTTTCTTTTGATTTGTGTGTCCCTTGTCGTTTATTAGCAAGATGTTGTTTGACATCTAAGTAAACCGCATGATCACTTGGATCTATTGCAAAAACCAACGGGTTTAACTTTACTTTTTTTCCGGTATCTTTTCCTTTTGTATTTAAAACTTTAATTTCCATTACTTAGTTATTGAAATATATGAATTCTTATGTCCGGGCACACAACCTTTTAGTATAATTATATTTTTATCCAAAACAACTTTTAGTACACGAAGATTTTGAATTGTATTTTTTTTGTTTCCAGTTTGACCAGCCATTCGCATACCCTTAAAAACCCTCGCAGGGTATGAAGCAGCTCCAATTGAACCTGGTGCTCTTAAACGATTGTGTTGACCATGAGTAGATTGACCCACACCAGCAAAACCGTGACGCTTAACAACGCCTTGGAACCCCTTTCCTTTTGAAATACCTGAAACATCGACAAACTCCCCTTCATTAAAATGATCAACTCTAATCTCATCTCCCAACTTAAAATTGTATTCAAAATTCTTGAATTCTTGTACCTTTTTTTTGACTAAAGCTTTAGCTTTTTTAAAATGGTTTAATTTAGACTTAACAATATTTTTTTCTGAAACATCATCATAACCTAGCTGAATCGAATTGTAACCATCATTTTGTTTTGTTTTTACTTGAGTCACAACACATGGTCCTGCTTCGATAATAGTGCATGGTATGTTTTTTCCTTCATTATCAAAGATCGAAGTCATTCCAATTTTTTTTCCAATTATTCCAGACATTTGTATCGTTGTTAATTAAACTTTAATTTCTACCTCAACTCCACTTGGAAGTTCTAATTTCATGAGCGCATCAATGGTTTTTGATGAAGAGCTATATATATCTAAGAGCCTTTTATAGTATGATAATTTAAATTGTTCCCGTGATTTTTTATTAACATGAGGTGAACGCAAGACTGTAAAAATCTTTTTATTTGTTGGTAGAGGAATTGGTCCAGTAACAACCGCACCTGTTGTTTTGACTGTTTTGACAATTTTGTCAGCAGATTTATCAACTAGATTGTGGTCGTATGATTTCAGTTTTATTCTAATTTTTTGGCTCATTAATTTACTAATTATTATTTCCTTTGACATCTGCGATTACAGATTCAGATATATTTGTTGGTGTTTCAGAATAGTGAGAAAACTCCATAGTTGAAGTTGCTCTTCCAGAGGATAGCGTTCTGAGGGAAGTCACATATCCAAACATTTCAGATAAGGGAACCTCAGCTTTTACAACTTTTGAACCTGCTCTATCATCCATTGAATTTACTTGACCCCTTCTCCTATTGAGATCCCCAACAATATCACCCATGTTTTCTTCTGGAGTTAGTACCTCTAATTTCATGATTGGTTCCATTATAACTGCTTTTGCTGCTTTTGCTGCCTGTTTAAATCCAAGTTTTGCAGCTAATTCAAAAGACAGTGAATCAGAATCTACGGCATGAAAAGAACCGTCTTTTAATGTGATTTTCATTGCATCAACTTCAAAACCTGCTAAGGGTCCATTATTCATTGACATTTTAAACCCTTTTTCTACAGATGGAATATATTCTTTTGGGATGTTACCACCCTTGATTAAGTTTATAAATTCAAGACCAGACTTTCCTTCATCAGCTGGTTCGATCTCAAAAACTATATCTGCAAACTTACCTCTACCACCAGATTGTTTTTTATAAACCTCACGGTGTTCGGCTTTAGAGGTTAGAGCTTCTTTATATTCTACTTGTGGTTGGCCTTGATTTACCTCAACTTTAAACTCTCTTCGAAGTCTATCAATTATAATATCAAGGTGAAGCTCCCCCATTCCTGAGATTATTGTTTGACCAGAAGCTTCATCTGTTTTTACTTGAAAAGTAGGATCTTCTTCGGCTAATTTCGATAAAGACATCCCTAACTTATCAACGTCAGCTTTGGTCTTAGGCTCAACAGCAATTCCAATAACTGGGTCAGGGAAATTCATACTCTCCAAAATAATAGGTGACTTTTCATCTGATAATGTATCTCCTGTTTTGATATCTTTAAATCCAACTGCAGCACCTATATCACCAGCTTCTATGTATTCGACAGAATTTTGCTTGTTTGAGTGCATTTGATATATCCTTGAAATTCTCTCTTTGTTTCCTGAACGATTATTTAAAACGTATGAGCCGGCTTCAAGACGTCCAGAATATGCACGAAAAAAGGCTAAACGTCCAACGAATGGATCAGTAGCAATTTTGAACGCTAAAGCTGAAAATGGTTCATCTACAGATGGTTTTCTTGAAATGTCTATATCAGATTTCGGATCTAATCCGACAATAGCATCTTTATCCTCTGGTGAAGGTAAATATCTGCATACTGCGTCCAACAAAAACTGCACTCCTTTGTTTTTAAAGGAAGATCCACAAATCATTGGAATTATGCTAATATCTTGCGTGGCAGCCCTGAGTGCACTATGTACTTCATCCTCAGTAATACTGTCAGGATCATCAAAAAACTTCTCTAATAAAACTTCATCGTACTCTGCAACAGCTTCAATTAGGTTATTTCTTAACTTATTTGCTTCATCTTTTAAATCCTCAGGTATATCAACTATATCGAAGGTTGAACCATAATTTTCATCATGCCATACAATAGCACGGTTTTTAACTAAATCAACAATACCCTTAAAGTTATCTTCATCTCCAATATTCAGTACAATTGGAACGGCATTTGATTTTAACATATCTTTTACTTGGTTACATACACCAATAAAATTTGCACCTTGTCGATCCATTTTATTTACAAAGCCTATTCGAGGTACCTTATAGTTATCAGCAAGTCTCCAATTAGTCTCTGACTGAGGCTCAACACCGTCTACTGCTGAAAACAGAAACACAAGACCATCAAGAACTCTTAAGGATCTATTAACCTCAACTGTAAAGTCAACATGACCAGGGGTATCAATTATGTTAAATTTGAAGTCTTTGGAGCTTTCTATTAATTTTCCTTGTTCTGTTGGAAAGGACCAATTGCAGGTGGTTGCTGCAGATGTGATTGTTATTCCTCTTTCTTGTTCCTGTTCCATCCAATCCATCGTAGCTGCTCCGTCATGTACTTCCCCGATTTTGTGGCTAACACCAGTGTAAAATAAAATCCTTTCAGTTGTAGTTGTTTTTCCAGCATCGATATGAGCTGCTATTCCAATGTTTCGAGTATATTTTAAATTACGTGACATATTTTTTGCAGTTAAAATCTAAAATGAGAAAATGCTTTATTTGCTTCAGCCATTTTGTGAGTATCAACTCTTTTTTTCACTGCAGCTCCTTCTTCTTTTGCAGCTGCAATACATTCATTTGCTAGCTTTAGCGCCATGGATTTTTCGTTTCGTTTCCTGGAGTAACTTATCAGCCATTTCATTGCAAGAGACACCTTGCGATCAGGGCGAATTTGCATTGGGATTTGAAAAGTGGCGCCTCCTACTCTTCTGCTTCTTACTTCTACATGAGGCATTACATTAGACAATGCATCTTTCCATATTTCAATTGCAGATTTTCCGTCGTTGTCTTTTCTTTCATTTATTATTTCGATCGCATCATAAAAAACCCTGAATGCAGTAGATTTTTTCCCATCCCACATTAAATTGTTAACAAACCTTGAGACAAGTTGATCATTAAACTTTGGGTCTGGTAATAATGGTCTTTTTTTAGCTTGTCTTTTTCTCATTTTGGTCTATTTTTATTTTTTAGGGCGTTTGGCTCCATATTTAGATCTTCTTTGAAGCCTTCCTTCTACTCCTGCGGTATCTAGCGCTCCTCTTACGATATGATATCGAACACCTGGTAAATCTTTGACACGACCACCTCTGACTAAAACAATGGAGTGTTCCTGTAAATTATGGCCCTCTCCTGGTATGTATGCATTTACTTCTTTCGCGTTGGTTAATCTAACCCTAGCGACTTTTCGCATTGCAGAATTTGGTTTTTTTGGGGTTGTAGTGTAAACTCTTGTGCAAACTCCTCTTTTTTGAGGGCAAGATTCCAAAGCAGCTGATTTGCTTTTCTTAATATTGGAAACTCTTCCTTTTCTAACTAATTGTGCAATAGTTGGCATGATTAATTTTAATTTTTTTGTTCTAAACCCTTATTTGAGCGTGCAAATTTATGATATTTTTTTGTCTTTCAACTTTTTAATACTTGTTTTTTTAGCAAAAAAATAAGATTTGAAAGAAAAAATGAAAAATGAAAAATGATAAAAATCGATACCTAAATACTTAAGTATTTCATTTTTAATAACTTATATGTTTTCAACAATCTCAACTGATAAAAATATAAACAGTAAATTTGAGATATGGAAAATTCATTTGAAATTTATGGTATTCACTCAATAATCGAGGCCATAGAGTCTGGAGTTAATATTGAAAAAGTATGGCTTAAAAAAGGTAAAAAAGGATATTTATTTCAGCGTCTTGAAAAATCAATTAGAGATAATAAAATTTCTTTCTCATATGTTCCTGAGGAAAAACTCAATAAATTAAAAACCAAAAATCATCAGGGAGCAGTCGCTTTGATATCAAAAATTGCTTTTTTTCCGATTGAAAAAATAATTGAAGAGGCTTTTCAAGTTAATTTAAATCCCACTTTTGTTTTGCTAGACCGAGTCACAGACTCAAGAAACTTGGGAGCTATCTTAAGGTCATGCGCCGCAGCATCAGTTAATGGTGTAATTATTCCGCAAACAGGTAGTGCATTAATTAATGACTTATCAATAAAAACCTCATCTGGTGGAATATTCAAAGTTCCTATTACGAAAGTGAAACACTTAAAAGATGCAATATATATTTTGAAATCATATGATGTAGAAATTATCGCTGTAAGTGAAAAGTCAAATAATCATCTATTTAATTCAAAATTAAATCACAGTAGTGCATTTTTATTGGGCTCGGAAGATAAAGGTATTGATAAAGGCTTAATTAAATTATGCGATAAGACTATAAAAATACCTATGTATAATTTAATTGATTCTTTAAATGTATCAGTTACAACTGGTATTGTTTTATATGAAAAAATTCGACAGAATTTATTTTAAATATCACCTATTTTTCCAAAAATAAGGAGTGAAAATTACTAGTACAGTAAACAACTCAAGTCTACCAAAAATCATAAGCAGAGAAGCAATATATTTACCAATATTAGGTAGTGATGAATATGTAAATGATGGGCCATAGTCTCCAATCGCTGGTCCAACATTACCTAGGCTTGCTGCTGATACCCCAAGAGCAGATTCAAAATCTAAGCCAAGTAAAGTAAAAGAAAATGATCCAAACACAAACAGCAAAATATATAAAATAAAGAAGGTGTATATGTTATGTATAATATTTTGCTCTAATATCGATTTATTATATCTTGGTTTTATTATTGCACTTGGGTGCAAAGATCTTTTCAGTTCAAGAAATCCACTTTTAATCATCAATAGGTGTCTAACAATTTTCACTCCTCCAGATGTTGAACCAGAGGAACCTCCAATAAACATTAGACAAAAGAAAAAAATAGTCAAAAAAGGTGTCCAAGTTGAAAAATCCCCCGTAACAAGTCCAGTTGTTGTAATAACCGCGATCACCTGAAAAAGTGCATGTCTTATTGAGCTTTCTAACTTTCCATAGACCTGCGGATGCTCAAAACTCGATTTTGACAAATCAACGTTAAAGTACAAAACAAAAGCAGCAATGATAAATGAAAAAAAGACAACTAAAAAATAAACCTTAAACTCCTCATCTTTCAAAAACTTATATATATTTCCCTTTAATGCAAAATAACTCAAAACAAAATTTGCACCTGAAACAAACATGAAAAACATAATAATGTATTGAATCATGGGATTGTTGTTCCAAAAAGCAATACTTTCATTTTTTGTTGAGAATCCTCCAGTTGCTATTGTACTCATAGAGTTGTTTATTGCATCAAAAAAACCCATTCCTGCAATATTTAGTAAGAAAGTTTCAACAAAAGTTAATCCAACGTAAATATACCAGAGCCTTTTAGCCGTATCTGTTATTCGTGGGTGTAATTTACTTCCATTTGGCCCAGGTGCTTCCGCTGAAAAAAGTTGCATACCACCAACTCCAAGTAATGGAAGAATTGCAATCGCTAAAACAATTATACCCATTCCTCCTATCCAATGAGTAATACTTCTCCAAAATAGTATGCTTTTTGGAAGGCCTTCAATATTATCTATAATGGTAGCACCAGTTGCAGTATAACCTGAAGAGGTCTCAAAAAACGCATATGATATATCACTAATTGAATTAGTATAAATAAAAGGGATCATCCCAGAGCATATCATCAAAAGCCATCCCAATGACACAATTATAAAAACTTCTTTCTTTTGAATTTGCTTGTCATGATTTTTAGTGATAATAAAAAGTATCAATCCAGTTAAAAAAACTATTGTACCGGAACTAAAAAATTCAGAAGTTACACCATCATTATAATATAGACTCACTAACGTGGACAGAAACATAAATGCACCATTGCATAAAAGTAATACTCCAAACAAATTAATAATTATTTTATGATTGATTCTTATCATCTTATGAGAAAAAACCCTCCACCTTGTCAACAACCTCTGTAAGACAACAAACAAGTACCCTATCCTCCGATTTAATTATATAATCTCCAAGTGCAATAATTCCTCTGCCATTTTTAATGACTCCGCCTATTATGGCAGATCTTGGAAAATTCAAATCTTTAATTTTTTTATCACAAACTATTGATTTTTGATTTACAATAAACTCCAAAATCTCGACATCTAAATTATTTAACATGGTCATTTCAACAACATCTCCTCTTCTAATATACCTGAAGATTGTATTTGCAGTTAAAAGTTTTTTGTTTATCAAATTGTCTATCCCAATAGAATGTGAAAGTTTAAAATAGTCCATATTTTCAACCAATGCAACTGTCTTAGAAACATTATTGGAATTAGCCATTAAACAAGAAATTATATTTGTCTCCGAGTTACCAGTAATGGAAATGAATGCATCCATCAAATTTAAATTTTCTTCTTCCAATAATTCTAAATTAGTACCATCTCCATTAATTACAACAGCATCCGGAAGCTTATCAGCTAAATCAATTGCTTTGGAATTATTTTGCTCGATTAAAGTGACATTTATTTTTTTTTGTAAAAGTTTTTTAGTCGTATGCAATGCAATCTTTCCACCACCTAAAACCATAACATTTTTGACTGGCTTTTTTACTTTACCTGCAAGCTTATATATTTCATTAACACCCTCCTTCAATGTAATAAAGTATGCAATATCGCTTTCATAAAAAATTGTATTACCCCTTGGAATTATTGAATTTTTTGCTTCTTTTCTTTGAATAGCTACTGGCATAAAGTGAATATCATTATAAACCGAAGCTGCTTCCATAACCGTCTTACCAACAAAAGGAGCTTCCTTTTCCAACGAGGTTCCAACTAATGTCAGAGCTCCTTCATCAAATTTGTGGTTATTAAAAAAAGCAGATTGATCTAATAACTCCTGTATCTCACTAGCAGCAAGATCTTCGGGAGAAATTAATTCATCAACACCAATATTCTTAAGATTTACAAAATTATCTTGTTTTAAAAACTCAATAGTTGAAATTCTTGCAATAGTCTTTTTACAACCAAGTTGTTTTGATAGTGATGCTACTGTGATATTTGTAGTTTCATGAGATGTTACAGCAATTAATAGATCTGCATTTCCAATATCTGCTTCATTTAAAATTGATATTGACACACAATTACCTCTAATTGTTCTGATATCCAAGTGACTTTCAGCATATGCTAATGAATCTTTATTGATATCAATAAGTGTAATTTCCAATGATTCTAATGATAATAATTTTGCTAAGTGAAAACCAACCTCACCCGCACCAGCTATAACAATTTTCATATAATATTTGGAAAAATTTAAATCAAATATACAAATTCAATGAAAAGAATCAGATAAGTTTAATCTAAACATTGGGTGCCGAAATTATATATCTTTGATGAGAAATGATCAAAAAGGTAAAACCATACAACACTCACGAATCAAAAAAATTACAAATATCAAAAATGTTTGATAAAATTTCTATCAAATATGATATTACCAACAAACTAATTTCATTAGGCCTAGATACTATTTGGAGAAGAAAATTAGTAAAGATAATTTCATTAATTAAACCAAAAAAAACACTTGATGTCGCCACAGGAACTGCAGATGTTGCAATTGAATTAACAAAAATTGAAAATAATAAAGTTTTTGGGATAGATATATCAAACAATATGATTGAGTTGGGGGAAAAAAAAATCATTAGACTAAAACTCGACAATAAAATAAAGTTAATTAATCAGGATGTAGAAAAAATGAAATTCAACAGCAACTCTTTTGATGCAGTCACAATAGCCTTTGGAGTGAGAAATTTTGAAAATATAAATAAAGCTTTAAAGGAAATTTTTCGCGTACTTAAAAGTAATGGTATTCTTGTTATATTAGAGACTTCGATTCCGGAAAATTTGATCTTGAAAAATATTCATAAATTATACTTAAGAATAATTATGCCAATAATTGGATTGATAACTTCATCTGATATTAATGCATATAAATATTTAGCACTCTCAACAATGAATTTTCCCAATAAATCCGTTTTCAACAATATTTTGTTAAAAAATGGGTTTATTAAAGTAAATGTAAAAAAACATTCATTTGGAATAGTCTCGATATACAGTGCAAGCAAACCTTAAAAAATATTTTTACTTTTCATTTCTTCTTTTGGCTATCGGCCTGAAAGGTCAATATTCTTCAGTTAGAGAACGGATAACTAACCTTCCAAATTTTGATGAAAAAATTTTACACTATGGGTATTATGTAGGGACCAACTCGTATGACTTTAAGTTTGAATACATTGATAACTATTATAGACTTAATAATTATAATGACATTCAAGTTAATTCTTCATCAGGATTTAATGTAGGTTTAATAGGTGATTTAAGAATTAATAAATATTTTAACTTAAGGTTAGAACCCGGACTTTTATACACCCAAAGAGATCTTGTCTACCCATCATTACCAATATTTGACTCAGAAAATGATTTAATTAGAGAAGTTAAATCAACTTACATACATATTCCATTACTAATAAAAATTAGTGCAAAAAGAATAAATAATTTTAAACCATATATTACATTTGGTATTTCAACTGATTACAATCTATCCAGCAACTCCAGGAACACTGATGATAATTCAAGTAATGTCTTTAGAACAAATTCAAAATCCTTCAACTACGAATTAGGATTTGGTTTTGATTTTTATCTCTATTATTTTAAATTTTCACCATCTATTAGAGGAATATTTTCATTGAACAATGAACTGATATCAGATTATGATTTAAATAGTCCATGGACCAGCAATATAAAAAATATGTATTCAAGAGGTTTAGTAATAAATTTCACTTTCGAATAGCTTTTTTATTCTGTCTAAAATTTTCAGCAAGTAATATTGAAACCGATGACGCAATATTTAAGCTATTAACTACTTTATTTTTTTTTGGAATTGATATTTGCTCATCTGTAATGTTAATTACCTTGTTAGAAATACCATTAGATTCATTTCCAAAAACAAAAACCGACTTTTTCTTAAAAGAAGTGTCATAAATAGATCTAGAATTCAAATCAGTTCCATAAATCATATGGTTAATTTTTTTTAAATAATCAGGTAAATCCATATAATAACAAAAAACTCTTGAAATTGAACCCATTGATGCTTGAACAACTTTTGAATTGAAACAATCTACAGAGTTTCTACTGCAAATAATATGCTTAACACCATACCAATCGCATGTTCTAATAATTGTCCCTAGATTTCCTGGATCAGAAATATGATCTAAGGCAACAATTGTTTCACTCTCATTTAAAATTTTATAATCATAAATTGGCTTGATAAAAACTCCTAAATAATTACTTGAATTTTTGAAATGTGTTATTTTTTTCATTTGATCATTCGAAATTATAACACTATCAATATCAAAATTTTCAATTGTCGAAAAAATATAATGAAAACCAAAATTTGCCTGAAGCAGCTCTAAAACAACCTTTTCTCCCTCAGCAACAAACAAGCCAGTTTTTTCTCTAAATTTCTTAAATTTTAATTGTTTTATTTGTTTAATCTGACTTTTTGTAACCATTCAAAAAATGTACTTTTACTATTAATTAATCTTCAAATTGAAATATTTAGGACCTAAATTACGCAATCTACTTTTTATTTCAATACTATTAAGTAATTGTAGTACTGATAGGTTCTTAAAAGAAGGAGAAACTATTTTATCTGAAAACAAATTAATTATTGATGGTCAAGAAAAAAAAAGGGATTTTTCGAACCAATTACTTTTTCCAAAAAAAGACAACAAAAACTTTTTATCCTTAATTAAATACCAACTTAATAATTGGTCAAAAGAAAATCCAGATAAAAACTTTGATAATTGGATCAATAAAAAACCTAAAAGAGAGAAAAGATTAAACAATTTATTGTCAGCAAAACAAGTTAATCAGCTAAAAAAATATTATATAAAATACAATAATTGGTTATTGAAAAATGGAAGCACTCCCAATTTAGTTGACAACTCTGAAATTTCAAAAAATATCAAAAGACTAATACAATACTACAAAAACCGAGGTTATTTTGATGTGATTTTAAATAGTAAAAAAATTAAGATAACAGATAATCAAGAAGAAGTATTATACAACGTTAATCTAAATGAGAGGTATACTATTGACAATGTAATTGAAGAAATTGAAAATGAGGATTTAAAAGAGATTTATACAAAAAATATGAAAAGTAGTTTTTTAAGACCCGGCAATCCATTTATAATTGAAAGTCTAGAAAATGAAAGAAACAGATTATTAAAGTTATACAGAAATAATGGGGTATACAATTTTCGAGAAAGCAGTTTAAAGTTCATTGCAAAAATTGATAGTAGTGGAATTGATAAAAAAATATCAATTGTTCTTAAAATAAATCCTATAACCAGCAGAAATAAGGATTCTCTATTTAAAATTCCTTACAAAAAATTCAAAGTAAATGAGGTTAAATTATTTATTGAATCGCAAAATGCAGATTACATTGGGTACGATTTCAATTATAATTATGAAAATTTTAAGATTTTTTCAAAAACAAAACTTAATTACAAAGAAAAAGCTGTTACTGACCCAATATTTATAAAAATAAATGACTGGTACAGTGACAAAGATAGGGCGTTAACGTATCGTTATTATAATTCTTTGAGAAACTTTAATTATCCTAGTATTATTTATAAAAAAAACTCAGATAGTACACTTACATCATCCATTTATTTGACACCAAAAGAAAGATTTTCACTTGGTTTAGATGCGGATATATCTCACTCTAATATTCAAAATTTTGGTATGGGATTTGGACTATCAACAGGTGTAAGAAATATTTTCAAGGGGACAGAGATTTTGGATTTTGGAATTAAAAATACTCTTGGTGCGTCAAGAAATTCTGCAGACAGAAACGATAGGTTTTTCAATATATTTGAATTAGGAGGTGATATAAAAATTAGCTTTCCTAGGATTATATCACCTTTTTCATTAGAGAAAATAATTGCTAGAGATATGGATCCAAATACACAATTAACCTTTGGAACCACATTGCAAAAAAATATTGGATTAGATAAACAATACTTTGGTACAACATTCGAATACAAATGGAGACCATCTGACAAAAAAAGATTTAATTTCAAGCTAATTGACCTGGAGTTCGTAAATAATAAAAATATTGAAAATTATTTCAATGTGTACAGAAACTCTTATGACAGATTAAACACAATTGCCAATAAATATAGGCTTTCGGATAACTATTATGATGAAAATGATAATTTAATAATACCTTTTGGCACAAATTTATTCATTGAAAATTTTGAAAATAGCCTGATTTCAACTTTGACCCAGGAAGAACAAGCAGCATTAAGAAGTATAAGTGAGCGTAGAAATAGGTTAACTGTAAATAATTTAATTCTTGGATCTTCTTTAAGCCTAAATTATAACAATCAAGAGAATCTGTTGGATGAGGATTTTTACCAACTAAGATGGAAGATTGAATGGGTAGGTAATCTACTTAATAGTTTTTTAAAGACAACATCTGAGAAAAATATTTATGGAAATTATGAAATAAATGGGGTCACTCCGTCTCAGTATATAAAAACTGATATTGATCTGATTAAACATGTATCAGTAGGAAGGGATAGAATTTTTGCTTTTAGATTTTTCAGCGGTTTAGCCTTACCAGTCGGAAACTCTAGAAATATTCCATTTTCTAGATCTTATTTTGCAGGAGGAGCAAATGATAATAGAGCATGGAAAGCATATAAACTTGGGCCTGGAACAAGTGATAACTATAATGAGTTTAACGAGGCTAATTT
The DNA here is from genome assembly GCA_002721275.1 of Flavobacteriaceae bacterium. Lineage (GTDB taxonomy): Bacteria > Bacteroidota > Bacteroidia > Flavobacteriales > Flavobacteriaceae > Marivariicella. The sequence continues at coordinate 55,921 of PBJZ01000018.1, forward strand.
AAAAATTTCAATGAATATGGAATATCGTTTTCCATTGTCAGGCCCATTAAAAGGAGCTGTCTTTATTGATTCTGGTAATATTTGGAACTTTCAGGATAATGTAATTGATCCAAAAGCAAGTTTCGACAGTATATCTGACCTGAGCGAGATTGCAATAGGATCAGGAATTGGATTAAGATATGATTTTGATTTTTTTGTTTTTAGATTTGACACTGGTTTTAAAACCTTTAATCCATCTCTTGAAAAGAATAAAAGGTGGCTTTCAGAGTTTTCATTGAAACAAGCTGTATTTAATATTGGAATCAACTACCCTTTTTAATAATTATTCTTAATATTGCCAAAAAAGATTTGTTATGAGTTTATCCTTTGGGCCTGGTGTTGTAACTGGAGAAAATGTTCAAGAAATTTTTGAATTAGCTAAAGAAAAAAAGTTTGCATTACCAGCAGTCAACGTCATTGGCTCCAATTCAATCAATGCTGTTTTGGAAACCGCCTCACTTTTAAACAGTCCAGTTATTATTCAATTTTCAAATGGTGGATCTCAATTTAACGCAGGTAAAGGTTTGTCAAATGAAAATCAGAAATCAGCAATTTACGGGGCAATTTCTGGAGCTAAACATATTCATGAGTTAGCCAAACATTACGGAGCATATGTTATTATACATACTGATCACTGTGCTAAAAATTTATTACCATGGCTAGATGGACTAATAGATGCTAATGAAAAATTTTTTAAAGAAAATGGTACATCATTATTTAGCTCTCACATGATTGATCTTTCTGAGGAACCTCTGCATGAAAATATTGGGATTTGCAAAAATTACCTCAAAAGAATGTCTAAAATGAAAATGACACTAGAAATTGAATTAGGAGTGACTGGGGGGGAAGAAGACGGGGTTGATAACAGTGATATAGATATATCAAAATTATACACTCAGCCCGATGAAGTATTGTATGCATACAAGAAACTAAAAGAAGTAAGTTCTCAATTTACTATCGCAGCTGCCTTTGGCAATGTTCATGGTGTTTATAAACCTGGAAATGTTAAACTTACTCCAAAAATTTTAAAAAATTCCCAAGAACATATATCAAAAACACTTGGTTTACCGCACAATACAGTTAATTTTGTATTCCATGGCGGTTCAGGTTCATCAAAAGCTGAAATTAAAGAGGCTATTGGATATGGAGTAGTCAAAATGAATATTGATACTGATTTGCAATATGCTTTTAATGAGGGTGTTAGGGATTACATCAAAAATAATTTTGATTATTTAAACTCACAGGTAGGAAATCCCAGAGGGTCTGATTTTCCAAACAAAAAATATTATGACCCAAGAAAATGGTTAAGATTAGGGGAAGAAACACTTATAAAACGTTTAAAAAAAGCTTTTGAGGATTTAAATAATGTTAATACATTAGACTAAATTTTACAACTATGAGTTGGTTCAAAAGGAGTAAAAAGGGAATTTTAACAAAAACAGAGGAAAAAAAAAATATTCCTGAAGGCCTTTGGTACAAAACTCCCTCTGGTAAAGTTGTTGAAACTAAAGAATTAGCTGAAAATTTTTATGTAAGTCCTGAAGATGACTACCATGTTCATATTGGAAGCAAGGAATATTTTGAAATAATTTTTGATGAAAATGATTTTCAAGAGCTAAATAAAGGTCTTAAGCCAAAAGACTTTTTAAAATTTGTTGATAACAAAAAATACAAAGACAGAATAAAAGAAGCTCAAAAGAAAACAAATTTAAACGATGCATTAAGAACAGCAGTTGGTAAATCTAAAGGCAAAGATTTGGTCGTTTGTTGTATGGATTTCGCTTTCATCGGTGGTTCTATGGGATCTGTTGTTGGAGAAAAAATTTCTAGAGCAACAGATTTTTGCATAAAAAACTCATTACCACTATTAGTCATATCCAAATCCGGTGGAGCAAGAATGATGGAATCTGCAACCTCATTAATGCAAATGGCAAAAACATCAGCTAAACTTGCTCATTTAGCTGAAGCAAGGCTTCCATACATTTCATTATGCACAGATCCAACAACGGGGGGAACCACAGCATCATTCGCAATGTTAGGTGATATAAATATTGCAGAGCCAAATGCGCTGATTGCTTTTGCAGGCCCAAGGGTTGTGAAAGACACAACTGGAAAAGACCTTCCAGCAGGATTTCAAAAAAGTGAATTTTTGAAAGAAAAAGGTTTTTTAGATTTTATTGTTCACAGAAGTAAATTAAAAGATAAAGTCAATGAATACATTGACTTAATTCTTAACAGGCCACTTAGGAAATAATAAAAGATTTAATTATCAAAATTGTATATATTTGCACTCGAAATTAATCTTACAAAAAATTTTTTAAAAAAAAAATAATGCATATTAACAAAAAAGTTAAAGAAGATCTTTTTAAAAAATACGGAAAATCTATAACAAATACAGGTTCAACTGAGGGACAAATTGCTCTTTTTTCGAAAAGAATAAATCATTTATCTGACCACCTAAAGAAGAATAACAAAGACTTTAATACTGAACGTGCTTTAGTTAGTATGGTTGGTAAAAGAAGAAACCTTCTTGATTACTTAAAATCTAAAGATATTGGAAAGTACCGTTCAATAATTAAAGAACTAAAAATAAGAAAATAGTTCTAACTTTTATATTTTTCATTGGTTGCTAAACACACAACAATAACTTAAACCTTGAAAAATGAAACCAAAAACATATAAAGAATCAATTAAATTACCTGATGGTAGGGTTATTACAATAGAGACGGGAAAATTAGCCAAACAGGCCCACGGCTCAGTTGTTGTTCAAATGGGAAATGCCATGTTGCTATGTACGGTAGTCTCAAATTATGAATCAAGTAATTTAGACTTCCTTCCCTTGACAGTTGATTACAGAGAAAAATTTGCTGCTGCTGGAAGATATCCTGGGGGGTTTTTTAAAAGAGAGGCAAGACCAAGTGATGGGGAAATATTGACGATGAGAATTGTAGATAGGGTTTTGAGGCCTCTTTTCCCAAAAGATTATCATGCTGAAACTCAGGTGATGATACAATTAATGTCTCATGATGAAAATGTCATGCCTGATTCTTTAGCAGGTCTTGCTGCATCTGCTGCAATTCAATTAAGTGATCTTCCATTTGAATGTCCAATTTCAGAAGTTAGAGTAGCAAGAATTAAAGATGACTTTATTATTAATCCAAGTCGATCACAACTTCTTGAATCTGATATCGACATGGTAGTCGGTGCGTCTAAAGATTCAGTTATGATGGTTGAGGGTGAGATGAAAGAGGTTTCAGAAGAAGAGATGGCTAGTGCAATAAAATTTGCTCATGAAGCAATTAAAGTTCAAATTGAGGCACAAGAAAAATTAGCAAAAGCATACGGAAAAAAAGAAATACGAGACTATGAAACTTCTGACATCAATGAAGAACTAGAAAAAAAAATATACGATTTAACCTATGAAAAATGTTACAAGATCGCAAAAAAAGGAACCTCAAAAAAAGAAAGAGGCTCAGCATTTGCCGAACTAAAAGAAGAACTTAAATCAAATTTTACAGAAGAAGAGCTTGAGGAATTTGGGGAAATGATTAATGAATATTATAGAAAAGCTGAGAAAAATGCAATTCGAGAACTTACATTAAGCGAAGGAATAAGGCTCGATGGCAGAAAAACATCTGAAATAAGACCAATATGGTGTGAGGTTGATTACTTACCCTCCACACACGGATCCTCAATTTTTTCTAGAGGTGAAACACAAGCACTTGCGACTGTTACTTTAGGAACGTCCAGAGAAGCTAATAAAATTGACATGCCATCGTTTGAAGGAGAAGAAAAATTTTATCTTCATTATAACTTTCCACCCTTCTGTACAGGCGAGGCTAGACCTCTGAGGGGTACATCAAGGAGAGAAATTGGACATGGAAACTTAGCGCAAAGAGGACTGAAGGGTGTTATTCCGGAAAGCTGCCCATATACTGTTCGGTTAGTATCTGAAGTTTTAGAATCAAATGGATCGTCATCAATGGCTACAGTTTGTGCTGGAACTATGGCCCTAATGGATGCTGGGGTTCAGATATCAAGTCCAGTATCAGGCATAGCAATGGGTTTAATATCAGACGGTAAAAGATACGCTGTTTTGAGCGATATATTAGGTGACGAAGATCATTTAGGCGATATGGATTTTAAAGTAACTGGAACTTACAAAGGGATAACAGCATGTCAAATGGATATCAAAATAAAAGGTCTCTCATATGAAATACTAGTTAAAGCATTAAAACAGGCCAAGGATGGTAGATTACATATTTTAGATAAATTAACTGAAACTATAGAAAAACCAAATTCAGAGGTTAAACCACACTCACCGAAAATGATAACCAGAAGGATTCCTAACGAATTTATAGGTCCATTCATTGGTCCCGGAGGAAAGGTAATTCAGGAATTACAAAAAGAAACAGGTTGTACAATTGTAATAAATGAAGACTCTGAAACAGAAGAAGGTATTGTCGAGATTCTTGGAACAGATCAAGATGGAATTGAAAGAGTTCTCACCAAGATAGACTCATTGTTATTCAAACCGGAGAAAGGTAACTCTTATAAGGTTAAAGTAATTAAAATTTTAGATTTTGGTGCTGTAGTAGAGTATGTTGATGCGCCTGGAAATGAGGTTCTACTTCATATTAGTGAAATTGCCTGGGAAAGAACAGAAGATGTCAACAAAGTATTTAAAATTGGAGATTTATTGGATGTAAAATATTTTGGAATTGATCCAAGGACAAGAAAAGAAAAGGTATCCAGAAAAGCACTTTTAAAAAAACCTGAGAGAAACTAAATAATTTTTATTGTTTTTGTAACCTTTTTAAATATAATACGTATAAGTCTATAGAAAGAAATCTTACATGAGACAATTAAAAATTACAAAACAAGTAACAAACAGAGAAACTGCTTCCTTAGACAAATATCTTCAGGAGATTGGAAAAGTTGACTTAATTACAGCTGAAGAAGAAGTAGAATTAGCACAAAGAATTAAAGCTGGAGACCAAGTCGCTCTAGAGAAACTTACAAAGGCTAATTTAAGATTCGTAGTGTCGGTTGCTAAGCAGTATCAAAATCAAGGCCTAACTCTTCCTGACCTTATCAATGAGGGTAACTTAGGTTTGATTAAGGCCGCTCAAAGATTCGATGAAACAAGAGGATTTAAGTTTATTTCATATGCTGTTTGGTGGATACGACAATCTATTCTTCAAGCCTTGGCAGAACAGTCCAGAATTGTAAGACTTCCACTGAATAAAATTGGTTCCATAAACAAAATAAATAAAACATATGCTTTTTTGGAACAAGCTCATGAACGTCAACCTTCTGCAGAAGAAATTGCAAAAGAATTAGACATGACTATTAATGACGTTAAAGAATCTCTGAAAAATTCTGGCAGGCATGTCTCCATGGACGCTCCGTTAGTTGAAGGTGAAGACTCGAATCTTTATGATGTTTTAAATATTGGAGAATCTCCCAATCCAGACCGATCCCTACTACATGAATCATTAAGGACTGAAATAGAAAGGGCTCTTGAAACATTGACCCCCAGAGAAGCTGATGTTGTAAGATTATATTTTGGTCTTGGCAATCAACACGCTATGACACTCGAAGAAATTGGTGAAACTTTTGATTTAACTAGAGAGAGAGTAAGACAAATAAAAGAAAAGGCAATAAGGCGTCTAAAACATACCTCTAGAAGTAAAATTTTAAAAACATACCTTGGCTAAAAATTAAATCATGCACAATCTAATTGCTCCTTCAATTCTCTCTGCTGATTTTGGAAATTTAGAGCGAGATTGTGAGATGATTAATCAAAGTAAAGCAGATTGGTTTCATATTGACATAATGGATGGTGTTTTTGTGCCGAATATATCATTTGGAATGCCTGTTTTAAAATCAATAAATTCCTATGCTAAAAAACCACTTGATGTTCACCTAATGATTACTGATCCTGATCGATATATTAAAAACTTTGCTGATCTTAATGCGAAGATTTTAACAGTCCATTTTGAAGCATGCATTCATCTTCACAGGACTATTCAAGAAATTAAAATAAATGGTATGAAAGCAGGAGTTGCATTGAACCCTCACACACCAGTTAGTGTATTAGAACCGATTATAAGTGACATTAATTTAGTTTGTTTAATGAGTGTAAATCCTGGCTTTGGTGGTCAAAAATTTATAAAAAACACCTACAATAAAACTAAAGAATTAAAAAGACTAATTCAAACAAAAAAAAGCAATGCTTTGATTGAAATAGATGGTGGTGTATCAAATAAAAATGCAAAAAAATTATTTGATCTAGGTGCTAACATTCTCGTAGCAGGAAATTTTGTTTTTAAATCAGAGGATCCCAAATCAGCCATTTCAAATTTGAAATCGATCTAAAATCTAAAAGCATATAAACTTAATGTTTTTATTATATTTATTAAATGAGCGTATATACCATTGATTTTATGTCTGATGAGTGGATAAGAAACACAATGATTACTGGTTTTTTTATTTGTTTTTTTTTATTGATGGGAAAAATTTTATCTGTTAATCAAAACATAAAAATTGCAAAATCATTAAGCTGTATTTTGCTAATTTCCACTCTATTCTCTCATATTGGAAATATAATTTCAGATCAATGGACAATTAGAGAACACTTACCCCTGCATTTATGTAGTATAAACAGCCTAATCTGTATTTCAGTATTGTTCTTAAAAAATAACCAGAGCTTATTTGAATTCAGTTTTTTTGGAGGAATTATTGGAGGTATAGTTGCAATACTCACACCTCAAATAAACGATTATGATGGTAGCTTTCTTGAATATTTAGTTTATTATTTTAGTCATAGTCTAATAATATTAATACCATTGTATCTGTTTTTCTATTTAAGCTTTGAACTAAAAAAATTTTCATGGTTAAAGACAATTTTACTTTTAAACATATTAATGATAATTATTATGCCATTAAATTATTTTATAAAATCCAATTATATGTATTTAAACTATCCACCAAAAGTAGATAATCCCCTGATAATTGGAGAATGGCCTAATTATTTGATATATTTTGAATTATTTATTTTAATTTTATTTTTATCAATTTATTGGATTTTCACAAGAATAAAAAAACTATATTCTTATAACAAATAATCAAATAATATTAAATTTGAAATAATTATTAATATCATGTTATACATTATTCAACTTTTTTTTATTTTTTCAATTCAAAATATCGATCCCTATGAATTTTTAAATGCAAAATGGTGCGAATCAAAGGATAAAGAATGTTTTATTATAACATATGAAAACGGTTTACTTATATATGAAATTCCAGATGGTGGCTTTCGTTCTGGTATAGAAATGATAAAATTTGATAAAAAACAAAAACAAATTTTTTGGAGAATAGTTGGTACAAGTAAGAAGACTCAATATTTTAAAATTCTTAACAGCACCACAGTTGAACACTTTGACGGGGTTGAAACAAGAAAAATTAAGAAATTCAAAATCAAGTAAACTTAAAATTATTTTAAAGTAATTAAATGAAAAAAAATTTATTTAAAGCTATATTAATATTACTAATTCTAATAGGATGCAAAAACGATTTGTCAGAAAGCAAATTTTCTTTTTTTGCAGAGCAATTTGCCGATACAAGAATTCTTAGATATAAAATCCCTGGATTCAATAAATTAACCTTAGATCAAAAGAAATTAGTTTATTACCTAACGCAAGCAGGACTTGTTGGAAGAGATATTATGTACGATCAAAATTATAAACATAATCTTTCAATCAAAAGAGCCTTAGAAAATATTTACTTAAATTACCGTGGTGACCGCTCAACGAATGCATGGAATGAATATGAAATATATTTAAAAAGGATATGGTTTTCTAATGGAATTCATCATCATTACTCTAATGACAAATTCATTCCTAAATTTTCAAAAAAGTATTTAAAAGACTTATTAGATGAATCAAATACTTCACTGAATTATGATGCTTTTGATGCAATTTTCAACTCAAAAGACCTAAAAAAAGTTAACTTGGATCCTGAACTTGGTTTGATTAAAGGTTCGGCTGTTAATTTTTATGATGATAATATTACTGAATCCGAAGTTAATGATTTTTATAAGCAAAAAATTATAGACGATCATAACAAACCTGTATCCCTTGGGTTAAATTCAAAGCTTATAAAAGTTGATGGTGCTATTGAAGAAAAGGTCTGGAAATTAAATGGTATGTACTCAGATGCAATAGAGAAAATTATCTTTTGGCTAAGGAAAGCCGCAACAGTTTCAGAAAACGATCAACAAAAAAAAACATTTGAACTATTAATAAAATACTACGAAACAGGAGATCTAAAAATTTGGGATGACTACAACATAAAATGGGTTAACACCAAAGAAGGTGATATTGATTATATAAACGGTTTTATTGAAGTTTATAATGACCCTCTGGCCTATAAAGCATCATTTGAATCAGTAGTTCAAATAAAAGACTTTGAAATGAGTAAGAAAATGAATGCAGTCTCTAAGTATGCACAGTGGTTTGAAGATAATTCTACTATTTCTGATAACCACAAAAGAAAAAATGTTGTTGGTATTTCATATAATACAGTTAATGTGGCATCAGAAGCCGGAGCCACATCGCCTTCTTCTCCAATTGGTATTAATCTACCTAATGCTAATTGGATAAGGGCTAATCATGGATCCAAGTCTGTTTCCTTAGGTAATATTTTGTTTTCCTATGCTAATGCTGGAAGTAGTGGAAGAATAAATGAATTTGCATTAAATAAAGAACACATTAATATTGAAAAAAAATATGGTAATGAAGCTGATGATCTTCACACTGCACTGCACGAGGTAATTGGTCATGCAAGCGGAAAAATTATCGATGGAGTTGGAACACCTAAAGAAACTCTGAAAAGTTATAGTTCTACATTAGAAGAAGCTAGAGCTGATCTTGTTGGGTTATATTTTATTTCAGATAAAAAAATGGAGGAAATTGGCATTACAAAACATTTAAAAGAATACACAATAGCTCAGTATAATAGTTATATTAGAAATGGTCTTATGACCCAATTAATTAGGATTAAACCGGGAAATGACATTGAGGAATCTCACATGAGAAATCGTCAAATGATATCAAAGTGGGTATATGAGAAGGGTAAAAAAGATAACGTAATTGAAAAGATTATAATTGAGAATAAAACATATTTCATAATTAATGACTACGAAAAATTAAGAGGTCTTTTTGGAGTTCTTCTTAAAGAAATTCAAAGAATAAAATCTGAAGGAGACTATGAAGCGGGAAAAAACTTAGTTGAAAATTATGGTGTTAAAATAGACATTGATTTACATAAAGAGATTTTAATGAGAAATGAGAAGTTTACATCTGCACCTTATAGTGGTTTTATGAATCCAAATTTGATCCCGATTAAAAATTCATCAAATGATATAATTGACATCAAGATAGAGCAATCAAAGAGTTTTTCTGATCAAATGCTTATGTACAAGAAAAAATACTCGACTTTACCAAATTACAACTAACTCAAATTGGTGACCCAGGGAGGATTCGAACCCCCAACCATCAGAGCCGAAATCTGACATTCTATCCAGTTGAACTACTGGGCCTACTATTACTACTTATTTTTTCATTAATTTCTCTCTTACTATATTGGATATAGTTTTGCCATCTGCCTTACCTGCAAGTTTAATGGAAGCCTTAGACATTATCACTCCCATATCTTTCATATCCGTTGCCCCAATTTCATCAATGAGAGAATCAATTATTTTTTCTAATTCCTCTTCTGAAATTGGTTTAGGTAGAAATTCAGAAATAATTTTTGCTTGAGCCTCTTCTTGATCAGCTAAATCAGATCTATTTTGATCTTTATAAATAATTGCGCTCTCTTTTCTTTGCTTTACTAATTTTTGTAGTAATTGTACTTCTTCGGTCTCAGATATAGAAGTGTTTCTATTTTTTGTTTTTAAAAGTAGTAAAGATGATTTTATAGATCTTAAAGATTCTAAACGCACAGCATCTCTCAACTTCATTGATACAATTATTGATTTTGTTATTTTTTTCTCTAAGTTCATTTATTATATATTTTAATCTGCATTATCATGAAGGTATGAATTATTGGATTTTATATTTAGATTTTCATTATCATCTGTTTGAATAATAATATCTGACGCTTTTTCTTTATTGATTGTTTCATTTTCAATGTTAAGACCACTTCTCTCATATGCAGGTTGTTTCTCTAAATCATCAATCTTATTTATGGTTTTTTTGAATGAATAATTAAATTCTTTTAAATGAATCATTCTACTCTTATTTTCATCAACGTCTGCTTGATCAATTGACTTTTCAAATGGATTTTTTTCATCAATTTGTGAAGATATAATTTCAGGATTCACTACTTCAATATTTTTGATATTAGTATCAGTAGGTTCCTTAACTCTATCATCTGAATCGATCTCAAATTGATTACTAAAAGAGCTATTATGTTCATCAAGAGTCTCAATTTGCTGATTTATATTTGAAGTTTCTTCAATATAATCATCATTATTAACATCTTTTTTTAAATCAAATTTAATATCAAAATCCTCAATATTTTTTGCTTTATTTAAAGAAATATCGAAATCAAAAGTGGTTTGATTTTTTGGGTCTGATTCTATTAACTCTTCATCTATTATTTTTAATTGCTCAATATCTTCACTTATATTATTTATTATAAAATTTTCAGTTTTGTGATTTTGTTCACTAGAATTATCCGATTCAGAATAATTATTCAAATCTTCTTTATTTTTTTTAGATAGAATTTCATCATATTGTACATCAATATCCAAAACTTCATCGGTCAATAAAATATTATAGTTTGATTCGTTATTTTCAATTAAATCAGAATTTTTGGAATTTTCATTTAGGAATTCTAAACTATTTTTTTCGTTGTTTTTTGTCACAAGAAATTGCTCCATTTTCTGATCATCTTCAAGAGTATGAATTATTTTTTTTGGTTCGGTATTAACTATATCGTTTTGTTGATCAATATCAAAACCAGTTGCAATAATAGTCACTGATATAGAGTCTTGGAGTTTTTCATCTTCTCCAACTCCCATAATAATATTTGTATTATTACCCGCCTCAGATTGAATATAATCATTTATTTCTCCTATTTCATCTATGGTTATCTCTTCAGTACCAGAAACAATTAATAATAGAACATTTTTACTCCCCGTTATTTTATTATCATTCAATAAAGGGGAATCTAATGCTTTAATAATAGCTTCTTGCGCCCTATTGCTTCCACTAGATGTTCCAGAACCCATGATTGCAGAACCACTATTTTTAAGAACTGTTTTTGCATCCCTAAGATCAATATTTTGAGTGTAATGATGAGTAATTACCTCTGCTATTCCCCGAGCAGCTTTTGATAAAACTTCATCTGCTTTTGCAAACCCAGATTTAAAACCAAGGTTTCCATATACCTCTCTAAGTTTGTTGTTATTGATTACAACCAAGGAGTCAACTTCTTTTTTAATATTTTCTAATCCGACTTGAGCTTGATCTAATCTTAATTTTCCCTCAAACTGAAATGGCATTGTTACGATGCCAACAGTTAAAATATCTAGCTCTCTTGCCATTTTTGCAATAATTGGTGCAGCACCTGTCCCAGTTCCTCCACCCATTCCTGCTGTGATAAAAACCATTTTAGTTTGTGTATTTAATAAATTTTTTAAGTCGTCATAACTTTCTTCTGCAGCATTTGCTCCAACTTTAGGATTTGCTCCTGCCCCAAGACCTTCAGTTAAATTTGCTCCTAGTTGAATTTTTATTGGAACAGAACTTTCATTTAGAGCCTGGGCATCTGTATTGCAAACAACAAAATCAACCCCTAAAATTCCTTGTTGAAACATGTAGTTAATTGCATTACTTCCTCCTCCACCAACACCAATTACTTTAATTACATTACTTCTATTTTTTGGTAAATCAAAACTAAAATTTGTGTTATTTTCCTTATTCATAAATTATGCCTTTATGCGTTATCTAAAAACTCCTTGAATTTATCTACCCACTTTTCAAAAATGGTTTTACTATTCTTTTCAACTAGATTTTTACTTGATTCTTTATTATCATCTTTGTTTTGGTCAGCAGAGTCTTCATTATTTAATTTAAGATTCGACTCTTTGTTGTCAATTGCATTCATTAATAAACCAACAGCTGTTGAAAAAATTGGTCCAGTATTTTTATTTGAATCACCAGCTAAGTGTTCACCAGGATAACCAATTCGGGTATCCATTCCTGTTACATATTCGACCAACTGTTTTAGGTGCTTCAACTGACTTCCACCTCCAGTTAATACAATTCCAGCTATAAGCTTATTTTTCTGATCGCTATGTCCATAATTTTTGATTTCCAAAAAAACCTGTTCTATTATTTCAACGACTCTAGCATTTATAATTTTTGATAGAGTTTTTAATGAAATTTCCTTTGGTTCTCTTCCAATTAAACCTGGAATTGATACTATTTCTGTATCCTTGTTCTCACCGGGCCACGCTGACCCAAACTTAATCTTTAATAACTCAGCTTGTTTTTCAATTATCGAACAACCTTCTTTTATATCTTCAGTAATGACATTACCCCCAAAAGGAATTACTGCAGTATGTCTAATTATATCATCCTTGAAAATCGCTAAATCAGTTGTTCCTCCTCCAATATCAATTAACGCTACTCCAGCTTCTTTTTCTTCATTACTCAATACTGCATCAGCAGATGCGAGAGGCTCAAGTGTAATGTCTCCCATTTTCAAACCAGCACTCTTAATACATCTACCAATATTTTTAATTGAGGAAACTTGACCAACAACAACATGAAAATTTGCCTCAAGTCTTCCTCCATACATTCCAATAGGCTCTTTAATTTCAGATTGTCCGTCAACTTTGTACTCTTGAGGGAGAACATGAATAATTTCCTCACCTGGTAGCATGACCAACTTGTAGACCTGTTGGATCAATTTTTCTATATCGTTTTCATTTATTACATCCTGAGGATTAGTCCTTGTTATATAATCACTGTGTTGCAAACTTCTAATGTGTTGTCCAGCAATACCAACAACAACCTCATTAATATCATAACCAGAAGAACTGTTTGCATCATTGATTGCAGATTGAATTGATTGAATAGTTTGAGTTATATTATTAACTACACCTCTATGGACTCCTAAACTCTCTGACTTTCCTGTACCTAAGATTTCAAGCTTGTTAAATTCATTTTTCGTACCCACCATTGCAACTATTTTGGTAGTCCCAATATCAAGTCCGACTGATATATTATTTTTATCTTCCATCACTCTGTTGCAACTATTTGATTTTCAATTGATAAATCAATCTTTTTTAAGATTTTGTTTATGGTATCACCCTGAAAGTATGCACAAAAGGCCTTCAGTTTATTTATTTTATGGTTAACCTTAGTATTTCTGCCCCACAAAATATCAAAATCAAAATCCCTTAATCTAAAATGTAATTGATTATTTTCGATCCACATTTGTGAAAATTCATTTTTAAAAAAACTGTCATTCAACATTATCTTTGTTAAAAAAATTATATCATCGATATTTTTATTCTCAAATGAGTTTAAAAATATTGGAACTCTGTAAGTATGGTTTTTCGATAATGGAATTTTCACTCCATTTTCATCTAAATAAAATCCTTTATCGAGAACTCTAATTACAGGTTTTCTTTCTAAAATTTCAGTCTTTATATTTCCATTTGGCAAAGTATATACTTCTGCATTTAAAATTTCAGGCTGAATTTCTAAAAATTCTTCAATCTCTCTCAAATCTAAAATAAGATTCGATTCATTTTTATCTAACTGTAGCTTTTGTATCAACAATTTATCAACTAATGAATCATTTAAAAATTTAGATCCGTTATGAAACGATAAGACAAATTCACCNTTTGTTCTAGACTTATTTTTAAATTGAGAATAAAATATTAAGGTGGTTAGAACCAAAACAGTAAATAAAAGAAAAAATTTATCTTTTTTCATTTCTTTTTATTTAAGTAACTCTCAATCAATTCACCAATATCACCTGCTCCTAAAATTGCTAATACTTTATGTTTAGAGAAATTAATATTATCATCAAAGTCACTAGAATCTAAAAGAGTAGCTTTTTTNGATAATTTATCAATTAATTTTTNACTATTAATACCATTTATTGGCTCTTCTCTGGCTGGATATATTTCCATTACTTTTATACTATCAAATTTTGATAATTCCTTGGCAAAATCATCCATAAAATCCCTTGTTCGAGAAAACAGATGGGGCTGAAAAACAACCTCAATATCATATTTNGGATACAGATTTCTCAATGTATGGTGGACTGCTGCTATTTCTTTTGGATGGTGGGCATAATCATCAATAATTATTTTATTTTCAATTTCATGAATATTTAATCTTCTTGAAATCCCAAAAAATGAATCAAGNCACGAAACTATTTTTTTTAATTCTAATTCTGATTGATCTGCAAGAGCAATNGCTGCTAACATATTCTCCAAATTATGGTATCCAAGCACTTTACAAAAAATATTNAAGATCTTTTCCTTAGGGGTCTTCAAATCAACGAAATAACCAGTGTCTATTTGTTTTCTAATTGTAAATTGATAATCACAATTGATATTTATTCCATATTTCAAACCGACAAAGGGTACACTGTGATGAACNATTAAATTTCCTGTAACTTTTTTAGNGAAATTCTTAAAAGCTTCTTTAACAGATTGATGATTTTTATATATGTCAAGATGATCTGCATCTATTGAAGTAATGCATGCTGAGAAAGGTTTAAAATTTAAAAACGAACGATCATATTCATCTGCCTCAACGATTGTTTTTTGAAAACCTTTATTTATAAAATTTGTNTTTTGAGGCAACATTAATCCTCCAACAAATGCACTAAATGACAAATTTGAANAGTTAAAAATATGAGCTAGAATTGCACTTGTTGTTGTTTTTCCGTGTGTCCCAGATACAGCATATGACTCAGAGGNATTGACTTGTGAAGCNAAAAAAACTGCTCTTTTAATTGGTTNAAAACCTTTATCAACGAAATAAGAAAATACNGGATGATCATTTTTTATAGCTGANGAATATATTACTTCAAGATTATCATTTGTATTTATTTTTTGAATTGATTTAATTGAATTACCATAATTCATTATTATTCCCTTGTCTTCAAGTAATTTTGTAACTACAGAATAATTATTATCAAAACCGAAAACATCATAACCTTTCGCCTTTAAATATTGTGCAATTGAAGACATTCCAATNCCACCTGCACCCAAAAGATAATATAATTTTTTCTTTTTCAATTTAAAATTTCTTTTATGCAATTNGTNATTTCCTCAGTTGAATTTGGTTTTGACAATTTTTTTAAATTGTATTTCATTTCATTTTTTATTTCATTGTTTGTCCAAATTTTCNTTAAAATAGATTTAAAGTTTTTTTCCAAGTCCCTTTCCTCTATTATCACAGACGCCCTCTCATTGTAGAGAACCATCGCATTATGATATTGATGATTTTCAGNTACATTTGGTGAAGGAATTAATATAGAAGGTGTCTGAGTAGANCAGATCTCNGATATGGTTGATGCACCTGANCTGGAAATCAATAGATCAATTGAATTATACCAATAATCAATTCTTTCAACAAACGGAATTATTTTTACTCTAGGATTTATATTTTTTTTGTAAGTTT
Organism: Flavobacteriaceae bacterium; assembly: GCA_002721275.1. Classification (GTDB taxonomy): domain Bacteria; phylum Bacteroidota; class Bacteroidia; order Flavobacteriales; family Flavobacteriaceae; genus Marivariicella. The sequence goes on from PBJZ01000018.1 coordinate 71,688, forward strand.
CAAAATATGAAGATCCACATTGCCACAAAACTTGAACCTTTAGATTACTGAATAGACTTAAATTTTTCTCGANTATAAAATTAATATTTTTTGCGCCCTGNCTNCCACCCGTTATTCCAATTACAGGANAATTCACGTCCAAATCAAAATATAATTTAGCCTCCNTCTTATCGATATTATTAAAAATTTCTTTACGTATTGGATTTCCTGTAAAAACAATTTTATCTTTTGGAAAAAACTTTTCCATCTTAGGATAGGCAACTGCAATTTTTGTTGCTCTTTTANCCAGAATCTTATTTGTTAATCCAGCAAAAGAATTTTGTTCCTGAATCAGAGTTGGATATCCAAGAATTTGAGCTGCAAATAAAATTGGTCCACTTGCATACCCCCCAGTTCCAATAACAATATTTGGTTTAAAGTTTCTCAATATCNTGAAAGATCTTATCAAACTACCAAAAAGTTTTANTGGAAATATCAAATTTTCTAGTGTTATTTTTCGCTTTAAACCTTNAATAGGAAGTCCAATTATTTTAAAACCAAATTCAGGAACTTTTCTCATCTCCATTTTTCCTTTTGAGCCAACAAAAAGTATTTCTGCTTCTGGATTTTGTATTTGAATTTCTTTTGCAAGAGAAAGTGCGGGAAAAATATGCCCTCCAGTTCCACCTCCTGAAAAAATGTATTTATTTGTCTTCACTCAAGATATATAATGGGTTATCAATGTCATTNTTGCTAATATTATCCTTTTTGATAGAATTACTGACACTCAAAATAATTCCAATTGCNATGAAGTTCATCCATGCAGATGACCCACCACTACTAAGAAGTGGTAATGTCTGTCCTGTGACAGGAAAAAGTTGAACAGTTACACCAATATTTATGAATGCTTGAAAAACAATAGGAATACCTANGCCAACNACNAAAAGTTTNCCAAACAAAATTTTGGTTTTATGAAAAATTACCANAATTCTAAAGAGAAGCAGTATGTANATTATAATTAGTGTCAANCCACCAATTAATCCATATTCCTCAACAATTATTGCAAAGATGAAATCAGAAGAACTTTGAGGAAGAAAGTTCTTCATTACACTTTTTCCTGCACCTTTTCCATAAATACCTCCAGAGGCAATNGCAATCTTTGATCTTTCAATTTGATAGTTTGCATTTTTTTCTGGTGAATTGAAATTTGATATTCTACTAGTCCAAGTGTCAACTCTGTTTGGTATGTAGTCAGGAAAAGCTTTTGCANTAACTATGAATAATAAAAAAATTGATAAAATTGAAACTGATATNAGAAATAATTGTCTAAGCGGGTATCCTCCAACAAAAAGTAACATNAAGACCATACAAAATAAGATAATTGCAGTAGAAAAATTAGAAGGAAAAATTAATACTATCACTCCGATAATTGGTGTCCACAANGACCANAATGTGCTNATGAATTTTGTNGGCTTATCTTGATTTTTTGATATATAATGAGCTATATACATCATTAATATCATCGATGCTAGAGACGAGGTTTGAAAACTAAATCCAATTAATGGTATCTGAATCCATCTATTAGCATTCGTTCCATTTATNATATTTCCCTGACTTGCGGTGTATATAAGTAGAATAAAAGTAACCGGAATCATTAATACTGAAATACCTTTGAAGTANATGAATGGTATCCTGTGAAAAACATAAACTAAAGAAAATCCGAAAGTCATAATTAAAAAATGCTTGAATAAATAACCAATTGGTGTTCCCTTTCCAATTACAAAAGCAAGATTTGAACTAGCACTGTANACTGGCAAAAAAGAGAATATTACCAGCAGGGCTATTATGCACCATAAAACTNAATCTCCTTTGAAAAAATTNTTTCCTATCATAAATTAAGCTCTAAAGATTTCTAACTGCATTTTTAAATTGATTCCCTCTATCTTCATAATTAACAAATANATCAAAACTAGCACACGCTGGTGATAAAATGACTGTATCTTTTCTTTTTGCAATATTATGTGCAATTTTTACAGCTTCATCAATTGATTCAGTCTCTACCATAATATTTACAATACTTTGAAATACATTGATTAACTTTTCATTATTCTTTCCCAAACAAATTATAGCTTTAACTTTTTCTTGCACTAGTGGAATAAGCTCATCATAATCGTTGCCTTTGTCTACGCCTCCTGCAATCCAGACACCTTTTGTATTTATTGATTGTAAAGCAAAAAAAGTGGCATTGACATTTGTTGCTTTTGAATCATTTATATAGTTAACATCGTGAATTTTTAAAACATGTTCCAATCTATGTGGTAGTGAATTGAAACTCTCCAGACTCTTTCTGATTATATTTTTATCTATATTTAAAATAGATGCTACTGTTGAGGCGGCCATAGCATTTAAAAGATTATGTCTTCCTTTTAATGGAAATGATGAAATTGGGATCATAGTTTTTAAATTTAAGTGTTCAATATTTATTTTATTTTTTGTTATCGAAGTTGATGAGGCTCCATCAATTTCAAAACCATAATTATGTATTTTCGATTTTATAGGTTTTTGACTGACTGCACTAATCAAATTCTTATCGTTTGCATTGATAATTAAAAATTGTGTTTTGTTTTGATTTAAAGCTATATTCAACTTAGAGCTTATATATTTACTAAAACTATTATCATATCTATCCAAGTGATCTGGTTTTAGATTTGTTATTACAGCTAGATCTGGAGAAAACTTTACTATATCATCCAGTTGAAAACTACTTACCTCGAGGACAAATACATCAAATGAATAGTCTAATACTTGTTGAGAAAAACTAATACCGACATTACCTGCAAGTCCGACGTTGAGTCCTGCTTTTTTTAAGATATGGTATGTCAATTCTGTAGTTGATGTTTTTCCATTTGTTCCAGTAATTCCTATAATTGTTGCATTTGTGTAGTTGGATGCAAACTCGATCTCTGAAATTATTGGGATTCCTGAATTTTTCGCTTTGACAACCGATAACGAATTATTTGGTATACCTGGACTTTTGATAATGCAATTTGCACCATCTATAAAAGTAACCTCAGGCGTATTCTCCTCCCAGACAATATTTGAACTATCAAATTGTCTTTTAATTTTTTCATTTATTAAACCAATATCTGACACAAAAACTTTGAAGCCCTTATTGACTGCAAGATTAGCTGCGCCCACACCTGAAATACCTGATCCTAAAATAACTATTCTTTTTTTCAACTACCGAATTTTTAAAGTTACTATTGCTAGAATTGCAAGTAAAATCCCAATAATCCAAAATCGAATTACAATTTTACTTTCATTTAATCCCTTCTTTTGATAATGGTGATGAACAGGAGACATTAAAAAAATGCGTTTTCCTACTCCATGATTTCTTTTTGTATACTTGAAATAAGCTACTTGAATTAAAACTGACAAAGTTTCAATGAAAAATATTCCACACAATAATGGAATTAACAATTCCTTTCGGACAATCAGCGCAATAACTGAAATTAAAGCGCCAATTGTCAAACTCCCAGTATCTCCCATGAAAACTGAAGCCGGATAAGTATTAAACCATAAAAAGCCTATAAGTGCTCCTAGAAAAGATGCTATAAAAACCGTTATTTCTCCTACATTAGGTATGTAAATAATATTTAAATAATCTGCAAAAATAAAATTACCAGATACCCATGCGAAAATTCCTAAAACAAAAACAATTATAGCTGAGCTACCTGCTGCTAAACCATCAAGTCCATCAGTAAGGTTTGCACCGTTGGAAACAGCAGATACGATAAAAATTACTATTGGTATAAAAATTATCCAGGTAAAATCAACTAAAGACTCATCTATCCACGTAATCAAATCAGAGTAGTTAAAAGCATTATCTTTTAACAATGGCATATTAGTTACAAATGCTTTTTCTTGAGGTGCAAATGAATTATTCGATTCAATTTCTATATTTCTAGAAATTTTAATTTTTTGTCTTACTTGTATTTCGGGGTGAAAATAGAGTGTACATCCTATTATTAATCCTAGAATTATTTGACCAATAATTTTGAATTTTCCTTTTAATCCCTTTTTATTTTTTTTAAAGACCTTAATATAATCATCTATACCTCCAATAATTCCCATCCACAGAGCTGTAAATAGCAAAAGAATTATGTAAATATTTTCAAGTTTAGCTAAAAAAATCACAGGTATTATTGTTGAAAAAATAATTATTAAACCTCCCATTGTTGGAGTGCCTTTTTTTTCATTTTCACCAATCAGACCTAAGTTTCTTATTGATTCACCAATTTGATTATTTATTAAATAATTTATTATTCTTTGACCAAAAGTCAATGAGAAACCTAAGGAAACTATCATTGCAATTGCTGCTCTAAATGATAAAAACTGAAATAACCCTGCTCCTGGAAATTGATATTTTTGTTGTAAGAACTCAAATAAATAATAAAGCATAATATTATGGTTTGTTTATAAAATATTTTTTTGCAATTAAAAAATCGTCAAACGGGATTTTATTATTCAAAATCTCTTGATATTTCTCATGTCCTTTTCCAGCAATTAGAACTACATCTGATTTTTTAGATATTTCTTTAGACTTCTTTATTGCCATTTCCCTTTTCTCAATACTTATAATTTTATTTTTATATTTCTCTTCAACTCCCTCTATCATTTGATCAATTATTGACATTGGATTTTCACCTCTTGGATTATCAGAGGTAAAAATCACCTTGTCACTTTTTTCAGATGCTATCTCCCCAATTTTATTTCTTTTCTCAATATCTCTGTCTCCACCACAACCAATTATTGTAATTAATTTTGAATTTTGAGTTTTTATTTGATTAATATTATAAATAACATTCTCTAGAGCATCAGGTGTGTGAGCATAATCAATAATGACAAAACACTCAGAATCTGATTTAAATACTTGAAACCTTCCTGGAACATTTTTTAGTAGACTAATTTCTCTAAGGATTTCCATTTTTTTCAACCCCAGTAAAACTGATACCCCATACACAGCCAATAAATTTGAGGCATTGAATTGTCCCAATAAACTTGTCCATACCTCATGATTATCAATACGTAATAACATTCCGTTAAAATTACTTTCAAGAACTTTTAAACTGAACTTAGCATAGTTTTTGATTCCGAAGCTTGATTTGTTTGAAACTGTATTTTGCAACATAAATGATGCATTTTTATCATCAATATTCACTAATGAAAAGGCATTTTTAGGAAGTAAATCAAAAAATTGTTTTTTTATATCCCTATAATTTTTAAAACTTTTATGAAAATCCAGATGATCGTGAGTAAGATTTGTAAAGACTCCTCCCGCAAAATTTAAACCATTAATTCTTCCTTGTGATATTCCATGAGATGAGACCTCCATAAAACAGTACTTGATATTATTTTTTACCATTTGCGATAAAAAATGATTTATACTTAAAATATCTGGTGTGGTGTTTTTAGATGAAATAATTTCACCAGCATATTTAATATTAATGGTTGATATGAGGCCTGCGTTTTTATTCTGATTATTAAAAATATTGAACAACAATGTTGCAACTGTTGTTTTTCCGTTAGTTCCTGTAATTCCAATTAATTTAATTTTTTTTGAGGGATTGTCATAAAAATTTGATGCAATAATTGACGTTGACTTTCTGACATCTGAGACTTGAATATAAGTAACAAGCTGATTTTTTTTATCAGGAATTTTACTGCATACGATTACCTTGGCACCAGAATCTATAGATGCATCAATAAAATCATGTCCGTTGTGATTTCCACCATCAATTGCAATAAATAAACTATTTTTTTTGACATCTCTTGAATCATTATGAATATATTTCACTTTGACAAATAGATTACCAGCTACAGCAACTATTGGTACTTTATATATTAAATCTTTTAACTGTATCATTACACTTCTAAAACTATTTTATTGAATTTATTTAATAATGTTCCAGGCAAAATCGATTGAGTTTTTACTTTACCTTTTTTTCCAATTATTATTACCTCTTTACCCAAACTTTCCAAGGTGTGAATTACATCCATTAACTCATACCCAATTAAATTTGGTAGCCTATCTGTAATTTTTATATTTTTTATATTCGATTTTTTTAAATTAGAAATTGATACAGCTTCTTCTTTGAAAATTCCACTATGAACCCTCCTTGCGATCTCATGAAAAACTGGAGCAGCCACCTTAGCTCCGTAATAACCAATTTTTTTATTTGGCTTATTAATAACAACAATACAAGAATATCTTGGTTTATCAGATGGAAAATATCCTACAAAACTTGAATTATATTCTATTGAATCTGTGTTATAATTAATTTGTGTGGTACCCGTCTTTCCTGAGATATTAATATTTTCATCTTTTATATTATTAGCTGTACCCCATTTTTTTTTAACAACGTTAGACAGCATCTCTTTTACTATTTTTAGGGTCTTTTCAGAACATATTGAAGGATTTATAATTTTTTTATTAAACTTAATATGCGGTTTAGATCCCATTTTACCGATTTGTTTAATAAAATTTGGCTTAACCATAACTCCATCATTAGCAACTGCATTATAAAAGGAGAGTATCTGTAATGGAGTTAACGCAACACCATATCCCCAGGCCATCCAAGGGAGACTTAATCCATTCCAATCCCTATCTGTTGGGTAAGGAATTTTTGGGTTAGCTTCACCTTTTATAGGAATTCCTAGTGGTTTGTGAATCCCCATGTTATATATTCTATCGACAAATTTTTTTGGGTTATCTTTATAATTATCATAGATTATGTTTACAATACCTGTATTTGATGATACTTCAAAAACCTTTGAGGCCGTTATTTTCCCATAACCACCTTTTTTGGAATCTCTGACAGTTTTTCCATAAATTATCCTCTCTCCATTTCCAGTTTGAACAATATCACCAGGATTAATGTAATTATCCTCTAGTGCTGCCATCATACTAATTAACTTAAATGTCGATCCAGGTTCTTGAGCAAATCCAACTGCATAATTTAGTTTTTCATAGTAAGCACCCTTATTTGTTCTTCCTAAATTCACTATTGCCTTGATTGCTCCTGTTTTAACCTCCATTAGGATTACAGTCCCAAACTGAGCCTCGTATTTTTCTAATTGATTAAGAAGTGTATTATGAGCTAAATCCTGAAAGTTAGTGTTTATAGTAGTGTGAATATCGTATCCCTCAGTAGGTTCCCTCTCATTGGTATTTCGAATTGCTTTCCACTGACCATTAGCAATCTTTCTTTTCAGCCTATAGCCCTCTTTCCCTTCTAACAGACTAGCATAGGCACCTTCTAACCCTACTCTGTAATATGTTCCTTTTTTTGTAGGTTTCTCATAACCAATAGTTCGTTCAGCAATTTTTCCAAGTGGTCTCTCTCTAAAAATTTTGTTTTTAATAATTAAACCTCCTTTGTTAGGACTAAGATTAAAGATTGGTAGTTTTTTTAGTATATTCTGTTGATTATAATTAAGATTTTTCCCAATTAATAAATATCTGTTTCCTTCATCTTTGGCTTTTTCAATAAGATTCAAAACATCTGAATAATCTTTGGATGTGACCTTGGCTATCCCTTTCGCTATTTCATACTTGTGTTTATTAAATAATTTCTTAGGGACAACTTTTGAATCCCAGTTTAATTGATACTTAACAATACTGGTGGCTAGAATACTTTGGTCATCAGAATAGATATCACCTCTGATTGGTTTTAAAATAATATTTTTAAGTGTCCTTTCATCTCCGATTTTTTTATACTTATCTCCATCAATTGTTTGAATATAAAATATTTTAAATACGGCCGAGAAAGCAAATAATAATAATACAACTGATACAAAATATAGTCTGAAACCTAAATTTTGTGATCGTTTTTTCATTTTTTTACGATTATTTTTGTTGCTTGAATATTTGATCTATTTAGCCCCCTTTTTGATAATTTATTAATTACGTTAGACTCCATTTTTATCATCATTAGTTCTGATCTTTGTGATATAAACTCACTTTTTAAAGCTCTAATCTCCTCATTTAAATCAGCAATTCTGAATATCTTATTATCAGAAGAGTGACCGCTAGATATCATAACCAGTGTTAAAACTGAAATAAATAATATCATTCTCCAATTTTTATATGAGTCATTTTTAGTTAAAAAATCCATTTTGATTATTGAAATAATTTTATCAATCATAATTTTTCTGCTATTCTAAGTTTCGCACTTCTTGATCTATTATTTTTAAAAATCTCATCTGAATCAGGAGTCAAAACTTTCCCGATTTGCTTGAAAGGAACATTTTTATTTCCATAAATATCGCTGTCTATATTTCCATCAAAAGTGCCATCTCTAATAAATCTTTTTACTAATCTATCTTCAAGGGAATGATATGAAATACATACTAACTTTCCGCCAGGAATTAATACTTCACTTGCTTGTTTTAAAAAAATCTTAATTGCATCTAATTCTTTATTTACCTCAATTCGTATACCTTGAAAAATTTTTGCTAAAGTTTTATTTATGTATTTTTTAGGTATACATTCTAAAAAAATAGATTTAAAATCACTAGTTGATGTTATGGGGGAAATTGACCTCTGAACACCAATAATCGAGGCCAATTGTTTTGCATTTTTTAACTCCCCATAATTTTTAAATAATTTAATTAGATCATCAACCGGGTATTCATTTATAACATTTTTTGCAGAGAATTCTTTTTTTTGATCCATCCTCATATCCAAAGGACCGTCAAATCTTGTGGAAAATCCCCTTTTTCTCGAGTTTATTTGATGTGAAGAAACACCAAAATCTGCTAAAATCCCATCTACTTTATATATTTCGTTTAGTTTCAAAAATTTTTTTAAATATTTAAAATTGGAAGAAATAAATAAAAAATTACTATTGTATATATTGTTTGATTTTGTATCATCGTCTTGATCAAAAGCAATAAGCCTGCCTTTTGATGATAATTTTTTTAATATTTCTCGACTATGATTTCCCCCTCCATAGGTAACATCAACATATGTTCCATTTGACTTTACAGACAATCCATCAACAGATTGTTTCAATAGTACAGGTTCATGAAATATCATTTATTTCTTTTTTTTCTCCCATTACCTCCTCAGCTAATCCTGGGAAATCGATTAAAGCTGAATCTATTACCTTCTCATACTTATTCTTATCCCAAATTTCTAGAATATTTATAGCCGATGAAACAACAACCTCTTTTTTTATGTTTGCATATATCAATAAATCTCTTGGTATTAAAAATCTTCCAGATGAATCGAACTCGATAATTTTCACTCCAGCGGTAAACCGTCTAATAAAATCAATATTTTTTTTCTTAAATCGATTTAATGAATTGATATTATTCATCATCATTGTCCATTCATATATTGGATAGATCTCAAGACATTGATTAAAAACTGCTCTTTTAATGACAAATTCGTGTTTCATGAACACTTTCATTTGTTTTTTTAAAGCGACAGGAATCATTATTCGACCTTTTGAATCAGCCTTACATTCGTATGTACCGGTGAAATGTTTCAATTTTTTTCTTCTATCAATATCAAATATAAATAATATTATCCCACAATTTACCACTTATTACCACTATTTATCAAATTTTTTTAACATTTAATTAAACAATTAATCAGATAGTTTTAACCATGTTATTGAATTCTAATTGAATATATTTGTTAGAATATTTAATTATTATGAAGGATATGAATATAATTGAGGAAGGATCCTTTAAATATGTTGAATTTGGAAGCGGTCAACCAATTATCATTCTGCATGGTCTAATGGGCGGATTGAGTAATTTTAATTGTGTTTTTTCTTTCTTTCCTAATAATGGGTATAAAATTATTATGCCAGTTCTTCCCCTCTACGATAAACCAATAAAAGAAACCAACGTAAAAGACTTTGCTGAATATTTAAATGGTTTTTTAGAATTCAAAAATATAAACTCTACTTTATTAATAGGTAATTCACTTGGTGGACACATTGGGCTTCTTTTTACGAAATTATTTTTAAAAAAAGTAAAAGGGTTGATTTTGACTGGAAGTTCCGGTCTTTATGAAAATTCCATGGGAAATGCGTATCCAAAAAGAGGGAATTATGAATATATAAAGAGTAAAACTGAAGAAGTTTTTTTTAATCCTAAAGTTGCAACCAAGGAACTTGTTGATGAAGTTTTCGAAACAGTCAACGATAGAAATAAACTAATCAAAACTTTAACAATTGCAAAGAGCGCAATTAGACATAACATGTCAAAGGATCTGCCTGAACTAAAAGTTCCATCACTAATTATATGGGGAAAACAAGACAATGTTACCCCGCCCAAAGTTGCTAAAGAGTTTAATAGACTTTTACCAGATTCAAAATTAATTTGGATAGATAATTGCGGCCATGCTCCTATGATGGAACATCCAGATGAATTTAATAATTCAATACTTGGTTGGTTAAAAGAAAATAATTTGTAGATTAATGAAAATTATCAGTGCAGAGTTTGTAATTAGCAACACTGATGTGATGTTGTGTCCAGATAAAAATATACCAGAATATGCTTTTATTGGTAGATCAAATGTAGGGAAATCTTCTTTAATTAATTCATTACTTAATAAAAAATCCCTTGCAAAGACCTCTTCTCAACCAGGGAAAACCCAACTAATAAATCATTTCCTGATTAATAAAAACTGGTATTTAGTTGATTTACCAGGTTTCGGTTACGCAAAAGCCTCAAAAAAAAAAATTAAATCTTTTCAGCGACTAATTAGTTCGTATTTTGAGCAGAGAAATCAACTTATTTCTGCTTTTGTACTAATTGACATAAGACACGAACCACAAAAAATTGATTTAAATTTTATGTACTGGTTAGGTAAAAAAAAAATTCCTTTTTCTATTATTTTCACAAAATCCGACAAGATTAAAATAAAGGAAATAAATAACAAAATTAATACTTACATTTATAAAATGTCGGAACAATGGAGTATAGTTCCAAAGTATTTTACTTCATCAGCCCACACAAAAAGTGGGATAAAAGAAATTTTAGATTATATAAGTCAAATGAATAGTCTTTAATTTTTTTTATTTTTTAATTCCATTTTTTCTTCAAAATAATTACAAAAGTCATTGAGTGTTGCTGTCATCTTTTCATCTTGAGTAGCTTTCTCAAATGATTGAGTCATACTCACTAAAGTTTGATGGAAAAATAACTTCATTTCATCAAGAGGCATTTCCTTTACCCATAAATCTATTCTAAGCGACTCCTTTTTATTTCCATCCCAAAAAGTTAAAAACATAGCTTTTGCATCCTGACTTTTAATTCCACCATCGGGTGCAGACCATTTTATTTTTTCAGGTATTTTATTTTCGTCCAGACCAACATTTATTGTTATAGGAGCTTCTTTTTTTATTGCCATATTTTTTTTGGTTTATATTTTGACTTATTAAATATTTCCTCATTCGGGGTGCTCATTAACTTGCTGAGACTCATTTCAGGGTTATTATTTACAAAAGACTTTACTATCTGCCATCCAATCCAGCGTCCAATTCTTGGTGGGCTGTCATTATCAATTTCAAGATAAAACTTTGAAAATGGAGCTCTCATAAGAAATCTATCATGTAACTTTTCATCATTTACAAATAAAAGCTCTTTTTCGATAAAATATCGCCACACAAATGCTTCGTTTTCAATAATCCAATCATACTGTTTTTTAGTATATTCATTTATTAACATATCACTATGACTTGGTAAAATAATATCCTTAAAATATATATTCTTTCCATGATAAATCATTTTTGATATAAAAGTTTTGTTCTTCGAATTTTTATTAAATTTCTGGGAAAACTTACCAATTATGTCTGGCAGAATAAATTCATAACTCATTGAACTTCTTATATATTCTGGGATACCCTGGTAAAGCTTGTTCTCACTACCCATGTAGGTATCAATTGAAATAAATAATAAAGAATCAGCTAAAATTATTTTGTTTTGGTAATCAACATTGTTTATTACAGTAATAATTCTTGGGGTTTTAATTTCCGGAAACTCATATTTTAAGTGCTTAAATGTCTTTTCTATATTATCCGAGAGTAAATCTAAATTATTAAATTTTTCGTTTACTGCTGAGCTAAGTAATTTATATATATTGTCATTCGTTTTTTTTATCCAGAAGTCGTCGTCAAATTGTTTAGGAAATAAAAAAGGATAATTTTTTTTTAAATTATCTAGGTTGGTTTTGGAAACAGAATTAAATTTTTGATCAAAACGTTCTATTTTAATCTCTAATTCAATTGAATCAATAATTGATTGTTTTTTATCTTCAAGGATACATTCAGTGAATAAAATTAAAAAAAAATAACTCAAAATTTTAATACTGTAATTTTGCATGCAAATAATGATTTTGATTTGATTAACTTTGAACAAATTTACATTCTTATCAGTATAATTATTATGAAATACCCAAAAAAAGTTAGTAAATATATTGTTGATTGGCTAAGCAATTATTTAATCAATTCAAAAAATAAAGGATTTGTTGTTGGTGTATCAGGAGGTATTGATTCTGCAGTCACATCAAAACTATGTGCACTCTCTGGTTTTCCTGTTTACATCATAGAAATGCCAATTAATCAGGAAAAAAGCCAAGTTGCAAGAGCCAAAGAACATATGAAATTATTGAAAAACGAATTTTCAAACGTGACTTCAATAACAACATCCTTAACAAATGTTTTTGACACACTTAAAAATGAATTAAAAAAACATAAAAAGGGTGAACTGAATCAACATAGCCTCGCTAATACAAGAGCTAGACTCAGAATGACTACCCTTTACTACTATGCCGGTCATTATGAATCTTTGGTTGTCGGGACTGGAAATAAAGTTGAGGATTTCGGTATTGGTTTTTATACAAAATATGGTGATGGAGGTGTTGATTTAAGCCCCATTGCTGATCTACTTAAATCAGATGTTTTTTCGCTAGGAAAGTTTTTAAAAATTAATAGTCAGATTTTAAATGCAAAACCTACAGACGGATTGTGGGATGACAATAGAACTGATGAGGATCAAATGGGAATTGGTTATGACGAAATTGAGGAGGCAATGAATTTAATTACTAAAAAAATCCCGGATAAAGAACTAAGTATTGATCAGATAAAATCAAGAAAAATATATAAGAATTTAAACAAACAAAATAGACATAAAATGACACCTATTCCTATTTGTAAGGTGCCTGTGAATTTATTATAAAACTCTATTTAATTTTTTTGATACGGTTTTTTTTAATTGATTGTAATTAATTATATCCTCCAGTAAATTTTTATTGTTATTTTTTTTTAACTCACTCTTAAGTATATTTATTTTGTCATTAATTAGACTTTTTCTCAAAGTTAAGATTGTCTCACAAACTAGTTGACCTAAGTCATGCGTTTTGTCTTTGACAAAGATATTTTTACTATCCCAAGAATGAAGAAAATATTTTTCTGTTTCCATTATTATATCTGCAACGACGCTGCTCAGGTTATGATTATCTGAGAACATTAAACTGTTTACAGCTGAATCAGATTTTAGCTGATAAGCAGATATAAGCTTATTGAATAAGTTCCTGAATGTTGGATCAGCTAATTCAACTTCATCCTGTTGCAAATCAAGAAATATTTTTTCAAAAACTTTTGATTTTATATTTTCAAAACTTTCAATTACCTCGCCTTTCTCATCGGGCTTGATAACTATCTCTTCATATTCAGCTTCCAAATGCCCGTATTGAAGTAGAATAGATATGATTTGTTTTTCGAGGATATATTTAGAATCTATTTTATTTAAATCTAAATCTTTTTTTGGCACTTTGACTAATGATGCTCTTCTTGAACTGTTTATCTTTGATTTATTATTGTGTTGAGCAAAAGAAGTAAAGACTGCTTGTTCACTTATTCCCATAATATCAGAACAACTCTTCAAATAATATTCTTGTTTAATTACATCTGATATTTTTGATATGCTCTTAATTATTTCATTTACAATTTGTGTTTTTTTAATAGGATCATTTTTACTGTTATCAGATAAAAGCCTTGCTTTAAATTGTATGAAATCTTTTGTATTATCCTCAAGAAACTTTTTAATAACATGTTCAGAATTATTTCTTGCAAAACTATCCGGATCTTCTCCACTAGGAAAAGTACAGATCCTGACATTAATTCCTTGTTCCAAAATCAAATCCACGCCTCTCAAGGCAGCCCTAATTCCAGCAGGATCAGAGTCAAACAATAAAATGATATTAGAGGTTAGACGTTTTATTAGTCTAATCTGATCTGAGGTCAATGCAGTGCCCGATGATGATACTACATTGGTTATTCCTGACTGATGCAACTGTATCACGTCTGTATAACCTTCAACTATATAACAAGCATCTTCCTTTGCAATAGATTTTTTTGATTCAAACAACCCATATAAAATTTTACTTTTGTTGTAAACCTCACTTTCGGGAGAATTAATGTATTTGGCTGTTTTTTTTTGATTTGATAATGTTCTTCCACCAAAACCTTGAACACGACCTGACATACTTCTTATTGGGAAAATTATTCTACCTCTAAATCTATCAATAGCTCTTGATGATCCATCTTTGGCTATAACTAAACCAGTACTTATTAGGAAATCAATATTATATCCATTTTTCAATGCATTTTTTGAAAGACTATCTAATATGTCTGGGGAATAACCAAGTCTAAAAAATTTTATTGAGTTATCCGTAAACCCCCTTTCTTTAAAATAAGACAAAGCCAAGGCTTTTCCTTCAGTAGAATTTATTAAGCAATTTTGAAAAAAATCGCATGCATAATCGGATATGAGATACATACTTTCTCTTTGATTGTTTAATTTTTTATTTTCCTCTGATTGCTTTGATTCTTCAATTTCAATGGAATATTTTTTAGCTAAATATTTAATTGCCTCAGGATATGAAAAATGCTCATGCTCCATTAAAAAAGCAACAACATTTCCACCTTTACCACTACTAAAATCCTTCCAAATTTGTTTTACTGGTGAAACCATAAAACTTGGTGTCTTTTCTTTTGTGAATGGACTCAATCCTTTGTAATTTGTACCTGATTTTTTTAGAGATATAAAATCGCCTATTACCTCCTCCACTCTAGCAGATTCGTATACCTGGTCAATAGTTGTTTTTTTAATCACAAAAAAGTGTTTGTATAAAAATAAAAAAAGTTATGGATTCACAACTTTCTTTCTACGACATAATTAATCATTAATTCCATTGCGTCTCTGTATTTACTTTTTGGATAAGTATTTAATAAATTAATTGATTTATTTTTATAAATATTCATTGATTTTGTTGCATATTCAACTCCCCCAAGGTCTACTACCTTTTGGACTACTTCTTTAACAATATTTTTGTTATTTCTACTTTTCTTTATGGCTCTTAAAAGCCATTTCTTATCCTTATTATTTGCAATATTTAAAGAATAAATTAGTGGTAGCGTTATCTTTTTTTGTTTAATATCATTGCCGATTGGTTTTCCTATTTTAAATCTACTGTAATCAAAAAGATCATCTTTGATCTGAAAAGCTATTCCAATTAATTCTCCAATTCTGTGAATTTTTTGCACATCTTTTACATAACTATTTACTGATTTTGCGCCTATGGCACAACATGCAGCTATTAGTGATGCTGTTTTTTTCTTAATAATTGTGAAGTACTCATCTTCCGTTATATTTAATTTTCTAGATTTCTCGATCTGTAAAATTTCACCCTGACTCATTTCACGAACAGCAACTGAAATAATTTTGAGTATATCAAAATCATTATTTTCTATTGAAATAAGCAATCCTTTGGATAAAAGATAATCTCCAACCAAAACCGCTATCTTGTTTTTCCATAATGCATTAATTGAAAAGAAACCTCTTCGCTGGTTGCTATCATCAACTACATCATCATGGACAAGTGTTGCCGTATGGATCAATTCAACAACGGAAGCTCCTCGATAGGTTTTCTCACTTATTTTATTCGATCTAGAACACATTTTTGCACATAAGAAGACTAGCATTGGTCTCATTTGTTTCCCCTTCCTCTTTAGGATAAAGTGTATGATTTTATTTAAAACTGAAATTTTTGAAAACATGGATTTAGAAAACATACTTTCAAAATTTTCCATTTCTTGGTAAATTGGAATTTTAATTTTTTCTTCAATTTTCATTATTAAAATTTAATTTACTTATTTGCTAATTGACCACAAGCAGCATTGATATCTTTTCCTCTTGAATATCTTACTGTGACTGAGATATTTGAATTTTCTAATAAATTTTTATATTCATTAACTTTTTCCCTTGAAGCTTGTTGAAATTTTAAATTTCCCACAGGGTTATATTCAATTAGATTAACTTTTGAGGGTATTTTTTTACAAAAACTAATCAGTGATTTTATATCTTCAATCTTATCGTTAATGCCCTTCCAAACAATGTACTCAAGAGTAATAATCTTATTGGTTTTACTATACCAGTATTGAAGAGATTCCAATAGTTTTGATAGAGGAAATTGTTTTGTGAATGGCATTATTTTTTCTCTTATTGATTGGCTAGCACTATGTAATGAAACAGCTAGTTTAAATTTTACTTGATCGTCAGCTAATTTTTTGATCATTTTCGGGATGCCTGATGTTGACAGTGTGATTCTTCTCTGGGATATACCAAGCCCACTAGGGCTAGATATTTTTTTTATTGCATTCATTACATTTTTATAATTTAATAATGGTTCACCCATTCCCATAAATACAATATTTGTGAGAGGCCTATTTAAGTATAGCTTACTTTGTTCTCCAACAAAAACAACCTGATCAAAAATTTCATCAGAGTTTAGATTTCTCATTCGTTTTAATAGTGAAGTTGCACAAAAATTACAGTCAAGACTGCACCCTACCTGAGAGGATATACAACTTGTAACTCTATTTTTTGTTGGTATTATTACTGATTCAATTATATATCCATCATATAATTTTAAGGTGTTCTTAATTGTTCCGTCTATACTTTTTTGTTGCTTATCAACTAAAACATTATTAATTGAAAATTTTTCATCTAAGGTCACTCTCAAAGAACTAGGAATATTGGTCATTTTTTCAAATGAGGAAATTCCTTTCTGCCATAACCAACTATATATTTGTTTTGCTCGAAAAACTTTTTCACCCTCATTTTGTAAAAAAATTTCTAGCTCCTCTAAAGAAAGGGATCGTATGTCCTTCTTTTTGATTTTATTCATTTTTTAGATGATCAACATAGCATCTCCGTATGTGTAGAACTTATACTTTTCCTTGATAGCCTCATTGTATGCATTCATTACCATATCGTGGCCTGCAAAGGCTGATACCATCATCAATAGAGTAGATTTAGATGTATGAAAGTTCGTGATCATAGAATTTGCAATTGCAAAATCATGGGGAGGAAAAACAAATTTATGAGTCCATCCGTTATGAGGTTTTAAGGTATTAACTGAAGAGACTGAACTTTCCAAAGCTCTCATAACCGTTGTTCCTACTGCACATATCCTTTTCTTCTTTGTAAGTGCCGAATTTACAATATTTACTGCACTTTCGTCAATAATTAACTCTTCAGAATCCATTTTATGTTTTGATAAATCTTCCACCTCAACAGGGTTAAAAGTACCCAGTCCAACATGAAGTGTTAGCTCAGCTAAATTAATGCCTTTTATTTCCAATCTTTTTAATAAGTTTTTGGAAAAGTGTAATCCAGCGGTTGGTGCGGCTACAGCACCTTCATGTTTAGCATATATTGTTTGATATCGGTCTTTATCCTCTTTCTCCACAGGTCTATTTATATACTTAGGAAGAGGTGTTTCGCCTAATTCATTTAATTTTTTTCTAAATTCTTCATAAGAACCATCAAATAAAAATCTTAAAGTTCTACCCCTCGATGTAGTGTTATCGATTACCTCAGCTACTAAAGATTCGTCATCTCCAAAGTATAATTTATTACCGATTCTTATTTTTCTTGCAGGATCAACCAAAACATCCCAAAGCCTTTGTTCTTGATTTAACTCTCTTAAAAGAAAAACCTCAATTCTAGCACCAGTCTTTTCCTTATTTCCGAACAATCTAGCAGGAAATACTTTAGTGTTATTTAAAACTAATACATCATCCTCATCAAAAAAATTAATTACATCCTTGAACATAAGGTGTTGAATTTCTCCGTTTTGTCTGTTTAAGATAAGTAATCTTGACTCATCTCTATTTTCATTAGGATATTGGGCCTGCAATGAATCTGGTAATTCAAAATTAAAGTCAGATAATTTCATAATTTTTTTATTTTGACGACAAATATACTAACATGAGACCCCGGAAGTCAAGGAAATATAAAAATTAATTTATTTCATATTAACACTAATACCTACAGACTTTAAATCATTCCAAAAATTTGGATAAGATTTATTGACAACTTCAGCATCAGAAATATTTATATCTGTGATCGTAGCAAGAGGTGCAAATGACATTGCCATTCTGTGATCGTCATAAGTTGATATGTTGATATTTTTATTAATCTTATTAGTTTTATAGACCAATAAATTACTTTCAGTTATTTCAACTTTTCCACCAAGCTTTTTGATCTCATTTTTTAAAGCAATCAGCCTATCAGTCTCTTTTATTTTTAAAGTATGAAGTCCCTCTAATTCACAACGAACACCTAATCCTAAACATGTTACAGCAATGGTTTGTGCAATATCTGGTGAATCAATAAGATTCAATTTAATGAAATTCGGTTTAATAAAATTTTTTAGTTTTTCAATTACAAGCTTGTCTCCTTTTATAAAACTATTCACTCCTAATTTTCTATATATTTTCATAAGACATGAATCACCCTGTAAAGAATTATTCCTAAAACTAGTCAATCTAAAATTCGCTTTGTTTGATAATGCTACTAAGCTGAAAAAATATGAGGCTGAACTCCAATCAGATTCAACTTTTATTGATGTATCATTAATTTTTTCCTTTGCATACACAATTATTTTTTTGTCCTTAAATTCAGTTTTTACATTTACTTTTTCAAGAATAGATTTTGTCATTTTTATATATGGTAAAGATGCGAATTCACCATTTAAATTAATTTCAATACCACCAGTTAGTTTCGGTGCAATAAGCATCAAAGATGAAATGTATTGACTGCTTATATTTGAAGAAATTCTTACTATTTTACTGTGTGGTTTTTTTCCAATAATTTTTAAAGGAGGATATCCATATTTATTAACATAATCAATTGAAGCTCCAATTTGTCTTAAGGAATCTACTAATATTGAAATTGGCCTCTCTTGCATTCTTTTTGATCCTGTTAAAACAATTCTTGATTTTGGTTTAAACGCATAATATGATGTCAAAAACCTCATTGCTGTTCCAGCATGATTAATATCCAAAACCTTGTTGCTTGATTTTAATACATTCATCATCTGAATGGAGTCCTCAGAATTTGATAAATTTTTGATATCAATATTATTGTAAAGAGCTTTTAAAAGAATTAGCCTATTTGACTCACTCTTTGAACCGCTTATAAATACTTCACCCTCCAAATCTCTATTAATTTTTTCTAGCTTAACATCCATTTTAAACTAGTTTAGAATTTTTATCATGTCTGTCTTTATCTCTTTCAGATTTAATTTTGAGTTTTTCACTAAAGGCCTTTTCTAGATCGATTCCTGTTTGATTAGCTATACATAATACCACGAAAAGTACATCAGACAGTTCCTCTCCTAAATCTTTATTTTTGTCTGAATCTTTCTCGCTTTGCTCTCCAAATCTTCTTGAAATTATTCTTGCAACCTCACCAACCTCTTCCGTTAGTTGGACCATGTTTGTCATGATATCAAAATACCTTACACCATATTTTAATATCCAATTATCCACTTGTTTTTGAGCATTTTTTATATTCATTTTATTTATAGTTTATTAATTATTTCATCTATGTTTTTATAGGAGTAAATAATAGGACAAATATCATGATAATCTTCGAAATTTGAATTAAAATGTATTGTATTCATTCCCACACTTTTTGCCCCACAGATATCTGCGAAAAAATTATCTCCAATCATTAAACAATTTTCAGCAGAATTATGAGTTAAATTAAGGGCATATTCAAATATCTTTGGATTCGGTTTTTTTTTACCTGCTCTTTCTGAAGTTATTATTTCACCAAAATATTTAGATAATCCTGATAAATTAATTTTTTTTTGTTGAACCTCGTCAAAACCATTAGTTATTATATGTAACTTATACTTAGATGAGAGGGTTTTAAGCATTTTTTTTACACCCTTAAAGAGTTTGTTTTTAGTTGGCAATAAATTGATATACTTGTTTGAAATATCGTTCAAAAAATGATCATCATAATTAAATTTTAGAATATCAAAAGTCTCCCTAAAACGAATAGTTCTAAGTTCTTTTTTACTAATCTTATTTTTACTGTACAGGTCCCAATACTTATGATTTATTGGAACATAATACTCTAAAAAAAACAAGTAATCAAATGGAAAGGTATAGTCATTAAATATATCTTTAAAAGTTAATTTAGAATTTCTTTCAAAATCCCAAAGTGTATGATCTAAATCAAAAAAAATAGCTTTAAGTTTACCTAACTTTCCCATGTTTTATTATAAATTTCAAAAACGAGGAACGTAAATTTTTATTTTCTTGGTATTTATTAAATATTCCTGCTGTAAAGACAATAGAAAAAATAGAATTTTCCAAAGGAAGAAAAGAGAAGATTCTATCTAATTTTGAGAAAACTTGAGAACTAGATTCTTTTCTTATTGATTCTTCTGTTGAAACAATTGGAAAAATCTTTAGTTTAGTTTGAGATTCATTCACTAAATCATAGAAATAAAATGGGACTGAGGTACTAGCTCTAAAACCAATTTTATCATTATAACACATACTGTAATCTTCAAAAATTTCATTATTTATTAAATCATTATATATTTTTGATAGTGATATTATGCCATTATTAAGCATAATCTTATTGGGTATTCTATGAATCAAATCTTGTAAGTTTCTGTTTTCTTTTTTTAAAACAATTGAATCCAATTGTCCAAAATAAGAGACAAGATGTCCAACAAAATTATGATCTGAAAAATTTTTAATTAGAAGTTTATAATTTTTATTCAATAAAGAAACTGATCCAATATTATAACTTTTGTTTGAATATTTAAAAAAAGTTAAAAAATCAATATGATTTTTTTTAAAAAAACTAATTATAAAGTCATATTGATCATATGGATCTTTTTTTATTTTGGCTAGAACTAGAACTTGTCTAAGCAACAACTTTATATCCAGCCTGTATATGGATTGAAGAGATTGGAATATAGATGAAATAATAGATTTATTTAAAAACTTAAATTGCTGTGGAACACTCAGAATAGGTAAAAAAGGTTTTTTTAAATGCATTTTAGTGCTTAAATCATTAAACCTTTTATTAATAATTATTTTTAACTCACTAATCCATATATCAACAAGTGGTAGTTCCAAAAACATATTTTGATGCGCTAAACTATTCTTAAACATAAATCTACCCGTGGAGTCTTTTATGTGTGGCAAATATTCCTCGTATCTACTTATCAGATAAAAACTTGCTCCAAAGACATCAAACGGAAGAGTTGAATTTTCAGGAACTTTAAAAAATACCACGTGTCCTTTCCAATTGAATAATTCTGGGGAAATATCCTGAATCCCAGTATCGACTAATATTTTTGAACGATAAAAGAATAATTCATTTCCTAAAGGCTTATCTGAATAACTTATTTTAGGACCATTATGAGAAACAAATTCTTCAATAGAACTAGTCATTTTAATTTTTATATCAAGCATTCTAAAAAAAATATGTCTAAAAATATAACCTAACCTGGGTGTTATTTTTGGAGTGTAAACAAACAGCATAAAAAGATTTAATTATTTAATAATTTCCATAAGCCGTCTTTCAGTTGATTTAGTCCAAATTTTGAAATTGACGAAATCATAAAGTGTGGTATATTTTTGAATACAGATTTCATTTCCTTTTCATATTCATGTTTTAACTCACTGTCAAGAAGATCGGTCTTTGTTAGTGCAATTGCAAAATTTTTATCTAGCAATTCAGGATTATATTTTCTTAATTCAGAAGTAAGTACTTCAAATTCATTTTTTAAATTTTTAGTGTCGGATGGTATCATGAATAACAATACTGAGTTTCTCTCAATATGACGCAAAAAATAATAACCTAATCCCTTCCCAGAGGATGCTCCTTCAATAATACCGGGAATATCAGCAACAACGAAAGAACGAAAATCTCGATATGGAACAATTCCAATATTTGGTTTTAAAGTAGTGAACTCATATTCCGCAATTTTAGGTTTCGCACCAGTAATTGTGGCAAGTAATGTAGATTTTCCAGCATTTGGATGTCCAACTAAACCAACATCAGCAAGAACTTTTAGTTCCAAAATTATATCTAGTAATTTCCCTTCCTTTCCAGGTTGAGCATATCTTGGGGTTTGTCTTGTTGGTGATTTAAAATGCCAATTCCCTTTTCCACCAATACCTCCTTTTAAAACAATATATTCCTGATCATTTTCTACAAGTTCAAACAAGATATTACCATTCAAATCTTTTATAGTTGTACCAATTGGAACCTCTAAATAAACATCACGTCCTTGTGCACCAGAACTCCTGTTCTTCGATCCATTTTCTCCATGATCAGCAGAGAAATGTTGTTTATGTTTAAAATTATATAAAGTCCATAACTGAGAATTTGCCCTAATTATTACATGTCCTCCTCTACCTCCATCCCCACCATCTGGACCCCCTTTTGTTATGAATTTTTCTCTGCGAAGATGCATTGAACCCTTTCCTCCATTACCGGATCTTAAATGAACTTTTACATAATCTACAAAATTACCTTCAGTCATCCAATTTTAATTGATTTATTAAGTTATTTAGCTCATTTCTTATATCTTCTATCGTGCCTGTTCCACGTATTGAGTGAAATTTATTTAACGATTTATAATAACTTATTAAAGGGGATGTTTTTTTATTGTATTCTTCAAATCGATTTCTAATTTTTTCAATATTTTGATCATCTAACCTTCCACTTGTTTTACCTCTTTTAATCAGTCGATCCTCAAGAACAGAATCCTCAACATCAAGTGATATTGTAGCGGTGAGATTCATTTTAAGGGATTTTAAAAATAAATCTAAAACTTCTGCTTGAGATAATGTTCTAGGAAAACCATCGAAAATAAACCCATTGGCTTTCTTGTTTTTTATTACCTCATTTTTTAACATGTCAATTGTAATCTGATCCGGAACGAGTTCACCATTATCAATAAAGGATTTGGCCATCAAACCTAATGATGTTTTTTTTTCTATATTTTTTCTAAACAAATCCCCGGTTGAGATGTGAATTAAATTAAAAGTATTTTTAATGTATTCAGCCTGTGTTCCTTTACCTGCTCCAGGTTTACCAAATAATATTATATTTAACATAGGGTTTTTATTTGATCTCAAATATACCCAAATTGTTCTGCATTTTTCTAATCACCAAAAGATATGTGTATTTTTGTAAAAAAAGTGTGATGAATTTTTTTTCAACCAAGAAGAAACTGGGAATCCTAGGTGGAGGTCAGCTAGGGAAAATGATTTTATTTACCACAAGAAAATGGGATATCCAAACACATGTTATGGATCCTAATAAAAATGCTCCTGCAAGATTAGCATGTGATAATTTCAAAGTTGGTGACCTAATGAATTATGAATCGGTATTTAATTTTGGATCAGAAATGGATGTACTTACAATTGAGATAGAAAATGTCAACATCAAAGCTCTTTTTGCATTGGAAAAAAAAGGTGTAAAAATATTTCCTCAACCATCGATTCTCAAAATAATTCAGAACAAATCAAAACAAAAAAATTTTTATTCGATAAATAAAATACCAACAGCTAATTTCAGAACCTTTTCAGATCTTGAGACTCTTAAAAACTCAATTGCAAAGGGCAATCTTTCCTATCCTTTTGTTTGGAAATCATCCATGATGGGTTATGATGGTTTTGGAGTTTCAATTGTAAAAACAAATAAAGACCTCGAAACGCTGAATAATTGTGAATGTATAACAGAAGATCTTGTTCCTATAAAATCAGAACTTTCAGTTATAATTGCACGACGCACAAATGGAGAGGTAAAAGTTTATCCTGTAGTTGAAATGAAATTTAACTCGACCTCAAACCAAGTAGAATACGTCATATGCCCAGCTCAAATTTCAAAAAAAATTAAATCTAAAGCAGAGGATTTAGCTAGAGTTGTCTCTGAAAAATTACAACACATTGGTATTCTTGCAGTTGAAATGTTTTTAACTGAAACTGATGAAGTTATTATTAATGAAGTTGCACCACGACCCCATAACTCCGGACATATAACAATTGAGTCTTCTTACACCAGTCAATTTGAACAACACATTAGATCAATATTGGACCTTCCACTTGGTAGTACAGAAATTAAAATTCCAGCTGTAATGGTAAACCTAGTTGGTAAAGAGGGATTTTATGGATCTGTAGCTTATAAAAATATTGATCAAATTCTTGTTATAGATGGAGTTAATCCACATATTTATGGAAAAAAACAAACACGACCAAACAGAAAAATGGGACATGTTACTATCGTGAATAAAAACTTAAATGAAGCATTGAAAACGGCCGAGCAGGTAAAATCAATAATAGAAGTAATATCCAAATAATATGAAAAATAAAAATAAAATTGGCATAATAATGGGAAGCAAATCAGATCTTCCTATAATGAAAGAGGCAATTGAAATTTTGAAGTTATTTAAAATTGAATATGAAATAGATATTGTTTCTGCACATAGAACCCCAAAAAAATTGATGGAATATGGAAACAATGCCCATAAAAGAGGATTAAAAGTCATTATAGCTGGGGCTGGTGGAGCAGCTCACTTACCTGGTATGGTTGCGTCTTTAAGCCCACTTCCAGTCATAGGCGTTCCAATAAAATCAAGAAACTCCATTGATGGTTGGGATTCTGTCCTTTCAATTCTTCAGATGCCTGGCGGGGTACCTGTTGCAACAGTAGCATTAAATGGAGCCAAGAATGCAGGAATTTTGGCTGCACAAATTATCGGAGTTGAATCACTTGAAATACAAAAAATAATTATCGACTACAAGAAGGAGTTATCAGACAATGTGATAGAAAGTTCTAAAAAATTAGATAATTAGCATCGTGCAAAAATAATTAATACAACCAACCAAATTATTGGCAGTCCCTCAACCCAAAATCTTGTGAAGTTTAGATGTTTTTTGTTGTTGCACATGATTAATAAACAAATTAGAAAGATATAAATGATAGTTTCAATGATTATGTAACTAGGTCTTATTTCTGTCACAAAATAAAACATTAAAACACTAATAGTTAATAATAGTATTCCTAAAAACTTACTTTTTAAAATTCCAAAAGTTTGAGGAATTGTTTTTAATTCAGGAGGATCAATATTTACATCTCTAATATCAAAAGGAATAGATAAAACAAAAACAAATATAAATCTTTGAATACCCAGTATTATATATGTGAACTCATATTTAAAATCCATTTGACTTAACAGACTTAAATATGTAACACTTGTCCAAACAAAAGAAATAATAAAAATTTTTAGCCCTTTTAAACTTCTGAGACTAAACACAGAAAAAATTGATGTAGTTGAGTAAAAAAAAACAACAATAAAACAAATTGAAAAAATAATTTGTGTTAATAAATCAAGTTTAAAAAAACAAAAAACACCTACAACAAAAGCAAAAAAAATGACTATTTCAAGGCTTTTTAGAATCTTACATTTATTCTTAAATAAAATTGGGGAATATTTTAGCATGTTATAACCAACAAACGAGGATGTAAATACAAGCCAATCAAGATAGTGGTTTTGGTATGAATTGATATAAAAAAAAGTAATTTTATATAATGACCAAACTGAAATTGATACGTGGATATTCGTTTTCAAATACCACTCAAAAAGATTCATAATTAAATTCATTTAGCAAATCTAAATAAAGAGAAATGTTATTATAATTTTAGTTGAAAAAATTTTTTAAATACATGCAAATGTTTAAAAATTAAAATGGAAATTTGAATTAATTTTGGAAAAAAAAAATTAATGAATACAGACTCATTTGAAGAAAGACATATTGGTCCAAGAAAAAACGAAATAGACAAAATATTAAAGTTTTTAAATGTTGATAGCCTAGAACAGTTAATCGAGGAAACAATTCCAAAAAATATCCGAAAAAAAAGTGAACTAAACTTGTCAAATGGAATCAGTGAAAGCTTGTTTTCAAACCATATCAAGGAAATTGGTGAAAGAAACGAGATTTTTGATAATTACATAGGACTAGGTTATAACTCATCTATATTACCAGCTGTAATTCAAAGAAATATTCTAGAAAATCCAGGGTGGTATACTGCATATACTCCATATCAGGCTGAAATAGCTCAAGGCAGACTTGAAGCTTTATTTAATTTTCAAACAGTTATTTGTGAACTAACTGGTATGAAAATTGCCAATGCCTCGTTACTTGACGAAAGTACATCAGCAGCAGAGGCAATGACAATGTTATATAACTTCTATAACTCAAAAAATAAAAACTGCAGCCGTAACAAGTTTTTTGTTCATAGTCAAGTTTTACCTCAAACGCTATCTGTAATTGAAACTCGAGCTGAGCCATTGGGTATAGAAATATTTCTTGGTAATCCCGATAATTTTAAATTTTCAGACGATTTTTTTGGTGCAATACTTCAATACCCAGGAAAAGATGGTGATATAATTAATATTAAATCTTTGAATGATAAATTAGATACTTATGGGATCAAGACAATTATTGCAGCTGATTTAATGAGTTTAGTTTTATTAGAAAGTCCAGGTAAATTCAATGTGGATGTGGTTGTTGGATCAACTCAACGTTTCGGAATACCACTCGGCTATGGTGGACCTCATGCAGCATACTTTGCAACCAAAGATATTTACAAAAGAAATATACCTGGAAGAATTATTGGTGAAACAAAGGATATGGATGGGAATTTTGCTTTAAGAATGGCTTTACAGACAAGAGAGCAACATATCAAGAGAGATAGAGCTACATCAAACATATGCACAGCACAAGTATTATTAGCAGTAATGGCTGGTATGTATGCAGTTTATCACGGACCAGAGGGTTTAAAATTTATAGCCAATAAAATTCATCAAAACACAAAAAAATTAGAAAAATTTTTAGAAAATATCGGTATCAAACAACTAAACAAAAATTATTTTGACACTATTAAAATTAATGTCAACTCAAACAAACTCAAATCAATCGCCGAAAAAGAAAAAATAAATTTCAACTATATT
The DNA here is from genome assembly GCA_002721275.1 of Flavobacteriaceae bacterium. Lineage (GTDB taxonomy): Bacteria > Bacteroidota > Bacteroidia > Flavobacteriales > Flavobacteriaceae > Marivariicella. The sequence goes on from PBJZ01000018.1 coordinate 99,091, forward strand.
GATAATGAGACAGTAACTATATCTTTAAATGAAACAGTTGATAAGTTAAGATTAGAAAAAATATTTAATGTTTTTAATAAGTATAAAAATATTTCTAATCCTTCAAATTTTGTTGAAGATGAAAGTTTAGAAACAAAAATTAATAAATCCTTCTTAAGGATTGGGACTTTCATGACTCAAAGTATTTTTAACTCTTATCATTCAGAAACAGCACTAATGAGATATATTAAAAATCTTGAGTCAAAGGATTTGGCACTTAACCATTCAATGATCTCCCTAGGCTCATGTACAATGAAACTTAATGCTGCTTCAGAGATGCTTCCGCTGAGTTCTCCATATTGGAACAATATTCACCCTTTTGCGCCTATCAATCAAGCAAAAGGATATAAGTATGTTTTAGATAGTTTAACTAAACAACTCAATGAAATTACAGGCTTCTATGCAACATCAATTCAACCAAACTCGGGAGCTCAAGGAGAATACACAGGGTTAATGGTTATAAGAGCTTACCATCTTTCAAATGGTCATTCAAATAGAAATATATGTCTCATTCCTGCGTCAGCTCACGGAACGAATCCAGCATCTGCGATTATGGCAGGAATGAAAGTTGTTGTGATTAAAACTGATAAAAACGGAAATATTGACTTTGACGACATCAAAGAAAAAATAAATATATACAAAGAAAGTTTGGCAGCCTTGATGATTACTTATCCATCAACCCACGGAGTTTTTGAAGTTCATATAAAGGATATAACCAAACTAATCCATGAAAATGGAGGACAAGTGTATATGGATGGAGCAAATATGAATGCTCAAGTAGGACTTACAAGTCCTTCAATAATTGGAGCGGATGTGTGTCATCTAAACTTACACAAGACTTTTGCTATTCCGCATGGAGGGGGTGGTCCAGGAGTTGGGCCAATATCTGTTGCTAAACACTTATCTGATTTTTTACCATCAAATCCAATAATCAAAACTGGAGGAAAATATTCTATTAAAGGGATTTCGGCTGCTCCATGGGGGTCTGCACTTGCGTGTATAATATCATATGGTTACATTAAAATGCTCGGTAAAAAAGGATTAAAAAGATCAACAGAAATTGCAATCTTAAACGCAAATTACATAAAAAAAACCTTAGAGGGGGCATATGAAATACTCTACACTGGAGAAAACAATCGCTCCGCGCACGAGTTAATAATTGATTGTAGAAGTTTCAAAGCGAAAAAAATTGAAGTGATTGACATTGCAAAAAGATTAATGGATTACGGTTTTCACGCTCCGACAGTTTCCTTTCCTGTTCCAGGTACTATGATGATTGAACCTACTGAAAGTGAAAATTTAATTGAGATTGATCGTTTTTGCCAAGCAATGATTTCAATCAGATTAGAAATTGAAAGTGATAATCCAGAGGATATAGAAATCTTAAAGAATGCGCCTCATACTTTGTCTATGATAACAAGTGACAATTGGCCATACAAATACTCAAGAAAAAAAGCTGCTTTTCCCTTAGATTTCGTTGAAAAAAATAAGTTTTGGCCAAGCGTTAGAAGAGTAAACGAAGCTTTTGGGGATCGTAATCTAATTTGTAGTTGCCCATCTACTAATGATTATAAAATCGCTGATTTTCAATCAATTAAAAAAGAATAAAAGAAATTATTTGTTTTTTAAAAAAAATGAACATCATCGATAAATTTTATCATCAATTTTTTTTTAGCACCTTTTTTTAATTTAGAATTGTTTATGAATTCAAAAATAATAGCCTCAGGTAGTTACATACCCAAAAAAATTATCAAAAACAATGCTTTTATAAAGCATTCTTTTCTTGACGCCAAGGGAAATAAAATTGACAGTGATAATGATGAAATAATAAGTAAATTTGAGGCTATAACTGGTATAAGAGAGCGAAAATATATTTCGGAGAATTTAAATTCATCGGATATAGCAGCAGAAGCAGCAAAAAATGCATTAAACTCCTTATCAATTGATCCTGAAACAATTGATTACATAATTTTAGCTCACAACATTGGAGATGTATGTTCAAATTCAAATCAAGTTGATGCCATGCCATCACTTGCTTCAAGAGTAAAATCAAAACTTAAAATAAAGAATCCTAATTGTGTTGCTTATGATATACTTTTTGGTTGTCCAGGATGGTTAGAGGGTTTGATCCAATCAAACTGTTTTATTAAAGCAGGTATAGCCAAGAGATGTCTGGTGATTGGTTCAGAAACCCTATCCCGAGTTATAGACTCAAGTGATAGAGATGGAATGATTTTCTCCGATGGAGCGGGTGCAGTTGTGACAGAGTATAACAATGATAATAATGGAATATTAAGTCACAAAACTGTTACGTATACTGATGATAGTGAAATAGATTATATTTTTTATGGAAAGTCAAACAGTATTAATTCAGACAACACAAAATATATCAAAATGCAGGGTAGAAAAGTTTATGAATTTGCCCTGAACAAAGTCCCTCAAGCCATGAAATTGTGCTTTGATGAATCTGGACAAGATATTGTTAAATTAAAAAAAATATTTATCCACCAGGCAAATAAAAAAATGGATGAAGCAATAATCAACAGATTCTTCAAGCTTTATAATATTAAAGCCCCTAAAAACATTTTACCAATGAACATAGAAGAATATGGTAATAGCTCAACTGCAACTATTCCAACTTTATATGATTTAGTTGTTAATTCCAATTATGACGGTCATAGTCTTAAAAAAGGGGATTTAATTTTATTTGCTAGCGTTGGAGCTGGTATGAATATAAATGCAGTTTCATATCAATTTTAAATTTTTTTAATTTTTTCGAGTATCGTTTTTGTAATTTTGTTCTCAGATGAAAATAATAAAAAAAATTGGTAGTTATTTTTTAATGCTGCAAAAAATATTCGGGAAATTCACTAAGTGGTCAGTTTTAAGACCACTTATATTCAAAGATATTGAAGTCCTTATATTAGGATCAATTGGAATTGTAGCCTTCATTTCCTTTTTTGTTGGAGGTGTAGTTGCAATTCAAACCGCTTTAAATATGAGTAATCCACTTATCCCTAGAAACCTTATAGGGTATGCCACAAGACAATCAGTAATTTTGGAATTTGCCCCAACTTTCATGTCAATTATTATGGCTGGAAAAGTTGGATCATACATCACATCAAGTATTGGAACGATGCGAGTAACAGAGCAAATTGATGCACTAGAAGTAATGGGTATAAATACATATAACTATTTAATATTTCCAAAAATAGTCGCTTTATTGCTGTACCCATTTGTCATAACATTTTCAATGTTTTTAGGAATTTTTGGTGGTTATATTGCAAGTGTTTATGGAGGATTTTGTTCTAGTGCTCTTTTTATAGAGGGAATTCAAATTGAGTTTATTCCATTTCATGTCAGATATGCATTTATCAAAACTATAATTTTTTCATTTCTATTAGCAACGATTCCTGCATATCACGGTTATTACTTAAAAGGTGGAGCTCTTCAGGTAGGAAAAGCCAGCACGACATCTTTTGTTTGGACTAGTGTTGTAATAATTTTTGTAAATTATATGATAACCCAAATACTTTTAACCTGATGATTCGTGTTAAAAATTTATATAAATCATTTGATAATGTAGATGTCCTAAAAAAAATCAATGCCAAATTTGAAAAGGGAAAAACTAATTTAATTATTGGTCAAAGTGGATCTGGTAAAACTGTATTATTAAAATGTTTATTGGGGCTTCTCAACCCTGATGATGGAAAGATATTTTTTAATGAAATTTCAATCACTGATTTGAAAAGTAAAGAAAAGAGACTTTTGAGGAAGGAAATGGGAATTGTTTTTCAGAGTAGTGCTTTATTTGATTCAATGAATGTTCAAGAAAATATTATTTTTCCCTTAAGAATGTTTACTTCTAAAACTGAGGAGGAAATGTTAGAAAGAGTCAATGAAGTAATTAAAAGAGTTAATTTGATTAATTCAAACAATAAAATGCCTTCTGAATTATCAGGAGGTATGCAAAAAAGAGTTGCAATTGCCAGAGCTATTGTAATGAATCCTAAATTTTTATTTTGTGATGAACCTAATTCTGGACTCGATCCAAAAACTGCTATTATTATTGACAACTTGATTCAAGAGATAACAAAAGAATATGAAATAACAACCGTGATCAACACACATGATATGAATTCTGTTATGGAAATCGGTGAGAACATAATTTTTTTAAAAGATGGAATAAAAGAATGGGATGGAACAAATAAAAACATTTACAACGCAAATAATGCTCATTTCGACGAATTTGTTTATTCATCAGAAATTTTAAAAAAAGCTAAAGAATTAATGAAATAATAAATCTTAATTTTCCAAAAGCTCAACCTCTGCTAATGGACTAAATAAGTATCTTTTTTTTGAATTTAATTCCACACATTCAATCTTCTTTCTCCTCACTAATACTTTTCTAAAAACTTTACCATTATAAATTTTGAAAATTTTACCTAATGAGATTTCGTAAAGATATAATCCTTGTTTTTTATTATAACGATTTAGAGCTAATGATAACTCAAAATCTGAATCGGTTGAACTTTTTGGATTGACAAAGTGTTTTTTTAAAGTTTTAAGTAAATTTTCAGGGAATATGTCAACTTTTAAAAATGGATTCATTAAACTTTTGAATGTTTCTTTCCACTCTTTACCGTGGGGATTGATATTTCTCCCATAATTTTTGAAAGCAACTAAGTGAGATATTTCGTGAATAAGTGTAATTAAAAATCTATATGGATTTAGATTTGAGTTAACGGAAATCTGTTCATCTCCATTAGAATAATATCGATAATCACCATGTTTAGAATATCTTTTGTTAGAAATTTTAAATTTAACAGGGTAATCAACTAAATATTGATTGACTAAACCATGTGATTTTATTGGAATATATTCGAAAATTGTTTTCAATTAATATTTTTAAGGAGTTGAAAGAGAAACAGGTATTAATTTTCCATTAAACAATTTATGACCAGACATTGAAAAATCAAAAATATATTGAGCCATCTGCTGTGGTGTGATTTTGGCTTTATATCCAGGAAAAGCACTTTTTAACATTTCAGTTTGAACAGCTCCTAAAGCCAAAACATTAAATGATGGTCCCGATTCTTTGAATTCCTCAGCTAATAGTTCAGTTAAAGTAATTAATGCACCTTTACTACTTGAATAAGCAGACAACCCAGGAAATTTTGCACTTCCTTGTACTCCTCCCATACTACTTATATTAATTACATGTCCATCCTTCTCAATAAGTGGCAAGCAAATTCTTAACAATGAAGCTACACCAAAAATATTAACTCCAAAAATATTCTTAAAATCCTGCATGGACGTATTCATAAAGGGTTTATTAATAAGGCTTCCAGCATTATTTATTACAATATCTAATTTTATTTTTTGATTAATTAACTCATCAACAAAACCCTTTATGTCGTTTTCATCAGTCAAATCGACAGAAAACGCAACAACTCCCTTCAAAGATTTTAGATTATTGATATTCCTGGAAATCGCAAAAACCTTATATCCATTTAAAACAGCAGTTTTTACAAGTTCAAAACCAATACCATTGCTAGCACCAGTAATCAATAATGTTTTTTTTAAGAGCATAAATTATAATAAAATCCCAATAGGGTTTTCAATAAATTTTTTAAGTGTATTTAAAAATTCTGACCCAGTTGCACCATCGACAACCCGGTGATCACAAGCTAAAGTAACTTTCATTGTATTACCAATAACAATTTTATCCTCTTTGACAATAGGCTTTTGAACTATCGCCCCAACAGACAATATTGATGAATTAGGCTGATTAATTATTGAGGTGAATTCAGTTATTCCAAACATTCCAAGGTTAGAAATCGTAAAAGTACTTCCTTCAATTTCTGTGGGTTTGAGTTTTTTTGACTTTGCCCTGCTAGCCATATCTTTAATTGTATTTCCAATCTCTTCCAAGCTCAATTCATTTGCAAATTTTACCACTGGGACAACCAAACCATCTTCAACAGCAACAGCAACACCCATGTGTACATGACTATATTGAATTATGTTTTCCTCTGTCCACTTTGCATTTACTTTAGGGTGAAGTTTCAATGATTTCGCGGATAATTTTACCATAATATCATTAAAAGAGATTTTTGAATCCATTAAATTATTGTGCTGAGCTCTAAATGAAATTAAATTATCCATATTGAATTCAATACCTAAATAATAATGGGGAGCACTAAATTTTGATAAAGACAATCGTTTTGCAATTGTTTTTCGCATTTGACTATTGGGAAATTCCGTAAAAGATTCTTTTCCGGATACCTCGGTTACTCTTTTTTCTCTATGATCATCAACGAAATTTTCAATATCTCTTTTTATAATCCTTCCACCATCTCCACTTCCGTTCACTTTTGAAAGACTTATGCCCTTATCAAGAGCAATTTTTTTTGCCAAGGGTGATGCGAAAATCCTTAAATTAGTATCCTTTTCAAGTATATCAGCATTATCCTTCGACTTTTTATCAAATTTTAATTCATTAAGATTTTCTGATTTTTCATCATCTTGAGGATTCTCCTCTGAAACAATATTAACTGTTTTATTTTGTGAATCAAGAACATCTTGTACATTAATACCTTCATCACCAATTATTGCTAAAATAGTATCAACCTTGGCTGATTCACCATCATTCACTCCAATGTATAACAGTTGACCAGAGTAAAATGACTCAAACTCCATAGTAGCCTTATCGGTCTCAATTTCAGCTAAAATATCTCCCTCATCTACCCTATCACCAACTTTCTTGAACCATTTTGCAACTGAACCTTCCTCCATAGTATCACTTAGCCTAGGCATCATTACAATATTAAAATTAGATTTATCATCTGCTTTTTTTTCTGATGTTTCATCGGATTTAATATTAATTTTTTCCTCACTAGTTTCGATTGTAACTTTATCAGAGGCGTTATTAATATAACTTGAAATATCATCTTCTTTAGAGCCAATGATTGCAAGTAAACTATCTACGACAGCTGTCTCACCTTCGTCAACTCCTATATAAAGAAGCTCTCCTTCGTGAAAAGCTTCAAACTCCATAGTGGCCTTATCAGTCTCAATTTCAGCTAAAATATCGCCTTCTTTAACAGTATCACCGACTTTCTTAAACCATTTAGCTACAGTCCCCTCTTCCATTGTATCACTTAGTCGTGGCATATTTATTACATCAGGCATATCAATCTAATTTGTGTTGTAAAAAAGGATAATCTTTTTGTTCATAGACTGCATCGTACATCAATTTTTTATCAGGATATGGTGATTCATCAGCGAATTTTTCGCATTCCAATACTTTATCTTTGACTAATTGATCAATATTATCTAAATCAATTTGTTTTGCATATTTCTTTTTCAGAATTACATCTTTAACCTGGATAATAGGATCAATTTTTTTATACTCCTCAACTTCGTCCTTAGTACGATATTTTTGTGCATCAGACATGGAATGACCCCTATACCTGTATGTTTTCATCTCAAGGAAAGATGGTCCTTTTCCTGAGCGCGCACGCTTTACAGCTTTATCAATAGATTTTGCAACCAAAACAGGGTTCATTCCATCAACCGGTTCACATGGCATTTCATATCCAAGACCAAGTTTCCATATATCTTGGTGACTTGCTGTTCTTGCAACTGAGGTTCCCATTGCATATCCATTATTCTCAACTATAAATACAACAGGTAATTCCCAAAGAGTAGCTAAATTTAGCGTTTCATGCAAAGTTCCTTGTCTTACAGCTCCATCCCCTAAAAAACATAATGTGACATTATCTCGATTAAAATATTTATCTCCGAAAGCCATGCCAGCACCCAGAGGTATTTGACCACCAACAATTCCATGACCTCCATGAAATTTATATTTTTTGGAAAATATATGCATTGAACCACCTAAACCAGACGAAGTTCCAGTTGCTTTTCCAAACAATTCAGCCATAACTCTTTTGGGGTCCTCACCCATTCCAATTGGCTGCACATGATTTCTGTATGCAGTTATCATTCTGTCTTTTCCTAATTCGATTGCATGTAATGCTCCTGCCAAAACGGCTTCCTGTCCATTATACAGGTGCAAAAAACCTCTTACTTTTTGTTGAATATAAACTGCAGCAAGTTTATCTTCAAATTTTCTCCAAAAAAGCATATTTTTATACCAATCTACATATGTTTCCTTAGTGATTTTTTTCATACTATACTATTGACAAATAACATAATTTTTTACACGACAAAAATACTGAATTCTTCTCAATTTAAATACTTTCACCAATATTAAAGGCAATTGAAAATCTCAATGTATTCTCAAGAGGGCTTCTGACATTTGAAGTTGAAAACAAGTAAGAAACATTAAAGTTCATTTGATTAATTAAAAATCCTGTCCCAAATGTAACATATCTTCTTGCACCTTTGGACTTGCTTTCATTAAAATAACCGGTCCTCAGAGAAAAGTTCTTTTTAAAAACATATTCAAAACCCAATGACCAAGCAATTTCTTTTATCTCTTCTTTAAAACCATCTGGAGCATCATTAAAAGATTCAATTATGCCCTGTAAAAAACCAATATCTGGCTGTTTGTAACCCAAAAATTGATTATTTCGATCAAAATAAGCAATTGGAGTTGGAACTAATAATTTATTTAACTCTAGGTTAAAAGTTATGCTATTATCATCATCTAAATTCATTTCAAGTCCTGTACCTAGCTTTAAATTTGTTGGTATAAAATTTTTTCTACCTCCAACATCATACTTTAATCTTGGACCAATATTTGAAATATTTACTCCAGATCTTAGAACTGAGTTTATACCGCTGAAGTCAAAAGATTTGCTTCTGTAATATGCGGAAATATCAATTCCTAAGGAGTTTGCTGAACTAAAATCCGAGTCATTAGATAGTTTGAGGTCTGATCTAATATACCTTGCAACAACTGACATTGATAAAAACTCACTCAATTTTAAAGAATATGAAACATCTAAAGTTAATTCGTTGGGCTTTTCTATTCCTTGATTGACGATTGTTCCGCCAACTATTTCATTGAATTGAATATCACCCAGACTAAAATATTTAAAACTTGAAGCCCATGCACTTCTTTCATTTAATTTTTTATAATAAGTTACGTTACCTAAAAAAATATCATTGACCAGCTTACTTAAATAAGGTGTATAACTTATGGCAAAGCCTTCATTAGTATCTATAAATGGGTACTTAGCAGGATTCCATTGCTGAGAAAACTCGTCTGCACTAGTTGCAACACCAATATCTCCCATTCCAGCAGCTCTTGCATCTGGAGTAATTAGTAAAAAAGGTACACCGGTGGTAATAACCCTATCCTGCGATGAAACTGAGATAGATATAAGAATAAACATTAAACCAAAATAAAAGCTTGTATTATTTTTTAGTTTCATATAAATATGTAACGATTTTTGATAAAAAATGTTATGCAAATGACAACAATTATAATAGCAATGCAAAAACATAAATAATAAAAAATCTTATCTAGCGTTTTATTATATAAACACTAGTATACAAATAAATATAAAAGATCGTATTAAAAATTATTATATTTGTATTAGTTATTTTATAATCTTCAATTATAAATTATGAAAGTAAATAACTTATATGCCTTATTTTTTTTAACAACTCTATTGTTAATTAATGGTTGCGGAAAGAATAACACCTCAAGAGGAACTGGCTGGGGAATCAATTCTAAAAAGGGAGGTTTTCAATATAACACCGATTTTGAGGAACAAGAAACAGGTCCCGGTCTAGTTTTTATCGAAGGTGGCACTTTCACAAAAGGACAAGTACAAGATGACGTAATACATGATTTTAACAATGCTCCCTCTCAACAACATGTCATGTCATTTTACATTGATGAAACAGAGGTAACCAATATTATGTACATGGAGTACCTTGATTGGCTAGAAACAGTCTTTCCTCAAAATGAACCAAGATATAGGGCAATTTACAAAAGTGCTTTGCCAGATACACTTGTTTGGAGAAACTCATTGGGTTATGTGGAGGAATTAACTACTAATTACCTCAGACATCCTGCTTATGCTGAATACCCTGTTGTTGGTGTAAGCTGGGTACAGGCGGTACAATATGCAGAATGGAGAACTGATAGGGTTAACGAATTTCTTCTTGAAAGAGAATCATATGTAAAAAAAGACGTTCGATACACTGCGATAGATGCAAATAGTACATTTAATACACAAGCATATCTTACCAGGCCTGAAACTAGTTACGGATCAAAAATTGACAGTTTGGACGGTGGTGAAACCCCAATTATTAACTCAGGAAAAAGAGGAACAGCTAAAAAAGATACTTCCACTGTAAATGTATATGCTGGAGTTGAAAAAGGTTTATTATTACCCTCATACAGACTTCCGACTGAAACCGAGTGGGAATATGCAGCCTTAGCTTTAGTTGGTGATAGAGAATATAATAATTATAGAGGAAAGAAAAAATACCCATGGTCTGGAGAGTACACTCGCTCCCAGGATCGCAAGATGGAAGGAGACCAACTAGCAAACTTTAAATTTGGTAAGGGTGATTATGGAGGAATAGCTGGATGGTCTGATGATGGTGCAGATATTACTATCCAAGTAAAATCCTACCCACCAAATGACTTTGGTATCTATGATATGGGTGGAAATGTTGCCGAATGGGTACTAGATGTTTACAGGCCAATCATAGATGATGAATATAATGATTTTAATTATTTCAGAGGAAATGTATATTTAAAAAACGTTATTGGAGAAGATGGTAAGGCTAGAGTAATATCTCCGGACGAATTAGTTTATGATACTCTCCCCAATGGTAGAGTGATTCTAAAAAGAATGCCAGGTGAATTAGATCAAGTTGCAATTGACGAGGAAGAAACTTTCTTAAGAGGTAATTTTTCAGAAAGCGATAATATTAATTTTAGAGATGGGGATATTGAATCTTCAAGATCATTTATTGATGGAAAGCCTGAGGATGGAGAAGGAAATGGAAGAGCAGAAAGCACAGTAATGTATGACTCTCCAAATTATGCCTCTGTAAAAGTTGATGAAAATGGTAAATTAGAAAGAAACATTGATGAATCCTCAAAGAGAACTTCGCTCATAACAGATGCCGTAAGAATATATAAAGGTGGTTCATGGAAAGATAGAGCTTATTGGCTTGACCCAGCTCAAAGAAGATACCTCCCTCAATATGTGGCTACAGATTATATAGGCTTCAGATGTGCAATGTCTAGACTAGGATCAAAAAGTAAGAAGAAAAAATCTGCTCGTAATAAACGAGGGCGTTAAATCTTAAAAGGTATCTCCCAGATACCTTTTTTTTAATGGGTGACTTAGAAAAAATATATAGTGTATTAAAAAAATCCTCTGGAGTATATACAGACTCGCGTAATACTCTGCAAAATGGGTTATTTTTTGCCTTAACTGGAGAAAAATTTAATGGTAATGACTTTGCTCTTGAAGCAATAAATGCCGGCAAAGCAATTGGAGCAGTTATTGACAACCCAAAATTAAGAGAAAAGTCCAATAAATTCATATATGTAAAAGACACATTAAAAACCCTGCAAAATTTAGCATCTTTTCACAGGCAAAGACTTAAATGCCCTGTTTTTAGTTTAACAGGTAGCAATGGAAAAACAACAACTAAGGAGTTGTTAAAGAAAATTTTAAACACAAAATATAAAACATATTCAACTATTGGCAACCTTAATAATCATATTGGAGTTCCACTAACAATTTTAAACACTCCTATTTCAGCCGAGTTTTTGATAATAGAAATGGGAGCTAATCACTTAAATGAAATCAAAAAACTTTGCGAGATAGCAAAGCCAAGCCATGGTTTTATTACCAATTTTGGATTAGCCCATCTCAAAGGTTTTGGAGGTAAAGAAGGAGTTATAAAAGGAAAATCTGAATTATATGATTTCTTAGATTTGTCTGGAGGTAAAATTTTTGTTAATTACAACAATAAAGATCAAATAAAACAACTTGGCGATAAAAAATATATTTCATTTGGAAAAGGACTAAAAGCTAATTTTAAGATTGAATATAACTATGAGAATAAAGATAATTTGGAATTATATTTTAAAGGACACAAATTTTTAAGCAGTTTGTACGGTGACTATAATTACCCAAATATATCGGCTGCATTGGCCGTAGGATATTTTTTTGATGTTCCAATACAAAAAATGCAAAGTTCGATCAAGTCATACAAGTCAATGAAAAATAGATCACAATTAATAAACATTAATGATAAAAAAATCATTTTGGATGCTTATAATGCAAATCCAACAAGTATGGATTGCGCAATTAAAAATTTTGAAATAAGGTTTCCAAATGATAATTTAATTATAATTGGTGATATGCTGGAACTTGGTAAATATACAAAAACAGCTCACCAAAAAATAGTCGACTTAACCAAAACCCTTTCTCTAAAAAAAGTTATTACAGTAGGAAAAAACTTTTTTGAGATTAATAAAACACCTAATCACTTTATAAAATTTTACTCAACCGATGAATTAATTAATTATTTGAGATCAAAAAAAATAAATGAAAAACATATTTTAATAAAAGGATCTAGATCTCTAGCTCTTGAGAAATTAATCAATATCCTTTAGGAGTAATTCAGACGCCTCCTTACCAACAATACTGGCAATTGAAACTCCGATTCCACCTAATCTGACAGCTAGAACAGCATTTTCATTAATTTTTTTAACAATTGGTTCTTTTGTAGATCCAAAGGCCATTATACCTGACCATTCCATATCAATATCAAAATCGTTATTTGGTAAAATAAAATCATGTAAATCATTGATTAGAGATTTTTTTATTTTTTGGTTAATACCAAAAGATTCGGTATTTTCTGTTTTAAAATCAATATTTCTAGCACCTCCAATAATCACTCTTTTTTTAAAATTTCTAAAATAATTGAACCCTTCGTTATAATGAAATGAACCCTTGATCCTCAAATTTTTAATTGGTTTTGTGACAATAATCATGCCTCGACCAGGTTGAATATCTTCTTTTAAAAACCATTTCTTTGCAGAAGCATTCGAGCATACAGCCAAAAGGGTTGACTTAAATTTGATTATTTGATCATTATAATTAACAAACACTTTATTGCAATCTAAATTAGAATTATATTCCAAGACATTTGCACCATTAATAATGTTTATCCCTTTTGATAATAATATTTTTCTCAATGCATAGAAGGTCTCACCTATATCAATTTGAGAATCATATGGATTAAAAATTAAATTTGTTATTTTTTTATCAGAAAATCCAAGAGATACAATCCTGTTTGATGATTCATGAAAAATATTATCATTAAATATTGGATGAAGTAGTTTATTATACTTATCCATCATATTTAAGAGGCTGTCGTTATTATCAAATATTAACTCATAACCACCATAATTTTTAATATTAAGATATTTTTTTGGAATTGTTTTTTTTAATAATTCAAGCCCTAGAACTCTTTTTTCGACCAAATCAAAAACTAAATCATCAGTTAGTTTTTTATTATCAGCCATAATTTCTGATAGAGATCCGAAAGTAGCAAATCCAGCATTTTTTGTACTTGCTCCATCCGAAAAAATACCCCTTTCCAAGATTAAAATTTTAGACTTTGGTTTTTTTATATTGTAAGAAAGAGCGCAAAACATACCCGTTAAACCCCCTCCTATTACAACTAAATCATAATTAGTAAAAGATTTTTTTTCCCAAAAACTTAACATCTTATTAAATTAATCATGGTACAATTTTATCATTAACTAGACTACTCTTAAGTTTTTTATTACAATTTAAACAAAATGACTTAGGAATTAAAACATGTAATTACTTTTATATTCTAAAAGAATTTTTATTTAAATTTATGCCTATTATTTTGTTTTCAAAAAATGAAATTTATCAAAGTTATTCTGTTTTTTTTCTTAGCGATAAGTTGTCAAAAAAATGAAGAATGCTTCTCAATATTGATTGTAGATAAAAAAATAATTAACGAAAAATATTATTTTTTCTTTGATAGGGATACATCAGAAGATTATAATAATACCTTTGATGAAGTTAACTATGTCCCTGATAATAGTGGATCTGGTGAAGTTGATTTCAATACTTTTCAAAAGTATAATATCGGAGATGTTTATTGTAATTAAACATATATTATAATGTTAAATTTTTGTCATAAAGACATTTTGAAAATGTCAAAAATATTTCGTTTGAACCTTATAAACAGCTTGACTGGTTATAAATCAGCTAATCTAATTGCTACAAAAACTAACGAGAAAATTAATAATGTTGCTGTCTTTAGCTCAGTTATTCACCTCGGAAGCAAGCCACCATTAATTGGTTTTGTTACCAGACCAACAACGGTTCCAAGAAATACTTATGAAAATATTTTAAATTACAAATACTTCACATTAAACCAGATAACAGAATCACAAATTAAATCAGCGCACCAAACAAGTGCAAAATATCCAAAAAAAATATCTGAATTTGATAAAACAAATTTAGATTATGAGTTTAAGAGTGATTTTCAAGCACCCTTTGTTAAAAACTGTCCGATCCAAGTTGGTTGCAAATATTTAAATGAATACAGTATTAAAGAGAATGGGACAATTTTGATTGTTGGCGAAATAAGGGTAATAATAATAGATGATAAACTTTTATTAGAAGATGGAATGCTTCAACTTGATAAAGGTAATATAGTCACTATTAATGGTCTGGATGGATATGCTTTACCAAAACTTATTGAAAGATTTTCATATGCAAGGCCTGATTAAAATTTAATTATGAATTTAATAAACGAATCCATTCTGGAATATTCTTTAAAAAAAAGTAATAAAGAGTCTGAGATATTAAAAAAATTAAGAAAAGAAACTAATCAAAAAGTTTTACATCCAAGAATGCTTACCAGCCCGCTTCAAGGGAGACTTCTCAGTTTGATATCAAAACTCATTAGACCAAAAAAAATACTTGAAATTGGAACATATACAGGCTATGGAACCCTTTGTCTTTCCGAAGGATTAGATTCAAATGGAACAATTCATACCATTGAAGTAAACGAGGAATTAATTGATTTTCAAAATAAATTTTTCAATCAAAGTGATAAAAAAAACCAAATAATACAACATGTGGGTAATGCGCTTAACCTTATAAAAAAAATAAGCGGGCCTTTTGATATCGTATTTCTTGACGCTGATAAGGGAAATTATATAAATTATTTTGAACTAATATCACCGAAAATAAAAAAAGGAGGATTATTAATCTCAGATAATGTTCTTTGGAGTGGCAAGGTTTTGGAAAAAACAGATAAAGATGATCTAGATACCCAAGTCATAAAAAAATTTAATTCTCTATTACAAAAAAACAAAACGTTTGAGACAGTTTTATTACCAATCAGAGATGGACTCAGCTTAAGTAGAAAAATTTAAAGTTTTCTCTTTAAAGAATCTTTCAATTCATCAAAATCTTTCTTTACATTATTAATATCTTTTTTTAACTCTGTGGTCATAGATTTGGATGAATCATTATCGATAGTTGATTTTTGAATTTCTGACTTAATTTCATTAGTTGCTTGTTTTATTTGGGTAATACTTTTCGCCATTGTTCTTGCAATGGAAGGTATTTTATCAGCACCAAAAACAAGTAGTACAATAAAAAATATTAGGGCAATTTCTGCTCCACTTATGAATAAATACATCATAAAATTTATTCAAATATATAAAACCATATTAATTAACAATAGTTTAAAATTATTTTGACCCTAAAATTCTTTTATAATTTTCCTCAAAAAAATTAATTACTTTATTATGCTCATTATTTATAAAAGTCTCTTTAACAGGATAGTTGTCATATGTGCCTGATACAAAATCATAGATTTCTTCTTCTCTTAAACCGAAAGATGTCTTAAAATATTCAAAACCATAAAACTTTATAAGATTCGAAATAAGATTGAAATCTATTTCAAGACTTCTTTTTTTCTTTAAATTTTTATAATACCCAGATATATACTTATAAATTGGATCAACAGGAATATTTCCAGATAAAATTGCTGTAGCTATAATACTAGTTGGGGAAATTATTTTCTCTTTTCTTTTACCGGTAAAACCTGGAATTCCAAGGTTATAGAAATTTATAGGCTTTGTAGTAGAATTTGCAATATCATTGAATAAATCACCGGATAGATTGTGTGGCTTTACAATAACCTCGGACAATTCATTAACAAAAGTCTCTAATGGAACTATTATTTTTTTTGTTTCGAGTATTTCTTGGCTAACTACTAAAATTTTTAATTTATATTGAACTGAAGAAAAAATTATGGTATCGTTAGTTGAACTAAATAATTCAAAATAACCAAATTCATTTGTTATGGTTGCACTTCCTCTGGATTTATTAATCACATGAATAGAGGAGATAGATAAACTATCAGAAACTAAAACATTTCCTTTTAATAAAAATGACCTTTTATTTTGTGCGTTTAGTTTAATAAAAGAAAATAATATTAAAACTAAAAAAGTTGTGCGCATTTATATTCTTTTAAATTCCTCAACTGAATCAAATAAATAATCAATTAATAAAAATTCTTTTGATTTTTTCAAGAGGTCTTTGGATGTTAATTTTTCATCTAAGTATTCTAAAAAATCATAAATCTCGTCTTGTTTTAATCCTAAGTCATTTAAAAAAAAATCATCCTTAAAAACATAAGGTAAAATTTTACTTGGTATTAGTTTAGAGTTGGAGCTTTCAGATGAATTCGAAATAACCTTAGAAATTAATTTAAAAGCGTTTACAAAATCAATTCCGTTACTCAACCTACCTTCTCTCATTATCACGTTATCTAACCTCGTGGATTTATCTTGAGCATAGTCAAACCCTTTAAACTCTTCTTCTTTTAAATCTAAAAATTTTTGTGTGTTTTCTGGAGATATAACTATTTCATCAAGGATATTTATTCTCTCTGTAATATTTACAACTAACCTGTTTTTTCTTATTATCTCTTCGGTAATAATAATACTCTTAATCTTAAACTCCACTGAAGAAAAAACTATTTCATCACCTTGTTTGACATTAATCTCAAATTCTCCGTCAGAGTTTGTTATTGTATTATATTGTTCAGTATTATTAATGACATTTGCAGCAATTACATTGTTATTTCTATATAAAAGCTTTCCTTTAATTATTTTTCTCTGTTGAGAACTTAATGTAAAGCTTATGATTAGAAAAAAATAAAATAAATAATTTTTCATTGGGTATTATGATATTTTAAATAGAATCTCTGAGCGGGAGACCGGGTTCGAACCGGCGACATTCAGCTTGGAAGGCTGACGCTCTACCAACTGAGCTACTCCCGCATTACTACAAATATATAAATTTGTTTATTATAAAATTTAATCATAATGAATTACGAATGATAACATATCTTTATAACAAATTGATTGCTTATGGTATATTTTAGATTAATTTTTGTGCTTTTCTGTATTTCATTTTTATCCAACGCTCAAATTAAAAAAGAATTTTCCTATAACCATATTGTAGGGAAATCAAATTATTTTTTAAACAAAGAACCTAAACATGGTTTAATTCCAAAAGTAGCAGATTCATTTAATTCAATGAAAGCTGCTGCAAAATTGGATGGAATTGAAATTATTATGATTTCAGGCTATAGATCATTTAACGATCAAAAAAATATTTGGAATAAAAAATTTTTAAAAAATGAATTAAATGGTTTTTCTGTTGATGAAAATATTAAAAAAATCATTGAATACTCAACAATTCCAGGTACTTCAAGACATCACTGGGGTACAGATATTGATATAGTTGATGGATCATATAATATTGATGGTGATGTTCTAATTACAGAAAAATTTTATGGAAACGGCCCATATGTGAAATTAAGAAAATGGTTGGATAAAAACTCACACAAGTATGGGTTTTATCAAGTATATACTAATGATAAAAATAGAAATGGCTTTAAACATGAACCATGGCATTACAGCTACGCACCAATTTCAATTGATATTTTAAATTTATTTTTAGAGTTAGATTTAAAAAAAATATTTATATCCAATAAAATCATGGGTGCTTCGTATTTAGATTCAGTTTTTATTAAGAAATATAAAGAAGAATTTGTACTCGGGATCAACTCATATTTAAAAATAAAAAAATAGTTAGCGAATAAAAACTGGAAAATTAGGATCTTGTGACTCCAATTCGCTGTGGGAGTAACCGTTAGATGAAAACCCTAATAAATCGCTTAATGATTTAGCATCATTTTCAATTAAATATCTTGTCATCAAACCCCTTGCTTTTTTTGCATAAAATGAGATTATTTTTAACTTTCCATTTTTGAAATCTTTAAAAATTGGTGAAATAATCTGGTTCTTAAAACTATCAAAATTAATTGCTGACGCATACTCATTACTAGCTAAATTTACCAGAATTTCATTTTTAGCAATATCATTTTTTATTGAATCAGTAATTCTATTTTTCCAAAAATCATAAAGATTTTTTTGATTTTCAATTTCCAATGATATTCCCATTTCCAATCTATAAGGCTGAATTAAGTCAAATGGTTTCAAAAGGCCATAGAGACCCGAGATAATTCTGAGGTTTTTTTGAATCAAGGGATATAATTTATTTTCAAGTGAGGATATATCAAATCCAGAGTAAACATCTCCATTAAAGGAAAATATTGCTGGCCTGGAATTTTTTTTATTAGTTGTGGTTTTAAAATTTTGATTTCTTTCCCAATTGAGAGCGCTTAGCTTTTGGGATAAGTTCATCAGTTTACCCAGATCTTTTTCTGATTGTTCTTTAAGAGTATTGTTAATTTTAATTGCCTCTTTTAAAAACTCGGGTTTAGAGGATTCTATCTCAGGTATTTCAGATTTGAAATCTAGGGATTTAGCAGGTGAAATAAAAATCTTCATAAAAAAAATATTTATTTCAAAAATACTTTATTTTGACTAAAAATGAAAATCATTAAATGAAATCGTTAATTACAAATTTGTACTTTTTGAATATCTTTCCCATTTACTCAGTACGTTTTTAAAATCCTCTGGCAGATCTGAATCAAACGAGAAAAATTCTTTTGATTTAGGATGAATAAATCCAATGGTTTTAGCGTGAAGAACCTGCCTTGGTATTATTTTAAAACAATTTTCTACGAATTGTTTATACTTAGTAAAATGAGTGCCTTTTAAAATTTTTGAACCACCATACCTTTCATCATTAAAAATT
Organism: Flavobacteriaceae bacterium; assembly: GCA_002721275.1. Lineage (GTDB taxonomy): Bacteria > Bacteroidota > Bacteroidia > Flavobacteriales > Flavobacteriaceae > Marivariicella. Next base: position 118,380 of record PBJZ01000018.1, read on the forward strand.
GTATGACCAATGTGTTTCATGTGGACCCTTATTTGATGTGTTCTTCCTGTCTCAAGAATACATTTTATGTGAGTTACATAACCGTACCTTTTAATAACCTTATAGTGTGTAATTGCTGATTTTCCTTGATCATTTTTAATAAAAGTTGTCATTTGAAGTCTATTTTTAGGGTTTCTTCCAATGTTAATATCAATTCGACCCTTATCTTTTTCAACATTTCCCCAAACAAGGGCATGATATTCCCTTTGGATACTTTTTTTATAAAACTGCTTAGTTAAAAAAGTCATAGATTTTTCTGATTTGGCAACCACTAACAATCCTGAGGTATCTTTATCTATTCTATGAACAAGTCCTGGCCTGTGATTTTGGTCTATTGGCAATTTGTTGAATTTATAAATCAATCCATTTATTAATGTTCCGGAATAATTTCCATGTCCAGGATGTACAACCATGTTAGGAGGTTTATTTACAATCAGAAAAGAATCATCCTCATACTCTATATCAATGTTTATATTTTCAGGTAACAATAAGTTTTCATAAGGAGGATAATTAAATAATATTTGAATATTATCATTTCCTTTTATTTTATAATTTGACTTAACAACATTCCCATTTACATAGATATTTCCTGACTTGGCTGCTTGTTGAATTTTATTTCTTGTAGAGTTTTCAATGCGATTCATTAGAAACTTATCAACTCGCAGTGGTTCTTGTCCTTTGTCTGCAACAAAACTATGGTGTTCATGTAAGCTTTCGTCAATCAGAGGATCAATTTTGTTATTAAAATTTTCCATTACCTAAAATTAAATCTAAGCTGCTTTTTTTTGGTAAAATAGACCCTGGAGCAATTTTTTTTTGATTATATCTTATTTCCAGAACCATATCCTTACCAATATTATCTACATATGAGATTTTTCCAATAACAAAACCAACTGCCTTAAGAATTGATTCAGCATTACGCCTAGTGATTTGTATGATATTTGGAATAATTATCTTTCTATAGCCTGAAGGGTTTAGTGTTAAATAAATTTTTCGGTTTTTTTTCACTTCACTCCCACTTTCAGGAAATAAATTAATTATAGCGTAAGGTTTCAGGTCGGGATTAAACTTTACAGAATCTATAACTTCATACCTTAACTTATTTTCATTTAACTTGACAATACCCTCTTCAAGTGTCATTGACTTAATATCAGGAACCACAATATATTCATTTTTGTGAGTAATAAAATCAAGAATCTTAATCAATAAAAGACCAACAACAATTAAAAAAGCAATTATTTTGGATAATTGTTTTAAAAAATAACATGAAAAAAAAAGTTTAGAAAACTTCATCCAATTTTTTAAATCAAATATAACACTTTTGGATTGCTATTAATTCTTATACCTTTGATTCAATGTTAGACAAAAATATATCTATAGTTGGAGTTGCATGTGGAGGATATGGATCAGAAAAAGAAATCTCACTAAAAAGTGGTAAGACTGTTTATGACTCACTAATAAATTCAGGATGGAAAGTTTTTTTAATCATTATAAATACTGATGAATGGTATATTAAGACATCTGCATCAGAAAAAATTAAATTTAATAAGGATGAATTTTCGTTTAAATACAATAAAAAAAATTATCAACTAAGTGTTATTTTTAATGCTGTTCATGGACCCCCGGGAGAAAATGGGGAACTAGCAATTTTACTCAAAAACAAAAATATCCCACACACCAGCTGCGATTTCATATCAGCAAACAAAACTTACAGTAAAATTGATTGTTTAAAAGAAGTTAAAAAATTTAATATTCCAACTGCAAAATCAATTCAATTAGAAAAAAAAAATAAATGGAATGAAGACCAAATTATTAAAAAAACTGGTTTACCATGTTTTGTTAAGGCAAACAGAGCTGGAAGCAGTTTTGGCGTTTATAAAGTTTCCAGCAAATCAATGCTAAGAATTTCAATAGAAAGTGCTTTCAAGTATGACAACAAGGTATTAATTGAATCTGAGTTGAAGGGAAGGGAGGTTTCTGTTGGAGTTTATAGAGATAATGATGGTATTAAATGCTTACCTGTAACTGAGATAATATCTGATAATGAGTTTTTTGATTATGAAGCAAAATACCTCGGTAAAGCAAAAGAAATTACACCAGCATTAATACCTGATGAGTGGTCGGATTCTGTTAAAAAAATATCGGTTTATATTTATGAAAAATTAAATCTCAGGGGTGTCTGTCGCAGTGAGTACATTTTTATAAACAATACTCCTCACCTACTAGAAATTAACTCTGTTCCTGGATTAACAGGGCAAAGTATTATTCCTAAGCAATGCGAAGCAGCAGGTATAAGGTTACAAGATTTTTTTGAATTACTTTTACAAAAGGCTTTTGATGAAAAATAAAATTGTTTAATATTTGTAAAATGAGAAGAGCATTATTTCCCGGTTCTTTTGATCCAATTACCAAAGGTCATGAGGATATAATTTTAAGAGGCTTAACTCTTTTTGATGAATTAGTAATAGGTGTTGGCAGTAATACTGAAAAAAACTACATGTTTCCCACTAAAAAAAGAATAAATTTTATAAAAAAATTATTTGTTAATGAAAAAAAAATTATTGTAAATAAATATAATGGGTTGACTGTTGACTTTTGTAAATCTATTAATGCTAGTTATATTTTGAGAGGATTAAGAAATCCTGCAGACTTTGAATTTGAAAAGGCAATTGCACACACAAACCGAAAGCTTTCTGGTATTGAAACTATTTTTTTATTAACCTCGGCAAAGACATCGTATATAAGTAGTGGGATTGTTAGAGAAATTATTATAAATAAGGGTGACTACAAATCACTTGTTCCAAGTTCTGTGAGGCTTTGAGTAAAATGGTTTTCAAACAAATTTTTTATATTAGGATACATTTGGGGCAAACATTTTTTAATTTCACTTTTTGTTTTCCACTCCACTTTTACAATTCCCTCATCTAACTGAGGTATCAGATCACCCTTAAATTTAGTATTAAATAAAAACCATCTTGTTTTTTTTACTTTATATTTTTTATTTTTCTTCACAAAATGATAAGTGGTTGGCAAAATAGATATGGGGTTAAGATTATTTACACCCGTTTCTTCCTGAACCTCTCTGGAAGCTCCTTCTAAATTTAATTCTTTCTTCTTTAAATGTCCTTTTGGCAGATCCCATTTATTATTTCTAAAAATTAAAAGATATTTATTAAAATCATTTAATACCATTCCACCGGCCGCATCGATTGTTAAAAAACATTTTTCAAAGTGATTTAAAAGTTTATTTGGATCAGGATTATAAAAATATACAGAATTGTTACTTTTTGATTTTAATATTTTTATTAATGAAGAGTATTTTGATGATTTTGAATCTATTAATATTCCATTATCCTCTTCAATTTGATCACTTGTAGTAAAAATTAGAGGTTTACTTTTGAAAAAAACTTTATACATTTGTGTATGATTTTGGATAAAAAAATAGCAGCAAAAACTGCAGATTATTTACTGCAAATTAATGCAATAAAATTAAATCCAAAAAACTTTTTTGTTTGGTGTAGTGGTTGGAAATCTCCAATTTATTGTGACAATCGAGTTATCTTATCTCATCCAAAAATAAGGAATTATGTCTGTGATTCTCTAGTTTCACAGATAAAAAAATTATACGGAAGCGACATTACTATAGCAGGGGTTGCCACTGGGGCGATTGCCATAGGTGCTCTTGTTGCCAATCAATTAAACTGCCCATTTATTTACGTTAGACCAGAACCAAAAAAACACGGTAGAAAAAATCAAATCGAGGGTTGTTTAAGCAAGGATGAAAAAGTTGTCGTTGTTGAAGACTTAATTTCAACTGGAAAAAGTAGTTTAAATTCAGTAAAGGCATTAATAAGCAAAAAGGCAAATGTATTGGGAATGGTTGCGATTTTTAATTATGGATTTGAGAATGCTACAATTGAATTTAAAAAACTTAATTTAAATTTTAACACACTTAGTGATTATGAGTATCTTTTAGTCGAGGCATCAAAAAGAAAAACCATTGATCCCTCTTCACTAGATTATCTCAAAAATTGGAGAAAATCTCCTGATCGATGGGGTGACTAATAAATCATTTTTAATTGTTTGGCATAGTAGGTATCTACACTACCATCATCAAACTCTAATTCAATCAATCCATTAAGTTGAACCTTGCTTATTTTAGCAACAAATATTTTATTATCCTTTTTAAATTTTACTTTTTTATTCCAAGCAAATAATTTTTTATGAAATAACGAATTAAGTTCATTAATTGAAGAATCAATACATAATCCAAGAAAAGTTTCTAGGTTTACAGAAAGTTGATTTAAGAAATCATCTATTATAATCTTTTTTTTAGTTTCAATAAAAATACTCGTAGCATTGGGTAATTTTCTATCAAATGATTCTTGATAAAGATTAATTCCTATTCCTATAATTGATTTAATCTCTTTTTTATTTATCTGATTTTCTATTAATATGCCACAAATTTTTTTATTTCCTGACAATATGTCGTTAGGCCACTTAATACTTAAATTCGGTACACTAAAACTTGATAACGTATTTAAAACAGCCAAAGAAGTAGCAGCATTTATAGCATACAACCATTCATATTTTAATTTTTTAAAACGTGAAAATAAGCTGAATGCTAAATGTTTGTTTACTTCACCTAGCCAAATTGAATTATTTTGACCCCTTCCATGAGTTTGATTTAATGACCAAAAAACATCACCAGAGTTAATTTTATTTAGTTTTAAACAATTCTTTAATTCCAGATTTGTTGATGGAGTGGCATTAAGTTTGCGTAGGTTTAAGTAATGCATTGATTTTGCTACAAATAAAAATATAAATTTGTTATTAAAATTAAAAATTAATGGTTAGAGAGGTTGTAAATTCAGAAATACTTTTGGATAATATAATAAATAGCATTCAAGAAGTTAAAGCAGATGATGTTTGTACTATTGATTTACGAAATATTGATAACAACTTTTGCAGTTATTTCGTAATTTGTAATGGAACATCAAATGTACACGTTAATTCTATAGTAGGTTCAATTCAAAAGAAAATTAGTAAAAAATTAAGAGAAAAACCATTTAACACTGAGGGCGAGTCAAATGGAGAATGGGTTTTAATTGACTATGTAGATATTATCGTTCATGTTTTTCAAAAAAAAATGCGTGATTACTATAATCTAGAAGAGTTATGGGGTGATGCATCAATAAAAAAAATTAGTTCAAAAATTAACAATGAAAAAATCAAAAAATAATAGTACTCAAAACCCAAAATTCAATATATATTGGATATATGGTATAATAATAACTTTTCTGCTTGGAATGAGTTTTTTTGGTGGTGATTCTAATTATAATGCTGTAAAAACTAACATCAGTGAATTTGAAAGATACTTAAATGCCAACGATGTCAGTGAGGTGATTGTAATAAATCAAAATTTAGCTAATGTATCATTAAAAAAAGAATCATTAACAAAACCTGAACATCAAAGGATCAGGAGAACCAACTTCTTTGGACAAGAAAATATTGGAGGCCCACATTACCAATTCGAGATTGGTAACTTAGAACTATTTCAACGAAAATTAGAAAAAGCAAAAGAAAGTGGCATAAGTTTTAATTATGAATTTAATACAGTAGAGAACAGATGGTTAGATGTACTTGTAGGATTCTTACCAATAATATTGATAATAGGTGTATGGATTTTTTTGATGAGAAGAATGTCAGGTGGTGGAGCTGGAGGAGCTGGTAGTCAAATATTTAATATTGGGAAGTCCAAGGCAAAATTATTTGATCAAAACACAGATATAAAAGTTACATTTAAGGACGTAGCTGGTCTTGAAGGAGCTAAAGAAGAAGTACAGGAAATAGTTGATTTTTTAAAAAATCCTACAAAATATACTGCACTAGGGGGTAAAATTCCCAAAGGAGCCCTTTTAGTAGGAATGCCTGGAACAGGAAAAACGCTCTTAGCAAAAGCTGTTGCAGGAGAGGCAAAGGTTCCATTTTTTTCACTATCTGGTTCTGATTTTGTTGAAATGTTTGTTGGAGTTGGTGCATCTCGTGTCAGAGATCTATTCAAGCAAGCCAAAGATAAATCACCCGCTATAATATTCATAGATGAGATCGATGCGATCGGAAGAGCGCGGGGTAAAAGTAATTTTACAGGATCTAATGATGAAAGAGAAAATACTTTAAATCAACTTTTAACAGAAATGGATGGTTTTGGTACAAACTCAAATGTAATTGTTTTGGCGGCGACTAACAGGGCTGATGTTCTGGATAAAGCATTAATGAGAGCCGGCAGATTTGATCGACAAATCTATGTTGACTTACCCGATTTAAATGAAAGATTAGAGATTTTTAAAGTTCATTTAAAACCACTTAAGACTATAAAAAGTCTTGATTTTGAATTTTTGGCTAAACAAACGCCTGGTTTTTCTGGAGCTGATATTGCAAACGTTTGTAATGAAGCGGCTTTAATAGCAGCTAGAAAAAATAAAAAATCTGTTGGAAAACAAGATTTTCTTGATGCCGTTGACAGAATCGTTGGAGGACTGGAAAAAAAGAATAAAATTATTTCGAAAGAGGAGAAAAAGACTATAGCTTACCACGAAGCAGGCCATGCAGCAGTAAGTTGGTTTTTAAGATTTGCTTCTCCTTTAGTGAAAGTTACAATTGTACCCAGAGGTCAATCTTTAGGAGCAGCATGGTATCTTCCTGAAGAAAGAATGATTGTGAGAACTGAACAAATGCTTGATGAAATGTGCGCAACACTGGGTGGTAGAGCCGCCGAAAAAGTAATGTTTAATAAAATATCAACAGGGGCATTAAGTGATCTTGAAAAGGTTACAAGGCAAGCTAGGGCAATGGTATCAATATATGGACTAAATGAAAGTATTGGAAATATAACTTATTATGATTCATCTGGACAAGGAGACTATAGCTTTACTAAACCTTACTCCGAGGACACAGCTCAAAAAATTGATGATGAAATATCGAAAATAATTGAAAAGCAATACAATAGAGCTTGCAAACTTCTCAAATCAAACAAGAAAAAATTGATTGCTCTTGCGGAACGACTTCTAGAAAAAGAGGTTATCTTTAAAGATGATTTAGAAAAAATTTTAGGAAAAAGACCTTATAAAATAAAGTCAGATGAAATTCCTAAAAACGACAAAACAAAGTAAATTTTTTTTCAAATTGTGAGTTTTTGGAATAATCTTTTTGGTAAAAAGAAAAGCCCTGAGGAAATGGACAATCCCCAAAGTCCTTTCATGCCAAAAAAAAAAGATCCAATAGAAATTAGCTTTGCAAGTAACTTTACAAACAAAGGAGGTAAATTTTTATTTGTCGATTCTGATGAAATGGCAGTATCTTTCTTTAAAGAAATATTAATTGAGAATCGATGGGTACATTCAGATATTGCTTGTTTGGACAGTGAAATATCATTTTTTTACAATTTAGACTTAATAGATGATGAGGCAGCAGGTATCAATGAAAAAAAAATTTTATTTATAAAATGTGAATTTTTAATTGCCAACACAGGAGGAATACTAATATCTAGTAATCAAATTAAGAATTTGAATTTAACACAACTACCTGAAAATATAATTATTACTGCCAATACAAAACAGTTTGCAAATGATGTAAGTGATGGGATGAGTATGTTAAAATCATTTTATTCAGATGAATTACCAACAAACATCACAACAATAAATCCTAAAAATTCGAACAAGGAATCTGACTTCTTGACACATGGGAAAGGTGGAAAAAATATTTATTTAATACTAAACCAATAAATTTTATATGTCGAATATAATTAAACGATCGATCACAGGGATTTTGTATGCGGGATTAATCGTGGCTTCAGCTTATCTTAATTTCTATTTTTTTTCGTTCATTATTTTTTTGATGTCTATTTTGACGATCTATGAGTTTCAAAAACTAATTTTAAAAAAGGATATTATTCAATATTTAATTGTAAGTTTTCTTTTCTTGTTATTTTCTCTCACTAAAGTTGAAAAGGAAGTTATTAATACAATTTTATTTATTTCACTATTATCAAATTTTATAATATTGTTTTGGCTATTCAACTTTATCAAAGAAAAAAAATTTATAAAATCCATTATTATGTATTCATATCCAATTTTGGGCTGTTTTTTTATTATTACAATCCCATATTTAGATCAGAGTTACGAGCCTACATTAATTTGTTTTGTATACGCAATTAATTGGATAAATAATAGTTTTGCATATATAATTGGAAAAAACTTTGGAAAAAATAAATTATTAAAAAAGGTTTCACCTAATAAATCTTGGGAAGGATTTTTTGGAGGAGTTTTATTTTCCGTAATATTCTCTTTTATTTTTTTTAGATTTGAAGTGGGAGTTGATTTTTTTAAGGTTATTTGCTTATCACTAAGTATACCTGTTATGGCTACTCTTGGCGATTTAGTTCAATCAAAAATAAAACGTGAAGCTGGTTTAAAAGATTCAGGAACACTTCTTCCTGGTCACGGGGGATTTTTTGATAGAATGGATAGCATTATATTTGTTGCTCCCTGGGCTTACTTAGTTTTAAATGAATTTTAAATGTTTCATAAAGAAGGTTTCAAAATTATAGTTTTAAGTTTTTTAATTACCTCAAGTTTTGCAGTTGCATCTGAGTATTTTTTAGAAGATAAATTTGTAAAATTATCAATACATATATTTTTACTTCTATGTCTTTTTTTAATCTTACAATTTTTTCGTAACCCAAAAAGACACTTAATACCCAACAATAATAAAATAATCTCACCAGTTGATGGAAAAATAGTTATTATTAAAACAGTATTTGAAGACGAATATTTTAAAGATGAAAGAAAACAAATTTCAATTTTTATGTCACCTATTAATGTCCATGTAACCAGATACCCTGCATCAGGAAAAATTACTTATAACAAATACCATCCTGGAAAATATTTGGTAGCGTGGCATCCAAAATCATCAAAAAAAAATGAAAGAACAACTGTTGTAATAAATACTGAAAAATATGGCGAGATAATGTATAGACAAATCGCAGGTGCAGTCGCGAGAAGAATAATTAACTATTCAAAGACAGGAGATCTAGTAACTCAGGGCAAGGATGCGGGATTCATCAAGTTTGGATCAAGGGTTGATCTTTTTCTACCTTTAAATTCAAAAATTAATGTTAATCTAAATCAAACTGTAAAAGGTGCTGAGACTATAATTTCAGAATACCTTAAAAGTTAATATGAGCTACTTATTTTTCAATATTTCAATTTTATCCTTGGTATCTTTTAACTTCTTCTTCTCTAGATCAATTATGTTCTTAGGTGCACTATTAATAAAATTTGCATTGGAAAGTTTTTTTTCTATTGAGATTAGAAAATTTTCTAAATGAACTAGTTGCTCATTATATTTTTTGGAATCTATTTTTGAATTGACATCTATTTTAAAGGGTATGTAATATCTATCGACATCAACTGTAAAAAGATTTGATTGATTAAATTTCTGTTTTTTTGAGTGTTTAATTTTATCTAAATAAGTAAGTTTCGATATTATTTGAGGATATGGTATATTGATAGAGTCGAGTGAAAAAAGATTTAAAGGTTGTTTTGATTTGAGTTTATTATCTTTTCTAAAATTTCTGACACCTGAAATTATTTGTTTCATTTTTTCATATTTATTAATTACCAAATCATCATGACCTTGATATTTCGGCCATTCACTGAGTCCAATTGAATCATGAGATTTTCTTTTAATATTCCTGTGCCACAGCTCCTCTGTAATAAACGGCATAAAAGGATGTATTATTTTTAATAATTTTTCCAAAAGACTTTTTACCTCATCATAAGATTTTTTGTCAATTCCAGACCCATAACTAGGTTTTAAAGTTTCCAAAAGCCAAGAACAAAAGTCATCCCATGTTAATTTATAAGCTGTCATTAAGGCTTCTGATATTCTGTAGTTTTTAAAATATCTATCTATTATTTCAATTGTCTTATTGAACTTATTATTAAAAATTTCTAATGCATCCTTTGAAGCGGGAGATTGTTTTAACTCAACATCTAATTTCCAACTATCAATTAACCTAAATGCATTCCATATTTTATTAGCAAAATTCTTACCTTGATTACATAGATTTTCATTAAATAATAAATCGTTACCAGCAGCTGAACTTAACATGAGGCCCACTCTTACTCCATCGGCTCCATATGTTTGAATTAAGTTTAACGCATCTGGGGAATTACCAAGTTGTTTTGACATTTTTCGCCCTCTTTGATCCCTTACTAATCCTGTTAAATAAACATTTGAAAAAGGATTTTTTCCTCTAAATTCATATCCAGAAATTATCATTCTTGCAACCCAAAAAAATAATATATCAGGACCTGTAACAAGGTCTTGAGTAGGATAATAATAATTGATTTCGTCATTGTCAGGATTATTTATTCCGTCAAAAACTGAAATAGGCCATAGCCAGGAAGAAAACCAGGTATCTAAAACATCCTCATCCTGTCTTATTTCTGAATCTTTTAGATTTGGATTATTAGTTTTAACTTTTGCAAGTTCAACAGCTTTTTTGAATGATTCCGCTACAACAAAATCATCCTTATTTTCGCCATAGTAATACACAGGAATTCTGTGCCCCCACCAAAGCTGTCTTGAAATATTCCAATCAGTAATATTCTCAACCCAATATCTATATGTATTATTGAATTTTTTTGGTATTAGATTAATTTCATTTGTTTTAAGAACAGAATTTATTGCAGGTTTCACAAGCTCTTTCATGCTCAAAAACCATTGTTCTGAAATTCTTGGTTCTATGATTGCGTTAGTCCTTTCTGATGTTCCAACATTATTAATATAGTCTTCTATTTTAACAAGTTGACCTATTAATTTAATTTCATTTATAATCAATTTTCTGACTTCAAATCTATCTTTTCCTTTAAAGTGAAGACCATTTTGATTTAGCGTCCCATCAGAGCTAAAAATATCAATAAAATCCAAACTATATTTTTCTCCAATAATTTTATCATTTGGATCGTGAGACGGGGTGACTTTTAGACATCCAGTACCGAAATCAGGATCAACATATTCATCCATTATGATTGGTACGACCCTATTAACTATGGGTACAATGACTTCCTTTCCTTTAAGATGCTTATATCTTTTGTCTTTCGGATTTATACAAATGGCTGTATCACCTAAAATTGTTTCAGGTCTTGTCGTTGCGACAGTAATTTTTTCATTTTTTTCACCATCAATCATATAGGAAATAAAAAATAATTTACCTTTTTGTTCTCTATAGATCACCTCCTCATCTGATACTGTGGTTTGCGCTTTTGGATCCCAATTAACCATTCTGTAACCCCTGTAAATGTATCCTTTTTTGAATAATTCAATAAATACTTTAACAACAGATTTTGACATCAAGGGATCTAATGTGAATTTTGTTCTATCCCAATCACATGAACATCCAATTTTTTTGAGTTGATCTAAGATGACACCTCCATATTCGTCAGTCCATTTCCAAGCATATTCTAAGAATTGATCTCTTGTTAAAGAATTTTTTGAAATACCATCATTTTTTAATTTTTCTACAACCTTTGCCTCAGTTGCTATGGATGCGTGATCTGTACCTGGAACCCAACAAGCATTATAACCTCTCATTCTTGCTCTTCTTATGAGAATGTCTTGAATTGTATTATTTAACATATGTCCCATGTGAAGGACTCCTGTGACATTGGGGGGAGGGATAACTATTGTGTAAGGTTTTCTTTTATCTGGAGTTGATTTGAATATTTTATTATCTAACCAATATTTATACCATTTATCCTCAAATGACTTAGGATTATATTTTTCTGAAATTGACATGAGCTAGAATGTAAGTTACAAAAGTAACAACCCTAATTGTATTTAAAAAACTTAATTAAATGTATCCAAAACAAAAAAATAAATTATAATGAGAATAAGTCTTTATATATTAGTTAAATGATTTCTTTAGAAAAAAACAAAGCTATTGATAAACTATTATCTTTTGGGGTAAAAGCAGAAACTTATCGATATTTTAGAATAAAAAAGACATCTGATTTGTATACTGTTCTTAAATCGAACTCGCTTCCCTTGAGGGTTTTAGGTGGCGGAAGCAATATTTTGTGGACAAAAAAATTTCAAGGACTTCTATTACATATTGACACCAAAGGAATTTCAGTGGAAGATGAATCAGATTCTCACGTTATTATTAATATTCAAGCAGGTGAAAATTGGCATCAAATTGTTTTATGGGCGTTAAAGAACAATTATGGAGGAATTGAAAATCTTGCATTGATTCCAGGTAGTGTTGGTGCTGCTCCAATTCAAAATATTGGTGCATATGGGGTAGAACTAAAAGAGGTTTTCATTGAATGCACTGCAATAAACACGGAAACATTAAAATCAAGGATTTTTTCATTAAAAGAATGCAAATTTAATTATCGAGATTCAATCTTTAAAAATCAAAAGATAAATAAATATATAATTACCTCTGTTAAAATTAAATTAACAAAAAAAGGATATCATAAACTTTCAACAAATTATGGGGATATTAGAAAAATTTTGGGTAGTGATGTTCCAAGTCCCTCAAAAATAGCAAAAGCGGTCATAAAAATAAGAAAATCAAAACTTCCCGATCCAAAAATTATGGGAAACTGTGGAAGTTTTTTCAAAAATCCAATAATAAATAAAAAATTATTTGATAAAATTTTAACGAGACATCCCAAGATTCCAAACTATTTAGTTAATAAAAAGTATAAAATACCTGCTGCATGGTTAATTGAAAAATTAAATCTCAAGGGCTACAGAGAGGGTAATGTGGGTACTCATAAGGATCAAGCACTTATCATTGTTAACTATGGAAACTCGTCAGGTTCTGATATTTTAAAATTATCAAGTATGATTCAAAAAGAAGTTTATGAATGTTTTGAAATAAAATTAGTTCCTGAAGTAGTAATTTGGTGATTTTTAATCTCTTTTTTTTGAGTCAATCCAAATAGTTGTTGGACCATCATTAATTAACTCAACCTGCATATCAGCTCTAAAAATTCCTGACTGAATATCCCTGTTATGAATGTCACTTAATCTTTCTATAAACTTATTATAAAAAAATTCAGCATGGTTTTTATTTGCAGCATTTATGTACGAGGGCCTATTCCCTTTTTTCACTGATGCCATAAGGGTAAATTGGCTAACCACTAATATATCTCCATCAACTTCACGAACTGACAAGTTCATTATTTTATTTTCATCTTTGAATATTCTGAGATTAATTGTTTTTTTAACTACCCATTCAATATCATCTTCGGTGTCATTTAGGTCAACACCTTGAAAAACCAATAAACCTTTATTGATTTTTCCAACAATTTTATTTGAGACCAGTACAGATGCTTTATTTACTTTTTGAACTAACAATCTCATCAGTTTCTATATTCTTTATGATCCTCTAATAACTTTAAATAACTTGAATATCTTGAACTCGAAATTAATTTATTAGCAATAGCACTTTTGATTGAACATGAGGGCTCTTCAATATGAAGACAATCATTGAACCTACACTTATGAGAGAGCTTTCTGAATTCAGGAAAATATTTTCTGATTTCACTTTTTTTCATGTTAACAAGACCAAAGCCTTTAATTCCAGGAGTATCAATTAATTTAGCTCCATTTTCTAAATCATACATTTCAGCAAATGTTGTGGTGTGTTGACCTTGTTGATGGTATTTTGAAATAGAAGATGTAGGGACGTCAAGGTTGACTGACAAGCAATTAATTAGAGTTGATTTACCAACTCCAGAGTGGCCTGAAAACATACATACTTTCTTCGCAATTAAATCACGTACTATGTTAATATTAATATTTTTTAATGCAGATATTTTGACACATTTATAACCAATATTAGAATAAATTTTGATTAGTTCATTCATTTTACATTTATGTTTTTGGTTGTAACTATCTACTTTATTGAAAACCAAAATACATTTTACTTTGTATGCTTCCGCAGTTACTAAAAATCTATCTATGAATGACGTTGTAGTAGAAGGATTATCAATAGTTATTATTAAAAAAGCTTGATCAACGTTCGAAGCAATGATGTGAGTTTGTTTGGAAAGCTTGACTGATTTCCTGACAATATAATTTTTTCTCTCTTTAATTTCAATTATTACTCCTTCATTTTTATCTGATAAAAGGTCCTTTTGAATAATTACTTTGTCACCCACTACAACTGGACTGGTGGATTTTATATTATTCAAACGAATTTTACCTTGAATTCTACAATTGATTATTTCATTTTCAGTTACAATCTTATACCAACTTCCTGTAGAACGATATACTGTCCCTAATATCACTTTTTTTTTACAAAGAAACAATATTTTTTTTCGATTACATAGACCTTTATAAGCATATCTAATTATTATCTTTGTATAGATATTTTTCTTGGAATGAATAAAGTCTTGCTAATGATTCTTGATGGATGGGGGAAAACAACAATCCCCTCAGCTTCTGCTATTATGAATGCCCACACACCCTACATTGATAATTTATATAATAAATACTCTTCGTCAGAACTTCTTACACACGGAGATCACGTTGGCCTTCCCAATAATCAAATGGGAAATAGTGAAGTTGGTCATATGAATTTAGGTGCTGGAAGGATTGTTCTACAGGATTTAGCTAGAATTAATGCTGCTATTAAACAAAATAAATTAAGAGAAGAAAAAGAACTCATTAATGCATATGATCATGCAAAAAAACACAATAAAAAAATTCATTTTGTAGGTCTTTTGTCTGATGGAGGTGTTCATTCTCACATAAACCATTTAATTGAACTATTAAAAATTGCAAAGGAAAATGATTTAAGTAAACTTTATATTCATGGTTTCACCGATGGAAGAGATGTTGACCCTAAATCAGCTCCAAAGTTTCTTGACTATATTAAACCTGTTTTAGATGAAACAGGTGCAAAAATTTCTACTCTGATTGGAAGGTACTATGCAATGGACAGAGATCAAAGGTGGGACAGAACTGAAAAGGCATATAACTTGTTAGTGGAAAATAAGGGTACAAAAACTGATAATTTAATTGAAAAATTAAAAATAAATTACAAAAATGGAATTACTGATGAATTTATGCCTCCTATTATAAATACTGAAAATGGTTCATCTGTTTCTAGAATTAGTAAGAATGATGTAGTAATTTTTTTTAACTTCAGAACCGACAGAGGAAGGCAACTAACAAATTCACTAACCAACAAAAGTTTTAATTATTTCAAAGTCATTCCAAATAAATATTATTTCGTCACCTTAACAAATTATGACATTTCTTTTAAAAACGTTAAAGTGATTTTTGATAAAGATTACTTAAAATTTACATTAGGAGAGGTATTATCAAAAGCAGGAAAAACGCAAGTAAGAATTGCAGAAACTGAAAAATATCCTCATGTTACTTTTTTTTTCAACGGTGGAAGAGAAAAAAAATTCAAAAATGAAGAAAGAATTTTATGTCCCTCTCCGAAGGTCGCAACATATGATTTAAAACCTGAAATGTCTGCATTTGAAATTAAAGATTCTGTCATAGAAAAAATTAATAAAGATCAACCAGATTTTATTTGTTTAAATTTTGCAAACCCCGATATGGTTGGTCATACAGGAAATTTTCAAGCTGCCAAAAAAGCATGCGAAACAATTGATAAGTGTGTACAAGAAGTTATTGATCAAGCATTGATATTTAATTATGTAAGTTTAATTATAGCCGATCACGGTAATTGTGAAACTATGGTTAATGAGGATGGAAGTCCTAATACTGCACACACAAAAAATCCTGTTCCAATTATTTTAGTAGATAACAATAAAACAAAAGTTAAGAAAGGTGTTCTTGCTAATATTGCTCCTACTATATTGGATATTCTAAGAATAAAAAAACCAAAAGAAATGACAATGGATTCCCTATTAACCAATCAATGAAGAAAATTTTAATAATATTATTAATTATTGGTTGTGATACAACACCAAAACCATTTCCTGTTTCTCATAATGAAACACTTGATGGAATCCCATTTATTACAGGACGGATAAACCGTCAAAATCTAATTAGTTATGAACATAGTAAGTGGTTTAAAGATGAATATGATAAATACCGTGTACCCTCTGGTTGGGTAGAGAGAAATAAAGGTAGTTTAAATGAAATGAGTTTAAAGCTTTTTTTAGGTACATGGTGTGAAGATTCTGAAAGAGAAGTTCCTGGTATTATCAAACTTTTAGAATCCTCGGAATTTAATTTTAAAAATATCGATATATATGCAGTTTCTGAGGAGAAGATTACCCCTGAAAACTATGAAAAAGGTTTAAATATAGTAAACGTTCCAACATTAATTTTTTATAAAAATGGAAAAGAAATTAATCGATTTGTTGAGTTTTCAAATATTTCATTGGCTAAAGATTTAGAGGATATTATCCAGGGAAAAGAGTATTATAATCCATATTTTGGAATCAAAATAAATGAATAAGCTTGTTTTAAAAACAAAAGAAGAAATTGAGTTAATAAGGGAAAGTTCGATACTGGTATCCAAGACTCTTGGTATGTTAGCCTCCGAAATCAATCCAGGAATTACAACTCTTAAACTTGATATATTAGCTGAAGAATTTATAAGAGATAACAATGCATCACCTGGATTTCTGGGTCTATATGACTTCCCAAATACTTTATGCGTCTCACCAAATTCATATGTGGTTCATGGAATACCCAACGATAAGCCAATCAAGGAGGGTGATATACTTTCTATAGATTGTGGTGTCTTAAAAAATGGATTTTATGGAGATCATGCTTTTACATTTTGTGTTGGAGAAATAAATGATGAAACCAAAAAATTATTAAATATTACTAGACAAGCACTTTATAAAGGCATATCCGAGTTTAAAATAGGTAATAGGATTGGTGATATTGGTTATGCTATACAAAAACATTGCGAGTCGGAGGGTTTTGGTGTTGTAAGGGAACTAGTTGGACATGGTATAGGAAGATCAATGCACGAATCTCCCGAAGTTCCGAACTATGGAAAAAGAGGAAGGGGTAAAAAAATTGAAAATGGAATGGTAATCGCAATTGAGCCAATGATAAACATGGGCTCACATAAAATAAAACAACTTGATGATGGTTGGAGTATCTCGACATTAGATAATCTTCCAAGTGCACATTTTGAACACAATATTGCCTTAGTTGANGGNAAACCTAATTTATTATCAACATTTAGTTTTGTTAATGAAGCTTTGGGCAATAAANCAAATGAAGAAGATCCTTTCATNTNAAATATAAAAAAAATGAGATTAATTCTTAAAATATTTCCTAGGTNTTTTTTAATAAGAGTTAGTATCCTANTAAGACCNNTACTATCGCTNATTTTCCNNGGGTCAAAATTCATTGATCCAATAAATGGAAAGAGCTACAGTAAATTTTTANCCTACGGATATAATANTACCAGNACTAACGCATTATGCCCAGGGACATTTTCTTTNGAAAGACACAGATTATTNTGGCTTTACTTAACTAAAAGTTCAAAAATTGAAACTAAGTCACTAAAGGTACTGCACGTCGCACCAGAACTAGTTTTTTACAGAAAATTTAAAAATATTAATTCTTGGGATTATGTNACAACTGATCTGAGTTCTCCATTAGCTGATGTGAAAGCTGATATATGCAATCTGCCTTTTGAAAAAGAATCATTCGATCTCATCTTGTGTAACCACGTTTTAGAACACATTGAAAATGATATTCAGGCTATGACTGAGATATATAGGGTTCTTAAATACGGAGGAAGGGCAATTCTTCAGGTACCTTTGGATATGAAAAGAAANAGAAGTTATGAAAATTATAAAATAACNTCTTCAAAAGATAGAAACAAACATTTTGGTCAGTATGACCATTTAAGAATATATGGTATGGATTTTTTTGATAGATTGTCTATGGTTGGTTTTGAAATGGAAAAAATTGATCTTACATCTGAAATGAATAAGAATGAAATTCTTAAATATGGANTAATNAAAGGTGAACTAATTCCTGTTGGTTGGAAAAAGAAATGAATAAAAATCTTCTTATTGTTTTTTCAAAAAATCCAATACTTGGAAAAGTAAAAACNCGTCTTGCGAAGAGTATAGGCGAAAAAAAAGCATTNTTAGTTTACAAACAATTAATTAAAAAAACAATTGATGTATTGATTGACTTTGAGNATGACATTGCCATTTTCCANACGAATAAAATTGCACATGAAAACATCTGGAATTTTACTAAATACCAAAAAATTCAAAAAGGAAAAGATTTAGGAGCNAGAATGAAAAATGCATTTNAATGGGGATTTAATATTGGTTATAATAAAATATTAATTATTGGAACAGATCTTTGGGATCTTGAAAAAAAAATATTGATCAATTCTTATAATGGACTAGAAAATAATGATGTNGTATTTGGACCAGCTTTGGATGGNGGATACTATTTGTTAGGNCTAAAGAAAATGATAAATTCTATTTTTGATCATAAATCTTGGGGTTCTGAAAACGTAATGAAAAATACTCTTAAAAAAATAAAAAGAAAGAAAATTTATTTTTTGCNGAAACTTAACGATATTGATGATATCGAAGACTTAAGAGGTTGCGAGGAACTTTTAAAATTAATTTAAATTAGATGANTTTAATAAATTTTATGAATCTTTTAAAACATTTTATAATCTTATTTGTNACCATTTTTAACTTAAACTTATTCTCTCAAAGAAATATTCATGTGCGTTGGGATTATGAACTTAAAAAGTTTGTTGATGAGAAAGGAAATGTGGATTATTATAATTGGAGTAAAAATTCCAAAGGACTTTTGGCTTATATTAATGTTTTGGAGCAAAATCATCCAAAAGAGCATTGGTCAAAAAATGAAAAATTAAGTTACTGGATCAATGCCTATAANGCTCTCACNGTAAATTTGATTATTAAAAACTTTCCTATAAGTAGTATAAAAGATATAGATAACCCNTGGGGGCAAAAAATATTGCACACTAAATNAAAGAGCTACTCACTTGATGANATAGAACATAAAATTTTNAGAAAAATGAATGAACCTAGAATACATTTTGCGATTAATTGTGCATCGGTATCATGTCCAAATCTTAGTAATTCAGCATATTTTGCTACCAGTTTAAGTGATCAACTAGATAAAGCTACGAGAGATTTTTTAATACACAAAAACTTAATTTCTAAAAATGAAATTAAAATTTCAAAAATATTNTTGTGGTTTNAAAAAGATTTTGGAAGTAAAAAAAAACTAATAGATTTTATAGAAAAATATTCATCNGTTAAATTAATAAATCCCAGAATTGGATATTTAAACTATGATTGGAATTTAAATAAATTAANATAGATTTATTTAAATTTACTAAATCGCTAATGCGTCATAATCTATGTGGAAGACTTTTCATCTGATAAAAATATCTCTAACTGCNGCCNTAACTGGNATAATATGTTGTATNGGTCCTGTGGTTTTATTNCAATTTGGNATTATAGGAGGGGTTTATGCTATCTCTTTTGCTGATTTTTTTTACGCTGANGATGGATCAATTGGAGCTGGAGCAATTCTTTTAAGAATTTTAGCGCTTATAATAATTTTTCTTGGTATAAGAAGTTTCAATAAAAAAGAAGATTGTAGCATGAATACAAAAAAACAAAAAACTATAAACAAAATTTTATTTGCATTTATACTANTGNTAGTNAGCNTATCTATATTTGTAACCTTNGACGAATTTTCAAGTATTTATTTTGATNAACATATAGTTCCACAACAGCAAATCGAATTGAATATAAAATAATTTGATTTGATTAATACTAGAATATCTATAATAATTCCAGCACTTAATGAAGAAAAATCAATTGGTCTTGTTATTAATTCATTACCTAAAATNTATAATCAATTNATAGTTGTTGACAACGGGTCGACTGACTCAACAAAAAAAATTGCAAAAGAAAATAATGCAGTTGTACTAACAGAGAGAAATAAAGGCTACGGATATGCTTGTTTGAAAGGAATAAGTTTTTTAAAAAAAANCCCACCCGAAATAGTAGTTTTTTTGGATGGAGATTATTCTGACCATCCAAAAGATATCACCAAAATTCTTGAACCAATACAACAAAATAAAAGTGATTTTGTTATTGGATCTAGAACAAAATTAAGAGAAAAAGGTTCAATGACACCACAACAAATTTTTGGAAATAAATTAGCATGTCTTTTACTAAAATTAATTTATAAAAGTAAATTCACTGATTTAGGTCCATTTAGGGCAATAAGATGGAATACATTGATGGATNTGGAAATGGAAGATAAAACTTATGGATGGACAATTGAAATGCAATTAAAAATATTGAAAAAAAAAATTTTATANAGNGAAGTGCCAGTTAGTTACAAAAAGAGAATTGGTTACTCAAAAATTTCNGGAACTTTAAAAGGATCNGTATTGGCTGGTATAAAGATCATTGGGTGGATAGTAAAATACTATTTTAAAAAATGATTTTTGCCAAATATCAAATACTTGAAATTATTNTAATCGCTGTAANTGTAATATATAGTTCTTCTCTAATTTTATTTTTTTTATACTCGATCGTACAAATAAGTTTACTCTTTAATTATCTAAGAAAAAAANCAAANAAAANTAATCTTTTAAAGTGGAATTTTAATAAAAACTCANAAATTCCATCNGTCACTATTCAACTTCCAATATATAATGAGCTATATGTGGTAGAGAGACTTCTCAAATCCATTGAAAAAATTAAGTACCCAAATGATAAGTTAGAAATTCAAATTTTAGATGACTCAGATGATAATTCATCAAAATTAATTAGTGAAATANCTCAAAAAATTAGAGAAACTGGTATTAATATCNTTCATTTGAGAAGAAATAATAGAAATGGATTTAAAGCNGGNGCTTTAAGAGAAGGAATGAAAACAGCTAATGGTGAGTTTATTGCGATTTTTGATTCTGATTTTTTACCTAAACCTAATTTCTTATTAAAAACTATCCCATACTTTAGGAATCCAAAAATAGGAATGATTCAAACTAGATGGGGATTTTTGAACAGAAATTACTCTATTTTAACNAAAACCCAGGCCTTTGCACTTGATTCACATTTTACCCTAGANCAAGTTGGTAGAAATGAAAAAAAACATTTCATAAATTTTAATGGCACTGCTGGTGTTTGGAGAAAAAAAACAATTATAGACTCAGGANATTGGCAAGAAGANACACTAACTGAAGATCTTGATTTAAGTTATCGTGCACAATTAAATAATTGGGAGTTTCTTTACCTTGAAAAAATTATAACTCCATCTGAGCTTCCTGTAACAATAGGCGGTATTAGATCTCAGCAATTTAGATGGAATAAAGGAGGGGCGGAAAATTTTCAAAAAAATATTAGTAATGTNTTTAAATCAAAAAATGTACCCTTTATTACTAAAATTCANGCTTTNGCTCATCTTTTTAATAGTACCATTTTTATTAATATATTTTTATTTAGCTTCTTAAGTATTCCATTGCTCTNCCTCAAAAATAAATTTTCAAATATTAAATGGTTTTTTGATATTAGCGCTTTATTCTTTGTAAGTACCTTGGCGTTTTATGTTTGTTATTGGTTTGTATATAAGCAGAAGAATAAAAATGGAATATTAGATATTATAAAGTACACTATTAATTTTATAATATTTTTCTCACTTTCCGCTGCATTCTCTGTTCATAATTCATATGCAGTGATCAAAGGACACATGAGAATGAAAACAGATTTTATTAGGACGCCAAAATATAATTTGACTAACAGAAAAAATAAATCATTGAGACAAAGAAGATATTTTAAAAATTCTCTCAATTTTTTTACAATAGTCGAAACAGCAATGGCATTTTACTTTTTATTTGGCTTGTATCTCGCATTCGTCGTTAGTAAAGAGGGTGACTTCAGTTTTTTCCTATTTCATTTATTCCTTTTTCTAGGATACAGTTATATTTCATTCCAATCCCTTTACGAAAAAAAATTTAAATTTTGAGAAACTTATCAATAATACTTAATACGAGCTTTTGTTCGATTTTATTGTATTTATTAATTGGTTTTGATCTTGACAGGTCAGATACTAATCTATTGATTTTTTCATTTTCAGGTCTTTTTTTAACATTTATTTTGATAATGTTTCAGGATATATCTATTCGTTCTATATTTTTAATAGGAATTATTTTTAGACTCATTTTACTTTTTTCAATACCAAATTTGTCCCAGGATTTTTATAGATTTATATGGGATGGAAATCTTCAATTAATAGGGTTAAATCCTTATTTATACTCACCCAACCAATTATTTAATAGTGATTATTTATTCTATTTAGCAAGCGATTTATTTCAGGGAATGGGAAGTATTTCAAATGAAAATTATTCTAATTATCCCCCTGTAAGCCAATTTGTTTATTTTATATCAGCATATTTTGGTAAAAACAATTTATTTTTTTCAATAATAATTTTAAAGATTATTATAATTTTCTCTGATATAGGTATTTTTTATTTTTTATGCAAACTATTTAACTTATTAAAGCTACCAATTAAAAGAGTAGGTTTTTATTTCTTAAACCCATTAATTATTATTGAGTTAACTGGAAACCTACATGGTGAGGGAATTATGTTGTTTTTCTTTCTATCAGGTATATATATGTTAATTAAGAATAGGTTTTTTACTTCATCACTATTATTTTCAATTTCAGTTGCCTCTAAACTAATAACACTTATGTTAATTCCATCAATTATTAAAAGAAATAAAAAAAATAACTTAAAATTTTATATATCATTTATATTATTTTTTATTGTGCTTTGGATACCATTTTTGGAGAAAAACTTATACTTAAATTATATAAGTACTTTAATGTTATGGTTTAATAAATTTGAGTTTAATGCGAGCATATATTATTTGATAAGAGAGGTGGGTTTTTATATCAAAGGATATAATATTATTCAAGAGTATTCAATTGTTTCAATTTTGATATTAATTTCAGTAATAATTTATTTTTCTTTTTTCAAGGAAAATAAGTCTATCAAAGATATTTTAACTAGTCAGCTTTTTATTTTGAGCTTATATTTTTTCATTTCGACGACAGTTCATCCTTGGTATTTAATATCACTTGTAACTATTTGTTTATTTACTCCATATTTTTACCCTATTCTATGGAGTGGATTAATTTTCCTATCCTATACATCATATGGCTCAGAAGGCTTTGAAGAAAAGCCCTTAATGATAATAATTGAATACTTGTTGGTCTTTAGTTTCTTTATTTTTGAAATAAAGGGAAATAAAAATATGATTTTTAATGCATTTGTAAAAAACCTATCTCTCTCGAAGTAAGATCTCTCCATTTACCCCTTGTCAAGTCCTTTTTTGTCAAAGAACCATAGGCTAATCTATCAACTTGTTCAACTAATAAATTTATTCCTTTAAAAATTTTAGCTATCTCTGTTGATTGAATTCCAAAACATTCTAACTCCAAATACTTTTTAGATCCACTGGAAATATATGAAACGTTTTTAAATTCTATTTTTTTATTATTCAAATAATGTTCTTTTTTAATTTTATCAATATTATTTTTATCAATATTTTTATCAATATTTTTATCAAAAGTTAATTTATATCTCATTTTTACACCTTTTTTAGAATAATTTAGTTTTTTTAAAAAATGTAAATCGTTGCTGAGTAATAATAAACCTGTTGCGGTTCTTCCCATATTGTCTATTGGAACAATTTTATATTGACTTGGTAAATTAATCAAATCGTTTATTGGTTTTTTAGCTTTTTTGTGGTTTGAGGAAGCCAGGAATCCCTTTGGCTTATTTATTAATATATATTTTGACTTGATTTTATTTATAATTTGACCATCATATTTTACAACATCACTTATCATAACCTTAATACCCAATTTATTTACAGTTTTACCATTTACAGTTATCATTCCTAGTTTGATGAATTTATCAGCCTCTCTTCTTGAACAAATTCCAGAATTTGAAATTAATTTGTTCAATCTAACCATTTCGGTATCGATTTTTTTTAAGGGTTCGTTTTTAGAGTTCATATCTTGAGAATAATTTAATAAAAAAAAAAACAGTAATAGGTATATAGTTAAAATGGTAATTTATTCAAAGATATATTTAATTCAGTGGTATTATTTAAAATAATTAAATACTATGTACGAAATGTAATTTGTATTCAGACAATAATTTTGTTGTTTTGATAAAATCTAAAGTGAAACCTAGTATATATCCCCCACCCCCAGAACCGCAGAGTTTTAAGAAATATGAATTAGAATTAATTCCATTTAACCATATCTCCTGGTATGTTTCAGGAATCATTTCTTTAAAATTATCATACGTAATCTTTGAAAGATTTTTTATATAATTAAAAAAAAAAATTTTGGATCCAAACAAAAAATTATCTACACATTTATTGGTTGTTGGAATAAATTCTTGCCTTATTATTTTAAAATAAGATTCTTTTTTCATCTTATCAAGAAATAAATCAACCATAGAAGCTGTATTACCTTCAATACCAGTATCTATTAGGAAAATAGCACCATTCTTACCTAAATTTTTAGAGGGAATACTAATTGTTTCAATTTTTTTTCCAGAATTAACCAAAATAGGTAAACCCAAATAACTATTTAACGGATCTAAACCAGAAGATTTACCATGAAAATAAGACTCCATATCTGAAAATATATATTTTAACTCATTAAGCTTATGACTGTTAAGATTTTTTGTGGAGTGAATTTTGTTCAAAGAATAATGATCATAAAAAGCAGCAACCAATGCACCGCTACTTCCAACGCCATATTTTTCCGGTATATCACTTTCAAAATATAAGTCGTTTGAGAGGTCAATGTTAATTTTTTCCCAATCAAAACTTACACGAAAAGAATTAATAGATTTTAAAAAATAAATAAAATCTATTATGGTTTGATGAGATTTTATTCGGCTAACATTTTGCTTAAAATCTTTAAATCTTAAACCTCCTTTATATTTTTTATAGGGAATCGATAATCCTTTGGAATTCAAAATGATTCCGTATTCGCCAAAAAGAAGAATTTTTGCATAAAATGATGTGGTATTCATTTTCATGAAAGTATTTTTTTGGCTCCATCACCAACTTCATCATTTATGAACTTTTTAGAATCACAAAATTGGATTAAATCATTTTGAATAAAGCTCTGAATCTTATTAAAATTGGCTTTAGGATATAATAAATGAATATTTGAACCCGCATCTAAGGTAAAACAAATAGGAACTGAAGTACTCTTCCTAAATTTAATAACTCTATCTATTACAGACAATGTATTTGGTTTCATTAAAATAAATGAAGGTGAAGAGGTCATCATCATTGCATGAAGACTCAGGGCTTCGCTCTCAACTATTTGAATGAAATTCTTAATATCTCCTTTTTCCAAAACACTTTTCAACAGGTTAATATTTTCGTTGGCCTGAATAAATCTATTTTTAGCATATGGATTCGATTCCATTAGATGATGTCCCACAGAGCTACTTACAGCTTTCTTTTGATTATCTATTATAAGTATTGAATCTTGATAAGTTCTAAAAACCTCATTAATTTTATTAAATTTTGTTCCAAACAAATCGCTGGAATTTTCGTAAATCTCAGATTTTCCCCATGAAACTACTGGACCTGAAATACTCCTAGATGCACTACCGGATCCTAGCCTAGCTAAAAATGATGCCTTTTTTAAAAAATAAGATTTGGTGATTTTAGGATTATTTTTTTTTTCAAAATCCATTAAACAAAGAGCCAAGGAAGACATTGATGATGCCGAAGAGGCAATTCCACTGCTATGTGGGAAAGTATTTTTACTTTCTATTTCAAAAAAATGATCTCTTATCGCTGGTATGTATTTTTCAATTCTAAAAAAAAAATTATCTATTTTTTCGTGGAATGATTGCTTAACAGAACTATTGAATAAAAAAGAATAGTTGTTTTCGTTATGGTTTTTTTTAGGTCTAAATCTCAGTTTTGTGATCGTTTTTGATTTAGATAAGGTAAAACTGATCGATGGATTTTTGGGTACTTGATTTTTTTCTTTTCCCCAATATTTAACAAGTGCAATATTACCAGGAGATTCCCAAACTGAATATCCATTTACTAGTTCTGAGGTTTTAAATATGAAATCATTTTCTTTCATACAATAGCAAAGATAATATTTTGTAATCCTTGTAAAACATATAATAATTTAATGTCTAAAAATTAATTTATTCTTTCGGGATAATCCGAAATTATTCCATCCACCCCTAATGTTTTCATCCTTTTTATATCTTTTGATTTATTGACTGTCCAGGCATAAACCTTCAAATTCTCTGATTTAATTTTTGAAATATTTTCTTTATTTAAAAGTAAATGTTCAGAATTAATTGCGAATGCATTAATCTCTTTGGCAATTTTAATAGCATTTATTGGATCTGTTTCTTCAATCAACACAGCAACTTTAACCTCTTTATTTAATTGATGAAAAGCTCTTAGTTCATCCCAATTAAAACTTGAGATAAAAACTTTATTAGGTGTCCATGAGGATGACTCAAAATAAGATTTTAATAATTGATGAGTCAAAAATGAGGTATTTGATCCTTTCAATTCAATATTCAATACTACCTCAGCATTGACAAGGTCCATAACCTCAGATAATGTAGGTATTTTTTCAACTCCCAAAACATTTGATTTTTTAATGCTATCTAAGCTCAATAATTCGATCAGACCTTCTCCATCCGTAAGTGAATCTATTTTTTGATCATGAAAAACCACAAGTTCACCGGTAGCACATCTGAATACATCTATTTCTATTCCGTCGACACCAAGCTCCATTGCTTTTTTAATTGATCCTAAAGTATTTTCCGCGTAATGACCCTTTGCACCTCTATGCCCATAAACGGATGGGTTATTCATGTTATCACAACTGATTATTAAATTAATAACTACTAAAAATAAAAATTTGATAATATTAATTCTAATCATTTGGGGCTATTTTTATTTCTAATCCGTTTAATTTACTAGAAACTTTGATTTGGCAAGTCAAGCGACTATTTGACCTTACATTTAAGGCCTCTGCTAACATTGCTTCTTCATCTTCACTTTTATTTTCTAGATTGTGGTTAGATCTCACATAACATTGACATGAGGCACAAAGTGCTATACCTCCACATATTCCCTCTACAGGCATTTCATGCGCTCTTAAAGCCTCCATTAGATTAAGCCCCATATCTGTTGGGATTTTCAAAATATGGATATTTTCTTTTCTGTCAATTACCTTTATAGAAATCTCGTCTTGCAAAATAAAAATTATTCCTCTATACTTATTACTTTTTCTATTTGGGGAACATATTTTTTTATTGTCATCTCGACACCGTGCTTGAGAGTCATCTGATTTACTGTACACGATACACATGCACCATGAAGTTGAACATTAACTACTTTATTATCTTTTTCTATCGACACTAAAGATATATCTCCACCATCTGAAGCCAAGAATGGTCTTATTTCATCCAATGCCTCAAGAACTTTTCCTTTAATTTCAATGCTATTCATAATTATTTATTTATTGCACTACATCCGGTCATTGTTGTTATTTGAACAGCTTTGGTTGGAGGTAGATTTTTATTTCTCTTTATTACCTGTTTCGCTAATTCTTTTGTTATGTTGTCAAAAGAGTTAGAAATCACGCTATCTTCCTGCATAGCAGCAGGTCGACCAAAGTCAGATGCCTCTCTAATACTTTGTATCAAAGGTAATGAACCCAAAAATGGAATTCCCTTAGATTCTGATAAATTTTTAGCTCCATCTTTTCCAAAAATATAATATTTAGAATTTGGTAACTCTTTTGGAGTGAAATAGGCCATATTTTCAATTATTCCGAGAACAGGAATTTGAATTGTTTCTTGTTGAAACATTGCAACCCCTTTTCTAGCATCAGCTAGGGCAATTTGTTGAGGTGTACTAACAACAACTGCACCCGTAATTGGGAGTGACTGAACAATACTTAAGTGAATGTCTCCCGTTCCAGGGGGTAAATCTACTAAAAGAAAATCCAACTCTCCCCAATTGGAATCAAAAATTAGTTGCTTGAGTGCCTTTGAAGCCATAGGTCCTCTCCAAATTACTGCCTGATCGGGCTTGGTGAAGAAACCTATTGACAACAACTTAACTCCATAATTTTCTAGAGGTTGCATCTTTGATTTACCCTCTATCTGCTTTGCTAATGGTCTTTGGCCTTCTAAATCAAACATCAATGGCATTGATGGTCCGTAAATATCTGCATCTAAAACACCTACCTTTAATCCCATATTAGCAAGAGTTACAGCAAGATTCGCAGTAACTGTAGATTTTCCAACCCCACCTTTTCCTGATGCTATTGCAATAATTGAATCGATTCCAGGGATTGATTTTCCTGTAATTTTTTCATTTGATGGCTTTTTTGGGGGTAAAACTTTAACAAAAACATTAACCTTTAGTTTTATGTTTATTCTTGAATGGATTGACTGAATAATTTCTAACTCTAATTTTTTTCTAGCCTGTAAACTTGGATTAGATATTGAAATATTAATATCAACTTGATCACCAAATATTTGAATATTGGTCAAATAACCCAGGGATACGATATCCTCGTCAGACCCCGGACTTTTTATAAACTTTAAAACATCAATTATGGATTCCTTATCTATATTCATAATAAATATATTTCACAAATATAATCCAAATAGAAGCAATGAATAAATAATCAATTAATTTTATGTGGCATTAGGTGAACAGATGGGTCCCAGAAAATACGATCAAAATTTCGAATCTGATTATTTAAAACATCAATACCTTCAGATATTAAAAGATCTTGCATCAAATTGGTTCCATGAAAATGATGTTTCCCAGTTAAAAGCCCATTCCGATTAACAACTCTGTGAGCAGGAATTATCATCCTACCATGAGATGCATTCATAGCCCAACCTACAACTCTTGAAGATCCTGGTGAACCCAAATATTTTGCGATTGATCCATAGGTAGAAACCCTTCCGTATGGAATTTTTTTTACTACATGATAAACACTTTTAAAAAAATTAATTTTATTCATCTTTGGTCAAATAAAATTGTGTGAAAGTTATGGGTTTTTTTTTCTCTAAGAATTTATTTTCATAAAACGTTTGAATATTTGTTATTCCCTCTGGAACATTTAAATTTTGGTAAATATCGTGGTTTGCATGATTTATTTTACATTCCATTTTTTCTAAAACACCATGAAGATATCCAAACAAAAACTCGCTATCAGTTTTAACATTAATAAGTCCTTTATCAATTAATACATCATTATATTTTGATAAAAAATTGGGATTAATTAATCTATGCTTTGATTTTTTAAATTTAATATGTGGATCTGGAAAAGTTATCCATATTTCTGATACTTCATTATTTTCAAAAATATTTTTTATTAATTCTATTTCAGTTCTGAGAAAAACAACATTTAGTATTTTTTTGTCTCTTGCAGTTTTAGCTCCTCTCCAAATCCTAGCACCTTTTATATCAATTCCAATAAAATTTTTATTAGGAAACCTTTGGGATAAATAGATTGTGTATTCTCCTTTTCCACATCCCAATTCAATTACTATTTCATTATTGTTTTTGAAAAAATTTTTTTTCCATTTTCCCTTGTACTGAAATTTATCGGATATTAAAATATTTCTATCTGGTTGGATAACATTATCAAACATATAATTATCTCTAAATTTTTTTAATTTATTTTTACTTCCCACAAATTTTACTTTTATTATATGTTTTTAAAATCTCTATATTATCAAGCTTTTTCCAAAGTAAAAGAAAACTCAGATCCTACACCTCTTGTACTTTCCACATAAATTTTTTCATTGTGAGCCTCTATAACATGCTTTACAATTGATAAACCAAGGCCTGATCCCCCCTTTTTTCTACTACCCGATTTATCAACACGATAAAATCTTTCAAACAACCTTTTCAAATATTCTTTTTTTATTCCGATACCATTATCAGTGACTCTAATGATAATTTTTTTATCATTTAAATCATTTATACTCATTTCGGTGGTACCATTTTCGACACCATACTTAATAGAATTCATGACTAGATTCGTAATTACTTGTTGAATTCTATCTTTGTCGGCTTTTACCATTATTGGCTTTAAATAATTTTTATCCAGTTCTAAAGATATTTTACCTTTTTTTGATTCAATCTCCAACAATTCATAAACATTACTGATTACACTTAAAATATCGAATTTTTTCAACTTAATACTTTTAACACCAGATTCAAACTGAGAAATTAAGTCAAGGTCCTGTACCAAATAAACAAGTCTATCTACCGCTTTCGCGGAGCTTTTTAAATATTTTTCTAAAATTTCATGATCATTCATTCCGCCCTCAATCAATGTTAAAATATAACTTTGAATTGTAAATAGTGGGGTTTTTAGCTCATGTGATAAGTTACCTATAAAATCTTTTCTGTAATTATCTTGATCTTTTAATAGTTCTATTTGAAGATTTTTATTTTTAGCATATTCTTTGAGTGATTGGGATAATGAGTCAATATTATCCATGCCATCTTGATTATTTAGATTGAACTCTGATGAATAAAATTCATCAATAATTTGTTTAATGGTTTTGGATAAATAATATTGAAAACTAAAATAGATTGTAATTAGACAAAAAATAAATATTAATATAATATCTACATAAAATTTCTCAATACTTTTCCCAACAAATAAATTATAAGAAAAAACAATACCCGAAAAGAAAAGAGATATCAAAAGTGATAATGTAAAAATATTTTTTTTTCTCAATGTTAAATATTTTAATTAACAGAAAACATATAACCTACACCTTTAATTGTTTTGAAGTAGTTGTCTCCAAACTTTTCCCTTAATTTTCGAATATGCACATCAATTGTTCTGTCTCCTACAAAGACTTCATAACCCCATACTTTATTCATTATTTTTTCTCTAGTTACGACTTTTTCAATATTTGAAGCTAACAAAAATATTAGTTCAAATTCTTTTCTTGGAAGTATATATTTTTTATTCGTTGTGGTGACAGTATATCTATCCATATCAATTTTGAATTCACCAACTTTTATTACTTTTTCAATTTTTTCGAAATTGTTTAGTCTTCTCAATAGAGATTTTACTTTAGACATTAGAACTTTTGGTTTAATTGGTTTGGTAATATAATCATCTGCTCCTGCCTCGAAAGCTTCAATATATTTAAAATCTTCTCCCCTTGCAGACAGAAACATTACTATCGTACTATTAAATTTCTTATTTTTCCTTAGTTTAATACACGCATCAATTCCATTCATATTTGGCATCATAACATCCATTATAATTAAGTCTGGAACATTTGCATTTGCAACTTTGATAGCTTTAACACCATCACTTGCTGAGATTATTTCATATCCTAGGTTGGATAAATTATAACTCAAAACTTCAATTACATCAGGTTCATCATCGACTAGTAAAATTTTTATCTTATTTTTCATGATGTTTTTTAATTTAAATAAAATGATGAAATTAAAATTTTATTATAAAATATTTATTTTTAAAATTATCATGTTATCATAAAAATAGATCCAAACAATACAATAAATTTAAAAAGAAATAATAATTAGTGTTAACAAACTATCCTTTTGATAAAATTAAATCAAAGTCAAATTTTGAGGATGCCTGCAATAAATTATTGAATTATCATTATGAATTTAGTTCAATATATAGAAACTATTGCGATTTAATTAATCGACCTCCCAAATCAGCTAGTTCTGTGGAAGAAATCCCATTCCTTCCTATTTCATTTTTTAAATCACACAAATTGAAGACATTTAACTCAAATTCGAAAATTATTTTTAGATCAAGTGGTACATCAAAGCAAAAAAAATCTCAGCATTTTTTAAAAAATAAAATAGCTTATGAGAAAAGTTTTCTTACTTGCTTTGAACTCTTTTATGGTGATGCAAAACAATATACTGTACTTGCGTTACTTCCAGGATATTATGAAAGAAATGATTCATCACTAATTTATATGGTAAAAAAATTAATTAGTAAAAGTAACTCAAATAAAAGTGGTTTTTATTTAGATAATTTTTATGAATTATATAAAAATCTTCAAATACTTGATAAAAAAAAGGAAAAAATAATTTTAATTGGGGTCTCTTTTGCACTTGTTGATTTCGTAGATAAATATAAATTAAATTTAAAAAATTTGGTTGTGATTGAAACCGGAGGAATGAAGGGAAAAAGAAAAGAAATTACAAGAAAAAAATTACATAAAATTTTGTGCGACGGATTTGGAGTATCGTCAATAAATTCTGAATATGGAATGACAGAACTTCTTTCGCAGGCTTATTCAAAAAAAAATGGACTATTTAGTTGTCCTCCATGGATGAAAGTTATTATAAGAGAAATTGATGATCCTTTAAGTTTATGCAAAAATGGAGAAGCTGGAGGTATTAATATTATAGATTTGGCTAATTTCGAAAGCTGTCCTTTTATCGCAACAGATGATATTGGTAAAATTCACTCATCAGGAAAATTTAGAGTATTAGGTAGAATTGATAACTCAGAAATTAGAGGTTGCAACACAATTTATTTTTAATTAAATTTTAATATAAAATAATTTTTTTTTCCCCTTTGTAATAATATAAATTTTTTTCCAATTAGATCAGACAAACCAAGTCTATATTCTTCATCGACTTTAATCTTATTAATTAAAATCGATTTCTCTTTTAAGGATCTTCTACTCTCACTAATAGATTTTAGAAAATTTGATTCATTAGATAATGCAGAAATAACAGAAATACCTTTTTTTAATAAATTTAATGATAATACTTTTTGAGGTACCCCATCAAAAATTTCTAGAAAAGTTTTTTCATCAATTTCTTTCAAATCTTTAGAAGTATCCTTACCAAATAAAATTTTCGATGCTTGCTTAGCTTTGTTTAATTCTTTTTTTCCATGAACTAATTCGGTTACATTGTCAGCTAATTTAGTTTGTAATAGTCTTTTATGAGGGCTATTTCTATGATCCAGAATGATTTTGTTAATTTGGTTTAAACTCAAAAAAGTGAATATTTTAATATAAGACTCAGCATCAATATCGGAAGTATTTAACCAATATTGATAGAACCTGTAGGTTGAGGTTTTATTTTTGTCCAACCATATGTTACCATCTTCAGTTTTTCCAAACTTTAATCCATCAGACTTTGTAATTAGTGGACAAGTAATAGCAAACGCTTTTCCTGACGCCTTTCTTCTTATCAACTCAGTTCCTGTTGTAATATTTCCCCACTGATCACTTCCACCCATTTGAATTTTACAATTAAAATTTTTATATAAATGAAGAAAATCATATCCTTGAATGAGTTGATATGTAAACTCAGTAAAAGACATACCTTCCTTATTTTCTCCATATATTCTCTTTTTTACTGATTCTTTGGACATCATGTAATTTACTGTTATATTTTTGCCGATCTCTCTAGAGAAATCCAATAATGAAAATTTTTTCATCCAATCATAATTGTTAATCATCAAAGCAGAATTATCTTTTTTATGGTTAAAATCTAAGAATGTTTCAAACTGTTTTTTTATTAATTTAAAATTATTATTCAAGGTGTTTTTATCAAGTAAATTTCTCTCGTCTGATTTCCCCGATGGATCACCAATCATACCAGTTGCACCCCCTAGCAGGACTATTGGTCTGTGACCAGCTTTTTGAAAATGCATTAAAATGATTATTTGAACAAGACTACCAATGTGAAGGGATTCTGCGGTTGGATCAAAGCCTATGTAACCTGTAGTTTTATTTTTAAGTAAGAACTTTTCGGTTTCTGGAGTGATATTATGGACCATACCACGTTTAACTAATTCTTGAACAAAGTTTTTGGACATAATTTAGTGTTCTAATACAAATATAAATTTATTAGAACTAAACAAAAAAGTATGATGTAATTTAACTGTCAACAAAGACTTTTAAAAAAAATAATTTTACACATATTTATTTATCTGTTACCTGAAACTAAAACTTTTAAACTGTTCAAAAAAAGTTTTCTTTGAGAATCGTTAAATTCTTGAATTTTAACTAGAACTTCAATACTATCAACCATTCTTTCCATATCCATCAAAACAGATTCATATATTTCAGTGTATATTTTTGGATTTTGCGCATAATAATCTTGACTTTTTTTAATTAAAGAATCATTAACACCATACTTTTCAAAAATATATTTATCTCCAAATATTTTTTTATGATCAATTCTTGAACCGTAGCTTTTTTTTATCGATTCCATTATAATTATATCCTTAAGAATATTTTTCATTGTATTTTTTGATATAGTATTTTTTTGATTATCATCAATTGGTGATAAACAACAACAAAAAATTAAGAAATAAATTATATGATATTTTTTCATCTATCGAATTCAATTTGTTGGCCAAACTGGTTATTGTCTATATAGCCATTATTAAAAGTCTTGAAACCATTAACAAATGTCATTTTAATTTTTGCATCAAAAACGGTCCCCTCAAATGGAGACCAATTACATTTATATAAAAGTGAGTTTTTAGTGACTTTTGTTTTGGATTTTAAATCAACAAGCACCAAATCAGCATAATAACCCTCTTTTATGAAACCCCTTTTTTTAATTTGAAAAAGTATTGACGGATTGTGACAAGCCTTTTGTACTAACTTTTCAATAGTTAATTTTTTATTTTTTACACAAGATAAAAGAGCTAACAACGAATGTTGAACAAGTGGGCCACCAGATGGACAATCTAAATACTTATTTTGTTTTTCAGAAAAAGTATGGGGTGCATGATCACTTGCTATGACATCAATCCTGTCATCATTAAGGGCTCTCCATAACTCAATCTGATTATCAATTGATTTGATAGATGGATTCCATTTAATTAATGAGCCTTTACTTGAATAATCCTTATCCGAAAACCAGAGGTGATGAATACAAACCTCAGAGGTTATTTTTTTATTTTTTAATTTAATATTACTAATAAAAAGTTTTGTTTCCTTTCCAGTAGATAAATGAAAAACATGTAATCTGGCGCCAGTCTCTTTTGCAAGAGAAATTGCTTTTGAGGAGGACAAATAACATGCCTCACCAGATCTGATTTTTGCATGACAATCAATTGGTATATCGTCCCCATACATTTGAGTATATTTACTCAAATTATTTTTTATTGTCTGTTCACTTTCACAATGAGCAGAAATTAACAAATCAGTTGAGCTAAAAATTTTTCTCAGAACGTCGGGGTTATCAACTAACATATTTCCTGTTGACGAGCCAAGAAAAAGTTTAATACCAGCAACTTTATTTTTATCTAATTTTAAAATTTCTTCGATATTATCATTAGTCCCTCCAAACATAAATGAGTAATTAGCGTATGAAGATTTTGAGGCAATTAAAAATTTTTTATCTAAATCCTCAATTGTTGTAGTCTGAGGAATAGTATTCGGCATCTCAATGTAGGAAGTAATTCCTCCAGCCACAGCAGCTTTCGACTCAGAACTTATTGTGCCTTTGTGACAAAGTCCTGGCTCTCTGAAATGCACTTGATCATCAATTAAACCTGGTAATAGGTGTAATCCTTTAGCATCAATTAGTTCGTGCTTGTAATCCAATGTAATGTTAGAATCAATTTTTTCAATTATGGCACCATTTATTAAAACATCTTTACAAAACTTTTTACCGTCATTGACTACAATGGCATTTTTAATAAGTTTTTTCTTCATTATTATTTACTTAAATAGACGCATTTTTATCACTCCAAAAATAGCCTCCCAAAAAATAGTTATGTTCATTTTTGATTCCCCTTTTAATCTATTCTTGAAAATTATTGGATGTTCAAATAGACTAAAACCATTAATCCAAGCCATATATTTCATTTCAATTTGAAAGGCATATCCTTGAAAATTAATATTATCGAGTCCAATTTTTTTTAAAACATGACTTTTATATCCGACAAAACCGGAGGTTGGATCATTAATTGGCATTCCTGTAATTACTTTAACATAAATGGACGCTGCATACGACAGCATGATTCTCCCAATTGGCCAATTTAAAACATTTATACCACTTTTATAACGTGAGCCAATAACCAAATCAAAACCATCATTTAAAATTCTTATCATTTTATCTATCTCACTAGGGTCGTGTGAAAAATCTGCATCCATCTCAAAAATTTGACTATATTCATTCTGAAGGGCCCATTTAAAACCATCAATATATGCAGGTCCAAGCCCTTTTTTTTCTATTCTGTTTAGAAGATGTAGTTTGGCTGGATAGATGTTTATTAATTTTTTAACCAAAAAATTTGTTCCATCGGGAGAAGAGTCATCCACCACTAATATGTGGACATTGGTTGAACAATTAAATATTTCTTTGATAATTTGAGAAATATTCTCAGCTTCGTTGTAGGTAGGTATTATTATTAATACTTTTTCCATTTATACAAACTTAAATATTTTTTTCCCCTAAAAAGGTGTTTAATTTGAAAACCAATTAAAAGATATATTTTTATACAGTGGAATTATTAAAAAATCAAATTTTAATGGCAGACGATTGGATTTTACTTTCAATTATTTTGATTGGCTCTTTAATTTTATTTACAAAAATAATTGACCCTATTCAATTTAATTTTTTTGTTGATCCTTTTAGACACAATTTATATCATCAAAGATATTTAATCGATAGGAATTTTAAAGTTTTTGACAAATTCTACCTCACAGCCAACTTTTCGATTTTAGTATCAATAAGTCTATTTATCTCTATATGGAGAAAATATACTTTTAACGAACCTTTTCTCTTCATGGATTTTTTTAGGATTCTTAGTTTTATATCAATTTTTGGTTTGATCAGAAATATTGTAAACTTCTTTCTTCCGAAAGTTTTTAATATAAAAAGCATATTAAATAAATATTTGTTCAAATCTGTTATTTTTAATGGCTACAGCAGTGTTTTTTTTATAATTATAATTACTACTCTAGAACTTAACAACCTTCATAAATATGGGACTATAAAATATCTATTTATATGTTTTTTAGCTACTTTAATATTTTTTAATTCTTTCTCACTTTACGACTTAATAAAAGATTCTATCAAAAATTTTATCTATTTATTTTCTTATATTTGTGCATTCAAAATATTACCCTGGGTATTAGTTACAAATTATTTTTTTTGAAAATTTGAAAAAAAATTCCCTATGAGTTTGAAAACAATATTAATTTCACAGCCTGAACCCGCTTCCGATAAATCCCCCTACAAGAGGATTCAACAAAAATTAAAATTAAAAATCGATTATAGGCCTTTCATTCACGTTGAAGGAATGAACGCTAAATCAGTCAGAAAACAAAAAATTGACTTCGCTGATTTCGATAACATTATTTTAACAAGTAGAAATGCTGTTGACCATTTTTTTAGGTTGACTACCGAAATGAGATTCAAAGTTCCAGACAGTACCAAATATTTTTGTTTGTCCGAAGCAGTAGCATATTATCTTCAAAAGTATGTAGTATATAGAAAAAGAAAAATTTACGTTGGTGATAAAAATATTGAAGACTTGGAGGAAGTATTCAATAAGTTTAGTTCTGAAAAATATTTACTTCCAACATCAGATATTCTAAAACCTTCGATTCCAGAGACACTGGATGGTTTTAAATTAAATTGGAGACGAGCACAGCTATATAAAACTGTAATAAGCGATTTATCTGATCTTAGAGATGTATATTATGATATTTTAGTTTTTTTCAGCCCATCGGGTATTGATTCACTTTTCCAAAACTTCCCTGATTTTAAGCAAAATAGCACAAAAATTGCAGTTTATGGTAAAACAACATATGAAGCGGCAAAAAAAGCAAATTTAAGAATTGATGTTTCCGCACCTACCCCAGGAATTCCATCTATGTCAATGGCATTAGAAAAATTTATATCTACGAATAAGTAATTATTTCATTATTTTTAATAATTGCTATACTGAATCAATGAATTACAAAAATGACAATTTAATGATTGATGGGATTGATAAAATTATCCTTGGTGAATTGATTTCTGACTCAAGAAAATCAATAAATAAAATTGCGTTAAAAATTGGTATATCTGGTGCTGCTGTGCACCAAAGAATAAAAAAACTTGAAAAATCAGGATTAATTTCAGGTTCACAAATAATTATAAATTCAAATATTCTAGGATATACGACCATGGCTTTTATTGGAATTTATTTAGACAAGCCTATGAAAAATTTTGATGCAGTAAATAGATTAAAAAAAATACCAGAGGTAATTGAATGTCATTACACAACAGGAAACTGGAGTATTCTTGTAAAAATATTATCAAAAAATAATGAACATTTAATGAGTTTATTAAATAATAATATTCAAAAAATTCCGGGGGTTTCAAGAACAGAAACTTTTATATCACTCGAGCAACAAATATCAAGACAAATACCTATTTAAATTTTATTTTAAAAAAAATAATTATTGAAACTATCAATAAAGTAATACTATTCGCAACAATCAGTGAAGGCCTATTAATTTCTAAACTGTAATATAACCAAAGAGATATTCCACAAAACATAACAACATACATAAGTAAAGAGACACCATCTGTTTTTTTTGATTTCCATATTTTGTAAACTTGAGGAAAATATGCTGCTGTTGTGGTGAATGCCGCAATGAAACCAATTATTTCAATATTCATCAGTTAACAATATTTATTATTTTTCCTGAAACAATAATTATTTTTTTTGGAATTCTATTTTTTAATTGAAGTATAGTTCTTTCATCGTTCATGACAATACTTTTAATTTCTTCATTGGATAATTCAAGAGATAATTCCAATGTAAATTTAACTTTTCCATTAAATGATACAGGATAATTTTTTTCTGTTTCAACCAGTAAAGAATCATCATGAACGGGGTATTTTTCGTCAACAATAGAATTATTATTACCCAATAATGACCATAACTCCTCAGCAATGTGTGGAGCAAATGGTGATATTAAAATTGTGAGTGGCTCTAAAATTGATCTTTCTTTACAGTTAAGATTTGTTAATTTATTCACACAAATCATAAAAGCACTTATACAAGTGTTAAAAGATAAACTGTTTATGTCATTATCAATTTTTTTAATGGCTTGATGTAAAACCTTAATTGATTTTTTTGAGGGATTATTGTAGTTAACGTCAAACACATCATTTGAAAAAAATAGGTTCCAAAATTTTTTTATGAATGAGTGCACACCTGTTATTCCTGACGTATTCCATGGTTTTGATTGCTCAATTGGACCAAGAAACATTTCATACATTCTTAAAGTATCCGCACCGTATTCATTACATATTTTATCAGGATTTACAATGTTAAACTTTGATTTAGACATTTTTTCTACTTCTCTAGTTACAATAAACTTTCCATTTTCAAGTATAAATTTCGATTTTGAGAAATTTTTATCATTGTTTATTAGAGCAACATAATCAAGTTGATCGGAGTCGTCAACAAATGAAATATCAACTCTAATTGGCTCAACATGATTTTTTTTGATTTTATTTTTTGAGTAATACTTATCACTTCCTCTTTTTCTGTAAATGAATGCTGATGAACCCAAAATCATTCCTTGGTTAATTAGTTTTCTGGCATACTCACTTACTGGGAGTATGTTAAGATCAAATAAAAACTTTTGCCAAAATCGTGAATACAGTAAATGACCTGTGGCATGCTCGCTTCCTCCAATATATAAGTCTACATCTTTCCAATAATTGACAGCTTCCTCACCAACAAACATTTCATTATTATTAGGATCCATATATCGATAAAAATACCAAGAACTTCCAGCCCATCCTGGCATTGTATTTAATTCCATTGGAAAAATATATTCATTATTTATTAGCTTTATAGAAACAATCTTTTTCCTTCTTTCATCCCATGCCCAATTATCAGCATTTCCCAGAGGTGGGTGCCCCTCGGCAGTAGGAAGGTATTGATCAACAGTTGGTAATTCAATTGGTAAATATTTTTTTTCAATAGGCCGGGGCAGACCATTGACATAATAGATAGGAATTGGTTCTCCCCAGTACCTTTGCCTGCTAAAAATTGCATCTCTTATTTTGTAATTCACAGTTTCCTTACCACAGCCTAGGGTTTCAATATGATTAATTATTTTAATATAGGCATCCTCAAATTTTAGATCATTCAAAATTCCAGAGTTTATTAAAGTAAACCCATCTTTTTGAGTATAAGCTGATTTTGACACATCTATATTTTTAAAAATATTTTTAATTGGAATTTTATGCTTTTTTGCGAATGAAAAATCACGCTCATCTCCAGATGGAACAGCCATAACAGCCCCAGTTCCATATCCCGCCAAAACATAATCTGAAATCCATATGGGTAGCTCCTCTGATGTAAGGGGATGTATAGCGTAAGCACCTGTAAAAAT
This sequence comes from Flavobacteriaceae bacterium, assembly GCA_002721275.1. GTDB lineage: Bacteria > Bacteroidota > Bacteroidia > Flavobacteriales > Flavobacteriaceae > Marivariicella. The sequence goes on from PBJZ01000018.1 coordinate 158,980, forward strand.
ACCACTGGCAATTTGATTATCAGCTAATCTTTCTCGCTCGGATTTTGTTGATACTAAATTGATATATTTCTTGATATTTTTAATTTTATTTTTGTCAGTAATTTTGAGTATCAACTCATGTTCAGGAGCTAAATTCATGAAAGTAACTCCGTATAAAGTATCCGGTCTTGTTGTAAATATCTCAATTTCGTAATTAAAATTTTTAATTTTAAATTTTATGGATGCCCCTTTTGATTTACCTATCCAGTTCCTTTGCATTTCCTTTAATGAATCAGGCCAATTTAAATCATTTAATCCATCGAGTAATCTTTCTGAATATGCAGTAATTCTCATACTCCACTGTCTCATTATTTTTTTTTCTACTTTGTACCCACCTCTCTCAGATACTCCATTAATTATCTCATCATTTGCCAAAACTGTTCCAAGATCTTTACACCAATTAACTTCAGTATCTGATATATATGCTAATCTATAATCTAATAAAATCTTATTTTTTTTTGATGATTTAAAAGAATTCCATTCCTCAGAAGAAAAGTGTATTACATCTGAATTAGTAAATGCATTTAAATTCTTTGTCCCTTGTGATTTAAATTTTTCTATTAACTCAGTTATTGGCATTGCCTTATCTTTTTTTAAATCATAATAACTTTCAAAAAGACTAATAAAAATCCATTGTGTCCATTTATAGTATTCAGGCTTTGAAGTTCTAATTTCTCGAGACCAATCAAAAGAAAAACCCATTTTATCCAATTGCTCTTTATATCTTTTGATATTAACTTCAGTTGTTTTTTGAGGATGTTTACCTGTTTGTATTGCATATTGTTCTGCAGGAAGGCCAAAAGAGTCAAAACCCTGAGGATGAAGAACATTAAAACCTTTGTGCCTTTTATATCTCGCAACGATATCACTTGCTATGTATCCAAGAGGGTGTCCAACGTGTAGACCAGCACCTGAGGGATATGGAAACATATCGAGAATATAATATTTGGGTTTTGGACTCTTGTTTTCTACTTTATAAATATTATTACTGCTCCAAAACTTTTGCCATTTTAACTCAATTTGTTTGAAATCATAAAACACAACAACATATTTAAAAAGTAAAAATACATTTATTGATTGAAAGGAAAAAAGAATATTTGTTGATTGATATAGGGAAATCATTTTGGTTTATTAATTTTATCTAATAATTTAAAGATTTGAAAAAAAATCAAGAAGATAAGTATCAAAAAAGAAAATTATTATCAAACTATTTTTCAGTTATTTTAATCAATCTTGCGGTTGTTTTTTTAACTGGATTTTTTGCATTAGTTCTATTCAACTCCAATAAGCTTGCAAACTATTTTAAAGAGAATTTAGCTTTAACAATTTATTTTAAAGACAACTCCAAACCAATTGAAATTGAACAAATAAAAAAAACAATTCAACTAAAAAAAACTACAAAAGAAATAAAATTTATCTCAAAAGAGGAAGCAGCAAAAATATATGCTAATGAAATAGGAGAAGATTTTATGGAATTTTTAGGATATAATCCTTTATTAAGTTCGCTTGATGTCTACTTTAAAGCCGACTATGTTAAGCCTGAAATCATAGAGGAAATGAGTAATTCATTAAAAAAATATACATTTATTGATGAAGTTCAGTATGACCAACCACTATTAAATCTGCTGGAGGAAAATATAAATAAAATAAAATTTTGGATGTCAATATCAGGTTTAATTTTAATAATCATTGCATTTATTTTAATAAATAGTTCTATTCGCCTATCAATTTATTCCAAGCGTTTTTCTATAAAAACTATGCAAATGGTTGGTGCAACAAAGTGGTTTATAAAAAAACCAATTATATTTCAATATTTAAAACTAAGTTTTATTTCATCCTGCCTTGGTATTTTATTATTGATTTTTTTCATGCAAAAAATTGATAGTAATTTTAAAGAGCTAAATTTAATTAACGATTTACCTTATGTTTCAGTAATTTTAGCAACTGTTTTTTTTCTTGGATTGATCATGACTTTTTTTTGTTCGTTTTATGGAATAAAAAAATTTTTAAATTTAACAACAGATGAAATCTACTAGTAAAAAAGATTTTTTATTTAAAAAATCAAATTTTAAAATTCTTCTTATTTCAATTTTAACAATTTGCATTGGTTTTATAATTATGTCAGGTGGAGAGAGCGATGATCCTAATTTTTTTAATGAAAAAATATTTAATTTTCAAAGAATAAGACTGGCTCCAATGCTGGTAATTTTTGGATTTGTCATTGCAATTTTTTCAATCTTGAAAAATGATAATAAATAAATGGATGAAATTAAATTCTTAATATTAGGAGTAATTCAAGGGTTAACAGAATTTCTTCCTATTTCCTCTAGTGGACATATTGAACTATTTAAAGCTTTTTTTAATATTAATTATTTCGGCAATTATGGACTATTTGTAACTATTATTCTTCATTCAGCAACTGCACTCAGTACTTTATTGGTTTTTAGGGAAGATATAATTTTGTTATTAAAAAAGTTTTTTCAAACAAATTTTAATTTCTCTCATGATTTTTTTTTTAAAATCATAATATCAATGATACCCGCATCAATTGTTGGATTCTTATATGAGAAGGAAATAGAATTATTATTTAATTCGAATGTATTACTTACTGGAATAATGCTGATGATGACTGGTTTGTTTTTATATTTTTCCAATAAAATAAAATTAAACACAAAAGAAGTTAGTTACAAGCATGCAGTATTAATTGGATTAATTCAAGCTTTTGCTATTCTGCCCGGTATATCCAGAAGTGGGTCGACAATCGTAATGGCACTTTTTCTTGGAGTTAGTAAAAAAAATTCTTCAAAATTTTCTTTTCTAATGGTAATTCCCCTGATTTTCGGTGCATTAATAAAAAATATATTCGAAAGTAACCAATCAATTAATATTGAGTTGAATTTTGCCTTATTAGTGGGTTTTCTTTCATCACTGATCACAGGAATTATAGCTTGTAAATGGATGATAAAATTGGTTGAAAAAAGCAAACTCCAATATTTTGGTATTTATTGCTTTATAATCGGTATAATATCAATTCTTTATGAAGTTGTTTGAAAATAAAATTTCTGTTGATGAAATAAATGAGGGAAGATTTATATTGATTGATAAGCCCTTAAATTGGTCCTCTTTTCAGGTGGTCAAAAAAATTCGATACATTATAAAAAAAAAATACAATATAGAAAAACTTAAAGTTGGACATGCTGGAACATTGGACCCACTTGCTTCTGGATTGTTAATTTTGGGTATTGGAAAAGAAACTAAAAACATAAATAAAATTCAGGATATGAATAAAGTTTACAGGGGATCAATGGTATTTGGATGTTCAACTCCATCATTTGATAAAGAGACTAAACCAAATAATTTTTTTTCTGTTGCTCATATTAAAGAAAAATTAATCAAAAATACCATTAATGATTTTATCGGTACCATAGATCAGTTTCCCCCTGTATATTCTGCACTAAAAAAAAATGGTAAGCCAATGTACAAATATGCAAGGGAAAATAAATTAATTGAAATTGAATCCAGAAAAGTTAAGATTCATAAGTTTGAATTTAAGTATTTTGAATCACCAAGATTTGATTTTGAAGTTGAATGTAGCAAAGGGACCTATATTAGGTCACTTGTTAATGATTTTGGTAAAAAATTAGGTAGTGGTGCTTATTTGACAAAACTAATTAGAACGAATATTGGAAAGTTTAGCTTAAAAAATGCTTTCAAAATAGATGATTTTGAAAAATTAATTGAATAATTTTACATAAATAAAAATTAATGAAGTCTTTTAGAGTCGGTTCAATAAAAAGATTGAATGGTATCAATCCAAAAAACAATATGATGGACCGCGATAGTATTGATTATGTTCAGAGTATTAAAGATCTTAAAAAAGAAAAAAATGCTGTAATATTATGCCATTATTATCAATCTCCAGAAGTTCAGGAATTAGCAGATTATTTAGGTGACAGTTTGTACCTTGCACAATGTGCAGCAAAAGTAACTCAAAATACTATTGTTTTAGCTGGAGTTCACTTTATGGCAGAAACCGCAAAAATTATAAATCCTTCTAAAAAGGTTCTAATTCCAGATTTGAACGCTGGGTGTTCACTTGCTGACTCATGTCCTCCTAAGGAATTTAAAAATTTTATTAATCAATATCCTGGATCAACCGTAGTAAGCTACATAAATTGTGCGGCAGAAATAAAGGCACTTAGTGATTTAGTTTGTACCTCGACAAATGCCAAAAAAGTTATTGAGAGCATACCAAAAAATAAGTCAATAATTTTTGCACCCGATAAAAACTTGGGAAATTATCTTATAAAAGAAACTGGTAGAGAAATGATTTTATGGGAAGGGTCCTGCATGGTTCACGAAGCATTTTCATTAGAAAAAATTATAAATCTAGCCAGAAAAAATCCTGATGCTAAATTTATTGCTCATCCTGAATCTGTTTCATCAGTACTTGAAATTGCGAACTTCATTGGAAGTACATCAGGTCTACTTAAATTTGTTCAGAATGATTCAAGCAAAAAATATATAGTTGCAACTGAGTCGGGAATTCTACATGAAATGCAAAAAAAATGTCCAAATAAAATTTTCATTCCAGCACCAATTGAAGATGAAACATGTGCATGTAGTGAATGTGCATACATGAGATTAAACACGCTCCAGAAAATATATAATTGCTTAATTAATGAAAGTCCACAGGTAAATCTAGACAGTAAATTAATTAAAAAATCAAAAGCTCCAATTGAAAAAATGTTAGCTTTAAGTTAAAAGTAATGTCAAATAATTTTTATAATCAAAATAAAAAATTTATAGACAAGTTTATTCATCATGCATTGATCGAGGATATTGGTGAAATCGACCATAGCAGTGAGTCTTGTATTCCAGACAATTCATTTAAAACTGCTAAATTAATTATTAAGAAACCATGCATAATTGCCGGAATTGAAATTGCGAATAAAATTTTCAATTATTTTGATTCAAATATTGTATTTAAAAGTTTTATGAATGATGGAGATATAGCGGAGGTAGGCTCAATACCTTTCACTGTTAGAGGTAAAGCTAAATCAATTTTGGCTACTGAAAGAGTGGTACTCAACACTATGCAAAGAATGAGTGGTATTTCAACTACAACTAAAAATTTAGCAGATTTAATTAAAAAATATGATTGTAAGATTTTGGATACAAGAAAAACATCACCAAATTTTAGGTATCCAGAAAAATGGGCTGTAAAAATTGGTGGTGGTCTGAATCACAGAATGGGTCTTTTTGACTCTATCATAATAAAAGATAATCACATTGATTACTGTGGGGGTATTAATAATACACTACGAAAAGTTGAGAAGTATTTAAAAAAGTTGAAGAACAAAAAACCAGCTTTAATTATTGAAATAAGAAAACTAGAAGAAATAAAAGATGTCTTAAAATACAATTTTGTTGATAGAGTATTATTGGATAATATGCAATCTGAAAAGTTGAAGGAAGCCGTAAAAATAATAAATAAAAAAATAGAAATAGAAGCCTCGGGTAATATAAATATTTCTAATATTCAAGAGATTGCTAAAACTGGTGTAAACTATATTTCTATTGGAGCATTAACACACTCTGCCTCTCATATAGATATGAGTCTAAAGGCTACATAAGTTTTTTAATTAAAAAAAACTGAATATTATTTGCATATATTTGTTCGAACTTTCAGTTAATGAAAAGAAAAAGAATCTTACTAAAATTAAGTGGTGAAGCCTTAATGGGCGATCAACTTTATGGTATTGATCCTAAACGAATAGATAATTATGCAAAAGAAATCAAAGAAATTCAAAAAAACGGTGTGCAAATTGCAATCGTAATAGGGGGAGGTAATATTTTTCGAGGTATTTCTGGCGCAAACAAGGGTATGGACCGAGTTCAAGCAGATTACATGGGTATGTTGGCAACTGTAATAAATGGACTTGCTCTTCAAAATGCTTTGGAGGAGAATGATGTTCCAACAAGACTGCAAACTGCGATTAAAATTGAAGCAATAGCTGAACCATTCATTAAAAGAAAAGCTACTCGACATCTCGAAAAGGGAAGAGTTGTGATTTTCGGTTCAGGAACTGGTAACCCTTATTTTACAACTGATTCTGCAGCTGTTCTGAGAGCAATTGAAATTAGTGCTGATGTGATCTTAAAAGGTACTAGAGTAGATGGAATCTATAATGAGGATCCTGAATTAAATAAAAGTGCAATAAAATTTGAATCCCTTTCATTTGATGAAGTATTAAAAAGAGGTTTAAAAATAATGGATACTACTGCTTTCACTTTAAGTCATGAAAACAACTTACCAATAATTGTTTTTGACATGAATACAAAAGGTAATTTAAAGAAAATTATTAATGGTGAGAAAATTGGTACCAAAGTATATATAGAATAAAATGGATGAAACAGATTTAATAGTTGATAGTGCTAAAGAAAGCATGAGTAACGCAATTGAACACCTTGAAAAAGAGCTCTTAAATATCAGAGCTGGAAAAGCAAACCCTATTATGCTATCTAATATAACAATTGATTATTATGGATCTAAAACTCCACTAAGCCAAGTAGCTAATATTAATACTCCAGATTCAAAAACTATAGCAGTGCAACCATGGGAAAAATCTCTTACTCAAGATATCGAAAAAGCTATTCTGATAGCAAACATTGGTTTCACACCCATCAACAATGGAGATTCTATAATTATTAATATTCCGCCAATGACAGAAGAGAGAAGATTTCAATTAGTGAAAATCACCAAACAAGAGTCCGAAAATGCTAAAGTTAGTATTAGAAACTCAAGAAAAGAAGCTAACGATGATATAAAAAAAATAGAGGTCTCTGATGATATGAAAAAAAACTTAGAGGATGATATCCAAAATCTAACTGATGCATTCATAAAAAAAACTGATTTATTATTTTCAAAAAAAGAAAAAGAAATAATGACAGTTTGATTTTCAATCTAAACATTCCCAAATGAAAATTAAAGATAATTGGAACTTATGGGGAAATGTAGCTCGAGGAATTTTAGGTAATAGAGTTTTACTTCTACTAACAATTGCCTCTATCACATTTTTTTATTCAACTCAATGGCAGTATATCAAGTTCACTTTTACAGAAGCAAATTTACTTCCTGACAATCATCCTGACAACATAAAATATGAAAACTTCAAAAAACAATTTGGTGAAGAAGGAAATTTATTATTAATATCTGCTAAAGATTCATCTATATTTGACCCTGATAAATTCAAGTCTTGGAACTTATTTTCCGAAGATCTTTTAAAATTAAAAGAAATAAAATCTTTAGTAAGTATTTCAAATCTAAAAATCTTAAAAAAGGACATTAAAAACAAAAAATTTGAATTTGAATCCATAAAAATTGATGAAAATTTATCAAAAAATCAAATTAAAGAGATTAAAGATTTATTAATAAACGATCTGCCTTTCTACAAGAATTTAATCTACAGCGAGTCAGGTGAGGCAATCAGATCTCTTGCATATATGGATTCCAAAATAGTAAATACAAAAGCAAGAAAAACCTTTATTACAGAAAAATTTATTCCTCTTATCAATTCTTTTGAAAATAAAAATAATATTGACTTGAAAGTTTCTGGGATGCCATATGTTAGGACTCTAAATGCGCAAAACATAATTGATGAAATTGGTTTTTTTGTTCTATCAGCTTTAATTATCACTTCATTAATTTTCTATTTATTTTTCAGGTCAGTAAAAGCAACTTTAATTTCCCTGTTAGTCGTTTCTATTGGTGTCATGTGGTCTTTTGGAACTCTGGGTTATTTAAACTATGAAATATCTGTATTAACTGCTCTAATTCCTCCACTAATAATTGTAATTGGAATACCTAATTGTATTTTTTTTATTAACAAATATCAACAAGAAGTACTTAGAATTGGAGATAAGTATAAATCATTAAAGACTATGATTGTAAAGATAGGATACGCTACACTTATGACAAATTTGACAACTGCTTTTGGTTTCGCAACGTTTATTTTAACCAATAGTAAAGTTCTAAAGGAATTTGGAATTGTAGCNTCCATAAATATAGNTTCAATATTCATTATATCANTAATAATTATACCCACTACTTACAGTTTTTTGAAGTTACCGAGTAAGAAAAATATAAAACACTTAGAAAATAAAACTATGATTAAATTTATTATCTGGATGGAAAATATTGTCAAATTCAAAAGAAATAGTGTTTATTTAATCTCTTTACTTTTTCTTATTCTTGGAATTTTAGGAATTAATAAAATAAAAATTTCTGCCAGTTTAATTGATGATATGCCAAGGCAATCAAATTTTTTTAAAGATATTGAATATTATGATGATGAATTTTCAGGCGTTGTACCAATCGAAATTTTGATAAATAGTAAAAGAAAAAATGGAATCAGAAGATTGTCAACACTNAAAAAAATTAATCGACTTCATGAAAAAATACTAAATTATTCAGAGCTATCCTCACCAATTTCAATTATAAATGTGTATAAATACACNANACANGCGTATTATAACGGAAACCCAAATTATTTTAAACTACCCACAAGACAAGAAAACACATTTATCTCCGAATACTTGATGAATTCATCTGGCAATTCCAGCATTTTTAAAAGTTATATTGATAGTACAATGCAGTATGCCAGAGTTACAACTTTTATGAAAGATATTGAGACAAAAAAAATTGAAAAAATTAAAAATGAAATTCAGGCTAGTTTNGATAAGATATTTCCTTCAGATAGATTNAGNGTTCTTTTGACTGGAAAATCCCTTCTTTTTTTAAAGGGAACAAGGTATTTGATTAAAAATTTATTTCTCTCTTTATCACTTGCCATTTTACTTATTTCTTTTTTTATGGCATATATGTTTAGATCTTTTAAAATGATAATGATGTCTCTTGTTCCTAATCTCATACCATTAATATTGACCGCAGGTTTGATGGGTTTTTTCTCAATTCCATTAAAAGCCTCTACTATTTTNGTTTTCAGTATAGCTTTTGGGATTTCAGTTGACTTTACAATTCATTTTTTAGCTAAATATAAACTAGAGTTAGATCAAAATGGGAAGTCAGATACGGGNGTTTATAATGCACTTAAAGAAACAGGTTTAAGTCTTTTCTATAGTGGTATTGTTTTATTTTTTGGTTTTGCAATTTTCATGATTTCAGATTTTGGNGGAACTGTTGCTCTTGGGGGTCTAGTTTCAACTACTCTTCTTTTTTCTATGCTTTCAAATCTTATTCTATTACCCTCTTTATTAGCATCNTTCAATAAAATTGATCANAAATTTGTTTGATTTAAATAAAACCATACATACATCAGCAAAATACTATATTTGTATNAGAAGAAATTCATAATACAAATGATAAAGATTGAAACCCTTATTTCCGAAAATAAGACGAGAAAAAATATANAAATTTTTGGTTGGGTCAGAACATTCAGNGCCAAAAGATTTATAGCAATCAATGATGGGTCTACTTTGATAAACTTGCAATGTGTTATTGATTTCGAGAAAATTCAAGATTCCATATTAAAGAGAATTAATACTGGTACTTGTTTGAAAATAACAGGNGATTTGGTTAANAGTAANGGNAAAGGACAAAATCTTGAGGTTGAAGTAAATCAAATTTTAATATTGGGTGATTCAGATCCAAATGAATATCCTATTCAGCCTAAAAAACACAGTTTAGAATTTCTCAGAGAAAAGGCACATTTAAGAGCAAGAACAATGACTTTTNGTGCTGTAATGAAAATAAGGTCGGTACTTGCTTTTNCTGTTCATGAGTTTTTTCAAAACAAAAATTTTAATTATTTAAATACNCCTATTATAACTGGTAGTGATGCNGAAGGAGCCGGCGAAATGTTTAAGGTAACTACTTTAGAGCCTAACTCAGATTCAAATAAAATAGACTACAAAAAAGATTTTTTCGGAAAAAAAACTCACTTAACTGTATCTGGTCAACTTGAAGCTGAAAGTTATGCTTTAGCACTTGGAAATGTGTATACGTTTGGACCCACATTCAGAGCTGAAAATTCCAACACNAAAAGACATTTGGCAGAATTTTGGATGATTGAACCTGAAATGGCTTTTTATGATTTAATTAAAAANATGGATCTGTCTGAGGAATTTATAAAATACCTTTTAAACAGAATACTTTCAAAGTGTAAAAATGAGTTATACTTTTTGGATAAAAGATTTGATGAAGAGGAAAAAAATAAACCCAAAATNGAAAGAAGTGAAATGGGTTTAATTGAAAAAATAAATTTTGTAATAGAAAATAAATTTATTAGAGTGAGCTATGATGAAGCAATTAANATATTGAAAAATTCTAAACCTAATAAAAAAAATAAATTCAAATATAAAATAAATGAATGGGGCCANGATTTACAGAGTGAACACGAAAGATNTTTAGTTGAAAAACATTTTAAGTGTCCATTAATTATATTTAATTACCCTGCAAGTATAAAAGCTTTTTATATGAGATTAAACGATGATAAAAAGACTGTAGCNGCTATGGATGTTTTNTTTCCAGGAATAGGAGAAATAATTGGAGGATCTCAACGTGAAGAAAGGTATGATATTTTGATNGATAGAATGAAAAAATTAAATGTTGATCAAAAAGAATTATGGTGGTATCTCGAACTCAGAAAATTTGGTAGTGCACCGCATAGTGGTTTCGGATTAGGTTTTGAAAGANTAGTTCAATTTGCGACTGGAATGAACAACATTCGTGATGTGATTCCTTTTCCAAGAACTCCACAAAATGCCTCTTTTTAAATTTGAATATCAAATGATTAAACAAAATTTAAATTTAAAACTTAACCAAAAATTATCGCCTCAACAGATTCAACTGATGAGACTTATTCAACTCTCAACCTTAGAGCTTGAACAAAAAATTCAGTTAGAAATTGGTGAAAATCCTGCACTAGAGACTGGAAGAGAAAAAACNAATGATAATGATCCACTAAATAATTCAGAAGAAATGTCATCATATGAGTCAGATGAAATTAATTTAGATGAATATTTAGGTGATGACCTGCCTTATTATAAAACAAAATCGAATAGTTACAATTCTGATGATGACGAAAAAATTATTCCCTTCTCAGGTGGGATAAGCTTTCACCAAAATTTAAAAAGCCAAGCTCAAAATCTAATAACTTCAGATAAAGAAATCCCAATTATTGATTTTCTAATTGGCAGTATTGACGATAGCGGATATATCAGAAGGGAAATTGATGAACTCGTTGATGATCTTGCTTTTACACAAAATATATTTACAGACGAAAAAGAAATCAAATCACTTCTAAAAATGGTTCAATCACTTGATCCCCCAGGAGTTGGCGCNATGAATCTTCAAGAATGCTTAATTCTTCAACTAAAACGAAAAAATAAAAAAGATAAAATATCAAACCTNGCAGANATAATTTTGACTGAATCATTTGAACAATTTTCGAGNAAACACTATCAAAAGTTNATTGAAAAATACAATATAGACAAAGAAACTTTAAAATCAATAATTGAATTAATTTCNAAATTAAATCCAAAACCTGGAGGAAATTTGACAAATGAATATNGNAAAAATCAAATCATACCAGATTTTATTATGACCGTTGAGAATGGGAAAATAGAGGTNAGTCTCAATAAAAGGAATTCACCTGAGCTCCATGTTTCACCAAATTATAAAGAAATGTTAGAGGGATATAAAATTGCTTCAAAAAAAGATAAGAATCAAACAGAAGCTGTAAATTTCATAAAACAAAAACTTAATTCTGCCAAATGGTTCATTGATGCAGTAAACCAAAGATATGACACTCTTTCAATAACTATAAAAAGTATTGTTGATTTCCAAAAAGATTATTTTTTAAGTGGGGACGAGAAGGATTTAAAACCAATGATATTAAAGGATATATCAGAAAAAATTAATATGGATATTTCTACAGTATCGAGAGTCGCGAATAGCAAATACATAGACACTCCATATGGAATTAAATTACTTAAAAGTTTTTTTTCAGAAGGTATAAAAAATCAAGAAGGGCAAGATATTTCATCNATAGAGATCAAAAACATATTAGAAGAACTAATCTCTAATGAAAATAANAAAAAACCTTTAGCTGATGTTTCATTATCATCTCTCTTGAAAAAAAAGGGATACCCATTAGCAAGAAGAACTGTCGCAAAATATAGAGAACAATTAGGTATTCCAGTTGCTAGACTTAGGAAAGAAATTTAAATTTCTTATAAAAGATAAAATACTAACCCAATTGTAATTAATTTAAATTGTTTATTTGACTTGTTTCGCTTTGAAGATATAATTCTTGGTGTCAAATCATATCCAACAGAAAAATTCCATGTATTGTAACCAAAATTTAGACTTAAGCTGTTATTCCATCTTGATAGAATATCATAATCATCAATAAAATTATAATTAATATGATGTCCAAAATAAATCCTCCAAAAACTGTAAGTTAAATCTGAAGAAGTTCTCCATCTAAATTCAAATGGTATTACCGAAGAAAAATACTTTGTGGTNGTGAAATTATTTGAAAAGACCTCTCCTGTCTGAAAATCAAGATTGGTTTTAAATTCAGTAAATGAGCCTCCTAATCCNATACCAAGAGCCCACTTTCCATTTTTNCTTATTGGAAAGTCTCTTATAAAACCAAAACTNATTTTACTCGATAAATCGCTTTGTAAAACATCATTAGAGCTATTATTAATTAAAACATAATTACCACTAAAATAAAATTGGTCTTCTCTGTATTTTTTAATATTTAANGAATCCTTTTGGGAGTATGAGTTAGTGGAAAAAAGATAACTTNAAAAGAAAAAAAAGGTTAATATTCTAATATTCATAAAAAAAGCAATCCAAAAAACTATTTATTTTTAATGTGGATTGTAGGGAATTATTTCAGATTTTGAGTATACTCGCCAATGCGTGTTGTATAATTAATTTTTAATGCATTTACCTTTCTTAATTCTTGTTTTATATCACTCACTAATCCCATTTTTGTTTCCCCATCAACTTTTAAAGCAGTTGTAAGCACGTTTTGAAGCTCTTGTCGCTTTGATGCTCTTTCTGCAAGAACGAAAGCCCCAACCTCAGCAACAACAGCAAATTTGTCATTTAGTTGAATTCTTGCTGTAGCCCCATATTTGTCCTCGTACCTTGATGAAGGTTTCCCAGCATAAATATACATAACTCTGTCTTTTTTATCTAGTTTTTGGATCTGGTCGGCAGCAGGTAAAGAGTTATTAACCATCAAAGTGCTGTCTCTCATAACTGTTGCTACCATAAAAAAGAATAATAACATAAATACAATATCTGGTAATGATGCTGTTGATATTGCTGGTAAATCACCACCTTTTTTCTTTTTGAATTTACTCATAATCTAACTTTTATTTGGTTCAGCCTCAGATAATTTTTGAGGATACATATTTTTAACTATGCTCAAGAGAGGCTTTAGTTTTTCTTTTTCAGCTGGTGATGTTCTTGGATCATTGTATTTACTATTTGCCTGAACAAAATCCATTCCCATCATAGGATTTAATCTAGAGAACTCTCGATTTCTTAAAACATTGTAAGCAGCAACCAATTCGTTTTGAACAGCAATATAAATTTTGTAAGATGTCTCCCTATCATTTTTTAAGGATATTATAGCTTTTTCTGGATTATCTGAGGAACCTGGGTCTCTTTTCCCATTACAATAATCACAAGCATCTTCACCTACACCTCCCCCGTTATCTAAAAATTCAACTGCTAACCTCCTGACATCTGAAATATCTTTTAATTCTTCCTCTATTAATAGCTGATTATTTTTATTAACAACGACAGTAAAAATATTTTTTTGTTTAATTATTGGGGGATCTATTACCTCCTCCATTGGAGGTAATTTTCGGTTTAGTCCGCTGTCAGTTTCAATTGTTGTTGTAACAAGAAAAAATATCAACAATAAGAATGCTATGTCAGCCATTGAGCCGGCATTTACTTCTGGAGCAGATCTTCTAGCCATAATTATTTACTTATTATTCTTTTTACACTTGAAAAAATCATGGATGCAAAAGCAACGAAAGTGAGTATATAAAAAACTCTTATACCTGTTTCAACCCACCTAGAACCATTTGCAGAAAGGATTTCACCATCCTTTAAAGGGGTTTCCATTCCATCTGAGACCGCAAAGCTAATGGCAACTGTCACAATAAACAAACCAGTAGTAATGAGAAATTTTTTAACTTTTGTCATATCTGATGCTAAGCCTCTTAGCGAAAATACTACAGTTACAAGGACGGCGATAGTCAGTATTGCTATGGCTAAAAGGATTAAAGGAGTGACAACTGAAAAATCTCCCATACTAGCATCCATTTTAATTTGATCATCACCAGTGCTCATTATTCTTAGAAGGAATATTGCACCTAATACACTAAAAATTCCACTAATAATTTTTATAATGTTCTGAAAATTCATTTTTGTAATATTAGTTTATTTTTTATTTGCTGATAATATATCTATCAAAGTAATAGAAGCATCCTCCATATCATTAACAATACTGTCAATTTTTGCAACTATATAATTGTAAAAAACCTGGAGTATTATTGCAACGATTAGACCAAAAACAGTAGTAAGTAGTGCTACTTTAATACCACCAGCAACAAGAGAGGGTTGCATATCTCCAGCTGCTTCAATTTTGTCAAAAGCCTGAATCATACCAATTACAGTACCCATAAAACCTAACATAGGGGCCAATGCAATAAACAAAGAAATCCAAGATACATTTTTTTCAAGCTGTCCCATTTGGACTCCACCATAAGCAATCACTGCCTTCTCAGCATTTTCAATTCCTTCGTTAGCCCTGTCTAAACCTTGATAAAAAATTGAAGCGACAGGACCCTTAGTGTCTCGACACAATTCCTTTGCAGCTTCGATCCCACCTGAGGAAATTGCTTCTTCTACACCACTAGTTAATTTTTTAGTGTTTGTAGTGGCAAGGTTTAAGAATATGATTCGTTCAATTGAAATTGCTAAACCTAAAATTAGACATATTAGAACAATTCCCATGAAACCTGGACCTCCTTCGATGAATCTATTTTTTAATTCTTGTGTAAAGGAAGGCGCAACTGTTGTTGTTTGGTCGTTGTCCTGAAAAGTTGATATACTGTCTAAATTTTCAATAATTATTGCGTCGGCGTATAATGTATTAGTTGCCAAAAAGACAGAAGCAAAGACCATTGCAGTTATTAATTTTTTCATTGTAATAATTTTATTTCTTGTTAAATGAGCTTTAAAGATAAAAAAAAATAGATATTAATATTAAAAAAAAATTGTTACAAAATTATATGATAATATAAATTACAAACATTCGTTAGTTTTTTCATTGATATTGTTTTTTTTAGTTGAGTTGTTGATGACCAATTAGTATATGAGTTATATTTTATTAATTTTAAAATGTTAAAAAAAATTTAAATGCCACTTTTAATTGTTTTTTGCGGTATAATTTTACTTTTTACTTTAATTGTATTCGGAAAATTAAATGCTTTTCTTTCATTTATTATAATTTCAATTTTGATTGGGATTTTAAATGGAATGCCTATCAATAATGTAATTGACTCCATTGAAAATGGCTTTGGAAATACTCTTGGATCACTAGTAATGATTTTAGGATTAGGAGCAATGTTTGGAAAAATAGTTGCTGAGAGTGGAGCCGCACAACAAATATCATTTAGATTGATTGATTCTTTTGGCATAAAGTATGTTCAGTTAGCTGTTATGGTTGCTGGATTTATCATTGGTCTTACAATGTTTTATGAAGTAGGTTTTGTAATTTTAGTACCATTAATATTCACAGTCGCATCGTCATCAAATCTTCCTCTAATATATGTAGGACTTCCTCTATTATCATCCTTGTCAGTAGCCCACGGCTATCTACCTCCTCACCCTGGACCAACTGCGGTTGCCATTATTTTTGATGCAGATATTGGAAGAACATTAATATATGGAATTATTGTAGCAATTCCTGCAATAATAATTTCTGGGCCAGTTTTATCCAAAGTTGTTAAAAATATTGATGCGAAGCCACTAGACTCATTTTTATCCTCAAGAGTTTTACCGCTCGAAAAACTACCAGGGTTTTTTATTAGTATTTTTTCAGCATTACTTCCTGTTTTTTTAATCGGTTTATCAACATTACTTCAAGCTTATCTTGTTGAGGAAAATCAATATTATGAATATATTAAGTTTATAGGTAATCCCTCAGTTGCTTTATTAATTTCATTTGTTTTTTCAATATATTCACTAGGGTTTTCAAGGGGACAAAGTATTACTGAGATAATGAAAAGTAGCACAGATTCAATAAAAAGTGTAACAATGGTATTATTAATTATTGCTGGATCTGGAGCTTTAAAAGAAATTCTCATTGATAGTGGTGTTAGTCAATATATTGGTGGTTTACTAAATGGTTCAAACTTATCACCACTATTCTTGGGTTGGGTAATTGCAACGTTAATTAGGGTATGTGTTGGCTCGGCAACTGTTGCGGCCTTAACATCAGCTGGGATACTTGTTCCAATTGTTAACAACGCTGATATAAATCCAGAATTAATGGTTCTCGCAATTGGATCTGGGAGTTTGATGCTTTCTCATGTTAATGACGGTGGTTTTTGGTTATTCAAAGAATATTTTAACGTCTCAGTTAAAGATACGCTTTCAACATGGACAGTTATGGAAACATCGATTGGTATAATTGGTATAATTGGAGTGTTAATATTAGATATATTTGTTTAAAAAAAAAAATGGAATTATTACCCTCACAAAAAATAAAAAAACTAGATTTAAAATTGCCTCCTGCCCCAAAGCCTGCAGGATTATATAATCCATTAGTGATTGTAGGAAATTTACTTTATGTATCTGGGCAAGGTCCGGTTAAATTGGACGGAAGTCAAATGATCGGAAAGGTAGGTAAAGAAATTACGGCTGATGAAGGAAAATTAGCCGCTAGACAAGTTGGATTAACAATGTTATCAACCATAAAAGAACACTTTAAAGATATTGATAGAATTAAAAGGGTTGTGAAAGTTCTAGGAATGGTTAATTGTTCAATGGATTTTAAAGATCATCCATATGTAATAAACGGTTTTAGTGAATTAATGCAGGATGTATTTGGTGAAAAGTCAGGCGTTGGAGCAAGGAGTGCTGTTGGAAATATTCTACCCAGAAATATCCCTGTAGAGGTTGAGGCTATTTTTGAACTTCATTCTTAGTATTTGAAAATGGATTCAAAAAATAAGTTCTTACTAAATATAAATCATCATGAAAATTTGATAACCCCTGGATTAGTTATTTTCCCCGAAATAATTAGAGGAAATATTAAAAAGATGATTAAAATTGCTGGTTCCAGTGAAAGACTTTGGCCACATGTAAAAACCCATAAACTATCCGAGATTATTGATATTCAAAAAAAATTTGGTATTAAAAAGTTCAAATGTGCTACAATTTGTGAATCGGAAATGTTAGCTGCTGCCGGTGTAGAAAAAATTCTTTTAGCCATTCAACCCAGTAAAATAAACTTAAAACATTTTATTGAGCTAAAACTTTCTTATCCAAAAATAGAATTTTCAACTATTGTTGATAATTTCGAATCACTTAAAATAATGAGTGACTTAACAGATAAAAATAGAACCACATTATCTTTGTGGTTGGATGTAAACAACGGGATGAACCGTACTGGAATAAATGATTCAAAAACAGCTCTTGATTTGATTAAAAAAATTAAATCAAATGATAATTTTTATTTTAAAGGACTTCATATTTATGATGGACATCTAAGAAACCCTGATTTTAAAATTCGAAAAAAAGAATGTGATAATGCCTATAAATATGTAAATGAGTTAATTGAATGCTCAAATAGATATGGATTTAAAGTGCATGATATAATTACTGGTGGGTCCCCTACTTTTAATATTCACTCCATGAGAGAAGGAAATTACCTTAGCCCGGGAACGACTCTTTTGTGGGATATAGGTTATAAAAAACTATTTCCAGAAATGGATTTCGAAATATCAGCAATACTTGTATCAAGAGTAATAAGCAAGCCAAATGAAAATATTTTGTGTCTAGATTTAGGACATAAATCTGTTGCATCCGAAATGCCATTACCAAGAGTAATTGTTCACGGCTTAGAGAATGCAAAACATCTCAGTCAGAGTGAAGAACACCTTGTGATAGAGACAAAAAAAGCTAAAAATTACAAAATTGGTGATTTAGTTTGTGCAAGCCCATATCACATATGCCCAACTGTATCAAAATTTGAGTATGTCCAAATAATTTCGGAGGCTTATACATCTTCCTTCTGGAAAATAAAAGAAAGAAACTACAATTTAAAATATAATGTCCTTAATATTTGATGCTCATCTAGATCTTGCAATGAATGCAATGGAATGGAATAGGAATCTTACTCTTCCAATTAATAAGATTAGAGAAAGTGAAAAGTTTTTAAATGATAAACCGGACAGAGGTAATGGAACTGTTTCTTTGGATGCAATGAGAAAAGGCAATATTTATATTTGCGTTGCAACTCAAATCGCAAGATACTCGAAGCCAGAAAATAAACTAACTGGGTGGAGATCACAAGAACAAGCTTGGGCCCAAACCCAAGGTCAACTTGCCTGGTATAGATCCATGGAAAAAATAGGAGAGATGACCCAAATAAAAAATAAAATTGAATTAGATAATCATATTGAAAAATGGAAAAAAGGTGTTAATAATACCATTGGCTACATACTATCGCTGGAGGGTGCAGATTCAATAATTTCAATGGAACATCTGCATCTTGCACATGCATATGGATTAAGAGCAATTGGACCAGCTCATTATGGACCCGGAACTTATGCATATGGCACAGACTCATCAGGAGGGATAGGAAAAAAAGGTAAAAAATTACTTGACGAAATTGAAAAGTTGAACCTAATTCTTGATGTAACTCATCTTTGTGATTTGAGTTTTTGGGAGACTATGGATAGGTTTAAGGGGCCTATTTGGGCAAGTCACAGCAATTGCAGATCAATTGTACCAAACCAAAGACAATTTGATGACAAGCAAATTAAAAAATTAATTAATAGAAATTCTATAATTGGTGTTTGTTTTGATGCATGGATGATATTACCAAAATGGAAAAGAGGGGTTTCTGATCCAAAGAAAATGAAACTTTCACTTGAAAATGTAGTTGATCATGTGGATCATATATGTCAATTGGCAGGAAATTGTGATTCTGTGGGTATTGGCTCAGATCTGGACGGCGCTTTTGGAAATGAGCAATGCCCATATGATATCGATACAATTGCTGATCTTCAAAAAATGAAATATACATTAAAAAAAAGAGGGTACACAGATTTAAATATTGATAATATTTTTCACCAAAACTTTATTAATTTTTTAAAAAAAACATGGTCCTAGAGATAGATATTTAATAAATTTAATAAAATAGCTTATTTATGAAAAAAAACCTCACAACGTTTCTGTCAGCTTTTACTGCGTTATTGTTATTTTATTCTTGTGAAAATTTAAGTAAAAAAATTCCAAGAGTTGCAATTGCAGGTATTGGGATTGAATCAAGTACTTTTTCCCCTGCTGTTTCAAATATGGATGCATTTAAAGCAAGAACAGATATTGGTGAAAAAATTTTTGATAAGTACTCATTTTTATCAAAGGAATCTTTTAACAGAACTCGTGCAAATTGGTTCCCCACAATAGTTGCTAAATCATTACCTGGTGGTATAGTGTCAAGAGAAACATACGATTCTTTACTAAATAACACTCTATCATCTTTAAGAAAAAATCTTCCCTATGATGGATTATTTCTTGATTTACACGGTGCAATGAGCGTAGAGGGATTGATTGATGCTGAAGGGGATTATATCAAAAAAGTTAGAGAGGTTGTGGGTTATAAAACAATTATTTCCACATCAATGGATTTACATGGTAACGTTTCAAAAAAATTAGTCAATGAGTCTGATTTAATCACATGTTACAGGATGGCTCCGCACGAGGATGCAATGGAGTCAAAACAAAGAGCGTTAGAGAACCTATTGGAAAGAATTGAAAATGGGAAAGGTAAGCCTATTTATAAAGCATGGATTCCTGTTCCAATTCTTCTCCCAGGAGAACAAACTAGCACACGAATTGACCCTGGAAAAAAATTGTATTCCCAAGTCGATCCCATCACAAAAATTGATGGAGTTATTGATGCTGGGATTTGGATAGGTTACGCATGGGCTGACGAACCAAGAAATCATGCAGCAGTCGTTGTTACAGGAGATAATTTGAAAGAAGTGAAATCATCAGCAGAAAAACTAGCAACAAATTTTTGGAAATATAGAAATGAATTTGATTTCGTTGCACCAACAAAAAATTTAAACGAAAGTCTTGAGCAAGCTTTAAATAGTAATAAAACTCCTTTTTTTATAAGTGATATGGGAGATAATCCAACTGCTGGGGGTGCTGGAGATGTGACTTGGACATTAGAAAAATTGCTAAAAAGAAAAGAATTTAAAACCTCTAACGGTCCAAAATTAATTTATGCATCAATTCCTGGACCTGATCTAATTGAAAAAGCTATTAAGGTTGGAGAGGGGAACGATGTAGAGGGATATGTTGGAGCAGAAGTTGATGACAGATATGCACCGCCTATTTTACTCAAAGGAAGAGTTATCAAAATAAAAAAAGGTGATATAAATGCTGAAAGTGAAGTGGTTATTCAAACTGGAAGTATTAGCGTAATAGTAACAAAAAAAAGAAAACCTTATCACTATGAAAAGGATTTCAATGATCTTGGATTAAATCTTAAAAAAACTAATATTGTAGTTGTTAAGATTGGTTATTTAGTTCCTGAATTATACGATATTCAAAAGGGATGGGTAATGGCTTTAACACCTGGGGGAGTTGATCAGAATCTGGAACGCCTAGGTTATAAAAATATTAATAGACCAATGTTTCCAATTGATAAGGAAATGAAAGACCCTGATTTAAAAGCACGAATAATACCCACCTCTGGTCTTTAAAAACAATCTATTATCTATAAAACTGAATTATATATATAAGAAATACATTTTTTAACCTCAGAAATTTCGTTTGATCCTGATGGTATTTTATATTCTAATTCTATTGTCAAAGGGAAATTATAATCTTCTTTTTTATAAATTTTAATTGCTTGTTTGATTGGAGTATCACCATAGCCCCATATCATATTTTCTCCACCTCTACTTATTTTTTTTCGATCCTTTAAATGCATGCTAGCAATTTTACTATGTTTATTTTTTAAAATCTCTATTGGATCCCCTATTTCTGTTGCAGTATAATGTCCCAAATCAATATTTAATCTATTATAATTTGATTGAGAAATTGCAGTATCCCATAAGGTTGGTTTTGCCTGTTCGTGATTATGATATCCAATTAAAATACCTTCCTGTTCGGCAATTTGGGATAGTCTAAGTGTATGTTTATCATCTTCCGGATGTTCAAGTGTTATATGAGTTGCGCCTAATGCTTTAGCAGCTCTCATTCCATACTTTATATCTGCATCAGTATTATTTTTCTCGAAACACCTCTTTGGTTTAAAAGCAAAAATTGAAATACCAGCGTCGTTATATAGCTTCCTAAGTTCTTTAAATTTTGACATTGAAATCTCATTTCTTTTTTTGGATAAGAATTTTGAATTTTCATTAATACCAACAAATGGTTCTACATGATTACCCATTAATTCGACATGTTTAATACCGGTCTTTTTTATGTATTCTAAAATTGCCAGTGGACTCTGATCATCCATCGTCCTGAAGGAATAGGACTGAACCCCAACCAATACACCTTTCTCCTCCAGGGCTTTTATTTTACTTGACTGAGAATAAATTAATGTAGAAAAAAATAGTAAAAAAAAGAGCTTATATTTCATGATTTTAATTTAGTTAATTTCAATGTAATTTGATTAATTTTTTTAAATTTNAANAAAATNAATTTTCACTTTTAAAGACCTGNTTCAAATNAANATTAAAGAGACCATCTTTTGCCACCAGTAGTTTTCNTCAAATCCAAACAAACCTCTCTNTTTCCTGGGATAGGATCATAAGCTAAAACCTTTTCACCAATGTATTCATTTAATCTNAATGCATTTAGAGTTAAAGATCTAATTTGAATTAAATNGTTATAAACCTCTGATTCAGGACTTTTCGAATTTGTTTCCCATATCTCTATTTGTTTATCACTTGCTTTAAGATATTTTTCTAACTGNATATTTAAATCACTTGCACTAACTTTATTTGAATGATTTTTTTTTGTTTCAATTAAAATTAGTTTGATAAAACTTTTTAATCCATTGGATATTTTTTCTTTATCATTTTGATTCATTACAACATCAATGTAATTATCTATAAATTCTGGTAACCTTAATTCAGTNGACCCAGGAATNTCAGTTTTGGGGATAATTAACTCCATTATTTTTCGAATAATTTGAAATTGTGTTTTTGTAAAAAAGATNGGGGAATATTCATCTAAACTTGATTGACAACCATGAAGTATATTTAAAATTTGTGGGCTNNCAACTATTGCAACACTTCCATATCCTATTTTTTTTAATACTTTTCTCCTTTCCATATTATTTCGACTAGAGGTTCATTTTTTTCAATTCATCAACTGCGTGATTTGCTGCNCTNGCTGTCAGAGCCATATATGTCAAAGAAGGATTTTGACTCCCAGCTGAAGTCATTGAAGACCCATCAGTAACATAAACGTTGGGAACAGTGTGTAGTTGATTATACTTATTTAGNACAGAAGTTTTCGGATCATGTCCCATTCTTGCTGTACCCATTTCATGAATTGCTAGACCCATTGCATATTCATTATCGTATTCTCTCACATTCCGAAAACCAGCTGATTCCAACATTTCAGCTGCTTGTTGTTTAATATCCTTTCTCATTGCTTTTTCNTTTTCTTTAATTTCAGCATCAAAAGTAATTGTTGGAAGCCCCCAATTATCTTTTTTATTGTAATCTAAATATAATCTGTTGTCATGATAAGGAAGAACCTCACCAAATCCTCCAAGACCCATAGCCCAATTACCAGGCGTTAAAACAGCATCTTTTAATTCTTTTCCAAAACCAGCTTTTTTTATCATTTCCCTGTGATCAGTTCGCCAGGCTCCTCCTTGAAAACCATAACCTCTTAAAAAGTCTTTGCGATTTGTCGACCCACCCAAATTTCTGAATCTTGGGATATAAATACAACCNGCATGTCTTCCTTTATAGTATTTATCTTGAAACCCATCATAAACTCCATCTGCTCCAAGTAAAAAATGATGNTCCATTAAATTGTGTCCTAATTCTCCAGAATCGTTACCCAATCCATTNGGAAACCTTTTTGATTTCGATTGCATTAAAATTGAAGTAGANGCTGCAGTGGAAGCACATAAAAAAATAACTTTTGCTTCATATTCCATAATCTTTTTAGTTTCAGAATCTATCACTCTAACTCCTTTAGCCCTATTTTTATTTTCATCGTAAATAACTTCATATACAATTGAATTAGGTCTTAGTGTCATATTACCAGTTTGTTCAGCAGCAGGAAGAGTAGATGAGTTACTGCTGAATGGNGCGCCATATGGACATCCTCTTCTACATCGATTTCTGTATTGACATTGGACTCTATTTAATCCAGGTTTTGTTCCTTCTGTAATAATTGCTATTCTNCCAACAGTCACCANGCGATCTTTATANTTTTTTTTAATTGATTTTTTGAATTCTTGTTCAAGACAATTCATATCCATTGGCTTTAGAAATTCTCCATCTGGTAGTTGAGGCAAACCCAATTTTTCTCCACTTACTCCTATATATTTNTCCACATAACTATACCAAGGAGCTAGGTCTTTNTATCTTATAGGCCAATCAACTNCTATTCCTTCTNTTAAGTTGGCATTAAAATCTATATCACTTAATCTCCAGCTTAATCTTCCCCAAAGTAGAGATCTACCCCCTACATGATATCCTCTTATCCAATCAAACCTTTTATCCTCATTNTATGGGTGCTCGTAATCATTTACCAAAAGATGTGTTGTTGATTCAGTATTTATATAACCACTTCTACTTTGCTTTGGTTGTCTCTTTCTTATTTCTTGTGTTATAGTATCACCACCCTTGAAGTCCCANGGGTCTTTATCAACATTTTTATAGTCAGTTGGGTGAACTAACATTGGTCCTCTCTCTAAAACTAGCGTCTTAAGACCTTTTTCACATAACTCTTTTGCTGCCCATCCTCCACTGATTCCTGTTCCAACAACTATTGCATCATATTTGTTAATCATAAAAATTNTTTACTTTTTAGAAAGTATTATTGACAATATACATTTAAATGGAGNTTAATGTTAATAAATACACTTTGAATTATCATTTTTAATATAATATGATTTGTAATTTTTTGCATTNAAATCCATACATCCACAAAGATTTAATAATTTAATATTTTTAAAGTCTATGGCGTGGCTCTCGGCNTGTANAGCTATATAACCAGATTTTAATATCTCACCTTCCCTTGATAGCCAATAATCTTTACTTTTTATTCCATTTGAGCTCCAGTCAACTTCACCTAGATGTGGATTAGCAAATCCTCCACCAATTTGAGGTTTTTTATATTTTAAAACTGTATCATTTTCAATTATATGAATTATTTCTTTACCACCATAAACTATCACTTCAGCACTNACCCATTGATCCCCATGATATGTTTTTGAATCAGAATCAATGCAATGAGTATAATTTACTTGATCATTGATTTCTACTGCAGTTCCTGGCGTGCATAGATTACCTGTATTTCTTTCCTCTTCTCCCAACCCCCCTAGTAATTGTATTTCAATTGATACTGGAAAATATTGACCAAAATCNTTGGTTTCAGGAGATTGTGAATGAAGCATNACGCCGCTATTTCTNTTGTTCCAGTTAGCACCTCCCTTTACCTGATCTCCAAGAAAACGATAATCAAATTTTAACTTATAATAGGAATAGGGTTTTTTATAATATAAGTGAGCATAATTATTTTCAAATTTTTCATATTCATCATAAACGACTCTTATCATTGAATCCTTTACTTGAAAAGTATTTTTATAATTAAAANATAATTCTTGATTAGCAAACTTAATNGTCCANTTACTTAGATCTTTTCCATTGAACAACATTTCCCACTCAATNACTTCTTTTCCTTTTTCTTTCTCAAATGCGCAAGAAAAAATAAAAACAANTAATAATAATGCCCAATAGCAATTTCTCAAGTATTAAAAAATTTAATTCATTAATTATNTTTAATGTATATAAATTANAGGAAATTAACAATAACTAATTAATAATAGGTTTANTTATTTTAAAACACTTCTTTTNTTAATTTCTCTTTCAAATTTATTCATAACAAATAAATGAATTTTAGCTTGTGTTATTTTATATAAAAACCANGGTAACCTTGGNACATATTCATGAATAGCAGTTATAATGTATTTNTTATCAAGTATNGATCTAAACTCTANCCAACCTAGGTCCTTTCTNTGNGTTAAAATACCCCCAGTTATATAATATAATTGTCTAGTNGAAGAACTTCTGTTATCAATTAATCTTAACTCAAGTAATACTTTTTTAAAAAAATAAAATCTNAAATAAACCCCATCAAATTTTGATTTTATAAAACCAACAAATATTCTACTGAGCCAAATTGGGTANTATCTTGCAACAAGCTTAGCTTCAAACTTTCCTGGATTAAATAGTCTTTGAACACTTCTAACAGTATTTTTTTCACTATTTANTTTTTTAAATTTAGGAAGTTTTGGAGGTTCTTTGNTTAGTGCATTGAATATACTTTCATCTATTGTTANAGATTTAGTTTTAAAANTTTTTAAATATTTATTATCNGGAATCATTTTATGTTTTAAACTCTCAACTAATGGTGAGATAAAATTCATACTTGATCCCGAGAATAAACTAACCCATAATTTTGAGAGACCAACCGAAAAAAATGGAACAGANAATACCAATCGATTTTTTTTCATTTGTTTTGATGTTTTTTTTAATAAATCCATATATGTAATTGTCTCAGGTCCTCCGATTTCTATATGTTTATTNAAACTAATTTNATTATTAATACATTTTCTTAAAAGTTGAATTACATCAAATATNTCTACAGGTTGATTTTTTGATTTTGTCCACATTGGACATATCATAATTGGAAGATTTTTAACTAGATTTTTTATTATTTTGAAAGATGATCCACCAGGTCCAATAATTATACCAGCCCTAATTGCTGTTAGTGGAATATCCCTGCTACCAAGTGTTTTTTCAACTTCATACCTTGATAAAAGGTGTTTAGAAATTNTGTGATCNTCTTTGGGAAGTATACCTCCAATATATATTATTTGTTTTANTTTATTCTTCTGTGCAGCAATTGCAAAATTATCGGCTAAAAGTAAGTCCGTGTCCTCAAATTTTCCCTGACTTAATCTTGTTGAGGGTTGCATTGAATGAACCAAATAAATNCCAATATCAACACCTTNAAGAGATTTTTCNGTACTAGACATCGAATACAGATCAACTTGTCGCCATTTGACATTACCTCTTATTTTTTTGTAAACCCTTTTTCNACTTAACGCTATTATCTCATAATCTCTATGGAATTTTTCNATAATCCATTTACCAATAAAACCTGATGCGCCTGCAACTGCTATCTTTAATCCCATTNTTAAAATTTAAAACAATTTACTTAACTTTTAAAATTAATTTAAACGAAAATTAAAGTTTAAAGAAATACAAATGGAATTAAAACAAATAAAAAAGTTCTATTTTTTAATTATACTTTGTCTTGTTTCATGCAAAAAAGAATCTAATGAAACTGCAATAATTGATTATATANATAAAACAAGAAATCAATATAGTTATCAATTAATTGATTCTACAATTTCAAAAAATTGGAAAAGTTATCATATTAAAATGATNTCTGGAGAATGGTTAAATGANGATTATGTTAATGAAACAGAATGGTGGCATTACGTAGATATAATAATACCCAATGAAATAATTACAGATAAAGGATTATTATTCATTGATGGCGGAACAAAAAAAGAGGATTATTTCAGATTAGATAGTCTTGCTGTAAAGTTTGCAGTTGATTCAAAATCAATTATAANAAATGTAAGCAACATTCCCTTTCAACCAATAAATTTTAAAGAANCCNAGCAANATGAGTTTTTAGAGGATGATTTAATTGCATATGCTTGGAATAAATTTCTAACAANTGGAGCCAAAAATGATGATCTTGAATGGCTTCCAAGATTTCCTATGACAAGAGCAGTTGTTAGAGCTATGGACTTAGCTGAAGAAATTGCGATTGATCANAAAATNAATCTAAATAAATTTGTTATATCTGGTGCCTCCAAAAGAGGTTGGACATCATGGATAACAGCTGCAGTCGATGATCGAGTAATTTCTGTAATTCCTATTGTTATTGATATGTTAAATTTATTACCATCTTTTGAAAATCACTANAGAAGCTATGGNGAATTTTCNTATGCAGTCAAGGAGTATATTGATTACAATATTCATAATTGGATGTTCAAAGATGAATTTAAAACTCTNATGAAATATGTAGAACCATATAACTATATAGANAAATANANTATACCTAAGTATATTGTTAATGCTGGTTCTGATCAATTTTTTGCAACAGACTCATGGAGATATTATTATTCTGAGTTACCTGGAGAAAAACTATTAAGATATGTTCCCAATGCNAACCATTCAATGAATGGTAGGTACNTAGATAAAAATTTGATGGCTTTTTACATGAGNATAATTAAAAATAAAAAATTACCAGAATTAGATTGGAAGTTGNNAAATGATTCAATTATNGTAAATGTAAATTCATCTGAAAAATATGATGTTTCTTTATGGACNGCTAACAACNGTNAAGGAAGAGATTTTAGNTTATGGGAGAAAGGGGAATTATGGAAAAATTTTGATATAAATCCTAATCCAAATGGAAAATATNAAGTAAAATTNAGTGATACNTTGGNGGGATATACTGCCAAGATGTTTGAATTTNTTTTTGATTCTAAATCNGAGTATCCACTGATTATAACNACAGGACCATATGTTTTTCCTGAAAATTATCCNTTNAAAAAATATGTNCCAGAATAANATTTAANATTTANTGCAGAATTTTTATTAAGTTTTAATTAAATTTCTTCNGTCAAAATAGCAATGATNGTTTTAATTCCATCCTCATAATTTCCTAGTCTAATATTTTCATTTGGACTATGTTGGTTATTATCTCTATTAACTGTAGGNACNGTAACGGCAGGTATATTTAATTCATTTACAAAAGGTGAAATTGGAATCGACCCCCCACTCATTCTTATTAAAATTGGTTCCATCTCAAATGCTCTTCTGATTGCTTTTTGAAGCCAAATACTAACCTCTTCATTCAAANTTGTTCTAAATGACTGGTATGAAACTTCAGAGGTGAATGTCACAATTTTTGGATATTTAATTCTTTCTTNTTTTGTTGGTTTTCTATCTAAAACTAAATAACCTAATCCTTCGATATGTTTGCTTATTAAANCTAGTAGTTTATTTGGNTCTGACTCGATAACTAAACGAACATCAAGCTCNGCTCTTGCCCANGATGGNATNATTGTTCTAACCTCCTCATTTATCCACCCAGATTGCATGCCTCTGATATTAAGTGAGGGATATTGTATTGACTCNTGATAATTTTNTCCAACTTTATCAAATTCNCCAATTTGAAATAATTCTTGNAGTTCTTTTTCGTTATGCGGTGTAGCANCCAAAATTTTCTTTATCTCAGGNGTTAATATNATCCCATCATAAAAATTAGGAATTGTTACTACACCATTATCATTTTTCATAGATGANAATATCTTTGCTAATCTTAGGGCAGGATTAGGAACGTAATTACCATAGTGNCCACTATGTTGAGGAAAAAGAGGNCCATANGTTGTAAGCTGAATTGTAGATATTCCCCTTGCACCAAAGCTCAAAGTAGGTTTATTTAATCTATGTAAAGGTCCATCAAANATAATTAACATATCNGAGTCCAAAACATCAGCGTTTTTTGCAACTGATTTAGGAAGATTGGGAGANCCTAGCTCTTCTTCAAAATCTAATATTACTTTTATATTAAAATTTGGTTTAAATTNATATTTTTCGATAGCATCTAGCGATGCNANAAACATTGAAACNGGTCCTTTTGCATCACTAGCAGATCTAGAAAAAANCCTCCAATCTTTATCATAGTTNTTNATTAATTCCCAATTTATNGTCTCCCATTNATTTTCAGAATTNATTTTTTTTAATACTGGATAGTATGGATCCTTTTGGTTCCANTCTCTTGGATCAACAGGTTGACCATCCATTTGAAGATANATTAGAACTGTTTTACCATTTGGAACAAAGTTTTTTTGGACCATNAGTAATGGGGCTCTNTCAGTCTTCAATCTTTTTATATNAAANCCTCTTGATGAAAATTCTTTTTCACACCATAAAATATTTTTTTCTATCCAATCCAAGTTGGCAGCGTCATTTGGTATGCTNAANAATTCTTTTAAAGTTGGGAAAGATTTAACAGTAAACTCTTTAGCAATTGACTCCAAGGTTTCTGAGTTTTGTGACAATAAATAATTTGAATTCACTACTATTACTAAAAGAATAAAAATATTTGTAAGTTGTTTTTTCATTGTATTCTATTTTTAAATTTTGGTATGATTCTCTTTTTTGTTTTTTGTTCAAAATNAAATGCTATTTCTATTAACTTTGGTTCCGACCAAGCAGTTCCAAAAAATGAAATTCCAANAGGCAAACCATTTATATCTCCCATTGGAATTGTTATATTAGGATACCCAGCTCTTGCGGCTGGAGAAGAACTTCCAATATGNGATTTATCTCCATATATTAAATCTGTTTTCCAGGCCGGTCCACCACTGGGCGAAGTTATTGCATCTAAATTATATTTTTTAATTACTCTGTCAATTCCCATTTCTCTTGACATAATAATAAGATTTNTTAGTGATTTTTTATATTCAGGACTATTAATTCCATTTGTTTTATTAGCAAGTTTTAAGTAATACTGATTGTAGAACTTTAACTCAACAGAATCATTTTCATTAAATTCAATTAAGTCATCTAAGGTNTTTACTTTTATATCCTCATCTAAACTTTTCAGGTATTTATTTAAACCGTCTTTGAATTCATGTAACATAACATTATATGAATTAATACCGGTTTCTCTATGGTTTATTGTATCCAATTCTACAAGCTCTGCACCAAGCGACTCAAGCACTTTTAATGATTGTTTAAAAATCGAATCAACATCACTTAAATAGCCATTTCGTTTTGATTTANTTTTTAATGGTAATGAATANACNCCAATNCTTTTGCTCTTTAAGCCCCCAACTTTTAAAAATTCTGTATAGTCTTTAAAATACCTTCCATTACTTGATTTCGTTTTNGGATCATTATTATCNACCCCTGTCATCACACCAAGCGCAATNACTGCATCAGTAAGATTTCTTGCCATNGGTCCTGCAGTATCTTGNGTGTATGAAATAGGTATAATACCCTCTCTGCTTAATANTCCAACAGTTGGCTTTATACCAACAATTCCATTATTATTGGATGGACAAATAATAGATCCATTTGTTTCAGTTCCAATTGCTAACATTGTCAAATTAGCAGANACTGCAACTCCCGATCCT
The DNA here is from genome assembly GCA_002721275.1 of Flavobacteriaceae bacterium. Classification (GTDB taxonomy): domain Bacteria; phylum Bacteroidota; class Bacteroidia; order Flavobacteriales; family Flavobacteriaceae; genus Marivariicella. The sequence continues at coordinate 189,813 of PBJZ01000018.1, forward strand.
GAACTTGAACCACATGGATTTCTTGANAAAANATATGGATTCTTTGTTTGTCCATTAANCCCACTCCANCCACTACTAGAGTTTTGACCCCTAAAATTTGCCCATTCACTTAANTTGGCTTTACCAATTATCAAGGCNCCAGATTNTTTTAGTTTNCCAACAATGTAACTGTCTTTGATTGCTTTAGATTTTNTGAGNGCNCTAGATCCAGCTGTCGTAAACATCTTATCACCAGTATTGATATTATCTTTTATNANAATTGGAATNCCGTGTAGAGGGCCACGGATATTTCCCATGATTAATTCATTATCTAATTGTTTGGCTATATCAAATACTTCTGGNTTTATTTGAATTATCGAATTAAGCCTTGGACCATCAAAATCTAAAGAATTTATTCTTGTAACATATGCACTTGCAACATCAATAATCTTAAAATCCCCNTTTTTGTATCCATTTTGCATTTGCTGAATATCAAACTCCAGAAATTTAAAATCGTTGTAANCCTTTTTTATTTGTTTTNTTTCACATTGGATATTNAAAAAAATAANNAATAAAAANATAATTTTTCTCATCAAACTTTAATTTATGTTATTNTNATTATTAAAATTAATTTTTGAATTATCTAATCNAGAGATGGAGGTCCNGGTAAAATTCTGGGCGAATACTTTTCATATTTTTGATTTTNTNTAAAATCTTTTTTCACATCNCTAATTAGCTTNGGATTAGTATAAAGNTCNGCCATAGTCATNGCCAATGCTTTTGANGCATATATCATTCCTTTATGACCNATAGACATNCCAGTACAAGCAACAACAGCCCACGAATGCCATGGACCTCCNCTTGCTGCTGNAGTTGCNGACATCCTNATTACTGGAACTACTTGACTTACATCTCCAACATCNGTNGATCCACCCTGAGCAGGAAGAGTTTCTCTAAGAGGATGAANCTTGCCATCAATTCCAATTTCAGGCTTNCCAGATTCTCTAAGAATAGTATTTGCATAATTTNTNTCATTNTCAGAATANNTNATTTCACCNAATGATTTTAAATTTTCATNCATAATTCTTGCTCCTGTTCTNTTNACCTGTATTTCATAAATACCNGAAATTAGTTTAATATCATANCTGGTTCCTGTCATTAAAGCTGCACCTTTGGCTATATTTAAAGCTCGTTCGTANAGTATATCAACATTNGCTCGATCATTTTCGCGAAGGCGTGTCCATATNTGAGCATAATCAGGAACAACATTAACTACATCACCNGCTTTNTCAATNTGATANTGAATNCNTGAGGTTGGTTTTATATGTTCTCTATAATANTTNAANCCNTTTGNATANANTTCCATTGCATCTACAGCACTTAATCCATTCCATGGATCTGANGATGCGTGAGANGANCTNCCATAAAATTTTATTCTAAAATCGACAAGTGCNTTTGANCTTTGNGTNNNNGANTCNATATTNTCTCCNGGATGCCANTCCATACANACATCAAGNTCATNAAACAACCCTTCTCTAACCATCCAAACCTTGGCNAAAATNGTTTCCTCAGCNGGTGTTCCATAAAAAATCACAGTNCCNTTAAAATTTCCTTTTTCAATTTGNTCNTTAATTGCAANNGCAGCNCCCANNCTGGCNGTTCCANATAAATTATGTCCACATCCATGTCCTGNAGCNCCNGGAATNCTNGCTTCTTTNNTAGGCTTTAGTTTTTGAGATATTCCAGCGTTAGCATCAAATTCACCCAAAATTCCAATTATNGGTCTACCTTGACCATATGATGCAGTGAAGGCTGTTTCAATTCCAGCAACTCCTGNTTTTACNTCAAANCCATTTGCACGAGCATAATCCATAAGAGTTTTGGATGATTCAAACTCCAATAGTGATGTTTCNGCAAATCCCCATATTGCATCACTNGTTTTGATGAGATTTTCTTTTTGATTNTCAATAGANTTTTTNATTTCCTTNTTTATTNTATTAATATTTTGACTTTGNATGGTAAAATGAAATAAAAAAAATAAGATTNATGATATNGTTNATCTGTATGACATGATTNAAAAATTAAATTAAATTTCCTTTTATTAAAAATAATTNTTTTATTTTAAANNAACTTATNAAACTAANTAATTANCNAAATGCACAATATTCTATATTTAATTTTACTTTTAANCTCACATAAAATTTATTTACAAAATACAAGTTCTNTTGGATTAGGGGCTAANGTACCGTTAAATGGTGAAGTTCTATTTGATGGAACANGAAAAATTNTGGATGGAAAATGGACCTACTGGANNGGACCGAGACTGAGTGCNTCACTTCCAATAAAATGGAAACTTGAAAAAGANCCTATTGATGAAGGTATGGTTTTAAATACTTTTGATNAAGANGCAAANGATGGAAANTATGGTANAGCAGATATTGTNACAAANAAAAAATTNATNGACTTTAGNCTTCATNTAGAGTTTCTAGTAAAAAATAAAGGAGGAAATAGTGGGGTATACCTTCAAAACCGATATGAAATTCAAATTAAAGATGGTGANGAAACAAAGCATGGAATGGGAGCCATAATAAATGAGAAATCATCTCCATATGATATNTATAACGGNTTAGGAAACTGGAATTCATATGATATTAAATTTAAAGCTGCTNGATTTAAAGATAATGNTTTAATAAAGCAACCNGAAGTTTCCATATTTTTTAATGGTAAACTAGTTCATGATAAAGTAGAAATTAAAAAAGTTTGGGGTGGACCTTTTTCAGGTTTAGATGGGGGAAATAATAATGGTTATGGAATTACTCCAAAACCAGGAGGTCTCAAATTACAGTCGGAAGGACACGAGGTTTTATACAGAAATATTTGGATCAAAGAATTAAATCTTGATAAAGATGACACGTCATTTAATTAAATTTCAAATTTAGAGTTTACGCATCCATATATTCCTGAAACTAATATAATTACCCTCATCTTTTCCATGATCTTGTAATAAAAGAGTAAATGGTGTATTTTTTTCGAAATCATAAGTGGCTGAATTGATTTCAACAGCATTATGAATCAAAACACCATTATGATAAATGGTAAAATTTCCTTTTTTGATTTCATCTCCTTCATTATTGAATTCGGGAGCATTAAAAACTACATCAAACTCTTGCCACTTTCCNGGNGGTAAAGAAACATTAACNAGNGGTATGTGTTGCTTGTAAATAGATCCTGCTTGTCCATTGGAGTATGTTCTATTTTGATGACTATCCAATATTTGTAATTCGTATCTTCTTTGAAAAAAAATACCGCTATTTCCTCTGTACTGACCATCTCCTTTAATTTTTGTTGGAGATTTCCATTCAATATGTAATTGAATTGAACCGTGCTCCTCGATGGTTTGTATTCCACCCGTTCCGGGTTTTATGGTCATACTTTTATCGGGATTCAAAAACCANTTTACTTCTTGATTATTTCTTTCACTTTTCCACATAGAAAAATCTGTACCATCAAATAAAATTATTGCATCACCAGGAACTCCATCAAATTCATAAGGATCAACTATTTTTACTTCAGGTTCCCAAATCTCTGATTCATCATGTATTTTTTCATCTTGAGAAAAAATAATATTTATAATTAAAAAAAAAGTAATGATATATTTCANAATAAATTTATGTCAATTTTAAGTCATACCCGTTATGATATTTACTTGTAAGGAATTTAGAATTAATGCTGTTGTCCGAAAATTTATTTTTTAAAGAATTCCAATGTAATTTTTTTCCCGACCTATAGGAGATATTTCCCATTTGTGCAACAGTAGCGACAGTTTCACCATCCTTGATTGTGCATTTTAATTTTGATGAATCATTAGATCTAATAGCTTTTATAAAATTNTGAGTNTGTTTATCAAGTCCATTATCAGAGGCTGCAATGAAAGGTTTAGCAACTTTTTTATCATTACCTTTTTCCTCAACNACTTCCCAACCATTTCGATTCAATATCAANGTTGCATAATCTCCAATATAAGCTATTCCATGACTTTTTCCATAGGGTCCATTATCTATACCCATGGCAGAGTCCCATATTAAATTAAATTTATCAAATTCATATAGTGCAGTTAAAGTATCTGGTGTCTCTTGAGCAAGATTAGGGTAAGCGAATTTTCCTCCTAAACTTACAACTGTTTTAGGNAATGAATCTTGCATGCCAAGCAATGCGAAATCTATTAAATGTACCCCCCAATCAGTCATTAAACCTCCTGCATAATCCCAGAACCATCTGAAATCAAAATGCAAACGACTTGAATTAAATGGTCTTTTTTTGGCTGGACCAAGCCANCTTTTATAGTCTAATTCTTTCGGAGGGATACTATTTGGAACAATTGGTTTAGGTTTTACCGATCCAAAATAGCACCATGTCTTTACAGTTCGAATTGGACCAATGATTCCGGTTTTTAAATAATTTACTGCATCTTGAAAATGTTTCTGACTACGTTGCCACTGNCCTACTTGAACAATATTACCATACCTNCGTTGAGCATTTACCATCATACTNCACTCACCTATTGAATTTCCAATTGGTTTTTCGCANTAAACATGCTTTCCAGCCTGCGAAGCATGAATCATCATTAGAGCATGCCAATGATCAGGAGTTCCAATAACAACNGCATCAACATCTTTTTCCTCGAGTAACTTTCGATAATCTGAAAAAGTNTTAACCTTAATTCCTTGATTATCCATTTCAGTTTTTCTTTTTTGGAGTACTCTAGCATCAACATCACAAATTGCTGTCAGGTTTACATTAGGGATTCTCAATAAAGATTTGGTATTCCACCAGCCCATTGAATTTACCCCAATAGTTCCAATGTTAACAGTATTNTTTGATCCTATTATGCTGTTAGCTTTTTTAAGTGAAGAAAAACCTGGAAGCATTAATCCAGCGGAAGTTAATAATGCTGAATTTTTAATAAATGTTTTCCGATTCATAATGTTTTTTTATTTTGTTTTATAAAGTATGGAAGTCTATTTAATGGAACATTTATTTGNATAGTCTTACCTCCAGTAAATACAATACCTTTATCTGATTTCCATTTACCTTCAGGTAAAATTACTTCTCTGTTACCCTCACCTTTTGTTAAAAAAGGAGCAATAAGAATTTCATTTCCCAACATAAATTGATCTGAAATTTCTGCATAACCTTTGTGAGGGAAAACATATTCCAGCGATCTAACAATTGGTTCCCCAGTTACTGCAGCTTTCTTTGCCAAATCTAATATAACCTCTTTGAAATTTTCTCGTAAATTAACCGCCTTTAGGACTGCATTTAAGTGCCTATCATCCAAAATTCTCCAAGGCGCAACAGAAAATTGCATCATAGGCATTAGTGTATGTACTTGAGCTGAACGAACAACTAGTTCCTGATCAATGGGAGCATCGTTTAGAAAAGCTGTGAATTGACCACCACCAATCATATCTGGACAGCTAAAAGGGTAACCCATGATACCCTCTAAAACCATTTGTGGGATAAGTTTTTTAATATCTTCCCAATCATGACCTTTGTCATGTAATCTTTGAACAAGTGGTTGTCCTCCCATTTTCCATGTAGCTCTATATTCATTAAAGGGATAGTCTAATCCAATTTTATTAAATAGTTCAGTGTGTGTATTGGGGATTACTTTTTTACTTGAACTAATTCCTTTATAAAACCTAGCATCTCCTGCATCTAGTTTAAATCCACTAACTCCATATTGATTAACAAGTCTATCAAGTTCTCCTTTGAACCATTTATTTCCCTTTGAATTAGTTAGATCTAATACTGCACTTACCCCGTTCCACCACCGAACCATAGCTGGCTTATCCATACTATCTAACATAAATACTCCTTCTTTTTCTAATTCTCTGTATGTGTCAGAATCAGGACTCACAAAAGGGCATACCCATAACATTACTTCAAATCCTAATTCCTTTAACTCCCTCATCATTGCTTGAGGATCTGGGAATCTTCCTTTGTGAAAATTCCATTTACCATAATCCTCTTGCCAGTTATCATCTATCATAATAATTCCTGGAGGCATACCATTTTCAATTATTGCCCGAGCATATTTCAAAATATCTTTCTGATTTTGATTGTATGTTAATTCAATCCATGTGTTGTATTGAGGAACAGAAAAAAAAAGTTCTGGAGGCATTTTACCTGAGGGTGGGAAATAATTTGAACTAGCATACAAATAAGCTTCTTTGAGGGTAGTTCCCGCCTTTACATATTCTAAATCTGCATTTGCTTCATCGAACAAAATATTATCATTTGATACTTTAAATCTGAATGGTTCCTCTGACCAAACTAATTCTCCTGAAGAAGATAGAAGTAGAGGTTGTAATTGATTATAATAACTCGTTCCATATAAATTCGCTTCGTATCCATTTTTAATTGGCATTTGATGCCCCTCTATTATAATACCAGCCCACCAACTTGTGTTTAATTCAAGTTTAACTTCTAATGTATTATTACTCTGAGAATTAACGTATATAGCAAAAAAATACAGTAGAATAATTTTAAAATTTTTCATGTTGAGTAAAATTTATTTTTTAATAAATCTTCAATTTTTTCTGGATCATTTAAGTTTTTAGAAATTTCCAACACAGTCTCTCTCTTTCCCTTTGCATCATAATAAAGCCAAATAAATACTGATAGTGGTATTAAAATTCCTGCAAGTATTCCGAAAAGAGGTATCAACATGCCACAACTAAAATGGCCATGAAGATAAAACAAGAACAAAAATTCTGTTATGTAATGGATGATTATATGTATTTTTATTAATGTAACGCAAACTTAACATTTTTTTTATACGAGAAGCAAACGTTACATAAAATTTGTCTTTTTAAATATTGATTTTCATCAGATCAACTGTCCTACTATGTTGTTTTAAAGAAAGTTTCGGAATTATTTTATCAATTTATGCTTCAATTAATTCCCAATTGTAACAGACCTTACTTCAACACTAACCTCAGATTTCAAGATATTTACTATGTACAAACTATTATTATCTGAATCCAACATATTTGAAAATTTAGTTTCTCCAATCAACTTATTTACTATACTTGGTGTGGTATCACTATGACCTGAAATCAAAACTCTTTTCCCTTGATTAATATTTATAAATTTATTAATATCGAGTTCATCTGGTGAATATATTTTTGGAGTGATCTTCTTTAATTTAGACACAGGAAATACAGTTTGCTTTGTTCTTAGGTAGTCAGTAGTGTAAATAGAGTTTAATGTTATTGTATCAAAATATGATGCCCAATTATTAGCTCTTTTAATTCCCTTATTTGTTAGGCTTGGATCTTTATTTTCTGGGTTACTTCTATCTTTTTCCGCATGCCGAATTAAGTAAAATATAGTTTCTTTTTGTTTATATCTAATCAAATTATCTTGACAAGAGATTATCAAAGTAAGGCCAAGTAAAAAAACAAAAAAATTATTACTCATCTTATTCACTTTTTTTCAAAATTTGCTGTAAGTAATACACTTCTATCTTGAATAGTTAACATTATTGAATCCTCATCACTAGCAAAAGGTGTCTGACCCATTCCTGATCCACCAGCTACACCGCAGGTATAACATACACATAGATTACATTTATAGCCTGACCAACCTACAAATTTGAATCCTTCATTTGGCTTAGCATTTATGGTTAATTGTGTTCCGTTATCAAAAGAACCTGCAAGTTTACCCGAATAAAGTCGAAATACTTCCTTTGCCTGACCTAAATCATCTTCATAGATAACATCTTCTTGAGATGAAATTTTTGTAGATCCTCCTTGATTTATTGAATTTACATAAACAAAATACTTTTTTGTTTCTGATTTTGTTTCAGGATTTTCCCCTCTGTTAGTCCCTATTTTGGAATGGGTATCAATAGGTCCCCATTCAGGTATTCCGTCAGAAGAGAAGCCGACTATGACCCAAACAGTGCTATTAAAGATTGTTTCATCCTCCACAACATCTCCACTGCAAGATATAAAGACTAAAAATACTGCAAGGATTAATTTAAATTTCATTATTTATTAGTTATGTTTTCTTTAATTGTCATTTAAAATCATATCTGATGCTTTTTCTGCAATCATTATTACTGAGGCATTTGTATTTCCAGAAATAATTTTGGGCATTATGGAAGCATCAACAACACGAAGATTTGCTATTCCATTGACATTTAAAGAGGAATCAACAACTGACATTGAGTCTTGACCCATTTTACATGTACCAACGGGATGGTATACGGTTTCTAAGGTTTTCTTTATATGTTCAACAAGGGGATCTTCAGAATTTCGATTGTGAGGCAGACCATATGCCTTGATATGATTTTTCATTACTTGTTCTTTCATTATTTTAAAAACGAATTTACCTCCTTTCACAAGCTTATCGAGGTCCTCTTTTTGATTTAAAAAATTAGGTTGAATTTTGGGGGCATCTCTGGGATCAGCTGAAGATAGACTGACTACACCTCTACTTTTTGGATGTAATAATGTTGGTAATATTGTGAAGCCATCCATTCTAGGGTAATCATAAAGATCATAGGCATCATATCCATATTCATTTCCAATACTGATTGGAGAAAAGTGCAATTGAAAGTTTACTTGACTATTTTTTTGATCAAGATCAAAAAAAGCCATTCCTTCCAGAGGACTTGTACAAAAAACACCTTTTTTATGAATAAAATAATCCCACGCAGCACCAAGCTGTTTTAGTGGAGAGATATAATGGTTAATTCCTTTTTGTGATTTGGAAAAAGCGCATATTGGATAAAATAAATGATCTTGTAAGTTCTTTCCTACTCCTTTTAAATCATGTATTTGATTAATACCATGCTTTTTTAATTCTAAAGCCTCTCCAATTCCAGAGAGCATAAGCAATTGTGGTGATTGAAAAGTACCAGCGGAAATGATAACTTCCTTTTTTGCAAATACTTGACTTATATTTGACCCTTTGGTATACTGAACTCCCACTGCTTTTTTTCCTTCAATAATAATTTTATCTACTTGTGCATATAAGACAGCTTTAAGGTTTGACCTATACAATACAGGTTTTAAAAAAGCAGTTGCACTACTTACACGTTTACCATTTTTTATGGTACTCTGAACCAGACTCACTCCCTCTTGTTTTATACCGTTATAATCTTTATTTTTTGGAATACCCATGGATGAGCATGCATCAATAAAAGCTTTAACATACGGGGACTCGAACTGAGTTGGAAAGGTGACTCCTAATTCTCCTGAACTAGAATGATAACCATTATCCATTAGATTTATTTGTGCATGGTTTTCAGAACGTTTAAAATATGGTAATATTTCTTTATAACTCCAACCAGAGTTACCCAGTTCTGCCCAATAATTGTAATCAGCAGCATTACCTCTGACATAGGCCATTGCATTAGTAGAACTACTTCCGCCAAGTGTTTTTCCTCTTGGTAAATATATTTTTCTATTTAACACATTTACCTGCTTTTCAGTCCAAAAACCCCAATCTTCCTTACTTTTATGTACTTTTATATAAGCACCAGGAATATGGATATTCATATTATTATCTGGGCCTCCAGCTTCTAACAATAAAACAGAATTTTTTGAATTTTTTGATAAACGGTTCGCTAGAACACAACCAGCGGATCCTGCGCCTATAATAACATAATCATATGATTGTCTCAATTGTTTGATTTTTTTTAATAATTAAAATCTGGTTAGCACTAAGTCAATTTTCAACTTATAATGCTAAGGTATTTAACTTAGGTATTAAACTGACATATAAATATACTGTTTCTAAAATGAGTGTAAATGTGTGGAATAATTTTATTAGTAAAAGAGATTTAATTAAAGTAGAGTAAAAATTAGTAATACTTAAATTAACTGACTACTCAATAAACAAATATTTAGTAAAGATTTAGATATTTGTTTTAAATTTTTAAATTTATGATGAAACATTATTAATTTTTTATGAAAAACCTAATCCTATTTCTACTATTTCCAATAATAACTTACTCACAATCTTATGTCTCCCCAATAGGATTTACAATGAATGAAAGCAACAAGAATAAGGTCGTTGCATATATTAAAAAGGAAGTAAAAGCATCATACTCTGCAATTGGAATGGATGATCCATCTACCCTTAGAATGATGGAAAATGAAAATCTAAAAGCATTTAAAGATCTGCTTTCAATAAGAGGAAAAAACACATTACTACTAAATAAAGTTGAAAAAACATATTGCGATATAGGTATGTGCAATTATAGCACAATACTTATGATGTATAAGGAGCAGTTGAAAGCATCTAATGAAGAACTAAAGTGGTAACTTAAGTGTTTTAATTTTAGTATAAACATAGTTTATAAGTTTGAATTAGGGTTAGCACAGAGAAGAGATTTAATATATTACAACAAATCCTATTCGGTTAACCTTATTCTGACATACAAATATATTGTATTGGAATAAGGTTTGATTACTATTGTAACTTTTTAAGGATTAACCCCACTCTTGATTTCGTTTAAAGTGATGTTTTTTCTTTAATTAAATAAAGTACTTTGTTCGAATTTTCTTGTTTGCACAGAAATAGGTATTTTATTACGTTTTATTAGGGTCAGTTCCATAAAACTGATTTCAAAATAGAAACACTCTTCTCCCACCAATTGACCATCCCAATAATTTTCAATACAAACTATATCACCAGTGCTGTCTGAAGTTAAATAATATGTCTTAATTCCTTTAAAAAATTCCGTTTCATATTCAACTTCACCTTTACAATTAAAATGGTAAGACTCTAAACTGACGTCTCCCGTTTCACCCATACATGGCATAGTCTTGTTAGGATATTCAATAAAACAAGATTGTAAAACCCATTTCCCTGATAGATCACATTGTTGACTAAACGAAAGATTTCCCACAAAAATCAGGATAAAATAAATTAATTTGTCCATAATATTTATAACTTTTAATGTTACAAAGTTCTAAATTTAAATTACATATACAGACTCCATTTATAAGTAATTCCTTATAAGTTTGAAACTAAGTCTGTGCTAATTCTGTCTAGTATAAATTTTGAGATATCATATGGATTTGATATGATAAGTAGTGACATTAGAAATATAAAGAAGGAATATTTATAGGTAAGATTAAATATTAAACTACACAGTGGGAGAAGATAGGAGAAGTGAGTTTATGTTAGGAGTAGGTGTTGACAATTCTCCCAATCAACACAACAACCCTATGGGTTATAAGTTGGGATTAGGGTTAGCAGAGAGGAAGGCTCTTGAACTATTATTTAATATTTGTTAAAAAAACTCAACAAACCTTTAAAAACTCTAATAAAACTCAACCAAATTTAATATTTTTTTAATTTATTTTAATTCTTTTAAACCTTTTTTATAGATTTGAACTGTCTCTAAAACTGTCTCTAATGAGTTTTTATTTACATCAAGGCTTTGTTTTATTTAATTATTGGATAAATAACAAAAGATATAGATACAGCACTAAATTAAAAATAGATAGATCTGAATGGGATATAAAAAATCAAAGGCCTAAAGCTAGAAGGGGATCTATAGGATCTGCTAATAGAAAAATAAATAATACTCTAAATGAATACCAAAGAGCATACGACCTTTTAAAAGATAAGTACGGATCTATGCTTACTAAAGAAGTAGTTAAAGAAGAATTTGACAGATACTTTCATAATGTTAAAACTGAAAAAATATTTTATTATCAAGATTATTTTGAAATATACATCAATCAATTACAAGAAACAGACTCAGTGAACAAAAACTCTATCCAGGCATATAAAACTATAAACAAATATATTTTAGAAATGCAGCAGATAAATAAAATTAAATACAATCTGCAAAGTTTTGATCTTGATTTCTTTAATTCCTTTATTTCGTATTTAAGAAAAGAAAAAAAGATTTCTGATAATACACTCAAAAGAAAGCTAGGATTTTTTAAATCGTTTTTAAATTGGTGCATTAAAAATGGCTACTCTATTAACATGGCCTTTAAATCAGTTAGAGTAAAAGGAAGAGAAACAGCACATATTTCACTAACTGACCAGGACTTAAAAACTTTAGAGACTATAGACCTTCCAGAAAGCTTAGATTATTATAGAGATCTTTTTTTAATTGGCTGCTATTCTGGCCAGCGTTATTCTGACTATTCTCGTTTTGATAAAAAGTACGTAGATGGAGATAATATTGTAATAAGAGCTAAAAAGACAGCTCAGTTTTCTTATATACCTTTAAATCCAAAACTTAAAAAGCTTTTAGACAAATACGACTGGAAGCTTCGACTGATAGCTAGTCAAAAATTTAATATTAAGATTCAAAGGATATGCGAGCTTGCAGGTTTTAATGAAATAGTTCAAGCTGATAAGTTTTTTGGTAATCGTAAAGAAAGCAAGGATTTTCCTAGATGGAAACTTATAGGATCACACACGGCCAGGAGAAGCTTTATAACGCTATCTGCTCAACGTAATGTCCCTCATTCAATAATTATGCAGACTACAGGCATAAAGTCTCTTTCTACGCTTTCTAATTACATTCGCTTTGATAAGGATAAAATGAATAAAGAAATACTAAGAGCTTGGTCTTAAATTTTATATTAAGTTAATAAGCTCTGACTCTATTGAGCTCCAATCTTGATTAAGATTAATTGTGTTAATTTTTATTTTCTTTCCACCTATCATTTTTTCATTTCTGATCTGAGAGTGAGTAGAGGGGTATAGCAGCATTCCTTCAACAGATTCTGAGTGATTAGTGGGTTTGTAATTATTTATATAGGTATATATTTGATAAAGATTATTTGATTTAAACTTTGGAACATTAAAGTTATACTGGTAAACGTCATTGTAATATTTAGTGTCAATAATTAGTTTTGAATCCTTCTTTTGAATAGTGATGTCAGTCTTCATCCTTGGATAAAATTCATCAACTTCATCTGAATCCCATTTAATTTGTTCACTTCCTTTCACTTTATATTTATTTCTATCTAAATTCTTTTTGTAAAAGTTTAAAATAAACTTTTCAAAGATAGCCGCCATTTCTTTATCGGAAGAAATAAAGTCACTAAGCTCATATTTTCCAGTATTCTCATTAAATCCTATCTTAGAATGGATATAATAAGATAGATTCGTTAAGAATTTTAGATGTTTTCTATGTTTTGCAATCTTGATCTTTTTAAATAGATCTCTGTTGATTTTTATATCATCTACACCTTTAAAGTAAATCAATTTTTTTTTGAGATCTTTTTTTGTTTCTATCTTGATTTTTGATCTAATTAATATGTTTATTGTGCTTTTAATTAATTGATTAAACTCAGTATTTATACTGTATTGATCGTAAATACATGTAAATTTCTTTGATTTAAAACCCAATGATTTAATAGTGTTACTAAAATCAATTTTACCACGAATTGTTTTTAACTCCTCATTAAGAGTAATGTAATCCTTATTGATACCATTTTTAAGATATTTGGTTAATGCGGAATCAAAAATGTGAGAAAAAAACTCTGTATTAGTTTTATATGAATCTTTGTCTAAATTACTTTTTTTGCTAAAAGAAAAATATCCCCAAGAATAGGAGAGTAGATGGTATATATTCTTGATTGGAATCTGCATTTAATTCGTAATCATTGAAGTTAGTTCTTCAACTTTTTCAGGATCATCAAACCAATACTCATTAAGCATGGGGATAATTTCATAATTTAAAATACTTTCAAACCACTTATTTTCCTTCATAATAGCTTTTTTAAAACCACAGAAGTAGCTATGACCAATTTCAAATCCATCACCTAAAGATTCATCTTCTCTGATCTCAGTATTGAGGGCTTTCATCTTATCTGTAATATTTTTTATCATTCCCTTGGAAACGCCCTTTGCACCTAAAAAGTCAACAAATTTAGTGTTGTATTTAGGAATCATTTTAATAAAAGCAAATCTTCTTCTTAATGCATAGTCAACTATTGTTAATGATCTGTCCGCAGTATTCATTGTTCCAATTACATAAAGGTTTTCAGGTATAAAGAAATAATCATCACTATCTGAATAGGTAAGTTTTATTTTATTTTTTTCACCTCGTTTGTCAAATTCAATTAACATCATTAACTCTCCAAATATTTTACTGAGGTTACCTCTATTAATTTCATCTATGACTAAAAAATAAGGAGATGTAATGTCTTTAATTGCTTTTTGACATAATTCATAGAATATTCCATTTTTTAATTCAAAAGACTCTTTATTTGGTCTATAGCCTTGAATAAAATCCTCGTAAGAGTATGATTGATGAAACTGGATAACTTCTATGTTATTATCACTTATTTCCTCTTTTAGACCTTGAGCAATTTTTTTTGCAATAAATGTTTTTCCAACACCAGCAGGTCCTTGAAGAATAATATTTTTTTTAGCTTTTAAAATATCTACAATATTTTCAAACTCATTTTTGTCAATAAAAACATCACTAATTAACCTGTCAAGATTAAATTCTGAAACTTTATTTTCTACTTCAATTTTATCTTTTATTTCTAACAAATGCTTTATGCGTTCAACATAATCAGGATATTGGCTAATATTTGTTAGTGTTTTAACAGGTAATTTTCCAACCGATTTCCATTCACCACTTTTTAACCAGTTGACATTTCTGATGTGTTTATGCTCATTTAGTGTTAAGTCAAATTTATATTCAGAAGTAACAATTCCATAACCAAGATACTTGCTTCTTCCTTTTTTAGAAATAATAACATCTCCAATATCAATTTCTTTAGAAAAATCCCATAGTGCTTTTGAAGTATTATATGATCCGTCAGTGGTGTTTTCAACTAACTCTTCCAACTCTTCTTTAGTTTTTATTTTACCTAAATCATCATTTATATCAAACCCTATACTCATAAATCCATTATCATACTGATTTTTCCAATCTGCAGCATTTCTTCCTGCTGCATATAGCCAATAACCTTTTGATTCATACTTGTCATCAAAAAGATCCATACTCATTACATTAATTAAGCTATCAATTACATTAGTTATTTCTTCTTCAATGTTATAAGGAATTTCGTTTGATTTGTATGACTTAATTAGATGTATTTTATTATTCCAATTTTTAAAATCTTCAATTTTTTTAATAACATTTTCATCAGTATTATAATCATATATTGTTACAGGGCTTCCAGCTTCAATCTCCATTGAATAAATACCAAATTCATTTATTGCATTTAGTATAGAAATTTGAAGTTCCTCGTTATTTCTGACTGCTGAAACTATTTGATGATCATTTGTTACTTCAACACCATAATCAAAACCAAACTTAATACCATCATTACCTGCCAATATATATAGTTGAATAGAGTGGGAGGCAGGCATTTCATTATCATTATCAACATATAAACTTGCCCAGATATAATCATTAACTTTTATCCCCCAATTTCCAAACGCACGTGATTTAAGGTTTGAATTAGATTTTACATTCAGTGATTTATCAATTATTGATTTTATATACCCACTTGTGCTCTGACCATGTTTATTTTTAAATTTATCTAAAAGTGGCTTGGCTATTTTATTATAACCTTCAGTCATTTCTGGTGTTCTGGGTCGTATATCTTGAAGTTTGTTGTCTGAAATTATTTTGTTAATCTGAATAATTTCTTTAAATATTTCCGATGATTTCATGTTGTATTTGATTTAAATGTAAGTTTATTAATCGTAATAATAATCCATTGGTTCTATAAAATCTAACGGGTCTAATCTTTGAATACAAAGTCCATTAGGTGAGCAACTTCCACCACACTCATCTCTTTCGTCATCGATTTTCTTAATAATTTTTTTATCAAAAGTTTGCTGCTTATCAGTATCATAATAAATAGTCCATTCTGAAATGTAGGGATGGTAAGAATTATCTTGTTCTTGATAGTCAACTATTTTATTTTGCTGATCTTTAGGAACTCTGTAGTTTGACTCGAAATCAATAAGCCATCCACTTTTTAATCGATACAAAATAGTCTGTACGAAAAAACTATTTGGTTCAAGTAAAACGGCTTGGTCTAAACGGCCATCATCGATATAAACTATAATTTCTCCATCATCTTCCTCATAACTCATATCGTTATCCTCAATTATACTTAGAGTAGTTTCCATTTTTAACCCTTCAAAATTCACAACTATTTTTTTGTCTTTATCCATACCAGTAATTATTGTGGTTTATAAAATTCATTTTGGTTTCTTAAATGTAAGAAATATAAAAAAATATGACCTAATTCATTTTCTCAAACGTTTATATATAAAATACTAGTTTGAGTACTATCATTTTTTGTATTCTTTAATTAAATATAACTATATGAATTACAATGAGTTAGATAAATACGCTGAGGGTTTGGTCAATATGGCTAACTGGAATACTACTACGGTATTAAGAACTTACTATAAA
>PBJZ01000019.1 GCA_002721275.1 Flavobacteriaceae bacterium
GTAACGTTTGAAGTATTCCAAGAGCCTATATCTTGATTGAATACTCGAGCATTTCTAAACATAATTCGCATGTCGGTTACACTTGAGGTTGCCCAACTACCAATATTAACGTTAAAGGCACGAGCATTATCAAACATTCCATACATGCTGGTAGTTTTTGAGGTGTCCCAAAAACTAATATCAGAATTAAAAGAGGTATTGTCTTTAAAAAGATCGCTCATATCAGTAACTAGTGTAGTACATAAATTATAATTGCTAGCTGATATCTGCCCAGATATCGTTGAATTATCAACAACGGTATAAGTGACTCCACTAATAACAGATGTGTCTCCAACTGTTGCATTAGGACACTTACATGTTCCGTTTTCAAAATATATATTAGAACTACTACTATTATCAGTTGATCCTGAATTATCATTGGATCCAGTATTATCAGCTACGGCTGCATTTACAGTTATGATTCCTGAAACTAATACAGACTCAGATTCAGATCCTGTAACTGACAATCCTGAAACAATAATTTGATAATTATAAGTGCCTGCTGATGTGGGTGAACCAGAAATAACAAAGCTATTGGATGAATTAAAATCAATATTAACCCCAGGTATTGTTCCTGAGACTGTTAACGAATAAGTTGGACTATTACAGTTCGAGCTTAATTGGTGGTTAACATTTATTGTTGAAATTGCATTATTTACTGTAACGGTCTGATTTAATTGCCCATCTATAGACGAAACTGATATTTGACATGGTTGATAATTATCGCAATCAATTGCATATCCAACATTTTCGTCTGAAACCCAAGTTGAGGGATAGGTAATATTTGGTGAACTATTTGGGTCATCAAAAAAACTGTCTGCAGTATAACCCAAAATATTATCTGGATTAACAACATCTAATTGAACATCAAAGCATGAGAAATTTGTGTTTTCAAAAATCGAATCAGAACATGCTGGTGGAATATTTGAAAGTTTATTTTGGCTAACCTGAATACAATAAAAATCGTTTCCATTAGCTCTTAACACATCAAGATTTGGGTTTTTAGAAATGTCTAATTCAGACAAGTTATTGTCTGATAAATCCAGTACTCTTAACTTATCTGAATCGGGTAAATTTATCTGAGTCAATCCGCAATATGAACAAGAGAGTGCCTCTAATTTCGTCATTAAAGAAAGATCCAAATTACTTATATTATTTCTATCCAATTCAACTATTCTCATATTTGAAATTTGTCCAATTGTGATTGATCCAGATAAACCCCAAGCATATAGTGCCTTTAAATCACTTAAATGTGAAACATCTAAACTTTGAATTGGGTTATTCCAAATTCTCAAATTTATAATCTTCGTTGAATTTTTTATATCTAGTTGTGATATTTTGTTATCATGAATTACAAGATCAATTAGATCAGGAGAATTTGGTATTTCAAGTTTATCGATAGTATTATTATTATATATAAAAAGCTCTTTTAAAAACTGGTTATCATTAAATTCAATTTCTTTTAATGAATTCCACGATAAATCAACAGATTCTACTTTTGGATTAAACGAGAAATTTATATTTCCAGAAATCTGGTTATTTCCAGCACTCAGAACTCTTAAGTTTACTGCATCCTCAATCCCAGTTAAGTCTGCTATGTTCTTTTCTGAGACATTTAAGTTTTCAATTGTTTTAATATTTTCAGTATTCACATAATCATCTAATGTATCATCATAGCCTAGATCAATAAGTGTCTGCTCAAAATTATCATCCGGCACATAGGTCCGCTCTACTGTCTCCCCTGTCTCTTCATTTACAACCGGCTTATAGTTATTATCTACCTCTGTAGCTACTTCCTCCTCCTCTACCTCTCCAGGAACAGTTATTCTAAATCTAAAATTACCCCAAGTATTAGTGGTAGTATTTTTAGTCAGATCCACATTACTTAGTCTTCCATAACCAACTAAATCTATCTCACTGTTCGATTTAACCTTAAAGTTCCCTCTAACTTGCCCTCTACTTGTGTTAATAGTATAACTGTAATTTCTTCTAAATATAATACTGTATAAAGACCATCTAGATCTATCCTGGGTCTGCTTTCTTATCTTCCACTTCCCTACTACCTTTATTAGTAACTCATAATCAAAGTTCGCCTGGATACTAGTCGACTCTGTCATTGTTAATTGCAGGGGATCTTCCTCTCCTAAGTAATCCCCACTCCAACTTATAAAAGCCATACCATCCGATGGCGTAGGTGTAAGCTCCACTATCGTTCCATATTCATACTGCGTAGTTGTTGATCTATTTTCATTCTCTGCACCCGTTCCCTCCACTATAGCCTGACTAACCTGTCCCTCTCCATTAACTGTAACCTCTAAATCCAATACCAATATCTCAAAAGTAGCCGTAATGTTCTTCTCAGATCCTATAGTAATATCTACAGGATTATCTGTACCCGTTATATCTCCACTCCATCCCGTAAAATAATATCCCGTATCTGGAACCGCAGTAAGCTTTACTACACTACCCGAACTATAATCCCCTCTACCAGCCGAGACTAACTCTTCCTTTACCGATCCACTACCCTGTGCAACTACACTTAAACTATACTTCTTCTTTTGAAAATTAGCAGTAAGAGTCTGGTTAGAAGATACCGTTAAAACCAGGGGGTTATCCGTAGATCCATTAGACCAGCTNACAAACTCATACTCCGCATCTGCAGTNGCCCTTACTGTAACTGTTGCTCCCTCTCCATACTCNCCTCCAGTAGTNTCCACTGAACCACCAACACNNGAACTAATACTTACTAAAAATGANGGAGGNGTNTCCTTTGAACATGAAAAAAGNACTATGAATAANANNAGNAATANCTTTTTCNATNGNNTGTTAATTTTTATTTAAAAGTATGAAAATTATAGGGTGGAAGACCGGGTTCGAACCGGCGACCTCCTGAACCACAACCAGGCGCTCTAACCAACTGAGCTACAACCACCATCTTAAAGTGCAAATTTAAACTATTTTAGTTCTGAGACAAACAGAGTTAACTATTTATATAAGGTCTGTTATGTTGCTAACAGCAGGGTACCTTTCACAGTTAAATCCCTCACCCTCTTCAGTACCAATTAACCTACCAATATTTTTCGATCTATACCTTATNTTATCTAGAAAGTTTTTGGAACTTATTGGAGTTGATTCTCTAGAACTAGCAGAGGAGTAAAACTGGCTTGAAAAAGCTTTAATAGCTTTCATTTTTGTATCNAGGAATCCTGTAACATCGACTACAATATCTGGGGTAATATCTTTCCATTGAATGTAGTGATAAACTAATTTTGGTCTCCAAACTGATTGAGAATTCCCAGAATCATCATNAGTTTTAATTTTTTTTAGTCCACTTAAAAAACATGAATCTGAAACAAGCTTNGATGCCTTTGGATGATCAATNTGTCTGTCTTCTATAGCATTACAAATAACAATTTCTGGTTTATAAAGTCTGAGTAATTTGATTACTTCCATTTGATGTTTTTCATTATTCTCGATAAAAGCATCTCTAAAATTAAGATTCTCTCTAAACTTAACTCCAAGAACAGATGCTGCCTCGTNAGCTTCTTTCATTCTTGTCTCAGGACTACCATTTGTTCCCATCTCACCCTGAGTAAGATCTATTATACCNACTTTCTTTCCATGCGAAACTAATTTAGCAATAGTTGCTCCACAACCTAACTCGACATCATCAGGATGCGCACCGAATGCAAGGATATCAATTTTCATCTAATGAAATTTTTAATGAGTTATTGATATCATTTTTTAAATCTGTTACTGATTCTATACCCGCTGATAATCGAATTAGTTTTTCAGATATTCCTTGTGATTTTCTTTCCTCGTCGGTTAAAGAGAAATGAGAAGTTGATTTTGGATAATTTGCTGTACTTTCAATTCCAGCTAAACTCATTACCGGTTTTATAATTTTTAAATTCTTTAAAAAAAACTCTGGATTAACATTTGAATTGAGTTCTATTGATAACATTCCACCGAAACCATTCATTTGTTTCATTGCAATTTTATGATTTTCATGTGATTTAAGTCCGGGGTAATGTACTTTTGAAATTAAAGAATGTTCGTTTA
Organism: Flavobacteriaceae bacterium; assembly: GCA_002721275.1. Lineage (GTDB taxonomy): Bacteria > Bacteroidota > Bacteroidia > Flavobacteriales > Flavobacteriaceae > Marivariicella. The sequence goes on from PBJZ01000019.1 coordinate 4,102, forward strand.
AAAAATTTGCTAATTCCATAGCATTTTCATTTTGCTGCCTGACTCTAATTGGTAAAGTCTTAATGCTTCTCTCGAGTAACCATGCTGAAAACTCACTTAAGGTTCCACCTAAACTTTTTGCTAACTCATAGACTTTTTCAATCCTATTTTTAGTTGAAATAACTGCGCCAGCAGAAATATCACTGTGACCTCCTAGGTATTTTGTGGCACTATGTATAACAATATCAATTCCAAAATCAATAGGATTTTGATTAACCGGGCTGGCAAAAGTGTTATCTATCATGGTCCATAGATTTTTTGATTTAGCCAATTTAGAAATAGCTTCCATATCAACAATTTTGAGTAAAGGATTAGATGGGGTTTCAATATATATGCCCTTTGTATTTTCTTTTATGCAAGCTTTGAAATCCTCCAGATTTGGGCCAGATGAAAAACTATAAGAAATACCATATCTTTTAAATTCTTTTTTCACAAAATTTCTAGTACCGCCATAAATATCATTATAAAAAACTACATGATCACCACTACTAAGGTGAGACAATAAAGATGCAGATACAGCCGCCATGCCTGAACCAAAAATAATTGCTGCTTCACCCTTTTCAATAGCAGCTATTTTTTCTGATACACACTGTTGATTTGGAGTATTAATATATCTAGGATACCTTTTTTTTTCGACATCATTAAACTGATATGCTGTTGACATATATATAGGCGATATAGCACCCTTATACTGTTTATCTGTTACAGCTCCTTCATGCAGGCATATAGTCTCAATTTTGATCTCGTTCATTATGATTTATTTAACCAGTCAATTACCTCAATATCATTTGGTTTTTTTCTTGGAGATATCGATTTAATTACATATCCATTTTCATCGATTAAAAACTTCTGAAAATTCCACGTTACCATCGAATCTATATTACCATTTAATCTCTTTCTGGTTAAAAAAGAAAATATTGGATGCTGATTAAAACCTATCACTGACACTTTGCTCATCATTGGGAAAGTAACTCCATAATTTTGTTTACAAAACTCCTCAATTTCTTTATCGGAACCAGGTTCTTGCCACAAAAAGTTATTTGCTGGAAATCCAACAATAATAAAGTTCTTTTCCTTATATTCCTCAAATAACCTCTGGAGTGCCCCATATTGTTTTGTTAGTCCACACTTGGATGCGGTATTAACTATCATTATTTTTTTTCCTCTTAAATCTGAAAAGTCAAATTCATCACCATAAATATCATTTACTTTGAATTGATATATTGTTTTATCCATTTTATCCTGATCTTGGGCTTTTAATAATGATACAGATACTAAAAAAAAAATTGTTATTAACTTATTCATTTTACAAATTTTCATTTGCAAAATTACATTTTTTTATTAAAACAATATTAAACGATTTCTGCAGATAAACCAGCATCAAGAAGCTTTATACATCTTGGTTCCAAGTCTGATATTGGACCTGTTTTAACAACACATTTACCTGAAAAATGAACAATATATGTACACTGCTGGGCTTGAATAAATGTATGGTCACAAACTACCATTAGTGTTTTAGTCACATAATCGAAAGTATTAACTTCATCATTAAATAATATAAGTTCGTGTTTACGATCTGTTTTGACAGTCAACTGTTGATCATCATCAGGATTTACCTTTGGTTCAGATTTGAATTTTAAACCTTCATGTAATGAATAGATAACCATTTATTTTTCACTTTTTTTGACTTTAATCTAAAATTAACCGACGAAGCTTTATTGTCAATATCATCATAATCATTTAAAAAAAAACCACTAATAATTAATTGACCACCCCTACTTAACAAGTTACTAAATTTTATAATATTATTGATAACAACATTTTTATTGATATTTGCAACTATTAAATCATANCGATTCGAAATGATTTGATTCACATCTTTACAATAAGAATTTATAATATTACAGTTATTAAGCAATGCATTCTCTTTTGTATTTTTGACGCATGAAGAGTCTATATCAATTGCATCAACGGATTTTGCACCTTTTTTTTCACATAATATAGATAAAATTCCGGTTCCAGAACCGACATCGAGAACTTNTAAATTTCTCAAGTTAAGATGAAGNAAATATAANANAACCATTGAAGTTGTCTCATGATGTCCTGTTCCAAAACTCATCTTTGGGGTTATAATTATTTCATGCTTCAAATTCATCGGTGTGTGGAATTTCGCCCTAACNCCGCATTTTTTATCAATTCTAATTGGTTTAAAATTTTTTTCCCAATTTTTATTCCAATTNATTGGTTTTATCAATTTAGAATTATAAGTGATACTAAAATCAGGATTAGTCAAAATTTGAATGTTNNTAAAAAGAGTCGGATTCCATTTAGATTCTAATACATAAGCATTTAAAACATGATCAATATTTTCAAAACNATAAAANCCTATCTCACTTAATTGGGCAACCANAATNTCGGCACCAAATTGATAGGGTTTTATTTTAAAAGAAAAAACACGANATAGATTTGACATCAAATTGATNTAACAATTTCTGCAAAATCGTCAGGATTCAATGATGCACCTCCGACAAGTCCTCCATCAACNTCTGTTTTGGAAAATATATCGGCTGCATTTTTAGGATTTACGCTTCCACCATAAATAATAGAGATTGAATCTGAAATAGATTGATTNTACTTTTTANATATNAAATCNCGAATGAAAGAGTGCATTTCTTGGGCTTGATGCGGTGAAGCAGTCTCTCCTGTTCCAATAGCCCAAATTGGTTCGTAAGCAATAATAATTTGTTGTAATGATTTACCTGGTAGATGAAATATGGAGTTTTCTAGTTGAGATTGAACAAATTTGAAATGGTTTTTTGACTTTCTATCGGANAAATTTTCACCAACACAAAAAATAATTTCTATTTCTTCTTTCAAAGCCNTATTAACTTTATTTTTTAATATCTCATCTGTTTCATAAAAAAAAGTACGCCTTTCCGAATGTCCCAATATAGTCATGAAAACACCCAAATTTTTAATCATTNCTGCTGAAACCTCACCTGTATATGCACCGTGTGATGCAAAATGGATATTCTGAGAGGCAACAGTTATTTCAGTATTTTTAAGCTTTTCTATGGCAATTGACAGTTGAGTGAAAGATGGACAAACAATAACTCTTTTGTTATCTGAAAANTTATTTTTTTTCAATTCTCGTAAAAGCTTATTTGTTTCAGAGTTTGAATTATTCATTTTCCAATTACCTGCAATAATTTTTTTTCTCATTTTTGTTTATTTTGTATCAAGATGAATTAGTGCAAAAATTGAATAATTNATCATATCATGATAATTTGCATCTATNCCTTCAGACACGATAGTTGTTCCACTATTTTGCTCGATTTGTTTAACCCTCAAAAGCTTTTGTAAAATTAAGTCTGTAAGGGANCTTACCCTCATTTTTCTCCATGCTTCCCCATAATCATGATTTTTATTTAGCATTAAATTAAATGTGATTTNTAAATGTTTATCATATGCATCTAATGCTTCTTTNGAGTTCATATCTGGTTGTTCAGAAACACCTAGCTCAATTTGAATTAATGCTATCANAGAATAATTAATTATACCCATAAACTCCTCCNTTTCAGAATCAGNGACCTTTTGNACTTGATTTGTTTGTAGACNACGGATTCTTTGTGCTTTTATGAANATTTGATCCGTTAATGACTCAAGTCTCAAAATTCTCCATGCAGATCCATAATCTTTCATTTTATTTTGAAATAAAAGCCTGCATTTATTAGTAACTTTAGTGTATTGTTCTTCTGTTTTTGACATTGGAAAAGTTTACAGTAAATTTCTAAAAATTTTTAACTTATTTTAATAATCTTTAATTAGAATTTAATTCAAAGCAAATTATAAAAAATTATGACAATAGATTGTGCAGGAAAATTAATTAGTCTTAAAACACCAAAAATACTAGGTATTTTGAATTTAACTCCGGATTCATTTTATGATGGAGGTAAGTTTAATGATAATTATAAATCCTTAAAACAATGTGAAAANATGTTAAATGAAGGAGCAACATTTATTGATATAGGTGCAATTAGTACAAGACCAGGAGCGTCAGATTTAGATTTAAGTACAGAAAAAAAAAGACTTTTTCCAATATTAGAAAACTTGTTACTTAAATTCCCTGATACTTTGTTCTCCATTGATACATTTAGACATGAAATAGCAGACGAATCTCTCAAAATGGGTGCTGTAATGATCAATGATGTCTCAGGAGGAACTTACGGTACGAAAATGTTTGATGTAATTAGCAAACACGACTGTCCATATATCATGATGCACAGAAAAGGTATTTCACTTGATATGCAAAAAGATCCNAAATATAAAGATGTTGTTCTTGAAGTAAAGGANTTTTTTTCAAAGCAAATTAAATTAGCAAATAAAAAAGGAGTCAGAAAGATAATTATTGACGTAGGTTTTGGTTTTGGAAAAACAANAGAACAAAATTTTANATTATTAGGTGATTTAGAAAAGTTTAACTATTTCAAATATCCNATATTAACAGGTATTTCAAGAAAATCAATGATCTGGAAAAAATTAAAAATTTCTCCAAATGAATCACTCAATGGAACAACTTTTTTACATGCATTTGCNCTAAAGTCTGGTTCAAAGCTTTTAAGAGTTCACGATGTAAAAAAAGCCAAAGAATGTATAGATTTATTGCAAGCACTTAGTTAGTTTCATACATTTACATAAATCGATTCAATGGAAATACTTGATTTTTTGAATATTAATTTTATTGACTTAATAGATATAGCACTTGTAGCATTNTTANTGTTCTCTCTATANAGACTTGTCAAGGGTACTGTTGCAATTAATATTTTTTTGGGAATTGTAATTGTTTATATGATATGGAAAATTACAGATCTTTTGAATATGGATGTACTAAGTAANATTTTAGGTAATTTTATTAGTGTTGGATTTTTTGCACTTATTGTCGTATTCCAACAAGAAATTAGAAAATTTCTGTTATTAATTGGCTCCTCAAATTTTACATCAAGAAAAAATGTTTTGAGATATTTTAAATTTTTGAATGATAATCAAATAGTTAATGAAACAGATATTAAACTGATTTTGGACTCTTGCTCAAAAATGTCAAAGGAAAAAACTGGTGCNATAATAATTTTAGANAGAAACACAAACCTAGATTTTATAAAAAANACCGGNGATAANACAAATATNTTATTGTCAAGCCAGATTTTAGAAACAATATTTTTTAAAAATAGCCCATTACANGACGGTGCGATACTAATTAAAGATAATTATATAAAAGCGACTAGGGTTGTTCTTCCTGTATCTGAAAGTTANAACTTGTCCAAAAAATTTGGGNTAAGACATAAGGCAGCTATTGGTATAAGTGAAAAAACTGATGCTACAGCTTTGGTGGTATCAGAACAAACTGGTAAAATATCATATTTTANGGATGGTAATATAATTAAATTTGATTCTCAGGGTGAATTNACTAATATAATTTTAGAAGATCTGAATTACTAAATTACAATTTNTTATTAGCACTAAACTGGACATTATATAAGTTAAGATATTTTCCATTTTTCTTTTTCATCAACTCATCATGAGTTCCTTCTTCAAAAATCTTTCCATTTTCAAAATAAATTATTCTATCAGCTTTTTTAATTGTTTCAAGTCGATGAGCAATAATAATTGAAGTTTTACCTGCTGTAATCTTTGATATTGCTTTNTGAATAATACTCTCCGAGAATGAATCTATAGAAGAAGTGGCTTCATCAAGTACTAAAATATTAGGATTTATAATAAATACCCTNAAAAAAGCAATCAATTGTCTTTGTCCTGATGATAACATAACTCCTCTCTCACGAACGTTATAATCGTAATTGTTAGGAAGCTTTGATATGAAATTGTGAACACCAATTTCTTTTGCTGCACTTATAACCTGTTCTTTCGAAATATTAGGATTAAATAATGTTACATTCTCGTAAATTGTTGCNGCGAAAAGAAAAACATCTTGAGGCACAACGCTTACAAAACTTCTCAANTCACTTATTCTTATATTTCTTATATCCATATCATCTATAGTTATTTTACCCTTATTGAATTCATAAAGCCNAGAAATCAAATTTATTATAGAAGATTTGCCGGCACCTGTAGGGCCAACAATAGCCANAGTTTGTCCGGCAGGAATATTTAGATTTAAATCAAAAATTACTTGTTGATTTGAAACATAAGAAAANTTTACATTTTTAAAATTAATCTTACCTTCAACTTNTTTTGGNATCAATAATCCACTATCATTTATAAAACTATCAGTTTCAAGGATTTTAAAAATTCTTGAAGTAGACACCATNCCCATTTGAAGTGAGTTGAATTTATCAGCAATTTGTCTCAAGGGTCTAAATAGCATTTGTGACATTTGAATAAATAAAAAAATAATTCCAAGAGTTACTCCGCTATCTGAGCTGATATTTAATCCTCCATACCAAACTAANAGCCCAACTGTGATAGATGATGAAATTTCAGCGACTGGAAANAAAATTGAATTNAACCAAACGGTTTTTAACCACGCATCCTTGTGCTTTGAATTGATTTTTTTAAATAACTTNTGATCNAATAATTCTCTGTTAAATATCTGAACTATTTTGATTCCAGATATTCTCTCTTGAACAAATGAATTTAAATTTGCCACCTCTTTTCTCACCTCCTCGAAAGCAATTTTCATGGATTTTTGAAATANGCGAGTAGCATAAATAATTATTGGTAAAATTGAAAAAACAATTAGGGATAATTCCCAATTAACAATAAGCATAATAATAATGACCAAAAACATCTTCAGNAAATCAGCTATAATCATAAATAAACCTTGGGAGAATATGCTTGCAATTGTTTCAATATCATTTACCACTCTCGTTACTAATCTTCCAATTGCTGAATTATCAAAATAACTCATTTTAAAATTTATTATTTTTNTAAATAAATCNTCCCTAATATCCTTTATCACGTTTTGACCNAAAAGGTTNGCATTAAAAACAAATAAAAATTGGAAAAAAACCTCAAANATTAGAGTNCCAAGCATCAAAACAATAAAAAAAACCATTCCTTCATAGTCTTTGACAGTAATGTAATCATCCACAATTACTTTTAAGAAGTAAGGAGTTAAAATTGAAAAAAAAGAAAGGCATATAGCATAAATCAATACGAGATAATAATGAAATTTGTATGGTTTAACAAAAATCATTAGTTTCTTNAACAANGTAATATCAAAAAAATCTATTTTTTTTGAACTCATTTNATAAAAATTGATTTNGGGTAAACAATTTTAGTTAAAAANAAGCCACCCGCCGGAACAGAATAACCAGCGTTATCTCTATTTTTACTCTTTATNATTTCANCAAGATCNGNANCNCTCCTCTTTTCAATTCCAATNTCTANTAGNGTNCCAACTATTGATCTAACCATATTTCTCAAAAACCTATTGGAAGTAATAGTAAAAACAGCTCCTTTTTTAGTTTTTTTCCAAAAAGCTTCTTTAACAATACATTCGTAATTCATTATATTATTGCTTTTTTTACAAAAACATTTAAAATTTTTTTTACCGATCAAAATTTTTGCCGCAATATTCATTTTTTTGAGATTTAATTTCTCTCTCAAATAATATCTGTATGGATAATAAAATGGATTTTTAACATCACATATATAATACTTATATGTTCTGCTAATTGCATCAAAACGGGCATGCGCATCCTCTTTTACAGGAATTATGTTATGAATATTTATAGTTTTGGGTAGTAGTAAATTTAGTTTAAAAATTAAATCTTTTATATCTAATTTTAATTCTTTTAGATCAAGATGAGCAATCATTTGTTTAGCATGAACACCAGAATCTGTTCTTCCTGCTCCTGATATTGAAGTTTTATCTCCATGAATAATTGAAATACAATCTTCTATTGTCTGCTGAACACTTATTGCGTTAATCTGTCTTTGCCAGCCATGAAAATGCTGACCATTATAACTAAAATCTAAAAAAAATCTCAAGCATTTTATTTTATGTAAATATATCTGATTCTATTTTATTTATTGAAAAATAAAAATCGATTATTAAATTTACTACCATAATGAAAAAAATACTTCTAATTTCAGATACACATGGACACATCGATGAAGTGATAATTAAATACTTAAAATGGTCAGATGAAGTATGGCATGCTGGAGATATAGGTTGTAATAAAATTATCAATCAAATAGAAAATTATAGTTTTCTAAGGGCTGTCTATGGGAATATTGACAATATTCATATTAGAAGTATATTTCCAAAAAATAATATATTTAGGTCTGAAAAATTAAATGTATTTATTACCCACATAGGAGGATACCCAGGTAATTACTCTAGACATATACCCAAATTAATCTCTAAACATAAAATAAAAATTTTTATATCGGGACACTCACACATATTAAAAATAATGAGGGATGAAAAGTATGATTTGATCCATTTTAATCCTGGATCAGCGGGTATTATTGGATTTCACAAACAAAGAACAATGATTAAATTTGAAATAGATAAAGACCAAATAAATAATCTTAGTGTGATTGATATGGGTAAAAGAGGAAAAATTAACGAATACGATCAATAGAATTTATTAGTTCCTCATCTTTTTTCACTGCCCGATTAGCTTTATACAAAAAAAATAAATTTGTTATAAAAACGAAATATACACTATTAAATGAAGATATTTGGTAGATAGTAAAAAAGAGAAAAAACAAATTAAAAAGAATATTTATGTTATTTATCAATAATTGTATTTTTCTCTTTTTGAAAATGATTAAAGATACCAAAGAAGATATAAGTGTTATTGAAAATACAAAATATACATTTATAAATTTAAAAGCGGTGAAGATTGGAAATAAAATAAATTTGAACTCATTGGCAAACATATAGAATGAATTAATTAAAACTAAAATCACTAAATACAAATTTTGAATACGCATTAACATACATAAATTTTGTTAAAAATACATTTTTTAATAATGTGGGTTAAAATAATTATTTGTAATATTGTATTGACTTTACATATAAAAACAACCACCCCAGGGTTTTATCTACTGTCACTTACTTAAATAAACAATTACCAAAACTAACTTTATGTTTGAAATCAACGCTTTAAAAAGCAAAAAATTACAAGAATTACAAGAAATATCTAAGTCAATAGGTCTCAAAAATATTTCGGGTCTGAAAAAACAGGAATTAATTTATCAAATTATCGATCATATATCTGCAAATCCTGATAGCATATCAGTTCAAAAAGATAAGCCAAATGAAAAAAATATCAACGATATTCCAAAAAACAAACCTTCAAAGGATACCGTAGATAATAAAAAAATAAATAAAACATCAAATCCTAAACAAATTGGAAAAGATAAAACAGTAAATGTAAATCAAAAGAAAGATAACAGAGTAAAACATTTTCCAAATAAAAATTCTCAAAGAAAAGACTCTAACCACAACAGAGACAACAGAAATAGATATAGAGAACCAGATTTTGAATTTGAGGGAATAATAAAAACTGAGGGTGTTTTAGAAAAAATGCAAGAAGGATATGGATTTTTGAGGTCATCCGATTATCATTACCTGTCTTCCCCAGATGATGTTTATGTCTCTCAATCTCAAATAAGGCTTTTTGGTTTAAAAACTGGTGATACAATTTTGGGTGCTGTACGGCCACCCAAAGAGGGAGAAAAATATTTTCCACTCATAAAAGTTGACAAAATTAACGGTTTAGATCCAAAAGTTGTTAGAGATCGTGTTTCTTTTAAACATTTGACACCTTTATTTCCTGATGAAAAATTTAAACTTGCAGAAAAACAAAATACAGTTTCAACCAGGATAATGGATTTGTTTTCACCGATTGGAAAAGGCCAAAGAGGTATGATTGTATCACAACCAAAAACTGGTAAAACAATGCTATTAAAAGATATAGCAAATGCAATCGCAGCAAATCATCCAGAAGTTTATCAAATTATCCTTTTAATTGATGAGAGACCAGAAGAAGTAACTGATATGCAAAGAAATGTAAATGGAGAGGTTGTCGCCTCAACGTTTGATGAGCCTGCTGATAGACATGTAAAAGTAGCTAATATAGTTTTGGAAAAAGCTAAAAGACTTGTTGAATCCGGTCATGATGTTGTAATTTTATTAGACTCAATAACCAGATTAGCAAGAGCGTATAACACAGTTCAGCCAGCATCTGGAAAAATTTTAAGTGGTGGTGTTGATGCAAATGCACTTCATAAACCAAAAAGATTTTTTGGAGCTGCTCGAAATATTGAAAATGGTGGTTCACTATCAATAATCGCTACTGCTTTGACTGAAACTGGTTCAAAAATGGATGAAGTCATATTTGAGGAATTTAAGGGTACCGGAAATATGGAACTACAGCTTGATAGAAGAATTTCTAATAGACGACTTTTCCCGGCAATAGATTTAGTTTCTTCGAGTACTAGAAGAGATGACTTGCTTCTTGATGAAGCTACAATTCAAAGAATGTGGATTATGAGAAAATATCTAGCAGATATGAACCCAGTGGAAGCAATGGAGTTTATAATAGATAAATTCAAAAGAACAGAAAATAATGAAGAGTTTTTAGTTTCTATGAACTCTTAATATTTTATCTTAAAGAGAGGAGACGTGTTTTGAAAGTTTTGACTTAAGATTTGCTGCCTTGTTTGAGTGAATTATGTTTTTCTTAGCCAACTTGTCTATCATTGAAATAATTGAAGGAATTTTTTTCTGCGCTTCTTTCTTTTTTGTCAATAATTTTAAATCTCTTATTGCATTTCTGGTAGTTTTATGCTGAAAACGGTTTCTCAAACGTTTTTTTTCGTTGGAGCGCACTCGTTTTAAAGCAGATTTATGATTCGCCATATATATTAATTTTAAATTTTTGTAGCCCGTAGGGGAGTCGAACCCCTCTTTCTAGGATGAAAACCTAACGTCCTAAC
>PBJZ01000024.1 GCA_002721275.1 Flavobacteriaceae bacterium
AATTCAGTTGATCTTAATAGAGATTTTGTTAATCTAACCCAATCTGAAAGTAAAACACTTATGAAGGTGTTCAATAAAACTAATCCTGATTTTTGTTTTAATCTTCATGGCCAGCGAACAATATATTCTGCCGGTAAGATGGGTCTTCCAGCAACTCTTTCCTTTTTGGCCCCTGCATCTGATGATAAAGGAACCATTTCAAAGTCCAGAGAGAATTCAATGAAACTAATCGCTTCGATTAATAGTTCTATGCAAAGGGATATACCTAATCAAATAGGTCGTTTTGATGATAGCTTCAACATTAATTGTATTGGAGATAAGCTTTCATCACTTGGTGTCCCGACAATATTATTTGAAGCGGGACATTATCCTGAAGACTACAACAGAAATATAACACGAAAACATATTTTAAGTGCAATTTTAATTGCACTAGAATCAATAGTTTCCAATAGTTATGATACTTTTTTAGTTGATGATTACTTTAATATTCCCGAAAATAATAAAGATTATTGTGACCTAGTTATTGAAGATGTTGACATTATCGAAAATAAAAATCTTCATAAAAATCAAGATTTAGTAGTTAATTTTAAAGAGATTTTAAAAGGATCAAAGATTGATTTTGAACCGGAATTCATCAGTTATAGCGATTCATATAGTGCGCTGGCGCATAAAAAAATCTCATTTAAAAGTCTTAACTTTTCAAATCCAATACACTTTGAAACAATTAACGAAAGTGTCCAAATTAAAAATACTCTCAAAAAGTTATTAAATATGTAGTAAATTAGCTCTTTTAATAAGAATAATTTAATATAATTTGTACTTTACCTTAAAATACTGATCAAAATGGAAAATGGAATAAAATTAGATGAAATAGATCGTCAAATTCTTGATCTTTTAATTGAAAACACTCGTATTCCTTTTACTGATATAGCAAAAAAACTACTTGTATCTGCAGGTACAGTGCATGTAAGAGTAAAAAAAATGGAGGACGCAGATATTATTCGGGGTTCATCACTTAATCTTGATTATGAAAAGTTAGGATATTCATTTATTGCTTATGTTGGGATATTACTTGAAAAAACCGAAAAAACAAAATTTGTTATTGACCAACTCAATGCTATTCCTAATGTTACTGTAGCTCATGTTACTACTGGTAAATACAATATTTTCTGTAAGCTTAGGGCAAAAGATACAAATCATGCTAAAGAAATTATTTTTTCAATTGATGATATTGATGGAATTAACAGAACTGAGTCTATGATTTCACTAGAAGAAAGTATAAATGATAAAAAAAGATTAATGCACAGTATTTTTAACGATATCTAAGTATATGGCTAGAGAGCCCAAAATTGATAGATTTAATGAAGTAATACGCTCAAAGTTTCAAATTTACAATAGCTTATTTCTGACATTACCATTTGCGAGTATCAAAAAGACCTCATTAATGTTACCCCTTTTTTCTGATTATTGTAAAAAAGGCTATGAAAAGGGAGAAAACCCCTCCAAAATATTAAATAAATTTTTTAATAAAATTTTACCCGATTACAACCAAAAACAAAAAAATGAATTATTATTTAATTTCATTCAATATGTCGAAAGGCAAGTAGTTTTGTTTGATGCTATAGAAGACGCTGGTTTTTCATATGTAAACAATATGCATGGTCGAGGAACACTCAGATATATCAAAGAAGAAGCTGATGGTTCGGACAATCTTGAAAATTTAAGAGATTATTTAAATAATTTTAAAGTAAGAATTGTTTTAACCGCTCATCCCACACAATTTTATCCTGGAAGCGTGCTTGGTATTATTAATGATCTATCTGAGTCCATTAATAATGATTCTCTTGACACAACAAAAAAATTATTAGAGCAACTTGGAAGAACTAGATTTTATAAAAATAAAAAACCAACACCCTATGATGAAGCGACTAGTTTGATATGGTATTTAGAAAATATTTTCTTTCACTCTGCTGGAAATATAGTTAACTATCTTAATAAAAATGTTTTTGAATCCAAAAAACTAAATAATTCAATATTTGATTTTGGTTTTTGGCCTGGCGGTGATAGAGATGGAAACCCATATGTAACGCCAGAAATAACACTCAAAACCGCGAATAAATTAAAACACTCTGTATTACGAAATTATTACAGAGCATTGAGATCATTAAGTAGAAAATTAACTTTTGATGGTGTACTTGAAAAAGTCGAGAATTTGCAGGATAAGGTATACAAAGCATTATTTAATTCACAAAAACATAGCTTGAAGCTTTCCTATTTGGAAGATGAATTAAGCCAAATTCATAAACTTTTAAAACAAAAAAATGATGGGTTATACGAAGATTTAATTCTCGATTTAATCTACAAGGTTAAGTTGTTTGGTTTTCATTTTGCAAGTATGGATCTTAGACAGGACTCAAGAGTTCATAGTGAAGTATTTAATAACATCATAAAAAACAAAGAAATAGTAAGTTTATTTGGTAATGACATTAAGAATTACTCCAATTTAGATGAGAGTTTAAGATGTGAAATTTTATCAAATATCAAAGGAAATATTTTGCCTTCTACTTTTAAGAATAAGATTACTGCTGAAACATTGGAAAGTATTCAGGTAATGAAAGAAATACAAAAAACCAATGGTGAAAAGGGTTGCAACAGGTACATAATTAGTAATTGTAACAGTCTTGAATCAATACTTCAAGTATTTGCAATGCTACGACTTAGTAATTGGAATAAGCCCAAGGTTGATATAATTCCACTTTTTGAAACAATCTCTGATTTGAAAAATTCGACATCCATTGTTAAGTCCCTATTTGAAAATCCAACTTACATTTCTCATCTTGAAACAAGAGGAAACAAACAGACTATAATGCTTGGTTTTTCTGATGGCACTAAAGATGGTGGATATCTTATGGCTAATTGGAGTATTTATAAAGCAAAAGAAGATCTAAGTAGATTAGCATCTAATTATGGTATATCTGTAGCATTTTTTGATGGAAGAGGAGGCCCCCCTGCCCGTGGTGGAGGAAGAACACATGAATTTTATAATTCTCTGGGAGATGATATTCAAGCAGACGATATTCAGTTAACTATTCAAGGACAAACTATAAGTTCAAATTTTGGAACACTAGAGTCCTCACAGTATAACTTAGAGCAACTTCTTAGTTCAGGTATTAAGAATGAAATATTTATTAATACTTCAAACAATTTAGACAATCAAGATCGTGAAACAATGGAATCTTTGGCTTTAATTAGTTATAAAGCTTATGAGGATTTTAAAGACCACCCTAAATTTTTGAAATATTTAGAAAATGTTACAACCCTTCCTTATTATGCCAAAACCAACATAGGTAGCCGTCCATCAAAAAGAGGTTTAAATAACAAATTATCACTTGACGATCTTAGGGCAATTCCATTTGTTGGTAGTTGGAGTCAGTCTAAACAAAATGTTCCTGGATTCTATGGAGTAGGGACAGCTCTGAATGAATTCTTAAAAAATCAAAAATTTAAAAGTGTAAAACGATTATACAAAAACAATGCTTTTTTTAGAACACTAATTGCTAACAGCATGATGAGTCTTACAAAATCCTTTTTTCCGTTAACAAAATACATTTCTAGGGATTCAGAATACGGAAAATTTTGGAATTTAATCCATGAGGAATTTGAACTGACCAAACAAATGATATTGAAATTGACTGGTTTTAAATATTTAATGCAAAATGAAAAAGCCGGAAAAGCTTCAATTGAGATAAGAGAGAATATTGTCAAACCATTAATTACAATTCAACAATATTCATTAATGCAAATCCAAAAAAATAAAAAGGAAAACCATTTGGATGATAAGAGTCTTGCAGTTTTCGAAAAGATGGTAACCAGATCTCTATTTGGAAATATAAATGCAAGCAGAAACTCCGCTTAAGACAAGTAAAAATCAAATCCTTCTTCGATATTTGAAACAGGTGCTTTAATGTCGATTACAGGCAATCCAATTGAATTTAATAAAACAAAATTTATCTCACCGTGACTATTTTTTTTATCATACTTAAGGAGTGAAATAATCTGTTTACGATCATCAGTACTAATTTTAATTTTTTTAAAAATGGAGAGTAACACTTCCTTTATTAATTTGGCTTCGGTGATTTTAAGTTCACATAAATTTGAGGACATATGGGCTTCAACAATCATCCCTATCGCAATCGATTCACCATGAGTTAAATGATCGTAATTTTCAGATTCTAAAAAAAATGACTCGATTGCATGTCCAATTGTATGACCAAAATTTAAAATTTTTCTATTATTTTTTTCGTACGGATCATCGAATACAATTTCATTTTTTATTCTAATTGAGTTGTAAATTTCGTTTATTCTTGGAATCTTATTTTCATTTAATTGAAGTGAAATATCACTCCAATATTTTTTATCATAAATCAATCCGTGTTTGAGCATTTCAGAAAAACCACTTTTTAATTCCCTTAATGGAAGTGTGTTCAAAAATAATGGTTCAATTATAACAACTTTTGGATCATTAATAACTCCAATTTGATTTTTTGATTTACCAAAGTTAATTCCTGTTTTTCCTCCAACTGAGGCATCAACCATTGATAAAAGTGTTGTGGGAATATTTATAAAATCAATTCCACGCTTGAATGTTGATGCAATAAATCCTCCCATGTCTGTAACTACTCCACCACCTAGATTTATTAATAAACTTCTTCTATCTCCACCATGATTGGATAGGAAATACCAAACCTTTTCACATGAATTTAAATTTTTATTTTCCTCACCTTCCTGGATTTCTATAGTTTCATAAATTGTGTCTTGGGGTAATTTCTTTTTAAATAGTGGAAGGCATTCCTTCAATGTTATTGAATCAACCAATATAAATATTGAAGAATACGAGTTTTGCTTAATAATTTTATCAAGTTCATCAAAACCTTTTCCTTCAAAATTAATATGGTAATTTTTGGCCTTAATTTGATTCATTGTGCAAAAATAAAATTTTATATTGCAAAAGAGATTACTTTCACAGCTCAATGTTTTTAAATTTTTTGATTTTTAATGAAAACAATTGATTTCGACGATACAGAGACTGCTTTTGAACTTAAATCAAATATCGAGTTAAAAAGAGCTTATTTTTTGTTTAAGATAATATCCTACCCATTTTTAGTAACCCTAGGTAAACTGATCGTTTCTGTATCAATTAAATTTCGTTTACCAGTTGATTTAATTATAAAAAAAACAGTTTTTGATCATTTTTGCGCTGGAATTGATGATTCTGACTCAATCAGGGTTGTAAGCTTATTAGCTTCTAAAAATGTTAACTCATATCTTCATTATTCAGTTGAAGCAGCTCAATCTGAGGAAACTTATGAAAAATGTTTAAAATCTACATTAAAAACTATTGAGATTTCTAAAAATAATCCAAATCTACCCTTTATTGTTTTTAAACCTACCGGTTATGGGTCTTCCGAATTATTAGAAAAAAAAAGTAAATCAATTTCTTTTACCCCAATAGAGCAGGATCAATGGAATAAAATGGTTAATCGTTTCAGAAAAACTTTTGAAAAAGCAAAATTATCTAATGTTAAAGTTTTTGTAGATGCAGAGGAAAGTTGGATTCAACCAGCAATCGATGATTTAGTTGAAAATTTTATGATAAAATTTAATAATAAAGAAGCATTGATTTTTAATACTATTCAGATGTACAGAAAGGGAAGGCTAGAATACTTAAAAGAGCTAAAAAATAAAGCTATCAAAGGTAAGTTTAAGGTTGGTATTAAATTAGTGAGGGGAGCATACATGGAAAAGGAGAGAGAAAGGGCGATCAAGATGAAATATTCTAACCCAATATGCGATAATAAAAATGACACAGATCAACAATATGATGATGGAGTGGAGTTCATGTTCAAACACATTAACTTATTTTCAATTTTTATAGGAAGTCATAACGAAAAGAGTATTGAGAAGGCGATAGCAATTGCAAAAAAGCTTTTAGTTCCTAGTAACCATAAAAACTTGTCTTTCGGGCAATTATATGGAATGAGTGACAATTTAACATTTAGTTTAGCAAAAAATAAATATAATTCTATAAAATATTTGCCTTATGGACCTGTGAAAGAAGTTATTCCATTTTTAATTAGAAGAGCAGAGGAAAATACGTCTGTATCAGGTCAGACTAATAGAGAACTTAATTTAATAGAATCCGAGGTAAACAGAAGAAATAAGGTATCTATTTAATACTCAAAGTACGGACTGTTTTAGCACAGTTTTCAAATAATATTTCTTTGTATTCATCGAGTAAATACCCAGTTAAATTATATACTTTGCAGCTGTCTATGGAAGTGTTACTATTTGAAAAATCAACAGATGAATTTTTTATAAACTCCTTAACATCATCAGTCTTTATTTTTTGATTAAAATCAGTAATTTTTTCAATGATAATTTCTTTTTTTAATAATTCATTTATGACCCTTGATTCAGGTCCATAGTTGCAGCTTGTTTTCTTTCCACTTAGAAAAAAAGATAATATCACTAGTCCGATGGATAAACCAAAAAAATAGTAACTAAATCTTTTTATTAATGACATCTATTTTATTTTAATTCTTCTCTTAAAATTATTCAAAATACTCAATTCAATTTGTGTGTGTTTAAAATTTAGTAATCTATCTATTATTTCTGGCCATTCGATGAAACACCAATTACCTGAATCTAGATACTCTTCAATTCCAATATCCATTAATTCCTCTATTTTTTCAATTCTGTATAAATCTAAATGGAATATCATATCATTCGAGCTATTTTCGTATGAATTAACTATTGAAAATGTTGGACTTGAAACGTTATCATCAAATCCTAGTTGTCTACAAATTGATTTAATCATAGTAGTTTTACCCGATCCCATTGGCCCCTTGAAGGTAACTACCTTATTTTCTAGTTTGTTAGATATCTTCTGGGAAATAGAGTCTATTTCATTCAATGAATATATAAGTTCCATTTTTGTTATATTATTTTGGAAGAAAGGTAACAAATGGAATGATCATTTCTTCCATTGATATGCCACCATGTTGAAATGAATTTTTGTAATGATTTGCATAATGGTTAAAATTATTTTGATAGATAAAATAATTATCATTTTTACAAAATATAACTGAACTTTCTATCGAGTTTTTAGGAAGCTCAAAATCATTTGGATTTTTTATTTCCACTAATTCTTTTTTGTTGTATGTCATACTTTTACCAGACTTGTATCTTAGGTTGGAGTTTATGCTTTTTTTACCTCTAATTTCAATTGGCGTTTGAACATTAATAGTTCCATGATCAGTAGTAATTATTAATCTGAAATCTAAGTCTCTAGCCATTTTTATTATATTCATCAAAGGAGAGTTTTTAAACCACGACTGTGTAAGTGATCTGTAGGCTTTATTATCCGATGCAAGTTCTTTTATTATCTCCATTTCCATCTTAGAATGTGAAATCATGTCTACAAAATTATATACTAAAACGTTTAATGAATTAGATTTAATATTGTGTAAGTTTTGAATGTATTTTTTAGCATGAGAAAGGGATGTGATTTTATTATAATTGAAGCTTAGATTATTATTCAAATTATTTAATTGAAATTTTAAAAAATCATTTTCATGTAAATTTTTTCCACCCTCCTCGTCATCATTTTTCCACCATTCAGGATGATTCATACTCATTTGATTAGCTGTCATTCCTGAGAAAATTGAATTTCTTGAATATTGAGTAGAGGTTGGCAGTATACTAAAGTAACATTCATCTTTATCAATACTATAATAATCCTCGACAATTGGACTTATAGTTTTCCATTGATCAAGCCTCAGATTATCTATTACAATTAATAGAGTTGATGATGTATTACTTAAAAAAGGAATAATTTTTTTTTTGAAAAGTGTATTTGATAAAACTGGCGTATTAGACTTATTACTTTTTATCCAACTAGAGTAATTTTTTTCAATAAATTTTGAGAAAAATGAGTTAGCTTCCTTCATTTGGGTTTTAAATATTTCAAGCATTGTTTGATCCTCAATACTTTCGAGCTCTATTTCCCAGAATACCATTTTTTTATAAAATGAAATCCAATCTTCATTTGATTTAATATCCTGAATTGAATTGGAAATTTTTATGTATTCTTTCTGATAGGATTCTATAATTTTTTCTTCAATAAGATTTTTGGTTTTAAGAATTTTTTTTAGAGAAAGTAATATTTGATTTGGATTCACAGGTTTTATCAAATAATCGGTAATTTTTCTTCCTATTGCATCTTCCATGATTTTTTCTTCCTCATTCTTGGTAACCATAACTATTGGAATCTTTGAATCATGCCCCTTTATTTTATCAATTGTTTCAATTCCATTTAGTCCTGGCATATTTTCATCTAGAAGTACTATATCAATTTTATTTTTTTCGACATATTCAACTGCATCCAGACCGTTTGTGCAAGTAGAAACAATGAAGCCTTTGTTTTGCAGAAAAAGTATATGTGGTTTTAAATGATTAATTTCATCATCAACCCACAGTATTCTTGTTGGGGGCATTTAAGATTTTTTAAAATTCATTAACTAAATTACATTATTATTGTAATTTTTTAATCTAAGTATTTTTAAATTATTATTTGAGATTAAAAAAGGTTTCTTTATAATTTTATTAATTTTGGTGTTATTATATTTGCCACACAATAAATTACTTGTCAATTAGTTTTTTCTATTAAAGTGATTTGTTGATAACACTGAACAATCTAAAATGATTTTAAAAACAGTTCCGCAGAAAACAATCGCTAAACCTGTCGACCTGGAGGGTGTTGGTCTTCACACTGGTTCTGAAGTCAAACTTTCTTTTTTACCAGCGCCTGTTGATACAGGTTTTGTTTTTATTAGAAACGATATAGAGGGGAAAAATGAAATTGGAGCTGATGTTAATTATGTAGTCACTACCGAAAGAGGAACAAATATTGAGAAGGATGGAATAAAAATTCAAACCTCAGAACACGTTTTAGCAGCTCTTGTTGGTTTAGATATCGATAATTGTTTTATACAAATTAATGGACCTGAACCACCTATAATGGACGGTTCATCTAAATTTTTTGTTGAGGCACTTGAATTAGCTGGTATAAAAGAACAAGGTTCTCTTCGTGAGGAATTTGTTGTTAACGAACTAATTAGTTATCGTGATGACTCGACAGGTAGCGAAATCACACTAATTCCTTCTGATGAATACCAAGTAACAACAATGGTCGATTTTGGTACAAAAATATTAGGAACACAAAATGCATCACTCTCTAAACTTAGTAATTTTAAAGAAGAAATTTCATCAGCCAGAACATTTAGTTTTCTTCACGAATTAGAAGGTCTTTTGGATAATGGACTGATCAAAGGTGGAGATTTAAATAATGCTATCGTCTATGTTGACACACCTCCATCAAAATTATCAATGGATAAATTGAAAAAAGCCTTTAAAAAAGACAAATTAAGTGTTAAGCCTAACGGTATTCTGGATAATTTAACACTCCATTACTCTAATGAAGCTGCCAGACATAAATTACTTGATGTTATTGGTGATCTTGCTCTAGTGGGGACTAGAATCAAGGGAAAAGTGATCGCAAACAAACCCGGTCACAAAACAAACACTTCTTTTGGAAAAAAACTACAAGAGATAATTAAATTAGAAAAAAGATCAAACATTCCAACAATTGATATTAAAAGAAAGCCTCTTCTGGATACTGTTGCAATAATGAAAATACTACCACACAGACCCCCTTTTTTATTGGTTGACAAAATTTTTGAGTTATCTGAAAATCACGTTATCGCACTAAAAAATGTAACGATGAATGAACCTTTTTTTGAAGGACATTTTCCTGGAGTTCCAGTCATGCCTGGTGTTCTTCAAATCGAAGCAATGGCTCAAGCTGGAGGAGTACTGTTATTAAATACTGTGCCTGATCCAGAAAATTACATCACATTGTTTATGAAGATGGACAAAATTAAATTCAAAATTCCTGTTCTACCAGGTGACACTATGTTATTTAAACTAGACCTAATATCCCCAATAAGGCGCGGGATATGTCATATGAAAGGTTATATATATGTAAATGATAATATTACTACACAGGGAGAATTAATGGCACAAATCAAAAGAAAAGAAAGATGAATCAACCACTTGCGTATGTGCATCCAGGTGCAAAAATTGCAAAAAATGTAGTAATTGAACCATTTACAACAATTAGTAATAACGTTGTTATTGGTGATGGAACGTGGATAGGATCTAATGTTACTGTGATGGAAGGTGCAAGAATTGGAAAGAATTGTAATATTTTTCCAGGTTCAGTAATTTCTGCAGTTCCTCAAGATTTAAAATTCAATGGAGAGGATACAACTGCTGTCATAGGAGATAACACAACTGTTAGAGAGTCAGTAACAATAAACAGGGGCACAAAAGATAGAATGAAAACAAAAATTGGAAAAAATTGCTTGATAATGGCATACTCTCATATAGCTCACGACTGTGTTGTTGGTGATAATTGTATTTTTTCAAACAATAGTACACTTGCAGGTCATATAACTGTTGGTGAACATGTTATCTTGGCAGGATTTGTTGCGGTTCACCAATTTTGTACGATTGGAGACCATGCGTTTGTTGCCGGTGGATCATTGGTAAGAAAAGATGTTCCTCCTTTTGTCAAAGCAGCTAGGGAACCTCTTTCTTATGTTGGAATTAATTCTGTTGGGTTAAGGAGAAGAGGATTTTCAGCAAAAAAAATTACCGAAATTCAAACCATATACAGACTTTTATTCCAAAAAAAATATAATAATACCCAAGCAACGGAAATTATTGAAGCCGAAATGATTGCAACACCAGAAAGAGACGAGATATTAAATTTTATTCAAAATTCTCAAAGGGGGATTATGAAGGGTTATTTTCAGAAAAATTAGTTAATGGCAAATACATCTGACATTAGGAAGGGTTTGTGCATAAGATATAATAATGATATCTACAAAATTATTGAATTTCTTCATGTCAAACCAGGAAAAGGCCCGGCTTTT
This sequence comes from Flavobacteriaceae bacterium, assembly GCA_002721275.1. GTDB lineage: Bacteria > Bacteroidota > Bacteroidia > Flavobacteriales > Flavobacteriaceae > Marivariicella. Next base: position 11,058 of record PBJZ01000024.1, read on the forward strand.
GTCAGAACAAAATTAAAAAGTATTTCATCTGGAAAGGTTGTAGATAACACTTTTTCCGCTGGTCACAAAATTGATACAATTCGAGTAGAAACAAACAAATATCAATTTTTATATAAAGAATCAGATCAATATCATTTCATGAATTCTGATAATTATGAACAGATTAGTATAAATTCAAATATTATTGATTCGTCCGAACTTTTAAAGGATGGAGAAATTGTTAGTATTTCAATTAATTCTGAAGATGGGATGCCCTTGTCAGTTGACATGCCCTCAAGTGTTATTCTCGAAATAACACATACTGAGCCCGGAGTTAAGGGAAATACTGCAACAAATGCTACTAAACCAGCTACAACTGAAACAGGTGCTAAAATTAATGTTCCGTTATTCATTAATGAAGGGGATAAAGTGAAAATCGATACAGAAAAAGGAATTTATATAGAGAGAATTAAAGAATAGTTATAATGAGTGTATTAGTAAATAAAAAATCAAAAATTATTATTCAAGGTTTCACTGGAGCTGAAGGCACTTTTCATTCAACTCAAATGATTGAATACGGTACAAATGTAGTTGGAGGAGTTACGCCTGGAAAGGGTGGACAGATACATCTTGATAAACCTGTATTTGATTCAGTGAGTGAAGCTATACATAAGACAGACGCTGATACCTCTGTAATATTCGTTCCACCTCCTTTTGCAGCCGATGCAATCATGGAATCTGCTGATTCTGGTATAAAGGTAATTATAGCTATTACCGAGGGGATTCCGATAGCTGACATGACTAAAGTAATTCCATATGTTAAAAAGAAAAGAGCAATATTAATTGGTCCAAATTGTCCTGGAGTTATTACACCGGACGAAGCTAAAGTTGGTATTATGCCAGGTTTTGTTTTTAAAAAAGGATCTGTTGGTATTATTTCAAAGTCTGGAACCCTTACCTACGAAGCTGCTGATCAAGTTGTAAGAGCAGGACTTGGAGTATCTACAGCTATTGGAATTGGCGGCGACCCAATAATTGGAACTACCACAAGAGATGCTATTGAATTATTTATTAATGATGCCGAAACTGATTGTATTGTCATGATAGGTGAAATTGGTGGGCAATTAGAAGCTGATGCGGCAAGATGGTTAAAATCTAATGGAAATTCAAAGCCAGTTGTTGGTTTTATAGCAGGAGAAACAGCTCCAAAGGGACGAACCATGGGTCATGCAGGAGCAATTGTTGGTGGTTCTGAGGATACTGCAGAAGCCAAAAAAAGAATTATGAAACAGTGCGGTATACATGTTGTTGACTCACCAGCAAATATTGGAAAAAAAGTATTTGAAGTTTTAAATTATGAAGCTACTTAAAAATAAAAATGCAATTATAACTGGTGCCACCAGAGGTATTGGAAAGGGAATAGCAATTGAATTTGCAAAACATGGATGTAATATTGCTTTTACCTACTCAAAATCTATAGATCAAGCGAACAGTTTAGAAAAGGAATTAGAATCATACAACATAAAAGCGAAAGGATACCAAAGCGACGCCTCTATCTTTTTAGATGCTGAAGAATTAATCAGTTCTGTGATTAGTGATTTTTCAGGAATTGATATTTTAATCAATAATGCAGGAATTACTAAAGACAACCTATTAATGAGATTAACTGAAAAAGATTTTGATGATGTAATTAATATCAACTTAAAATCCGTTTTTAACATGACAAAAGCTGTTCAAAAAACATTTTTAAAGCAAAGAAAAGGTTCTTTGATCCATATCAGTTCAGTTGTAGGCGTTAAGGGGAATGCAGGTCAGTCAAATTATGCGGCTTCAAAAGCAGGGATAATTGGTTTTTCAAAATCAGTTGCTCTTGAGCTAGGATCCAGAAATATTAGAAGTAATGTTATTGCACCTGGCTTTATAGAAACCGAAATGACTGAAAAATTATCAGAAGATGTTGTGGAAAAATGGAGGAATGCCATACCTTTGAAAAGAGGAGGCACCCCAGAAGATGTAGCTAACCTTTGTGTTTTTCTAGCTTCAGATCTATCTTCTTACATTACTGGTCAAGTTTTGAATGTAGATGGAGGAATGTTAACTTAAAAAAATAATATACTAACTAAAAAAATAATTATGCAACGTTTACCAAAAATTGGATTACCTATCCTAGCCTTAGGGTTTTTAATTTTAATCCTTATATCCAGATCATCCATCAATATTGGTTATGGTGAAGCTGGGGTTCTTTTTAAAACTTTTGGTGGAGGAGTAGTTACAGACGAACCACCATTGGGTGAGGGTTTTAAAATTATTGCTCCATGGAATAAAGTTTATCTATATAATGTAAAACAACAAGAGTTTTTTGAAGGAAATATGCAAGTTCTTTCTTCCAATGGTCTCGAAATTTCATTAGATGTCTCCGTACTATATCAACCAGATATAGCTAAACTTGGACTTTTGCACAAAACAAAAGGAGAAAATTATGTAAATATTGTTTTGATCCCTCAAATAAGAGCTGTTGCTAGATCGGTAGTTGGAAGATATACTCCCGAGCAACTTTATTCAACAAAAAGAGACGCAATTCAACAAGAGATCTTTGAAGAAACAAAGAAAGTTGTTGAAGACCAATATATTCAATTAAATGCGGTATTGGTAAGAGATGTAACGCTTCCACAGGCAATAAAAGAGGCAATCGAGAGAAAACTTAGACAAGAACAAGAAGCACTGGAATATGAATTTAGAATTGCTAAATCAATTCAAGAGGCGGAAAGACAGAGAATTGATGCTGAAGGAAAGGCTAAAGCCAACAGGATTTTAAGTGCATCATTGACAGATAAAATTCTTCAAGAAAAGGGTATTGAGGCCACAATCAAGTTATCTGAATCAAATAATTCTAAGGTAATTGTGATTGGTAGTGGTAAAACCGGAATGCCAATTATTCTTGGAAATCAGTAATCAAAAATCTATTTAACCCTCATGAATATTACTCTTGAGGGTTTTTTATTTTATGATAATTTTAGAGCCTTCAATTTTTTCTTTTCTCAACGAACTTAAATCCAACAATAATAGGGATTGGTTTAATGCAAATAAAAAGATTTATAAAGAAGTTGATTTAAAGATAAAATCCTTTGGATTACAATTATCCAATGAGCTAAACAAACATGATATAATTGAGAGTCATAAAGTTTTCAGAATCTACAGAGATGTCAGATTTTCTAAAAATAAAACACCATATAAAACAAATTTTGGTATATCATTTAAAAGAAAGAAACCAGACTTAAGGGGTGGATATTATTTTCATTTAGACCCCGACAAATCTTTTATTGCAGCTGGATTTTGGAATCCGAACAAAGAAGATTTAAATAGATTAAGACAAGAGTTTGTTGTTGATGCTGACGAATTCAAGACAATTATTAAATCAAAATCTATTAATAGTGTTTGGGGAGACATCAGAGGGGACAGACTTAAAAGTGCTCCCAGAGGATTTTCCAGGAATGAAAAAAATATTGATCTAATTCAAATGAAGCAGTATATTTTCATAAAGGAATTAAAATCAAAGGATTTATTTTCTGATGGTCTCCATACTCAAATAAGTAATAATTTTATTACAATTAGACCTTTCTTCAATTATATGTCAGAGATTCTTACTACAGATTTAAATGGTGTTTCGATAATCTAGTTAAAAACCATGTTATACTTAAGAATAATATTTTTTTTTCTTTTTATTCAAATTTCTAAGGCTCAAAAAGTCAAGGTAATAATTGATGCTGACACAGCAAACGAAGTTGATGATCTTTTTGCTATTCTTGGAGCCCTAACAGAACCAAAATTTGATGTGGTTGGTTTAACTACTTCTCAGTTTAATACTTCTCCATACGCAACAAACAACACGCCTCTGGAAAGTAAAATAATTAATGACAGTATTATATCATTAATTGGTTATGAGTCAATTCCATCGCTGATGGGACAAATTGATCCAATCTCTAATTTGGACTCAATAACTAGCTCAGATGCATCAAATTTTATTGTTAAAAAAGCAAAACTCACTTCAAAAAATAATCCTTTAAATATTATTGTATTAGGTTCATGCACAAATATTGCTTCAGCAATCATAACTGACCCTTCGATATTAGATAAAATAAAAGTTTATTATCTTGGCTTTTGGCATAATCCAATTATCAATTCCTACAATCTAAATGAGTTTAATACAAGAAATGATCCTATCGCTGTAAATTTCCTTTTAAACAATCCAGATCTGGATTTAACGGTAATGAGTGCTTCAACATCAAAAAATTTGGTTTTCAATAAAGTAGATGTCTTTTCAAAATTAGCCAAACTTGATAATTTAGGTCTTTACTTAATTGACAGATGGATTTCATTTAACCGCTGGTGGACCAATGATGATAAAGAAAACAATTTTTGGGTTATGTGGGATGTTGCATTAGTCGAGGCAATTGCCAATCAGGATATTTCAACTAAAGAAACCTTTGATACACCAGATGGATATACCAAAAGAAAAATTAATATATATACTAAAATAGATCCGGAGACTATTAAGCAAAGATATTGGAAAAAGATCGAGCGTTACACTAATAATTTAAGTAATGAATAAATTAAATTCTAACATTTCGAATGAAGTTCTTGAGGATTTTCTCGATCCCCATAAAGTTTTACATAAAGGAGAAAAGATAGTAGAGATTACAAAAGCTGGTGAGGGTAATATGAACTTAGTCTTGAGAATAAAAACAAACAGAAGATCATTTATCTTGAAACAATCAAGATCCTATGCAGAAAAATTTCCTTCAATAAAAGCACCAATTGAAAGAATCAATACAGAATATTTATTTTATAAAACAATGATAAATAATGGATTTAAAAATAATATTCCAAATATAATTAGTTATCAAAAAAATGATTTTTTTATGATTTTAGAGGATGTTGGAAAATCAGATTTTTTAAATATATATACTTCAAAGAATATTGATATTAAGACAATTGAAATTCTGTTTGAAATTTTAAATAATATACATTCATGCAAAGTTGTTTTTGATTACCCCTCAAACCACAAATTAAAAGAATTGAATCATCAACACATGTTTGTCCTACCTTTCAATAGGGATAACGGGTTTGATTTGAACTCAATTCAGTATGGATTAAAGGAATTAGCTGATGATTTTATAGATGACGAAAGACTTAAGATTAAAGCTTTATCAATAGGTGATAGGTATTTGAGAACAGGTAAAACATTGTTGCATGGAGATTTTTATCCAGGGAGTTGGATGAAATATAAAAATCAAATTTATGTAATTGATCCTGAGTTTAGTTTTCTTGGGGATTCGGAATTTGATTTTGCAATATTTACTGCCCATTTAATATTAATTAACTCAGATACCTCAGTTTTAGATCATATTGAAAATAATTTTATCAATAAAGAACATAATAAAGCTTTGTACTATAAATATATAGGTATAGAAATTATTCGTAGATTAATAGGTATAGCTCAACTACCAATAAATCATACAATTGAACAAAAGAAAAAACTACTTAATTTTTCAAAATCACTAATTATATGAGTAACAAAAAATCATTCAGTTATAATATTTTATATAAATCAATTCTATTTTTGATTACGTTAATTCAAACCCATTGCTCAACAATAAAATTTGTTGGTGAACCAATAGAAACAGATGGATCGGTTAGTATTGATTTTGATATTTCGAAATTTAATAAAAAAGAATGGTACCTTCTAGATATCAAAGAAGATAGTGTTCCTGGAATGAGCGTATTTAAAGCACGTAAAGAATTAATAAAGGATAAAAAAGGAAAAAATGTAATTGTTGGAATTATCGATTCAGGTGTTGATGTAAATCATCCTTTTTTAAACTCTTCAATTTGGACAAACAATGATGAAATACCCTCAAATAATATCGATGACGACAAAAATGGACGTGTAGATGATCTCAACGGTTGGAATTTTTTAGGAAATTCAAGTAAGGAAAATATGGAGTATATAAGATTAATTAAAAAAACATCTTCCTCAGATTCATTGTATAAAATTTACATTCAAGAAATGGAAAAAGATATGCAAAACACTGAACGAAATATAAAACAGATAAAGTCTATAATAGATGAATTTAAAGAATCTGATAGTATACTCTCCTTAATGACGGGAAAAAAAGACTACCAAATTGAGGATATTAAAAAATTAAATCCAAAGTCTTTTAGAGAGTTTAAAGCCGTACAGTTTAAACAGTTAGCTGATGAATATAATTGGAGTATCGACCTACTCAAATATGATCTTAAAAACAGCCAGAATAGATTAGATTATCATTTTAATATTGATTTCAATGGTAGATTAGAGGTAGGTGATGATCCAGATAATCTGTATGATATAAATTATGGCAATGCAAATGTGACTGGACCAAGCTTAGATGATGCAGTTCATGGTACACATGTCAGTGGAATAGTTTTAAGTGTTTACGATAATATGTCTATCATGCCAATCAGAGCTGTCCCTGACGGGGATGAATATGATAAAGATATAGCGCTGGCTATTAAATATGCTGTTGACAATGGAGCATCAATAATTAATTTTAGTTTTGGTAAGTCATTTTCTCCTAACTCGGATTGGGTATTGTCATCATTAAAATATGCAGCTAAAAATGATGTGCTAATTATTAACGCTGCAGGTAATGATACCAAAAATATTGATCTTGATTCAAATAAATCTTTCCCAACTGATGAATATATGGGAATTGAACAGGTTGATAATATGCTAACTGTTGGAGCTTCAACCTACAATTTCAATAAAGATCAAATGGCATATTTTTCTAACTATGGATCAAAGAATGTTGATGTATTTGCCCCTGGATATCAGATTTACTCATCCGTTCCCGATAAGGATTCTTTGAAACAAAATAAAGGAAAATTTAAATATTTGAATGGTACCTCTATGGCTGCTCCAAACGTTACTGGTGTAGCGGCGGTTTTAAGATCTTTTTATCCCAAGCTTTCAGCAAAAGATATAAAAAATATAATTATTAAATCAGGTGTAAAAATGTTTGACTCGCTTGAAGTATCTGGAAAAGAAAATAAAATAAGTTCTTCTGATTTATCTGTATCGGGGAGCGTAATTAATCTTTACAATGCATTAATAATGGCCTCATCTTATAAATAATTTTTTTATTTTTAAAAAAATCTTATTAGCTATGTATTTATTGATCAGACACTCGATTTCAATTCTATTTATTTTTCTTGTATTTTCTTGCAATAGCTCCAGGGTTATTTCAAAAAAACATAATATAGTTTGGATTGTCTATGAAGATCAATCTCGTGAATTTTTTCCTCAATATGAAAGTTTACCAATAAATCTTCCAGCTATTCAATCTCTTGCAGATGATGGTATTGTTTTTAATAACATGCATTCACCTGCACCAGTTTGTGCTCCTGCTAGAAGTGCAATTATTACTGGAATGTATCCAACAACATTAGGTACGCACAATATGAGGACTTACAACGCATATAATCCTGAAAATGAGCCCTCGATTGGGATTCCAAACTATTCACCAAATTTTCCAGATTATATTAGACCATTTACTGAATATTTAAGAGATGCCGGATATTACTGTACAAATAATGCGAAAGAGGATTATAATTTTAAGATACCCGAAACTGCTTGGGATGAATCAAGTCAAAATGCTCATTGGAAGAATAGGGGGGATAGCTCTCCTTTTTTTGCTGTATTTAATAATGGTCATATGCACGAATCTGGTATATGGAGGCAAACTAATAATAATATTTTAGTCGACAAATCTAAAATAAAAACACCTCCGTATTTTCCAGATACTGAAACTGTGAGACATGATTTGGCTGTTAATTTCAGTAATTTAATTCGGGCTGATAGTACAACTGCAAAAATTATCAAAGAACTTAAGGATGCAGGAGAATATGACAACACATACATATTTTTTTATTCAGATCATGGTGGTCCTTTTCCTAGATATAAAAGAGCAATTTATAATACTGGAACGAAAGTTCCTTTTATAATCAAACCCCCAAAGGGAGTTACGATAAGCTATAACCCGGATCAGTTATTAAGTTTTATAGACTTAGCCCCAACTATTTTATCAATAGTTGGAGTAAATATCCCTGATTATATTCAAGGAAAAGCCTTTTTAGGTGACCAAAAAGCTGAAGAAAATAAATTAATTTATTTTGCAACTGATCGTTTTGATGAAGTTTTTGATAGATTAAGAGCGGTAAGTGATGGAAACTATAGATATGTTAGAAATTACGATACTAGTAAACCCCACGCTTTAAATAACTTATATCGTATGCAAATTCCAATGATGAGAGAACTTGTTGAATTGCATAAAAATGGGAAATTGAATAAAATTCAGTCATTTTGGTTAGACTCACCAAAACCTGATGAGGAACTATATGATTTGAACAAGGACCCTTACGAAATAAATAATTTGGCTGATTCAGAAAGGCACACTGAAATTCTAAATAAATTAAGTAGTGATTTAGACAATTGGATCATAGAAACTAATGATTTGGGTGAATATCCTGAAAAAGAACTAATACCTGAGGAATATATAGATTGATAATGAAACAGTTACTTTGTACTTTTTTAATTTCTTTTTTATCATATTCACAAATTAATTATCAACCAACTCAAGATAATTTAACTGCTAGAAAATGGTTCGAGGACTCTAGATTTGGATTATTTGTTCATTGGGGTGTCTACAGTGTTTTAGGTGATGGAGAGTGGGTGATGAATCAACAAAAGCTATCAATTGATGAATATGAGAAATTACCTAGTTTTTTTAATCCGAAAGATTTTAATCCTAAAGATTGGATCAAAATGGTTAAAGATGCTGGTATGAAATATATTACCATTACAAGCCGACATCATGACGGATTTTCAATGTTCAAGACCTATCAAAATCAATACAACATAGTTGATTCAACTCCATATGGAAAAGATGTTATAAAAATGTTGGCAGATGAATGTCACAAGCAAGGAATTAAGATTTTTTTCTACTATTCAACATTAGATTGGCATAATGATGATTACTTTCCTCGCGGAAGAACAGGAAATGAAATTGATGGAAGAGGAGAGGGTGATTGGAGTAATTACATTTCATTCATGAAAGCACAATTAAAAGAATTACTTACAAATTATGGACCAATTGGAGGTATATGGTTTGATGGGCATTGGGATCAAAAAGAATGGGATCCGGTAACAAAAAAATATGGTAAAGATTTGGTAGACTGGCACTATGAAGAGATCTACAAATTGATTCATTCTATCCAACCAGCCTGTTTAATTGGTAACAATCATCATTTAGCGCCTATACCAGGTGAAGATTTTCAGATGTTTGAAAGAGATTTACCTGGACAAAATACGACAGGATGGGGAAGTTCTGAGGAGGATATAGGTGATTTACCAAAAGAAATTTGTGAAACCATAAATGGATCGTGGGGTTTTAATTTAAGAGATAGAAAACACAAGAGCAGCAAAGAATTAATCCATTATTTAATTAAAGCCGCAGGTTACGGTAGTAATTTATTACTTAATGTTGGTCCAATGCCTAATGGAAAAATTCAACCCACTCATGTAAAATCATTAATGGAAATAGGAAATTGGTTAAAATTACATGGAGAAACCATATATGAAACTAGACAAGGCCCCTTAAAGCCAAATATAAATTATGTATCAACACAAAGGAAGAATAAAGTTTATATACATTTCTTAAACTCTAAACAAACTAATTATGAATTCAATGGAATAAAAAACAGCTCTATTAAGTCAATTAAATATTTTAATTCAAACATAGATGTAGACTACAATCACATTAATGAGATACTAACCATTAATCTAAATAAGGATAAAATTGATGATATAGACACCATAATTACAATTTCACTATAATTTATATTATGTAAAATAGGATTTATGCTTTTAATTTTATAATCCCCTAGCTAATATTATTTAAATTTGTAAATAAAAACTTATGACAATTTCTAAAATATTAAAAATAATTGGTACAATAGCTTTAATATGTATATCAGTATTAGTTTACATATTATATATAAATCCTGCATCTCCTAGAGGTTTTTCAGAATTTTCTAAGGATGAACTAAGAATGTCAGTAGATTATAGTCGTCCATACAAAAAGGATAGGTTGATTTTTGGTGATTCTACCAATGGTGCACTTGTTACATTTAATAAGTATTGGAGACTTGGAGCAAATTTTGCAACAACATTTGAAACAAACAAAAAAATATCATTTGCTGGTAGAATTCTTGACAAAGGTAAATACAGAATGTATGCTGTTCCTTATAAGAATACTTGGAAAATTTCTTTGAATAGCGAGCCTGGATCTTTTGGTTACTCTGAACCTGACTATAGTAAAGATATTATGTCAGTTAACCTTCCATCTACTCAAATGACGGATATATTGGAACAGCTAACAATTGATTTCATTGAAGATAATCTTGGAATAGCAATTAGAATTAGGTGGGATTCAACAATGGTGGTTATACCCCTTAAATAATTTACGTAGATTTTGTTTTTTAGTCTTAAAAATTTTTTAAAGTCAATTTTATTTATAATTGGAATTTTTCTGATTACATATCTCTCTGTAGATTATATTCAAAGAAAGAATAACATTATGGATATTGAGGAGTATTCACCTATATCTACTTTAAAAGTTAAGGAAACTCTTCTAAAAAAATCTAAATATCCTTTCATTGATGTTCATGGACATCCATTTCCAACTGTTATTTCTGACTTATCTGAATTGGTTTCTGAAATGGATAGCTTAAATATGGCTTTTATGATCAATCTTAGTGGTTTTCGGGGTTTATATTTAAAAAAATCACTTGAAAATGTTAAAAAGAATGCTCCTACCCGATTTGGTTTATTTCTTAATCTTGATTTTGAAAAAATTGATGAAAAAGATTTTCAATCTAATACTCTAAAAATAATAAATAATGCTTATAATCAAGGAGTTATGGGTCTAAAGATATACAAATCATTGGGTCTCACTGACAAAGACTCAAGAGGAAACAGAATTAAAATAAATGATCCAAGATTAAAACCTATTTGGGAGTTGTGCGGTAAATTAAAAATACCTATTCTAATTCATTCTGGAGAACCAGAGCCCTTTTGGTTTAATAAAGACAAATACAATGAAAGGTGGTTAGAGCTTAGACAAAAACCCAGCAGGTACATGGGTGATTCAATAAAATATCCAACATTCAAAGAAGTTATTTATGAACAACATGATATCTTTAGAGATAATCCTGAAACAATATTTATAAATGCTCATTTGGGATGGATGGGTAACGATTTGGATGCTTTATCTGAACATTTAGATAAATATCCAAATGTAATGACTGAATTGGGAGCTGTACTTGCTGAACTGGGTAGACAACCAAATAGAGCAAGAGAATTTTTAATTAATTACAAAGACAGAGTCCTTTTTGGTAAGGATTATAACCCGTCACAAGAATTTTCTGAATATTATACTTATTTTAGGGTTTTAGAAACAGACGATGAATATTTTGATTATTACAGA
>PBJZ01000025.1 GCA_002721275.1 Flavobacteriaceae bacterium
ACTAGGCAAGCTAATGGATGATGGCTTAGCCACTTTCGAACAGATTTCTATGGCTAAAAGAAATAACGTTGATGTGGCTTACAATATTGCAAGATACTCAAGACAAATATTAGGTGGAATGGGAATCACAGCAGAATACCCTGTGATGAGACATCTAATGAACTTAGAGACTCTGATAACTTATCAAGGTACTGATGAGATTCACACATTAATAACTGGGAGAGATATAACTGGAGTCTCCGCATTTTAAGAAATTTTATTTAATGTAATTATAAGCCCAAATCCTTCCCAAAATAGTTCGATTTTACTCCCTTTGGCTCCACCATTTAATCTTAACTTATAAGTGAGGTTTTTTTCTTATCAATCCTACCAGAGCAAGTACAAAGTTTAAAAGGTCCATTTAGGTCACACATATAGCTAAAATAAATATTTTTAATTTGATTATATTTAAGACTATAAAAAAGTTACTTCTTGTTTTACTGTTTGTTCCATTTACTTGTTTTGCACAGGAATTAAATGATGATACAATAACTAAAGTTGTTAATATTGAATCAGCTGAAGTAACTGCAACCCCTTATTGTGATGGTTGGGAAGAGGGTTATTGTGAAGGATATAAAGATGTAAAGGGTGAATGGGCATTATGCCCTATTACTCCAATCTGTCCAATGGCAAAACTGATGAAAACTGAATATAAACACGGTTACCATCGTGGCTTTAAAGCAGGAATGAAAAAAGCTGGTGGAAAATAAATGTAACTAAAAACAATCTTCAGTAAGTTAAGGTGTTAGATAATATACCCATATAGCATAGCACTCCCATAAAGGAAAGTGGATTTATTTAGACCTAGTGGGGGTAATTCTTTAAGCTCTTGGAGCAGATTTTTTAGACTTTTAGATCACTGACCGTACAATAATCGTACAAATATGTATATTAAAAAACCCTAACATATTGATATTAAATATATTAGGGAATTTTATTGTGGAGTCGGAGGGATTCGAACCCTCGTCCAAACACGCTATAAAAAAGCGTTCTACAAGCTTAGTTTTCGTTAAGTTTTAGACTTATTGCTAAACAAAAACAATCTACAACAAGCTTAGCATATTGCAATTGAAAAAAACGAAAAATGCGTTCGCTTTTCGATGTTGACATTTATGGTGCCTCTAAATTAATCGCCGTCAACAAGGGCTATTATGAGACATCCAGCTTTCCAACCTAGTCAGAACTTGGCATTAACTTACTATAATTCAGTTATTTATGCAGCTAGAGCGTAGTTATTTTCGCCATTTAAAATTTGAAACATGATATTAACGAGCTAATATTTCAACGCTCGACTTGCTTACTAATTTATTAAACATGCTGTCAAAACCAGTCGACCCCAATATTTCAATGACCTTTTTTTGATTCAAAAAAGCTTACAAAGATAATTAATATTGAATTTATAGATCAAACTTAATTAATTACTTTGCGAATCTGAGATAACTTATTAAGTAATGATTCAAGTTTATTTATATTAAGCATGTTGGCTCCGTCACTTTTTGCATTTTTAGGATCAAAATGTGTTTCTATAAAAAGTCCATCAACTCCTGAAGCAACTCCAGCCATAGCTAATGTTGATATTGCGTGAGGTGTTCCACCAGTCACCCCACTTTTTTGATTTGGTTTTTGAAGTGAATGAGTTACATCTAATACTGTGGGTGCAATTTCTCTCATAATTGGAATACCTCTAAAATCAACAACTAAATCTGAATATCCAAATTGAGTACCTCTATCCGTTATCCATACATTATTATTGTCACAATCTATGACTTTTTGAACTGCAAAACTCATACTTTCAGGACTCATAAATTGTCCCTTTTTCAAGTTAATTATTTTTCCAGTTTTTGCTGCTGAAATAATTAAATCTGTTTGTCTGACAAGAAAAGCAGGTATTTGAAGAATGTCGGCGTATTCTGCTGCTTTTTGGGCATCTTTTTCACTATGAATATCAGTTAAAGTAGGAATATTAAATGAACTACTAATTTTTGATAAAATATTAAGTGCTTTATCGTCACCAATACCAGTAAAACTGTCAATCCTGCTACGATTAGCCTTTTTAAAACTTCCTTTAAATATATAAGGTATACGGAGCTTATCGGTAATTTTAACAATTTTTTCAGCAATTTTAAATGCCATTTCTTCTCCCTCGATTGCACATGGTCCTGCTATCAGAAAAAACTGTCCAGAATCAATATTTTTTATTTTAGGAACATTATTTATCATCACTAAAATTTAGGCAAATGTACAATAATTATAAACCTTAATAAATGATTTAAACAAACATGACTTTTAACTATTTGCATAATGGAATATATTATATTTGCGAAAATTTATATAAAATATGCAACAGATCAGAAATATTGCTATTATTGCTCATGTTGATCATGGTAAGACCACTTTGGTTGATAAAATACTTCATCATTGCTCATTATTTCGAGAAAACGAGCAAGTTGGAGATTTAATATTAGATAGTAATGATTTAGAAAAGGAGAGAGGAATAACAATTTTATCAAAAAATGTATCTGTTGAATATAAAAACATTAAAATTAACATAATTGATACTCCAGGCCATGCTGATTTTGGTGGAGAAGTTGAACGAGTTTTAAACATGGCAGACGGAGTTTTACTTCTTGTTGACGCTTTCGAAGGACCGATGCCTCAAACGAGATTTGTTCTTCAGAAAGCTATAGATTTAAAATTAAAACCTATTGTTGTAATAAATAAGGTTGATAAAGAAAACTGTAGTCCAGACGAAGTTCATGAGGCAGTTTTTGATTTAATGTACGAACTAGGTGCAGATGAGTGGCAATTGGATTTTCCTGCCGTATATGGTTCAGCAAAAAATAACTGGATGGGTTCTGATTGGAAGGAACCAAGTAAAAATATTTCACCACTTCTTGATATGGTGATTGAACATGTTCCATCACCAAACATATTAGAGGGTTCCACTCAATTATTGATTACTTCTTTGGATTTTTCTTCTTTTACAGGGAGAATTGCAATTGGTAGACTACAACGAGGTGTTTTGTCATCAAACATGAATGTTAGTTTAGTCAAAAGAGAAGGCCAAATTGAAAAATCAAAAATAAGAGAATTATTTGTTTTCGATGGTTTAGGAAGGAAAAAAGTTGATAATGTAATTCCAGGTGACTTATGCGCAATAGTTGGACTTGAAAATTTTGAAATTGGTGATACAGTTGCTGATATTGAAAATCCAGAACCTTTATCTAAAATAAAAATAGATGAACCTACAATGAGTATGTTGTTTACCATAAATGATTCTCCTTTTTTTGGTAAGGATGGAAAGTATGTTACTTCAAGACATATAAAAAATAGATTAGAAAAAGAGCTAGAAAAAAATCTAGCAATGAGATTAGAAACTACTGAATCTGCTGATAAATTTATAGTTTATGGAAGAGGTGTCCTTCACTTATCAATTTTGATTGAAACGATGAGAAGAGAGGGATATGAGCTCCAAATTGGTCAACCGCAAGTTATAATTAAGGAAATAAATGGTAATAAATGTGAGCCTGTAGAAGAATTAACTATTGATCTACCTGAGAATGTCTCCGGAAAGGCCATAGAGATGGTAACAAACCGAAAGGGTGAAATTAAAAGCATGAATCCAAAAGGATCTAGAATGTTATGTGAATTTGAAATTCCTTCCAGGGGTATAATAGGTCTAAGAAATCAATTACTAACAGTAACAGCTGGAGAGGCTATAATGAATCATAGATTTAAAGAATTCCAACCTTACAAAGGTGAGGTTCCAAGTAGGATTAATGGATCTTTAATATCTATGGAAAGAGGTTCTGCGATTCCATATTCTCTTGATAAACTAAAGGAAAGAGGTAGATTTTTTATTTTTCCAAATGAAGAGGTTTATACTGGTCAGGTTATTGGTGAAAATTCTCGAGGAGATGATATGGTTATTAATGTTACCAAAACTAAAAAGCTTTCAAATGTAAGGGCCTCTGGGTCAGATGATAAGGTAAAATTAGCACCTCCTCTTAAATTTTCATTAGAGGAAGCTTTGGAATATATCCAAGAAGATGAGTATGTTGAAGTAAGCCCAAAATATATTAGGTTGCGTAAAACTATATTAGATGAAAAAGATAGAAAGAGAAAATAAAACGGTAACTAATACCTTTTTGTTATTACCTCAAATATTTCACCTTTTTCACATTTAAATATTTTTCCAGGAAACTTTACAATCATATTGTAATCGTGAGTCGCCATCAAGATTGTAATCCCATTTTCATTTAATTTTTTTAATAATTCCATTATTGATTCACTTGTTTCAGGGTCAAGGTTTCCTGTAGGCTCGTCAGCAATTATCAATTTAGGATCGTTTAACAAAGCTCTTGCAATTGCAACTCTCTGTTTTTCGCCTCCGGATAATTCAAAAGGGTACTTCTCTTGAGGAGTATCGATGGATGCTAATTTTAATACTGAATTGATTCTTTCTTTAATCTTGATTTTATTAGTCCACCCTGTAGCTTTGAGAACAAAATTCATATTTTCAAAAATAGTCATATCCTGAAGTAGTTTGAAATCTTGAAAAACAATTCCAATTTTTCTTCTCAGAAGGTGAATTTTATTTTTATTTAAATTTTTCAAATCAAATCCAACTATATTACCATTTCCCTCATCAATTGGTATCTCACCATACAAAACCTTTATTAGGCTGCTTTTCCCACTCCCCGTGCGGCCAATTAAAAAAACAAATTCACCTGGGTTAACCCTAAAATTTATGTCATTTAGAATTTGTTTATTCCTTTGTGAAATTGTAACAGAATTCAGTGAAACCATAAAGAGTTTGATTATATAATAAACCAAAAGTAGCTTATAACTGGTTTATTTCTATATATTGTTGATAAAATATACCTTAAATAAAAATTATTAATAATAAATAAGCATAGTAAAAGTGCTAATTTTGAGAATGTTTAACATCAGATTATATCTCTTCCTATTGATATCGAGTAATGGATTATTTTCTCAAAATTTTCGATTCAATTCATCTGATAGAGTACAAGTCTTTTTTTCAAACGATGCTTATGCCAACGCTATTTCAGCTTTGACTTTGTCCAAAAATGATAAATTTAACTTAGATTCTCAAAATAACTATTTGCTATTACTTTCTAAACTAAGAAACAACGAGGCTGGATCTGATAAACAATTACCATTTTATTTAGAAAGAAATCCAATAAGTACACTAGGTAGTCAATTGCCTTTTGATATGGGAAATTTTTATTTTAAAAATAAGAAATATTCTTATGCATTAAAATGGTATCGAAACATTAGAATTGACCAGCTTGCGGATTGGTCAAAAGACATGTTTTATTTTAATAAGGGTTACTCTCTTTTTCATGTCAAAAGATATAATGCCGCAAAACCATATCTCGAAAAAGTAAAAAATACAAATAAATATCAATCTGATGCTCATTATTATCTGGGACATATTGCTTATCAAATGGAAGATTATGAATATGCTCAAAGAGAATTTAGTCAATTAAGTTTTAAAACTTCTTTACAAAATGATCTAGAATATTTTCAGGTTGATATGAACTTCAAGCTTGGAAGATTTAAAAAAGCAATAGAGTTAGGAAATAAATTATTAAAAAAATCAAATAACCCTTTAAGTTCAGATATATCAAAGATAATTGGCGAGAGTCACTTTAATTTAAAAAATTATAAGGAATCTTTACCTTTTTTGATAGCATATGATGGAAAAAATAAAAAATGGACTAATGCTGATTTTTATCAATTAGGGTATGTGTATTATGAAAATAAAAAATATACTGAAGCAATAAATCAGTTTACAAAAATCATTGATCAGTCCAATTCATTATCACAAAATGCATATTATCATTTAGGAGACTGTTATTTAAAAGTTGAAAAAAAAATTGAGGCATTGGGTGCTTTCAAAAAAGCTTCAGAAATGAACTTCGATCAAAATGTTAGAGAAGATTCTTTACTTCAATACGCGAAGTTAGGTTTTGAAATTGGAAATTCATATGAACCTTTTGTCGATGTTATGATCCGGTTTCTAGATTTATTTCCAAAAAATCCAAGTAGTCAAAATATTAAATCGCTCTTGGCTTTATCTTATACAAGAGGAGGAAATTATGATTTAGCAATTAAAATACTTGAATCTAAAGTAACATTTAAAGACAACAATATTCTTCAAAAAGTTTTGTATTTAAAGGCATTAAATTTGTATCAAAATGAGCAATATACTGATACACAGTTTTTTTTAAAAAAATCTATAAAACTAAATAGAGATCCAATTGTTACCGCAAGAAGCTATCTTCTACAGGGCCAAGCATTATTTGAATTAAAGTTGTATGGACCATCAAAGCTGTCATATGATCAATATTATAAGTATACTAAAAAGTTTAATCTTAATCTTGATATTAACTATTGGTATGAACTTGGCTACTTAGCATATAATTCTAAAGACTATGATCTTGCAATTAAATATTTTGAAAATTACTTAAATAAAGAAAAAGATTTAAGTCTCGATTATATTGAAGATTCATATACAAGATTAGCTGACAGTTATTTTGCAGTGTCAAAATACTGGATGGCATTAGAAAATTATAATAAGGTTATCAGTTTATCAAAAAAAGATTTGAGTTATGTATTATTTCAAAAGGCATTATCATATGGATTTTTGGATAAATACGAATCCAAAATAAATATTTTGAGTGATTTAATCTCATCAGCCCAAAACAATTTAATGATAGAAAAATCACTATTTGAGCTCGCAAAAACTTATACTTACTTACTCAACTTTGAGGATGCTATTGAATCATATGATAAACTATTAAAAAATTATCCTGGTAGTTTGTTTACATCTAGGAGTTTTTTGAATAAGGGTCTGATTTTGTTCAATAATGATAAACTTATCGAAGCTAGATCAATATTGGAGCTGACAGTAAAAAATTATATAGGTGACCCAGTCGCATTTCAAGCATTAACTACATTAAAAGAAATATCAATCGAAACTGGCACAGTTGATCTTTTCACAGAGTGGTTAAAAAAAGAAAAAATTAATTCTTTTTCTGATACTGAAATTTCCAATTCAGCATTTGAGTCAATTGAAAAATATTTTTTTGAAAAAGATTATAAACAAGCTCAAAAACAAATAAAGAATTTTTTGTTAAGATACCCTAATCATAGTCAATCCAACACACTAAAGTATTATTTGGCTGACATATATTTTCAGAATCAGAAATGGGACAATGCATACAGCTTATATATCGAAATAATCGATCAACCAATTAATATATTTACAGAAAAGTCAATAGTAAATGCCGTTTTGTCGCTCCAAAATTTAAAAAGAAGCCTAGATGCTGAGCCATTATTATTAAGGCTGAAAAAAATAACTCTTATTGATGAAAACAGAAATTTTTCAAATAGTAATTTAATGTCAATCTACATGGCAAAAGAAGATTTTTCGTTTGCAAGGAATATTGCCACCGAAATTTTAAATCAAAAATTTATTGACCCAAAAATTGAATTAGACGCCACAGAGGTTTTTGCTAGATCATCGATCTTATTGAAAGATACAGTGGCCGCTTTTGAGAAATTTAAACTCCTGGAGAATTCTCCTAAGCTTATTTTGGCGGCTGAGGCAAATTATTATAAGGCATACAAATTTTTTAAAAATGGTCAACATGATGAGTCCAATAAAGTTATTGCTAATATTTCCTTAAAATACGGTAATATAGGATTGTGGAGTGCAAAAAGTATTTTACTTATGGCTGAAAATTTTATAAAACTTGGAGATAATTTTCAATCTTCATATGTGCTTGAAAATCTAATAAAAAATTTTAATGAATTTCCTGAAATAACCTCCGATGCAAAAAAGATGTTAGATGATGTTAACAGAAAAATATCTAAAAAAAATTCATCTATAACCTCTAAAGAGACAATTAATGAATAAAAATCTATTATTTTTTTTTCTTTTTTTTCATATTGATGTCTTTTGTCAAAATGAAAATACAAATATCCCCACACAAGAATTAACTGTGGTAAAGTCATACATACCATCTGTTTCTAATAAGAATAAAATTCGTTCAAAGGTTTCAAGTAGTTTTTTAGATTTATCATCTAATTCATCTATTACATACGAACTAATTCAAATTCCAGTTTTATCTACTTTCAAGCCTAATAAAGCCAGTCCCTTAACCTTACAAAGAAATTCATCTCGAAATTCTGGGTTTAATAATCATGTTGATTTTGCTTTTGGTAATTTTAATCAATTCAACTTTGACTCTAGTAATAGTTTTCGCTTTGATAAATTTCAGAGTTTAAATATAGACTTTGTTAGTACTAATTTTGGAAATATTGAATCATCCATCGTCAATAGTGATCAGTCATTATTTTTATTTGGTTTAAATCATTTATATTCATCAAACAAGCATGAAGCTGTGCATGCTTTCAACGTTCGTAACTCAAAAGATAATTATTATGGCATATATACTGAGTCCGATATATTGACTGACCCTTTACTTTTGGATAGGGTAAATACTGAGCAAAACAGAACCGAAATTAATTTTTTATCTAATTGGAAATTCTACAATAAATTATTTAAGACAATTTCATTTGATTTCAACTCAAATTTTGATTCTTTTGACTCTAGCGAGCAATTTATAAAGATTAATGGAGATATTTTATTTTCAATATTCAATTCTAATTTTTTGGTATCACCTAAATATGAATTTATAAGCTCTAATTTTTCTCAAGGGTATCAAAATAGAAATTCGATTCATTCGTATTATTCAAAATTCGATATATTTTTTCAACTCAGTAATTTACTTGATAAATTTAAGTATCAAATAGGCGCAAGACTTAATTTCATTACAAATGTTTCAAACATACCAATTCCGCAAGTATTTTTAAACCCCGAAATATTAATTTCATATGGAGACAATGGATCTAAACTTCAAACTTACCTGAGTCTAACAGGGGGAACCGATTTAAATAGCTATAACAAACTATCTTATTTAAATCCATATTTATCACCTACATTAAACTTAATGCCAACTCAAAATTTATATGATGGGAAATTTGGATTAAAATCTTCTCTAAGCTCACGAATTGAATTGAATTTTGGAGTACATTTCAATAGTAAAAAAAATACTTTTTTATTTAAGCGAAATCCTTACGATAATACCGTTGTAAATGATGGATATAGGTTAGCAAATTCTTTTGGTTTAGTTTATGATGACATTGATAAATATGGTATATATTCGGAATTGAACTTTCGTTATAATGATGAAAATACTTTTAAATTTTTATTTATTAACTATAATTATAATCTAAAGGAAATGATGATTCCATGGAACTTGCCTGATTTTGAGAGTTCAATTATTTTAAAAATGAGGATTAAGGAAAAGTTTAATTTAAATTTTAATGGCAGGCTTTTAGGTGATAGGCCATCAGCATACAGGAGTGTTTTTTTAAATCAAAATATAGATAACAGTCCTTCAGTACTTAGAAATTTATCCATTCTAACTCAGATTAAAACTGAGTTAAACTACCGTTTTGCAGATAAATTACAAACTTATTTAAGGATGCAGTTTAATTTTGGTAAGGACATGAATCAGTGGGATTATTATACTATTAATAACAATTTATTGATTGCGGGTATAAGATATAGTTTTGATTTAACTTTTTAAATAAAAATTTCATACCTACAAGTATTTAATTTAAATTTGGCGCCTAGGGTTAGAATTGGTTATGAAAAAATATATATTAATTTGTATTTCAACTTTTTTAATTTCATGCGCTGAAAAAGTCGATTTATTGGTTTATAACGCCAAAATTTATACTGCCAATGAAACATTTGATGAAGCAACTTCATTTGTAGTCAAAGATGGGATTTTTATCGATATTGGTGCTGAAGGCGTAGACCTAAATGATAAATACAACCCAAGAAGTGTTGTGGACGCCCATGGTTTAACTATTATACCTGGACTTATTGACTCTCATTGTCATTTTCTTCAGTATGGATTAGAAAGTCAACATTTAGACCTCAGAGGAACTAAGAGTTATGAAGAAGTTTTAACGAAAGTTGTTTCATATTACAATGAAAATACTCCCGAGATTGTATATGGAAGATATTGGGATCAAAATGATTGGTATGTAAATGATTTCCCCGACAAAAAGGAGCTTGATTCTATTTTTCCTGAAGTCCCAGTTGTCCTAGAGAGAGTTGATGGACACGCTTTTTTAGTAAACCAAAAGGCATTAGATATGGCGGGAATAGATTCAAACACATCTTTGCCAGGAGGTTCTGTTTTGAAGAAAAATGGTAGTTTGACTGGAATATTAATTGATAGTCCTAAAAACTTAATTATCAATTCCTTGCCAAAACCTAACAAAAATGAAAAAATTAAAGCGCTTATGGTGGCTGAGAATAAATGTTTTGAATATGGTTTAACAACAGTAGATGATGCTGGCCTATCTAAAAATGATATTTTACTAATAGATAGCCTACAAAGAGCAAATATAATCAACATGAGAATATATGCTATGGTCTCAAATAATAATGATGATATTAATTATTTTTTAAATAGAGGAGTGATAAAAACCGAAAAGTTAAATGTAAGGTCTGTAAAGGTTTATGCTGATGGTGCATTAGGTTCAAGAGGTGCTGTACTAAAAGAGCCGTATAATGATGATCCAAAAAATAAAGGTAAGTTTAGAACCTCATTCACCGCAATTGACAGTTTAGCCTCAAAATTATCTTTGACAAATTTTCAAATGAATACTCATGCAATAGGTGATGCAGCAAATCATGCTGTTTTGAAAATTTATAATAAATATTTGAAGGATAAATCTGATCCAAGATGGAGAATTGAGCACTCTCAAATAATTTCAGCAGAAGATTTTAAGTTGTTCAATTCAAAAATTATTCCCTCAATTCAGCCAACTCATGCTACAAGTGATATGTATTGGGCAGGTGATCGTGTAGGAATAAAGAGGCTTAAGGGGGGCTATGCATATAAAAAACTTTTAGATTGGTCGGGGACTATCGCCCTTGGAACTGACTTTCCTGTTGAGAAAATAAATCCTTTTAATACTTTTTATTCCGCAGTTGCTAGAAAGGATCTTTCAGGATACCCTCCTTCAGGTTTCCAAAGCGAAAATTCTTTAACTAGGTATGAAGCTCTAATGGGAATGACTGCTTGGGCTGCACATGCTAATTTTGAGGAAAATGAGAAAGGCAGTATTGAGATTGGTAAGTTTGCTGATTTTGTTATTCTTGACAGAGATATCATGAAAGTAAGCGAAAATGACATACCTTCAACCAGAGTTGTCGCTACTATTATTGCTGGTCAAATTGTTTATAGTAATCGTTTTTGAGTTAAAATTTTATTGTTTTTTTCTGAATATTCCATTTAATAATTTACTTTTTAAATCATATAAATAAAATAAGTTAATTTTATTAACTATTTAATTATTATTAGTTAATTAATTAAAATTTATATTTATTTTTACATTAAATATATTAATATGTGTGGAATTGTTTGCGCTTTTGATTTAAAATCGTCCTCAACTGAATTGAGGCCTCAGATATTAAAAATGTCAAAAAAGATTAGACATAGAGGACCTGATTGGAGTGGAATATACTCTGACAGAAATACAATTATTGCCCACGAACGTCTTGCTATTGTTGATCCTACATCCGGACAGCAACCCTTGTTCAGTGATGATGAAACGTTAATTTTAGCAGTTAATGGAGAGATTTATAACCATAAAAATTTAAAAAGTGAATATGTTGATAATTATTCATTTAAAACTAAGTCTGATTGCGAGGTTATAATTCCTTTATTCAACAAAATGGGGTTAGACTTTATTAACAAACTAAACGGAATTTTCGCCTTCGCTCTGTATGATAAAAAAACAAATAATTATCTTATTGCCAGAGATCATATGGGTATAATTCCCCTTTATATGGGTTGGGATAAAAATGGGACTTTTTACATTGCCTCTGAGTTAAAATCTCTTGAGGATGTGTGTCCGAAAATTCAACTCTTTCCACCGGGATATTATCTTACAAATAAAGATGATAAACCCGTAAAATGGTATGATAGAGACTGGTCTAGCTATGAAAATGTAAAAGATAATAAAACTTCGATCAAAGATTTGCATGATGCACTTTCAGATGCAGTTCACAGACAATTGATGAGTGATGTTCCATATGGTGTTTTACTATCAGGTGGATTAGATTCTTCAATCACCTCTGCATTGGCGAAAAAATTTGCATCCAAGAGAATTGAATCTAATGACACAAAAGGTGCGTGGTGGCCTCAATTACATTCATTTTCTGTTGGATTAGAGGGTTCACCTGACTTGAAAGCAGCACAAACTGTCGCTAAACACATAGGTACTATTCATCATGAGATAAAATTTACTATTCAGGAGGGACTCGATGCAATAAGAGAGGTTATTTATCATCTAGAAACTTACGACGTAACCACAGTAAGAGCCTCGACACCAATGTTTTTAATGGCAAGAGCAATCAAATCATTAGGAATAAAAATGGTTCTCTCTGGAGAGGGTGCTGACGAACTTTTTGGAGGATATCTATATTTTCATAAAGCCCCATCACCAAAGGAATTACATGAGGAGACTGTAAGAAAATTAAATAAACTTCATCAGTATGATTGTTTACGAGCAAATAAATCTTTAGCAGCATGGGGTATTGAAGGACGAGTACCTTTTTTGGATAAGGAGTTCATCGATGTTGCTATGCGTCTAAACCCCAAAGATAAAATGATAACTTCAGATAGGATGGAAAAATGGGTCTTAAGAAAAGCTTTTGAGTCTTATTTACCCGAAACTGTAGTTTGGAGACAAAAAGAGCAGTTTTCTGATGGAGTTGGATATAGTTGGATAGATACATTAAAAAAAACTGTTGAAAAAAATATTTCCGATAGTGCTATCAAAAATGCACATTTTAGATTCCCTCAGCAAACACCGCAAAATAAAGAGGAGTTTTATTACAGGGAAATTTTTAATGAATATTTTCCAAGTGAAAGTGCAGCTCTCAGTGTTCCCTCAGTTCCATCAATTGCTTGTAGTACTCCAATCGCTTTGGAATGGGATGAGGCATTCAAAAACCAAAATGATCCAAGTGGACGAGCCGTAACAAAAATTCATGATCAGAGCTATTAATTTTAAAATAATATTAGCATTGATTGTTGATAACTCCTATTTACTTTTATTTGATTAGATCAATAAGGGCCTAGCTTTTTCGTATATTTATTTAAACAAATTACTACATATAAAAAAGCTCTTATTATTATGACTGAGCCTAAAAAAAATCAAAAATATTCCGCTGATAGTATCCAAGCCCTTGAGGGTATGGAGCATGTTAGAAAAAGACCATCAATGTATATAGGTGATGTAGGTTTAAGAGGCCTTCATCATTTGGTTTATGAAGTTGTTGATAATTCTATTGATGAAGCATTAGCAGGGCATTGTGATGCCATATCTGTCACAATAAATGATGATAATTCAATAACCACGGAAGATAATGGTAGAGGGATACCTGTTGGAATACACAAAAAAGAGGGAGTCTCTGCCTTGGAGGTCGTTATGACAAAGATTGGGGCAGGAGGTAAGTTCGATAAAGATTCCTACAAGGTCTCTGGTGGTTTACATGGTGTAGGAGTATCATGTGTAAATGCACTTTCATCCTCACTAAAAGCAACCGTTTACCGAGATGGAAAGATTTGGGAACAAGATTATGAGAGGGGAAAACCACTATCCCCAGTAAAAGAGGTTGGATCTACCAAGAAGAGGGGAACCCTGGTAACTTTTAAGCCTGATACTGAAATTTTTAATCAAACCGATGAATATAATTACGAGACGTTATCTCAAAGATTAAGAGAGTTATCTTTTTTAAACAAAGGTATTTCATTAACAATAAAAGATTTAAGAAAGAAAGATAGTAAAGGCGAATACGTTGGTGAGACATTTTTTTCCAAAGAAGGCCTTAAAGAATTTATTCAGTTTTTAGATGAGCATCGTGAGCCGATAGTTGAAAATGTTATTTCTATTGAAGGTGAAAAACATGATATTCCTGTTGAAGTTGCTATGATATATAATACTTCTTACTCTGAAAACCTTCACTCATATGTCAATAACATAAATACTCATGAGGGTGGCACACATTTATCTGGATTTCGAAGAGGTCTTACATCAACACTAAAAAAATATGCAGATTCTTCAGGCCTTCTAGACAAACTTAAATTTGAAATATCTGGAGATGATTTTAGAGAAGGTTTAACCGCAATTGTTTCAGTAAAGGTAGCTGAACCTCAATTTGAAGGTCAAACAAAAACAAAATTGGGAAATAGAGAGGTTTCATCTGCAGTTTCTCAAGCTGTCTCAGAAATGTTAGAAAATTACCTTGAAGAACATCCTAATGATGCAAAAATTATTGTTCAAAAGGTAATCTTAGCAGCTCAGGCTAGGCATGCTGCCAGGAAAGCTAGGGAGATGGTCCAAAGGAAGTCAGTTATGAGCGGTGGGGGTCTTCCCGGAAAACTATCCGATTGCTCTGAACAAGATCCTGCATTATGTGAGGTTTTTCTTGTAGAGGGAGATTCAGCTGGTGGAACAGCAAAGCAAGGAAGAGACAGAAATTTTCAAGCTATCCTCCCTCTAAGAGGTAAAATATTGAATGTTGAGAAAGCTATGCAACACAAGGTTTTTGAAAATGAAGAAATTCGAAATATTTACACAGCATTGGGAGTTACGATCGGTACAGAGGAGGACAGTAAAGCTCTAAATCTTGAAAAGTTAAGATATCATAAAATAGTTATCATGTGTGATGCTGATGTTGATGGAAGTCATATCTCAACTTTGATTTTAACTTTTTTCTTCAGATATATGAAAGAATTGATAGAATTGGGATACATCTATATTGCTACACCACCTTTATATTTAGTCAAAAAGGGCTCAAAAAAAAGATATGCATGGAACGACGATCAAAGAGATAAATTAGTTTTGGAATTTGGACAAGGAGTCTCTGTCCAAAGATATAAAGGATTAGGTGAAATGAATGCTGAACAGTTGTGGGATACAACTATGGATCCTGATTACAGGACTTTAAGAAGAGTAACCATAGATTCCCCTGGTGAGGCAGATAGGGTGTTTACCATGCTAATGGGTGATGAGGTTCCGCCTAGAAGAGAGTTTATTGAAAAAAATGCTGTTTATGCTAAAATTGATGTTTAAAAAATAAAATTATTTATTCATGAAAGTTACTGTCATAGGAGCTGGAAATGTTGGATCTTCGTGTGCTGAATATATAGCTATCAAAAAAATAGCAAGTGAAGTTGTTTTGCTTGATATTAAAGATGGATTAGCTGAAGGAAAAGCTCTAGATTTATCCCAAACCTCAACAACACTTGGTTTTAATTCAAGAATTTTAGGCGTTACTAATGATTATTCCTTAACATCGGACAGTGATGTTATTGTTATTACATCTGGTATACCAAGAAAACCAGGTATGACAAGAGAGGAATTAATTGGAATCAATGCTGGTATTGTCAAATCTGTAACAAATAGTGTTTTGAAATACTCTCCTAATGCTATATTTGTCATTGTATCAAATCCCATGGATACTATGACCTATTTAGCTATTAAATCCTCAGGTGTTCCAGAAAATAGAATTATTGGGATGGGTGGCGCATTAGACAGTTCCAGATTTAAGACATATTTATCCAAGGAATTAAACAAGCCAGCAAGTGATATAGATGCAATGGTTATCGGAGGGCACGGTGATACAACCATGATACCGTTAACTAGGCTTGCAACATACAATGGAATACCAATCTCACATTTTATGGACATTAAAACTTTAGAGGAAGTTTCAGCTGCTACCATGGTAGGAGGTGCAACTTTAACAAGACTTCTCGGGACATCTGCTTGGTATGCACCAGGAGCATCTGTATCCTACTTAGTTGATAGTATATTGAATGATCAAAAAAAAATTATTCCATGTTCTGTAATGTTAAATGGTAAGTACGGTTTAAATGATATATGTATTGGTGTACCTGTAATTATTGGTAAAAATGGTGTTGAGGAGATTATTGAAATCAATTTAAATAATATCGAAAAAAATAAACTTCAAGAAAGTGCAGCTGCCGTGAAAAGTATGAATTCATCTCTGAAAAATTTAATAAATTAAAGCTTACTTAAAATATTTTTTTTAAAATCTAATAGTGAGTTGCTAATGAATTTGTTAAAGTTTATATTTGCAGGCTTAAACAATGCAATAAATTAATAAAATGCAAAACAATTCTTTGGTTCGTATTTTTGCTTTTCTTTTTGGTCTAGTTAGTTTATACCAGCTTTCTTTTACTTTTATAGCAAGTAATGTTGAGAATAAAGCTACTGAATATTCAAAACAAATCATTTCCGAATCTGAAAAAAATTACCTAGAATTAAGGAATGATGTATACAATTCCTACCTCGATTCTATAGGTGAAACAGCTATTTTTGGTTTTACATCCTATAATGACGCAAAGGATAAAGAACTAAATAAGGGATTAGACTTAAAAGGTGGAATAAATGTTATTTTACAAATATCAATTCGAGATGTATTGAAAGGTCTTGCAGAGAACACTAAAGATAATATTTTTAATAAATCTATTGATGTAGCTGATTCGCTTCAAAAAAATAGTGATCAACCTTACGTAGAATCTTTTTTTATTGCCTTTGAAAAAATAAAAAATAATGAATCATTATCAGATCCTTCTATTTATGGTAATAAGACCTTAAGCGACGAAATTAATTTTGAAATGACTGATGATGAAGTAAAACCAATTATCAGAAGAAAAGTTGATGAATCTATAATATCTGCTTTTGAAGTTTTAAGAAAAAGAATAGATAAGTTTGGTGTAACCCAGCCAAATATCCAGAGGCTTGGATCCTCAGGAAGAATTTTAGTGGAGCTACCAGGAGCAAAAGACGTGGCTAGAATTAAAAACTTATTGCAAAGTACCGCGCAATTAGAATTTTGGGAAACCGTAAAGAGCGATCAATTAAGTTCATTTTTGGTTAATGCAAATAATATTGTAAAATCAAAACAAGATAAAATTAGTGTAGATTCAAAAACAGATACTCAAGAATCTCAAATTGACGAACTTTTGGCTGATGTTGTAAATAACGATTCTATTTCCAAGGAAATCAATCCAATTCTTGATTTAGTAGTCGGATTTAATTTTCAAGGAGGAGGCCCAGTATTAGCACAATTTTTGGAGAAAGACAAACAAAAAATAATTAATTATCTTAATTTGCCTGAGGTAAGAAGAACTCTTCCGACTCAATTCAGGTATATTAAATTTGCATGGGGAAAGAAACTTTCAGATTCTGATGTAGTAGACTTATATGTCCTCAAATCCAACCGTGAAGGTCTAGCTCCACTGAGTGGAGGAGTAGTTGTTGATGCAGTTCAATCATACGATGCAGTCGGAAATGCTGCTGTTAACATGCAAATGAATGCCAAGGGATCAAGGATATGGGAAAATTTGACCGAAAAAGCGTTCAAACAATCTAGTAACATTGCGATAGTTTTAGATGACATAGTTTACTCGGCACCTGGAGTTTCAAGAGGGGCAATTTCGGGTGGTAGATCAGAGATAACTGGGAATTTCACACTTAATGAAGCTATTGATCTTGCAAATGTACTTCGTGCTGGTAAACTTCCAGCATCTGCTGAAATAATTCAATCTGAGATTGTTGGGCCCTCTCTAGGAAGAGAAGCAATTGAATCAGGAATTTATTCTTTTTTGATCGCTTTAATTTTAGTCTTGATATGGATGCTTTTTTATTATGGATCATCTGGAATTTTTGCAAACATTGCCTTGGTATTGAACATTTTGTTAATTTTTGGTATACTCGCAGGTTTAGGTGCAGTTTTAACTTTACCAGGTATAGCAGGTATTGTATTAACAATTGGTATATCTGTCGACGCCAACGTATTAATATTTGAAAGAATAAAAGAAGAATTTAAAAAAGGTAAGGGACAGATAAAATCAGTTTCCGATGGTTTTTCAAATGCTTTGTCTTCAATTCTTGATGCGAATATAACAACTGGTTTAACTGCATTCATATTGTTTATATTTGGAACTGGACCAATCAAGGGTTTTGCAACAACACTTCTTATTGGTATTGCTACGTCACTTTTTACCGCTATTTTTATCACAAGAATTCTAATTGATTCAAAAATATCGAGTGGTAAAGAAGTTTCTTTCAGTACTTCTAAGACCAAAAATTTATTCAATAATTTTAAAATTTCCTTCATTCAGTTAAGAAAATTTTCATACGTTTTTTCAACATTATTTTTAGTACTCAGTATTTTTTCCTTAGTAAAAATTGGACTTAACCAGGGTGTTGATTTTGTTGGAGGTAGATCATATACAGTTCGTTTTGAAAATTCAATTAATCCAATTGAAGTACAAAAAAATTTAATAGATGAATTTGGTAGCGCTGAGGTAAAAACATTTGGAGAAGAAAATCAACTAAAGATAACAACTAAATACAAAGTTGATGTGGAAGGTATTGAAGTTGATAATGAAATTCAAGAAAAACTTTTCAATTCATTAAACAATAAATTTCCTTCATCTCTAACATTTGATGATTTCGTCAACGGTTCCGATGAAAAGCAAGTTGGAATTATGTCATCAATAAAAGTTGGTCCTACAATAGCTGATGATATTAAAAATAATTCATATTTAGCAGTTATAGGTTCTCTTATAGTTGTCTTTTTATATATTCTGTTTAGGTTTAGAAGATGGCAATACTCCTTAGGTGCAGTAGCTGCTGTTTTTCATGATATTTTGATAGTTCTTGGAATATTTTCTCTAACCTACCAATTTATGCCTTTCAATATGGAGGTAAATCAAGCTTTTATTGCTGCTGTTTTGACAGTTATTGGGTATTCTCTAAACGACACAGTCGTTGTCTTTGATAGAATAAGAGAATACATCAACGAATATTCTAAATGGTCTTTAGATACTACATTAAATAAAGCATTAAATAATACATTGAGTAGAACATTGAATACATCATTAACAACACTGATTGTACTGTTAGCCATATTTATATACGGAGGCGAATCAATAAGGGGTTTTATGTTTGCTTTGATAGTAGGTGTTCTTGTGGGAACTTATTCCTCAGTTTTTATTGCCACACCAATAATGTATGATACAATAAAGAAAAAGATGATAGCTTCTAAATAAAAATTATTTATCCTCAACTAGTTTTTCTAGACTTAGCCCACAATATTATTAATAGACCCGAAACTATTAACGGTATACTTAACCATTGACCAGTAGACAGAAAAGGAAGATTTTCTTCGAAACCACCTTGACTCTCTTTAACGTACTCAACTAAGAATCTAATACTAAATATTCCTGAAAGAAAAATTCCCAAAAGATATCCAGATATATGATTTACTTTAGGGTATACTTTTCTGAGAATCAAAAATAAAATAAGATAGCCCAGTGACTCATATAATTGCGCTGGATGTCTTGGTAATATATCTCCTCTATTTTGAAAAACCACTCCATAATTAGATCCAGTATATATTCCTAAAATTTCGGAATTAATAAAATTTCCAAGTCTAATGAAAACACCTCCTAATGATACAGGTACTGTTAATCTATCAAACACCCACAAGGTAGATTTTAACTTATATTTTAATTGAAAAATTATAATTCCTGATATTATTCCAATTGCTGCACCATGACTTGCTAAACCACGAAATCCTGTAAATTCATAACCCTTAATAAATCCAAAGAGGAATTTGTTACTGTTCTCCCTGATTGGTAAGAGTATTTCAAGGAGATGGTTTTGATAATAGTCCCAGCTGTAAAAAAAAACTTCACCCAATCTTGCACCAATTAAAGTTGAGAAAACCATAAAAACAAATAAAGGTTCTAAATAATCTTTTGAAACCCCTTCAGCTATAAAATATTTTTCTACAATCTTATAACCGATTGTAAAAGCCAAAACAAACATCAAACTATAGTAATGTAATCCAAATGATCCTATCTCAAATAGAGTTTCATTTGGTGACCAATTAATTTGAAGTGATAAAAATATATTCATAAAACATTAATTTTGATAATCTAAGGAACTGGGTCATAACCGCTACTTCCCCATGGATGACATTTGATAATTCTATTGGCACTTAGCCATACACCTTTAAAAATTCCATATTTTTTTATTGATTCAACTGAATATGCTGAGCATGTTGGTGTAAATCTACACTTAGGACCTAGTATTGGAGAAATAAGTTTTTGATATAAACCAATCAAAAATAAAAAAGGAGCATTAGTAATATATTTAATCCACTTCATTATTAGTTAATATTAAAATTTGATTTATCTTTTTTGTCTTCTAAGTTAATTCCGATACTATTTAGCTCATTTCTGATTAAATCTGCTGTTTCAAAATCTTTATCTTTTCTTGCTTTATTTCTTATTTTCAGTAGTATTTCAAGAATATTTTCTAACATACTATCTTTATTTTCAGTTTTATCCGGTTTAGTAAGTCCTAGAATTTCAAAAACAAAAATATTAAGGTATTTAGTCAACAAATCTTTTTGTTTCTTTGAAACACCTTCCTTTCCATCTTTAATTGAGTTGATTAATTTAACTACTTCAAATAATTTTGCTATTAGTATAGGACTATTAAAGTCATCATTCATTGCACCATAACATTCTTGTATCCATTGATTTATATTAAATGTCGACTCTCCATCAATTTTAATATCATAGATATCTTGTATACTTTCCATTAATTTATTATATCCTTTTTCTGATGAAAGAAGTGCTGATTCAGTCAAATCTAGAATACTCCTATAATGTGCTTGAAAAAAGTAAAACTTAATAACTGAGGGAGAAAAAGCATTCTTAAACTTGTCATTTTTGCCTGAAAATAAATCTTTTGGAAGAATATTGTTATCAGTTGATTTTGACATTTTTTTTCCATTAAGAGTCATCATATTTGTATGGATCCAAAAGTTTACAGGACTTTTTGAATTGATACACTCAGCCTGAGCAATTTCACATTCATGATGGGGAAATTTTAAATCTAATCCACCTCCATGAATATCAAATCTGTCCCCTAAATATTTAGAACTCATTGCAGTACATTCAAGATGCCAACCAGGAAAACCATCACCCCATGGGGATGGCCATCTCATAATATGCTCTGGTTCTGCTTTTTTCCAAAGAGCAAAATCTTCTGGATTATTTTTATCGTTTTGACCATCTAGTGATCTTGTATTATTAATCAGATGCTCTAATTTTCTTTTTGAAAGTTTACCGTAATTTGATGTTTTGTTGAACTTATGAACATCAAAATAAACTGATCCATTAATTTCATAACCAATCCCAGCTTTGATTATTTTTTTTATTAATTCTATTTGTTCAATTATGTGTCCTGTTGCAGTGGGTTCTATGGTAGGGCTTAAAGTATTGAACTGTTTCATTGTGTCATGAAAATCGACAGTAAATCTTTGAACAATTTCCATCGGTTCAATTTTCTCCAACCTAGCCTTTTTGTTGATTTTATCTTCGCCTAGGTCATCATCATTCTCAATATGGCCAACATCAGTTATATTTCTTACATATCTTACTTTATAACCCAAATGAGCTAGGTATCTATAAATTAGGTCAAACGAAATGAAAGTTCTACAATTTCCTAAATGAACTTCACTATACACTGTTGGTCCACAGACATACATTCCAACTTTGTTTTTTACTATAGGTGTAAAATTTTCTTTCTTTGATTTTAAGGTGTTATAGACATTTAGATTATCCATTAAAATCTGTAGAGAGTTGAATATATTTTAAGAACTCCTGTTTTTTTGTAGGACTTTTGAAAACCCCTCCAAATTCACTAGTAATTGTACTACAACCAATATCTCCTATACCTCTTGAATTTACGCATAAATGTTTTGCATCGATTACACATGCAACATTATCTGTGTTTAATACTTTTTGTAATTCCTCGACTATTTGTAATGTCAGTCTTTCCTGAACTTGAGGTCTTTTGGCATAGTAATCAACAATTCGATTCATTTTTGATAGACCAACTACTGTTCCATTTGAAATATAGGCAACATGTGCTTTTCCTACAATAGGGAGAAAGTGATGTTCACATGTTGAGTAGAGATTAATATTTTTTTCAACCAACATTTCACCATATTTATATTTGTTATCAAAAGTTGACGCTTTTGGTTTTTTTTTCGGACTCAATCCACCAAATATCTCAGTAACATACATTTTTGCGACACGATTTGGAGTGCCTTTAATACTATCGTCTGTTAGATCCATACCAAGAATGTGAAGTATATCCTCAAATTTATCTCTTATTAGAGAAATTTTCTCATCATCAGATTTTTCAAAAGCATCTTTGCGAAGTGGAGTTTCTTTAGAACTTGACAAGTGATCTAATTCGTCATCTTTGTTTAATAAAATTTCTTCTAATTTTTTATCTAGTTTCATATTTGTGTGTTGACTTTGTAAAGATAAGTAATTCTTGGAAAAATAATTTATTGATTAATTATTGTTTAAATTTTGAAATTGTAAGATAATACTAAAATTGTTTGTTTTTTTGTGGCTTGAAAATAGTCATTTATTCCAGAGTTAATTAGTGATTTGCGAAAGTTAATTTCTGATTTAATTATACCAAGACTCAGCAGGCTTCCACCAAAATTATATCCAAATCCTAGTGTTAACCCAGACTGAGAATTGTCTCCCTCTATCAAACTGCTTTGTTCAGAATAATATCCTGACCTGATACTCAAACCTTTTAATCTAAATTCACCTCCAAATTTTACTGTTGATGCATTTTTATAACTTGAATAAATCTGAGTATTTAAGGATCTTAAATATTGATTTGATCCAGATTGAAAACTCATTTTCTGATAGTTTTTGTAACTATATTCACCAGTCAAAACTCCTTTTGAACCAAAAATATAAGATAGACTTAAAGATGTTTTACTCGGGATTGAAAAATCATATTCAGAAATATTTGAAGTAGCTGGGTTCACCTCATTTCTATTAAGAATATCATTATCGTATCTATCAACTGCAAGCTGTTGATTTGAGCTTTCTATCATGGAAAATTTTGTCGGAGATTGATAGGTTATACCAAACCTTATATTGTTTCTTATCTTGCTTATTAAACCAACTTGAGCTGAAATACCGCTTCCTTCAACAATTAATTCATTGTTAAAATGAATTCTTTGAATCTGTGAATCACTATTAAAACCTGTCTCAACTATATTAGAGAGCTCATATGAATAGATATCATGAGTGTTTAAGCTAATCCCAAGGTAGATGGAATTATTATATTGAGTAGCAGCCGTCCATGAATATTTTTTATGGTCACCAGTTTTATTAACATAGTAGTCATGTTCAACTTGGTTGTAGGATGCAGCAGAAATATAACTAGTGTTGCTAAGTTCCTCAGAAACAGGGTCAAACATATATGTATTGTAGCCTAGGAATGCCTGTTGAGATGAATATCCTTGATTGTTGCCAAGATAAACGTATAGATCGTTCAGTGTCTCGTTATCTTGTGTTTGAAGACTATTTAGTTGTATGCCCTGAGCATTTGATGTAAAAAATTCATCAAGTCCAAAGCTTCTGGTAGCAATGGAACTGATTTGATTTTTAAAATCCTGTTCTTTTTGAATATTCAGACTAAAATTAAGTCTTTTAAACGGGCCTTCATTTGTATTTTTTAATGAAAAAACAAAACCAAACTGATTTAATGATGAATCAGATCCACTGATAACACTATTTCTAATATCTCCTTGAGTATAACTTTCATAACCATTGATTTCTTGGCTTAAACCTATCTCAGGTAAAAGGAAGATTGCAGCCGAGGCTGGGTTGTTGCTTATAGAACTTAAATCACCGCCCAAAGAGCCAAAGGCACCACCCATTGATATATATCTAGCTGTTCCAAAAACTCCAGATGAACTGTAGTTGTATGCCTCCTCAGAGGTTTGAGAATTTAATTTTAAAATAAAAGAGCTTGCAATAAAAATTGCAAAAAATGAAATTTTGCGCATATCAACAAATAATATTGAATTTTTACCTTTGGTTACCATTTCCTCTTGAGGATCTTCCTCCAGATGACCTTGCTCCAGAAGATCTTCCACCTGTGGATCTACCACCAGAAAAAGATCTATTTTGATTCATGGATCTACCTCCACCAAAATTGTTATTTCTGTTAAAAGATCTATTAATTGGAGTAGAAAAACTATTTCTATTAAAAGATCTATTGGTATTATTTCTATTAATATTTGGCCTATTTTCAGGTCCATCACCATTCATAGAATTATTAATTCTTCTATTAGAAATTTGTCTTCTTGAATCTTCATTGGTAAAATTGCGATTATTCATTCCTCTATTGTATCCAACATCATTATTTACTCTTCTTTGGTTTGAGGATATATTTGTTTCATTATTTCTAGATGTATTTGAAAGATATGCATTTCCTCTGTTGTAGGGTAGAATAGAATTTGCTCCCCATGAAAAAGGAATAGTTGAACGCCAAGGTAACATTCCCCATGACCATGCTTGAAAAAATGGATCTCCAACACCATAGTTTATCCCAAGTGGATTGAAAGCATAAAAATTAAATCCATAGTCAAGTGGGTGTCTAAAGAAAAGACTTTGGAATCCAAAACTCATAAACCTACTGTATCTCGGCCAAGAGAATCTATTAAAAGAGTAAAGTCTGTTGTAATAAAACCGATTATATGGGCTCCAAAAAGGGTAAAGATTATTCCAATAATCAAAGTTGAAAAAATCAATATCATTATTAAAACCCATCTGTAAATTGGGAGAATTATCTCGCAAATTATATTGAGGAGTACTGTAGCCGAAGTTTTTGAAATATTTTTGGTAATATTTTCCTGATTTAATTTCACTTACTTTATTTTCAAGATCTTTTGAATTATTGTAAATTCCATCTGAGTCGTAGTATGAAACACCCTGAAAAGGGCCACAACCATTAATTAAAAAAAACAAAATTGACGAAATAATCAAAAATTTGGTGTATAAAGTATTTTTCATAATTATCATTTTAGTTGCTCGCTCAAAAACCTTAAATTGCTAGTAATATAAATATAGGCAAATTTTATGCCAAAAATTATAGTTTTAAAATACAAGTAAGAAAACTTCACAAACCTTAATTTATAATATTGAAAAAGAGCGCTTTAAAATGACATCAAGAAAAGAAGATTATTCTAAATGGTATAATGAGATAGTTGTAAAGGCTGATTTAGCTGAAAATTCGTCAGTCAGGGGTTGTATGGTTATTAAGCCATATGGATATGCAATTTGGGAAAAAATGCAAGCCGAACTTGATAGAATGTTTAAATCAACTGGTCATCAAAATGCTTATTTTCCATTATTTGTACCTAAAAGTTTGTTTGAAGCAGAGGAGAAAAATGCTGAGGGGTTTGCTAAGGAATGTGCGATAGTAACCCATTATCGACTAAAAAATGATAAGGCTAATAAGGGTAAATTAATCGTTGATCCTGAGGCTAAGTTGGAAGAGGAATTAATTGTTCGTCCAACATCTGAGGCAATTATCTGGAATACTTTTAAAAACTGGATTCAATCATACAGGGATTTACCAATACTAATTAATCAGTGGGCTAATGTAGTAAGATGGGAAATGAGAACAAGGCTCTTTCTTCGTACTTCAGAGTTTCTTTGGCAAGAAGGACATACTGCGCATTCAACAGAGAAAGAAGCTATTTTTGAAGCAAAACAAATGAATGATATTTATGCTGAATTTTCAGAAAAATATATGGCAATGCCAGTAATAAAAGGTAACAAATCAGAATCTGAAAGATTTGCAGGTGCATTAGACACTTATTGTATAGAGGCTTTAATGCAAGATGGAAAGGCTTTGCAAGCGGGTACAAGTCATTATTTGGGACAAAATTTTGCAAAAGCATTTAATGTAAAATATGCAAATAAAGAAGGAAAATTAGATTATGTTTGGGCTACTTCTTGGGGAGTTTCGACGAGGTTAATAGGGGCACTAATTATGACTCACAGTGATGATAAAGGCCTAATTTTACCACCCAAACTTGCTCCAATTCAGGTTGTAATTATCCCTGTTTATAAAGGTGAAGAGGAATTTAAAAGTGTTTCTGAGGTTGCCGTAAAAATTAAAAACGAAATTGAATCAAAGGGTTTGTCGGTAAAATTTGATGATAGCGACAATTTTAAACCTGGATTTAAGTTCAATGAATATGAATTAAAGGGTGTTCCTATCAGAATTGTTGTTGGATCGAGAGATTTAAAAAACAATATAGTTGAATTATCAAGAAGAGATACACTTGTTAAGTCATCGATAAAATTGCAAGAAGTCTCTAAAGTTGTCGATGAAACACTTTTAGATATCCAAAAGTGTCTATATGACAAGGCATTAGTTTTTAGAAATAAAAATATTACTAAAGTTGATTCATTTTCTGAGTTTCAAGATATTTTAGATAACAAAGGAGGTTTTATTTCAGCTCATTGGGATGGGACAGCTCAAACTGAGGAAACAATTAAAATGAAAACTAAAGCATCTATTAGATGCATTCCACATAATAACATCAAAGAAAACGGAGTTTGTGTTTATTCTGGTAAACCATCTTTTCAAAGAGTATTATTTGCGAAAGCATATTAAAAATTTATTTGAAATTTTGAAATGTAATTCTTGTTCAATTCTATTTTTCCGTTAAATTTGCAAACTAATTTAAGGCCCGTTCGTCTATCGGTTAGGACGTTAGGTTTTCATCCTAGAAAGAGGGGTTCG
>PBJZ01000021.1 GCA_002721275.1 Flavobacteriaceae bacterium
GGTTAAAATACTCAGAAGATTTCATGATTGATGAATCAAATAAAACATCGATTAACTTTAGAGAACTCTTTAATTTTGAGAAAAATAAACTCCCTAATTAATCCCTAACTTTTAGCTGAACTGTCTCTAAAAATGTCTCTAAAAAAACAAACTCCCAATATTTGAAAGAGTTTACAAAGTATTTTGCAGAGAGGAAGGGATTCGAACCCTCGATACGCTTTTGGCGTATACACACTTTCCAGGCGTGCGCCTTCGACCGCTCGGCCACCTCTCTAAATTAGAATGCTAAATAACAAAAAATAGACTGAGTCTCCTAAAATATTCTTTAGGTTTAACTAATACAGCTTATCAAAAATAGAGTTTACTGTCTCGTTAGTTTTCATTGCAACGTAATCAAAAGAAACATTGTAACATTCAGCTACTTTTTTTGCAATTATAGGCAAATAAGCACTTTCATTTCTTTTACCTCTATGAGGTACTGGAGCCATATAAGGTGAGTCAGTTTCAAGGACAATTGACTCAATAGGGATTTCCTTGATAAATTTATCAATTTTTCCATTTTTGAAAGTAATTACCCCTCCAATTCCAAGCTTCATATTTAAATCAATAGCTTTTTTAGCCTGATCAATCGTACCAGTAAAACAATGAAAAATCCCTCTGAGTTTGTCACTACTGTGTTGCTCTAAAATTTCGAATACTTCACTAAATGCATCTCTACAATGAATGACAATAGGCAAATCATATTCCTTTGCCCACAAAATTTGTTGATCAAAGACATTTTGTTGGTTCAATAAGTTTGTTTTGTCCCAATATAAATCTATTCCAATTTCTCCGATTGCACAAAAATGATTCAAATTAAGATTCTCTTTTACATGACTAAGCTCATCTTGATAATTTTTTTTTACATGAGTTGGATGTAATCCAGTCATTAAAAAAATGTTTTCAGGATACTTAGATTTTAAATTCAACATTTTATCTGTATAACTTTTATCAATTGCAGGAAGAAAAAATTTTGTAACTCCGTTTGATATTGCAATCTTGATTTGATCATCTCGATCATTATCAAATTGTTCAACATATAAATGTGTATGAGTATCTATTAAATTCACATTGTAAAAGTACTACATTAGCAAAATAAATTATAATCAAATGTCAATACGTGAATCAAAATATAAAAATATTCTTCAATGTTATTCTTTAGAATCTAAACATTTGTATTGTAAAATAGAATTGAATGGTGTTACAGGAATTTTTTTGATTGACAGCGGTGCTTCAAACTCATGTGTAGATATTGAAAAACAAAACAAATTTAGTTTAGAGAAATATAAAAAATCTTTTTCTGCATCAGGTGCTGGTAGTGAAAAATTTGATGCATTTAAAACAAAAAAAGGGGAGTTTAGTTTTAAAAAAAATGTTGTTGATAAACTAAATTTTCTTTTGATAGATATGAAGCCGATAAATATCGCTTTAAAAAAAACAGATGATATTAATATTGATGGAATTATAGGCGCTGATTTTTTGATTAAAAAAAACGCAATCTTGAATTACAAAGAAATGACCTTAAGTTTTTAAAGTTCTAATGACTTTTCAAGATTGTTATCCATTAATAAATTTATAGGATCTTCGAGTCCCTCTTTTACAGCTACCAAAAAACCTACAGATTCTTTACCATCAATTATCCTGTGATCATAAGAAAGAGCAAGGTACATCATAGGGCGTATTTCTATTTTACCTTCTACCGCGATTGGACGTTCAATAATGTTGTGCATTCCCAAAATCGCAGATTGTGGAGGATTAATTATTGGAGTAGACAGCATTGATCCAAAAACACCACCATTAGAGATTGTAAATGTTCCTCCGGTCATATCATCTACTGTAATTTTTCCATCCCTTGCTGCAACTGCTAGTCGTTTTATTTCAGTCTCTATTTGACTAAAACTAAGATTTTCAGCATTTCTGACCACAGGAACCATAAGTCCTTTAGGCCCTGAGACAGCAACAGATATGTCGCAATAATCATATATTATTTGATTATCTCCATCAATCATTGAGTTTACATCTGGAAACATTTTTAAAGCTCTAACAACTGCTTTAGTAAAAAAACTCATAAAACCTAAACTAACATCATGTTTAGATATGAAATCTTCTTTGTGTTCTTTTCTTATTTTAAATATACTAGATAAATCAGCTTCATTAAATGTAGTAAGCATTGCTGTTTCGTTTTTTGCTGATACTAATCTTTCAGCAACTTTTCTTCGTAACAAAGACATTTTTTTACTTTGTGATTTTCTGACTCCACTACTTGGAGGTGTTCCCATCGAGGGCTTTGCTTTATCAACATCAGATTTTGTAATCCTTCCATCTCTTCCAGATCCTTTGATAGAGGATATGTCAAGATTTTTCTCGGAAATAATTTTTTTAGCAGCTGGTGACGGTGATCCTGTGGCGTAATTTTTAGTATCAACCTTAACTTCTTGAGAAACGTCAATTTCTTTTATTTCAGATTTAGATTTAACACTTTTTGTTGGTTTACCTTCAGTATCAATAGTGCATACGACTTCTCCAACATTTACCGCATCACCTTCTTCAGCTTTTAGTATTATTGTTCCACTTACTTCAGCAGGCAATTCGAGAGTTGCCTTATCTGAATCAACTTCAGCTACTGCTTGATCTTTTTCAACATAATCTCCGTCTTTAACTAGCCACTGAGCAATTTCTACCTCAGTAATTGATTCTCCTGGTGAAGGTACTTTCATTTCTAGTATCATTTTATAAACTTTTAATTTTTGTTTTTTCTTTTTTGATTGTCCTTTGAAGGGTCAAATACATATTCAATGACTTCCTTGTGACGCTTATTAAATCTTGCAGAACTTCCTGCGGCAGGAGAACCATACATCCTTCTACTTGCAACTCTCATTTTTTTTGCCTCAGGTAAATGAAGTAATAAATGACTCCATACACCCATATTTCTTGGTTCCTCTTGTGCCCATACAAAATCATTAGAAAATTTATATTTAATCATCATGTTTTTAATTTCCTTCTCTGGCAATGGGAATAATTGTTCTATTCTAATAAGAGCAACATCACTTTCTCTTCTCTTGATTTTTCTTTCTTTGAAAAGATCATAATAAAACTTTCCAGAACAAAAAACTACTGTTTTAGCACTTTTAACATCGATCCGTGAATCATCAATTATTGTTTTGAAACCTGAGTTTGTGAAATCATTAATTTTTGAAACTGCACCTGGATGCCTTAGTAAACTTTTAGGAGAAAAAATAATTAGGGGTTTTCTGTATTTCGCTTTTAATTGTCTTCTTAGTACATGAAATAAATTTGCTGGTGTAGTACAGTTTACAATAAACATATTATCCTTT
The DNA here is from genome assembly GCA_002721275.1 of Flavobacteriaceae bacterium. Taxonomy (GTDB): domain Bacteria; phylum Bacteroidota; class Bacteroidia; order Flavobacteriales; family Flavobacteriaceae; genus Marivariicella. Next base: position 3,375 of record PBJZ01000021.1, read on the forward strand.
GCACACATTTGTAAATACCTCTCCATTCTCGCTGATGAGTGTTCTGCGCCCTGTCCCTCATATCCATGAGGTAACAATAGAACTATACCGTTTTGTAATTTCCATTTATCCTCAGCTGAAGTAATGTATTGATCAATTATTATTTGCGCTCCATTTGAAAAATCTCCAAATTGCGCCTCCCATATCGTAAGTACATTTGGACTTGCCATTGAATACCCATAGTCATATCCTAAAACACCATATTCTGACAATAATGAATTATAAATTCTAAATCTCCCCTGGTTATCATCTATTTTATTTAACAATATTACTTCTTCTTCTGATTCCTCCTCGACTAAAATCGCATGACGATGAGAAAATGTACCCCTTTCGACATCTTGACCAGACAATCTAATATCATGTCCTTCATATAAGAGTGTTCCATATGCGAGTAATTCACCCATACCCCAATCCAAAACTTTATTATCAAAAAACATTTTTTTTCTTTCAGAAATTAATCTTTCTGCCTTTTTTAAGAATTTTTTATCTAATGGTTTTTTACAAATAGCATTAGCAACCTTTGTAAGAGATTCAACACTAACTCTTGTGATTACTGGTTTTTTCATTGCAAACTCATCAACTCTTTCAATGTATGGTGCAATATTTTTCCATTCATCATACATAAATGGATTAATCACTGTTTTGTTTAATTTTCTTGAATCATTAAGATTTTTTTCTAAAGAAGATTTATAATCCACCTCTAATGCTTTCAAATAACCCTCGTCAATTACACCATCAGTTAATAGTTTAGATGCGTAAATATCCCTACAATTGGGATGTTTAGAGATATTTTTATAAAGTTTTGGCTGAGTAAATCTTGGTTCATCCCCTTCATTATGACCATACTTTCTATATCCAAGAAGATCTATAAATACATCTCTTTTAAATTTCATTCTATAATTTAATGCAAAAAGTACAGCATGAACAACAGCTTCTACATCATCAGCATTTACGTGCATAACCGGAGACAATGTTACTTTTCCAACATCAGTGCAATAAGTGCTTGACCTTGCGTCCAAATAATTTGTGGTAAAACCTATTTGATTATTTACAACAATATGGACAGTTCCACCAGTTGAATAACCTTTCAATCTGGCCATTTGAACGATTTCGTATGCAAGTCCTTGGCCTGCAATCGCTGCATCTCCATGAACAATTATAGGTAAAACTTTTGAAGTGTCGTTATTGTATTTATTTTCAAGCTTAGCCCGAGAAATACCTTGAACTATAGACCCTACAGCCTCCAAATGGGATGGGTTTGGAGCTAAACTTATATTTATATTTTTTCCATCTTTATTTGGGTCAATTTGAGATGTCCACCCCATATGATATTTCACATCTCCATCAAATACATCTTCGTCGTAGTCCTTACCATCAAACTCACTAAAGATATCTTTAGTTGATTTCCCAAAGATATTAGCTAAAGTATTAAGTCTTCCTCTATGTGCCATTCCCATTACGAATTCATCAACCCCAAGTTCGTCTGCTGCTAATATCAAAGAATCTAACGCGGGTATCAATGATTCCCCTCCCTCTAACGAAAATCGCTTTTGACCAACATATTTTGTGTGTAAAAAATTTTCAAAGCTTACAGCTTGATTAAGCTTATTCAAAATATGTTTTTTTTCATCAGATGAAAAATTTGGAGAATTTACATTAACATTAAGTCTCTCTTGAATCCAACTTAATTTTTTAGGGTCTCGAATATACATGTATTCTATACCTATAGCATCGCAATAAACTTTTTTTAAATGAAGTATTATATTATTCAAACTAGTAGGACCAATCCCCATTATGGATCCTGCATTGAATATAGTATCTAAATCAGATTCAGATAAACCAAAATTTTCTATGTCTAATGTAGGTGAATATTTTCTCCTTTCCCTTACTGGGTTTGTTTTTGTAAATAGATGGCCTCGTGTTCGATAACCGTCTATTAATTTAATAACCTGAAACTCTTTGCGTACTGATTCTGGGACATCTTGACTTTCTAGGACATCTACACCTCTTTCTACACCAAAATCAAATCCTTGAAAAAAAGCTCTCCAGCTAGGCTCTACAGTATCAGGAGACTTTAGATATCTATCATATTGCTCTTCAAAATAACTAGTATGTGCAGTATTTAAAAATGAATAATTGTCCATGAATTAAATTCTAAGAATTACCATTAATGTAAAATTAATCATTTATAAATAATGCATGTATTTAATTGATGAATTAAATAAATCTCCCTATAATTTTTGATCATTAAAATATGAATAATAAAAAATAAAAAAAGTACCCTAAAAAAGATCAAATCACCAAATATTTTTTTGACTTTTGTATCATGTTTGGATTAATTGATTGTAACAATTTTTATGTCTCATGTGAAAGGGTTTTTCAACCAATTTTTAATCAAAAACCTGTTGTGGTGCTTTCAAATAATGACGGTTGTGTTATTTCTAGAAGCAACGAAGCAAAAAAATTAAAAATTCCTATGGGGGCTCCTGCTTTTAAATATAAAAATGAATTTAAAAACTATAATATTAAGGTTTTTTCATCAAATTATGCACTTTATGGTGACATGAGCAGAAGAGTAATGAGCATACTAGAATATTATACCCCTAATGTAGAAATATACAGCATTGACGAAGCTTTTTTAAAATTTAATAATTCTAAATATTTTAATGTTGTAGAGGAAAGCTATAAAATGAGAAAACAGATCATTCAGTGGACTGGAATCCCAGTTTCAGTTGGTTTAGCTCCTACTAAATCATTAGCAAAAATTGCTAATAAAATTGCTAAAAAATTTAATACTAAAACACTAGGGGTTTATGCTTTAGATAGTCAAGAAAAAATAACAAAGGCTCTCAAGTGGACTGATATTGAAGATGTATGGGGTATTGGTCGAAGACAAAGCAAATTACTCCGTTCCATTGGAATTAAAAATGCTTTTGAATTTACTTCCTTATCTGATCAATGGGTTAAAAAAAATATGAGTATCGTAGGTCTCAGACTAAAAAAAGATTTATCTGGTTTGCCATTTATTAAATTAGAAGAAATTAGATCTAAAAAAAAATCAATTGCTACGACAAGAAGTTTTGAATCTAAATTAAGTCGACTTGCAGACATAGAAGAACGTATCTCAACTTTTGCAACTAGCTGTGCTGAAAAACTTAGAAAACAAAGTAGTTACTGCACTAGTTTATTGGTTTTTTTAAGAAGTGACCCATTTAAAAAAGATAAACAATACAGTAATAGCTTAGTGGTAAACTTACCCTACTCAACCAATTCCAGTTTAATAATCAGTAAACAAGCTGTATTTGCAATTAGAAAAATTTTTAAACCTGGCATAGATTATAAAAAAGCAGGAGTATTAGTTTTGGATATAAGACCAGAAGATAATCGTCAACTGAATTTATTTGAATCAGATATAACTAAACACGATAAACTTATGAAGGCTATAGATAATATAAATTATAGATATGGAGGACGTCAAATAAAACTTGGAAATCAAGATCTTAGACGTGTTTGGAAAATGAAACAAGAAAAACTTTCACCTAAATTCACAACTTTATTAAATGAAATTATAAGAGTAAAGTGATGAAAAAATTAAAATTTTTTGGTGCTGAAACTGAAAAAAATAGATACTTATCAATAACAAGTGAGGGTATATCTGCTGGCTTTCCCTCACCGGCGGATGACTTTAAAGAATCAAAAATTAGTATTGATCAGGAAGTTGTTAAAAATGAATCTGCTACATTTTATGCAAGAGTAGTAGGTCAATCAATGCAGGGAGCAGGATTAGATGATGGAGACTTAATTGTAATAGACAGAAGTCAAGAACCAGATGATGGTAAAATCGCTGTCTGTTATATAGATGGTGAATTCACTGTAAAAAGATTAAAAGTAGAAAATCAGTGTGTATATCTTATGCCTGAAAACAAAAAATACAAGGCTTTAAAAGTTACAGAAGAAAACCAACTAATAATATGGGGGGTGGTAACTTATGTTGTCAAGAAAGTTTAAAGGCGCTCAAAAATACCTGCAATCCCTTGACCTCCTCCGACGCAAGCAGTAACCATACCATATCTCTGACTCCTTCTTTCCATCTCATTGAGAAGTTGAATAGATAACTTTGCCCCTGTACAACCCAATGGGTGACCTAATGCAATTGCTCCACCATTAACATTTACAGATTTCGGGTCTAATCCAATCTGATTAATTACAGCTAAAGCTTGAGTAGCAAAAGCCTCATTAAGTTCTGTTTGCTCAATATCTTTAATTTTTAAACCGGCTTGACTTAATGCTTTAGGAATAGCAACACATGGTCCAATACCCATATATAAGGGGTCTACACCTCCAACTGCACAACTAACTAACCTAGCAATTGGTTTAAGATTTAGTTCTTTAACCATTTCTTCACTCACTACAAGAGTAAATGCTGACCCATCTGAAGTTTGGGATGCGTTCCCTGCAGTGACAACACCTTTTTGTTTAAACGCAGGTCTTAATTTAGCCAAGCCCTCAATTGAAGTATCTCTTCTAACACCTTCATCAATATCCACTGTATGTATGCTAGTTTCTTTTTTTCCATTTTTAAAAAAAACTTCGTGAACTTTAATTGGTACTATTTCTTCTTCAAACTTTTTTTTATCAATTGCATTAGCCGCTTTAGTATGTGAAGCTGCAGCAAATGCATCAGCCATTTCCCTTGAAATATTATATTTTTCCGCTACTGCCTCTGCAGTAGCACCCATAGAAACATGATAATTAATATTTTCAATGTTTGCTTTATAACTGGGAGCTAGCTTGTAACCCGTCATTGGAATCATACTCATACTCTCTGTCCCTCCTGCAATGTAGATATGACCGAATCCAGCTTTAATCTTTCCAACAGCCATTGATATAGACTCTAAACCAGATGCACAATATCTATTTATTGTTATACCTGGAACTTCTTTTCCGAGGGCTCTAGCCCCAATTAATCTTCCTATTTGAAGTCCTTGCTCACCCTCAGGGTTGGCACACCCTACTATTACATCATCAACCAATTTGGGGTCGAGCGATGGCACGTTAGAAACCAAATGCTTAATTACATCCACTGCCAAATCATCAGAACGATAATTTCTAAATCCACCCTTTTTTGCCTTTCCTACCGCAGATCTAAATCCTTTTATTATATATGCTTCCATTTTTTTAATTTTAATTTCTTAGGGGTTTATTGTTCATTAATAAGTATTGAATTCTATCAATAGTTTTCTGATTTCCAAGTAGAGATAACATTCCCTCTCTTTCAAGATCTAGCAAATATTTTTCTGTAACTTTTTGAGAACTGGTCAAATCACCTCCAGTGATGATTGATGCAATTTGACGAGCAATTACAACATCATACTCTGACATATATCCTCCAAGATAAAATTCATTTATTGCAGAATATAAAACACTTGTTCCCCCTCTTCCAAGAACTTCAATATCTTTTCTCATTGAAGGTGGAATATAATTTGAAGCCATTTGAATAACTTTTTTCTTTGCCTCTCCAATATTCCTTTGTACGTTGCAACAGACTTGATCTTTTTCCTCTTTTAAAAATCCTAAATTATATGCTTCAAAGGCCGAAGTTGATATAGTTGCAGTAGCAATTGTTTTAAAATGGTCTATCAAAGTTGGTATTTTTACATCGCCCTCAAAAAATTTATCCGATGCTCTCAAAGCCATCTCTTTTACTCCTCCCCCTGCCGGTAAAAGTCCAACACCTACCTCAGGTAATCCAATGTATGATTCAGCAGCATAAAATCCAGAATCACAATGCATTGCTATCTCACAACCCCCTCCAAAAACATAACCTTGAGTCGCAACTACAACTGGAATCTTAGATGTTCTAATTCGCATATTCAGATTTTGAAACTCTTCAATTACAGTATCCAAGACATCAAATTGTTTTTGCATTGCCAGCATGCCAATATTCATTAGGTTTGCTCCCACCGAAAACTGTTTTGCATTATTTCCAATCACAATTCCATTCCCCCCCTCGTCTTCAGCCATTTTAATAGCTTGATCTATGCCACGTCCGATTCCTTCCCCAATAGAATTACTTTTACTTGTAAATTCAATACACATAACTCCATCTCCTATATCGTGAACTGAGCACTCACTATTTTTAATCAAAGGTTTATTTTCTCTGAAAGAATCTAGAATAATATAATTATCAGCACTTGGTACTGCTTTATATGTTTTTGATTCTTGATCAAAATATTTCTTCTTTCCTGACTCAAACTTATAAAAAGAAGTAATACTATCTTCTTTCATTTTCTTTATCCAATCGGGAATAGTATGACCTGATTTTTCAATCATTTGAAATCCTGTTTCAAACCCGATTAGATCCCATAACTCAAATGGACCATAATCCCAAAAATAACCTGTTCTCATTGCGTCATCGATTTGAAAAAATGAGGAGGATATTTCTGGAGCCATTTGAGCTGAATAATTAAAAAGTAATGAAAAATAGTCTTTTAAAAACAAATTCTCTTTTTCTTTCCCAGAGACTAAAAAAGATAATCTTTTACCAATATTTTGAATTGGCTTAGCATCCTTTACAATCCTTAATTTGGGTCTGATGGTTTTTTCATACTTTAAAGTATTTAAGTTTAATACATTAACTATACTTCTACCATTGGAGTCCTTTTCCTTTGTTTTTTGGTAAAAACCCTTTCCAGACTTATTACCATAAAATTTATTGGATAGAAGAAAATTCATGAAAGAAGGCTCTTCCTTATTTTTTAAATTCTCAAAAAAATCGTCATTTTTTACAGTTTCAATTACAAAAGAACTTACTTTTTCAGATGTATCCAGGCCAACTAAATCCTGTAATTTGAAAGTCGCAGTGTTTGGTCTACCTATAAGTGGTCCAGTAATGGCATCTACCTCTTCAATGGACATTTTATATTCAATAGTTAGATTAACTAAAGCGGTTCCAGACATTACTCCAATTCTATTAGCTATAAAAGCAGGGGTGTCGAAACAAAGAACGGTTTGTTTACCCAAGACTATATCACCAAAACTCATAAAAAATTCAGTGACTTTAGGGTCTGTTTGATTTGTGGGAATAATTTCTAGTAGTCTTAAATATCTGGGAGGATTAAAAAAATGAGTCCCGCAAAAGTGTTTTTTAAACTCTTCTGATCTCCCCTCAGACAGAAGGCTAATGGGGATACTAGAGGTATTTGAAGTAACCAAACTTCCTGACTTTCTGTTTGCCTCAACCTTTTCAAAAATTTGTTTTTTAATTTTTAAATTTTCAACAACAACCTCAATAATCCAGTCTGCATCAGATATATCTTTAAGATTATCAGTAAAGTTACCAGTAGTAATTTTTTCAGCAATTTTTTTTACATATAGAGGAGATGGCTTTGACTTAATTGCTTTAATTAGTGCAGTATCTGCGACACTATTACGAATTTTTTTATCTTTTGAATTTGATTGATCACTAGGAATTATGTCAAGCATCAAAACATCCATACCTACATTGGCTAAGTGGCATGCAATTCCTGAACCCATAACTCCAGAACCTAAAACAACAACTTTTTTTATTCTAAAACTCATAATTTGATAAAATTTGATTGTGCTAAGCTAATTAATATTTACATTTGAAAAAATCAAATTTAGAATTAAGATGGATAAAAATATAGTATTTGAACAACTTAAAGAAAGAGTTGAGAAAGTTGACACAATAAACGGAACACTTAAATTTGTTGTAGATGGAAACTCAATCTACATTGACGGCTCGGGAGAAAAAAATAAAATTTCTATGGATGACAACGAAGCTGATTGCACTATATCCGTCTCTAGCGATGTCCTAGAGCAAATGAGAGATGGTGAGATTAACCCTATGATGGCTGTTATGAGCGGAAAAGTTAAAATTTCAGGAGATATGGGCTTAGCAATGAAAGTTCAATCACTTTTGAGTTAACTAATGTTTTTATTTTGTTTAATAATTAAAATTAATTATTTCAAATTCTACCCTTCTCTCTAATTGATGATCCTCTTCAGTAAATTTTATTGGAATTCTGATTGTCTCGCCTACTGTTAATTTATATTTAATTTTTGGATTTAAATTTTCTAATTCCGACACTGTTATTCCATAATCTCTTGCGAATTTTTCCTTTGTGTCCCAACTTTTAACAATATGCTCAATGGGTTTTTTATCAATTATAGTTGATTCACCATAACCTTGACTTGATAACCTTTCGTTGTTCTCAACCATTAACTTAATATATTCAACTATTGAAGCAGCTCTTCTCTCAGATAATTCTAAATTATATTCGTCAGTTCCTCTATTGTCAGTATATGCCTTAACTTTTAAAGTCATATTAGGATATAATTTAAGTGCATTGATTATTTCATCAATTCTATCCTTATACTTGGTCCAAATATCTGCAGAATCAAATTCAAAATAAATTGGTCTAAAAATATGATTTAAATCAAGACCAAGTTCTTCTCTTTCTAAATAAACATTTATTGTTTTACTTTTAGAGTAGCTTGTCTCCAAATAATAACTAAAAGAATCTTTTTTTACTTGAGGGTTATTAGGAATGTACCAGAAGCTTCCATTTTTTTCTAAATTTAATGTGCCAGCATCAGTAGTTTGATACATAACGACCTCTCTACTTACAAGACTATTTAGCGGGTCTTCAGCGAGCATTAAAATTTCATCATTTTTTAACACTCCATTGAATGACTTTACCAAGGTATCAGATCCAAAAATATATTTATCATCTAACCCTTTAACTTTTGGTTTTGAAACAAAGTGATAATTATCATCTTTGCCTTTACCTCCATCTCTGTTAGAACTGATAAATCCTAATTTTGTTTTTGAATCAAGATAAAATCCAAAGTCATCAGCCTCAGAGCTAAATGGAGTACCAAGAGCTTCTATGGACCATCTATTATCAATTACTCTTGTAGCAATTACAGGGTCTAATTTTCCTAAACCTAATTTTCGATTTGAGGAAAAAAATAAAACATCTTCGCTGTAGCTATATGGAAAAACCTCATCAAAGGAAGTATTTATATCATTACCCATATTCTCGGGTTCACCTAAAACCCCGTCTTCGTTATATTGAACTCTGTAGAGATCCATACCTCCATAACCCCCTGGCATATCACTTGAGAAATATAACCACCCCGTGCTCGAATCATAAGTTGGGTGCATATTAGAATAATTACTTTTTAACTCAAAAATTGGTTTTCCTTTTGAATCTATATTTGACCCAGAAGAATTATAATTGACTTGATATATATTTAACTGGTATTTTTTATCTGAATCAATACTAGAAATATTTCTGGTTATTAAAAGTTTATTCATCTGTTCTATGAAGCAAACTGGTCCCTCTTGGAGATGTGTATTAATTCCCTTAGGCAGAAGAGTATCAGTGATGATTTTATTTAATACAGTATCCATTTTTGCATCTGAAATATTATATATTGTTGAATTAGATTTGATCCTCTTGAGCTTTTTGGATTCACCATCAAACTTTTTTGAGTTAACATAATAAAATTTTATTTGGTTTTTATCTCCAAAATGATCTGTTGCATCAAAATCCTTAGGTATCATAATAGCACTAAACTCATCCTCATTTGTATTATTTGGAAATGGTTTTAATTTCAGGGAATTAGAATTATAAAATCTTGATTTATAAATAATACTGTCACCTTCTAAAGGATCAGTTTGATGAAGGTATAGTCTTTTGGCTTTTTCACGGTATTCTTTTGCAAGTTTAGAATCTTCAGGAAGTAATTGAGCAAAAGTTAAATAATCAACAATTCCAGACTGATTATCATTAGTAATATCTCTGAAAATTGATTGTGCTTCTGAATTAAGATTTATACCCATGTAGGAATACGCCAAATTTCTTTCTTGGTCAATATCTAGTTTATTTAGAGATTGAGAATATAATTTAATTGCCTTTGCATAATTCCCATTCATATAGTAATAGTCAGCCCAATCAAGAGATGATGTTTGACCTTTAGTAAAGAAAACATGAAGAAAGAATGTCAATGTTAAAAGTTTTCTCATGTCAAAATAGTCTAGGTGATCTTAAAATTCCTGAAACTTTTGGTACTAAATTAAAACGTAAAAATAATTCATGCGAATTATTTGTAATACCTAAGTTTTTATTCAAGTTTGATCCCTGATAAGCATACCCAAGCGATAGATTATCATTAATATGGAATCCAGCTATTGCTCCATAAAATCCTGCGGATTTTTTTCCAGGAATGCCTCCACTCGCTGTTGATCTTAACTGTGGTCCAATCCAAAATTTATCATTCGCAACAATCAAAATACTCAAATCATATGCGAGAGGTAGTATTTCGGTTTTTTGAAAAAGAAAGCTTGGTTTAAATTGGATTTTTTTAGTCGAGTTTAATAATCCTCCGAAGAATAAATAATAATTTCTTTTGAGGTTAACCTCAATATCTTCCAACAAATAAGGCAATGCAAGTCCTAAATAAAATTTTTCATTATGCAGATATACTCCCATTCCAATATTTGGAAGAAATTTATTGTTGATTGGCTCTGTAAAAACTTGATCGGAAGAATCAAAAGGAGTTAACATTGAGTTATCAAGTTGGTATGACCTACCGCTTAATTTTAACCCTAGTCCTAATCTTAATTTTTTATCGTTTAATGTGAGGTGGTAGGCTAGATCTAATGAAGCATTTGTATTTTGAACCGGACCAATTTTATCAACAATACTTGAAAAACCTAAACCTAAATTTTTATTTTTAAACTGATGACCGATACTTATCGCTTGAGATTCTGGTGCACCAATTATTCCACTCCATTGAGTTCTTCCAAGCAATGTGATTTGAGTATAGTCTTGAGCTCCAACGTAAGCTGGGTTTATTGATTGATGATTAAACATATAAAGTGAAAATGCTGCCTCTTGCTGAGAGGAAACAAAATTTATAGTCGTTACTGTAAAAAGAATAAAAAATGTTTTTTGTCTGAGGCTCATTATCAAATTATCGTTTAACAAAGATATACCCTTTTTCTATAGCACTATTAGTTAAATAAAGCTGGTAGTAATAAGTCCCATCTGGAACCTTTGCTCCATTGTATGTTCCATTCCAATCATTCTTATAATTTGTAGTCTCGTATAACTTTATTCCCAACCTATTGTAGACCTCTAATCTATGGCCAGGGTAGTCCTGTAATCCAAGTATCTCCCAATAATCATTCACACCATCTCCATTGGGAGAAAAGGCATTAGGAATAAATAACTCATTGTAAAATAGCGTAGTAGAATTAGAGATAACCTCCTCTGCACAAGCATAAGCTAAAGGGCTAAGTATCACTCTGAATAAATTATCATTGTCTGGATAATCGGCACTAGTAAGGGTTAACTGTTCTGAGTTTACTCCTGAGAACTTCGCTGAGTTAATTAAATTCATATAGGTCTTTCCTTGATCTCTACTTCTTTGCCACTGAAAAGTAACATTGGAAGAGCTAAGAACATCTACAGTAAATAAAACTGGTTGTCCTACTTTAAAATTAATCTTATCCGGTAGACCAACTAATGGTGAAAAGTCACTTCCAAACTCTTGAAAATCATATATACCATTACCATTCTCATCTAAAGGAATTTCATACGCAAATGCCACTTGAGAGATTACTGAATCGTTGTTGTCAGGGACTGGCTCTTGATCAGAATCTTGATTATCAAGTACATTTCCTTGATCCGGAGAACTACTATCTACTTGGGGTTGAACTAGTCCTTGGGCATCCACTGTTACTGGGCTTACCCCTACCATCCCATCTTGATCTGGATCCTTAAAGCCTGCCTCTACAGCATCAAAACATCCATCCCCATCAGAATCAATATCAATTAAACTACCATAACCGTCAATATCTCCGTCAGAAAAAGTCTCAATAGTATCCAGTATACCATCATTATCGTCGTCTAGGTCAACAGAATTATCTACTAAATCGTTGTCGGTGTCTATGCAAATATTTTCATTTAAAGGTTGTTCATCATCTACATCTAAACAATAATCATTATCATCGTTATCATCAATACAATCTGGAATAAAGTCTCCATCATAATCTAGTGGGGTGTCATCTGAACTAACTGAATCCGTTCCACAAATACTCTCATACTCATCTAAATAACCATCTCCATCATCGTCAAGGTCAGCGTTGTTTCCTATACCATCTAAATCAGTATCTTCCCACTCCGTTGGATCTAATGGAAAAGCATCGGGAAGGTCTTCTATTGTATCACCGTCAGTATCATTATTCAAAGAATCTGTTCCAAGCTCTGCCTCTTCTTCATCACTTAATCCATCATTATCATCATCTGGATCTAAACAATCAAAAATACCATCACCATCAGTATCAATAGGAATAGATGAGGAATCAAGAGGGTCTGTTCCACAAGAAATCTCAATATCATCTGCAATACCATCATTATCATCGTCGAGGTCA
>PBJZ01000022.1 GCA_002721275.1 Flavobacteriaceae bacterium
CAGAGGTTACTAATATGGATTCCATGTTTGATTCAGCCTCAAATTTCAATCAAAATATATCTAATTGGTGTGTTACTAAAATTTTATCTGAGCCTAATAATTTTTCTTTCAACTCTCCACTGGAGGATATAAATAAACCCCAATGGGGAAGCTGTAATAAAATAGTTTCAGATGTAATTTACTTAGATACAAATGGCATTACTATTAAATGCCCAAATGCTTCCATTGGGTTCAAACAAACAATAAATGATAAAGAATTTACGGTAGTTGATGAGACACTTCTCAGATCCATGATTGATGCTGAAGAAGATGTAACCTGTGTTTGTACCTCAAATGTGACAGCGATGGATAATTTATTTAACCAATCAAATCAATTTTTTAACACTTTTAACCAAGATATTAGTTCATGGGACACTTCAAATGTCATAACAATGGAGGGAATGTTCTACACGGCCAGAGGTTTTAATCAAGACATCTCAAAGTGGGTCACATCCAAAGTTACTAACATGAAAAATATGTTTAAAGAGGCTGTGGTTTTTAATTCGAATATAGGTGGCTGGGATACATCAAAAGTCTCTAATATGTCGGGAATGTTTAGTGGAGCAAGAGACTTCAATAAAAGCATTGGAATCTGGAAGACCTCAAATGTTACAGATATGAATTTTATGTTTGACAATGCAATTTCATTTAATCAAGTTATAAGAAATTGGGATGTGTCGAAAGTAACTAATATGAGATCAATGTTTAACCGAGCATCAAGTTTTAATACCACTCTTTCAGATTGGGAAACTTCAAATGTTATCACAATGGAAAACATGTTTAATGGGGCTTTAAGTTTTAATAGTGATATAAGTGGATGGAAAATATCTAATGTAACATCCTTCAGAGGAATGTTTAAAGGGGCTGAAACTTTTAATCAAAATATTGGAATCTGGGTAACTACAAATATTACAGATATGTCAGAGATGTTTTATGGTGCAACTAACTTTAATCAAAATATCGGTGGTTGGGATACCTCTAAAGTAACACTAATGAGCTCCATGTTCAATAGAGCTGAGAATTTTAATCAAGGTCTAGAAGGTTGGGATGTCTCTAATGTAACAGATATGTCACTAATGTTTGAAAGAGCAATTAAGTTTAATGGAGATGTAAAAAATTGGGATGTATCTAATGTAAAAAATATGAGATCATTATTTTATTCCGCTGAAAATTTCAATCAAAATATTGGGGATTGGAAGACTAAAAATGTTACGGATTTTTCTCTTATGTTTTATGGGAATTTGCTATTTAATCAAGATATAGGACTTTGGAACACATCAGAAGCAACCACAATGCAAGGAATGTTTAATGGTGCTGCCTCATTTAGTCAGGATATTTCTAGTTGGTGTGTAGAAAAAATAACTGAAGAACCTTCACAATTTTCCTTCAATTCACCCCTACTTCAATCTTACAAACCAATTTGGGGTAGTTGTGGCCCTACTGAAACTGGTATAAATCCAAATATTTATCTCGACACAAATGGAATAACCATAAAGTGTGAGGATGCAGCTCTGGGTGAAAAGGGATTGGTTAATGGTAAAGAATATACTGTAGTTGATGACCAAATTCTAAGATCCATGATTCAAAATAATGAAGATGTAACCTGTGTATGCACCTCATTAGTTGAAAATATGACGGAGCTCATAAAAGACAAAGATCTATTTAACCAAGATATAAGTTCATGGGATACTTCTAACGTAATTTACATGCAAGCAATGTTTAGTGGGGCGACTAGTTTTGACCAAAATATTGGTTTTTGGGATACGTCTAATGTCATTTATATGAATTTGATGTTTGACGGGGCATCAATCTTTAATCAAAATTTAGGTTTATGGAACACTTCAAGCGTTACTCAGATGAATGAAATGTTTAAAAATGCTAAGATATTTAACCAAGACATTGGTAGCTGGAAAACACAAAATGTTGAAAATATGTTTGAGATGTTCAATGGAAGTTCTTCATTCAATAATGACATTGGAAGTTGGGAAACTGGTAATGTTGAAAATATGAGTGCTATGTTTTCGGGAGCTTCCTCATTCAATCATGATATAGGAAACTGGGATACATCAAAAGTTAAGGACATGCAATTCATGTTTTACAACGCATCATCTTTTAATCATAATGTTGGTGATTGGAACACAACAAGTGTAATTTCAATGAATGATATGTTTAATGGAGCAAGCTCATTTAATCATGGTTTGGATAACTGGGACATATCTAATGTTGAAGATATGTCTAGAATATTTCTAGCGGCTATTTCTTTTAATGGAAATATTGAAAATTGGAATACCTCTAATGTAAGCGTGATGGAAGAAACCTTTGCAGAGGCCACAAATTTTAACCAAGATATCGGTGCCTGGAATACATCTAAGGTTACAAATATGAAAAGAATGTTTTTTAATGCAACAAGCTTTAATAAAAGTATTCCTAATTGGGATGTTTCAGAGGTTACTAATATGGATTCCATGTTTGATTCAGCCTCAAATTTCAATCAAAATATATCTAATTGGTGTGTTACTAAAATTTTATCTGAGCCATCCGATTTCTCAACCGATTCACCACTTGAAGATATATATAAGCCGCAATGGGGTTCATGCCCTTCAAATGAAATAGTTGCATCTGGATTACTTACTCCTTTCTCTCAAACTGTCGAATCAAAGTGGGTTATTATTGGAATTGATTTTTTCCCAGGAACTAAAGTTCATGTTTTTGATAAAAATGGTTATTTGGTTTATGAAAGTGAAAATTATAACAATGAATGGGATGGATTAAACAAGGATGGGAAAATGCTTCCGGCTGGAAGCTATTATTATTTGATCATAAAACCTAATCAAACAACCATGGATGGATGGTTGTTTTTAACCTATTAAAAATAAGAAAACGAAAAATAACCTAACCATATCACCACTTTTTCTGGTCCTATTTTTGATAGTTGGTCAAATTGTAATTGGACAACAACAGCCATATTACCTTTTTTTTAAACAAAATATGAGCGTTGTTAATCCAGCTGCTACAGGTATCGAGGGATCTATAATTGGTCTAAATTATAAGACGTCAATGATTGGGGTTGAGGGTGGCCCAAGACTACAATCTTTGATTTACCATTCTAGTAATAATAAAAATATATCTTGGGGATTAAGTGCGCAAAATGAAAAAGTCAATATCGAATCATACGGAACAGTAACTTTAGATTTTAGTTATAAACTTCAGGTCTCAGGGAGAAGTTACTTAAATCTTGGTCTTAAAGGAGGAATGTTTTCTAATAACATTGATATAAATTCAATAGATAGGATAACTCAAACCAATAACCCATCACTTAATCTTGTTCAAAACTATTCTAATCCTGTTTTTGGTATTGGTGCCTATTTAAAAGCAGATAATTATTACTTCGCATTATCCATAAATAATCTTTTGGATACAACTCGTTATAAGATGGAGAACGGAGTTGAATCACAGGCATTTGATAGTGGTCAAATATACACCTCATTTGGTATTAATTTCACCTTAAATAACCAGATAAGTATTAACCCTTTGGTAATGTATAGCACTGGTAAAAATATAGATAATCACATAATGATAATTGCTTACATAAACGTTGGTGAAAACTATTCTTTTGGCGCTGGTCTATCTGGTAACGACAATACTAATTTTCAAGTATTATTCAAAGGGTTAGAAAATTTAGATTTTGGTGCTGGATACGATATTAGATCAAAAAAATCATCGCTTAATGTAAATAATTTTGAATTATTTTTAAGATATAAACTGAAAACTAATCCTTCAAGAAATTCTTCCTGGTATAAATCAAAAGATTAACTTTAATAAATGAAAAACATGATCTTAATACTTACTCTAACTATTACTAGTATGAAATCACAGGAAAAACTTCCTTTTTATGAAATAGCTGAAGCACCAGATAAGATTAATTCTACTAATATAATGTTACGTATGATTCAAGGACTTGGTTTTAGATATCACTGGGCAACAGAAGGGTTGACTAAAAAAGACTTAAAATATCGCCCATCCAATGATGCGTATTCTAACTATGAAACAATTGAGCACATTTACAAGCTTTCCAAAATGATATATAATTCTACAAAGTCATCTCCAAATATAAGATCTGAAAAAAAAGTTCCAACTGATTTTATAAGTCTTAGAAAAAAAACACTCAATAATTTAAAATTAACCGCCGAGACGCTAGCATCTTTTAGTGATAAGGATTTAAAAAATATAAAAGTCATTTTTCAAGGCGATACAGGTAATTATGAATTTCCAATCTGGAATCTAATTAATGGTCCAATTTCAGATGCCATATACCATACCGGCCAACTAGTTAGCTTCAGAAGAACATCTGGCAATCCAATTCCAAAAGGAGTAAATGTATTTCTGGGAATAAAGAATTAACTACTTATCATAACGCCCCGGAGCCATAGCTTTACTGGCAATCGAAAAAATAGAATTTGGGAGAACTTTAATTAAAAAGACAATTATTTTCCATGTTAGAGTAGGCACACAAACTTTCTTCCCTTCTAATGTTGCATGGACTGCCTGTTCAGCTATAGTTTTAGCATCTTTCTTTAAAAATTTAGGCACTCTATCCATTTCATCTTGTACTCCGCTTGCAGTATGAAAATTTGTTACGGTATACCCTGGACAAACCGCGGTTGATGTAATTCCTATATAGTTGTAAGAAGTATTTAATGATTCGCTAAATCTATTCATAAATGTCTTAATTGGTCCATATAATGACTGGATTACAGAAGGTGGTGCATATGCGGCAACAGATGAAACTATCATTATCCTCCCATATTTATTATTTATCATTTGATCAATAAATAGCTTAGTTAATGCGATAACCGATATTCCTAAAACTCTTATGAATCTTTCTTCGTCCTCCATTGATGTTCTGTGAAATTTATCCGGATTTGCAAATCCAGCATTATTAACCAAAATAGAAACGACAAATTGGTTCGATTTGCAAAATTTAAATATGCTCTCTGGTGCATTTTTCTCACTAAGATCACATGGAAATACCTTAACTTTTACACCATATTTTTTAGAAACTTCATTGGCTAATAATTTTAATTTATCCTCTGATCTGGCAGTCAATACAAGATTATACCCCCTTTTTGCCAGTGATTTTGAGATCTCTAGGCCAATTCCAGAGGATGCTCCAGTAACTAATGCAAATGTATTTTCTGTTTTCACTTTATGATCTAAAAAATTCTTCCTCTGTTATTCTTTTATACTGATGTTCTTTTTGTGGATTATAGTAAAAATAAAAAGAATGTTTATCAGCAAAATTCATTACAGTTCTTCCAAAATCCTCAAAATAAAATTCTCTATTTTTAAATTGCACATAAAATCTAGTAATTGGTAAGTCTCTTATGGTCCAAAAATCATTTGATCTAATGTATACATGCCTCAAATACTCATCGTTTTGACCTCTAACCAAAACAATTATGTCATGGTCCGTTTCATTAAATACCCTTAAATATGTTCTGGTATATTCTTGGATGACATCCTCAGGAAAACGATCTGAAAATGTTTTATCTCCAGTATTGCCTCTCTGGGCATATGAATTGGCACATAAAACAAAAAAAAATATGGACCTTAGAATCAATTTTTTCATATATTAATTTCAAATGTAATTTAAATTCTTGACTTGAAAATATTAAACTGCAACATAAGAGACATTGATAATATTTTTGAAATGTATGCTGATGCAACGAAATATCAAAAAGAAAGAGTAACTGACTACTGGCCTAAATTCAGTGAGAAGATGGTAAAGGCAGAAATCATCAATAAAAAACATTTTAAACTAATGATAAATGAAAACATAGCGTGTATTTGGTGTATCACTTTTAATGATCCACTAATCTGGGGAAATAAAAATAATAATGAATCTATTTATTTCCACAGAATCGCAGCTCATAAAAATTACAGAGGAAAAAATTACATAAAAAAAATCATCACCTGGGGTAAAAAATATGCTAAAAAAAATAATAAAAAATACCTTCGTTTAGATACTGTAGGTCATAACAGAAAATTAATTGAATACTACACAAAATTTGGATTTAAATTTTTAGGTCTGACAAAATTATCTGCTTCAAAAGAGCTTCCAGATCATTATCAAAGTGCCTCTGTCTGTTTATTTGAAAAAGAATTAAATTAATTTCGGTACCTTAAAAAGAAAAACTATGAAAAAAATAGCAATAATAACTCTAATTCTTTTTATTACAGCTTGTGCTTCTCCTGTTGAGAAGGCTCCTGAAGTTTTAGCGACTGAAAAAATTAATAAAAATGGTGAACCTGAAGGTCCGCATACTTCACCTGAATGGCAAATTTGGGCATATACTACTGCTGCTCCAAGTTTTATTGCTGATGGTGCTACAGTAATGGGTACTGATGGTACTATTTTAAGAGAAGGAACAAATGGTTGGACGGCAATGCCAGGTAATCCAAGAGGAATGTCTGATCCTGACAATGGTTGGATAAATCCACATGAAGCGATGCCAATGGTTGCTGATAGTGAAGCTCTGAAATGGGCTATGGCTTTCATGTCAAATACCACTCCTGAAATGGAAAGAGATGGATGGATGTGGATGCTTCATGGTGATATGGGTGAAGACAATTCTAAACAGTTAGTTTTTGATAAAGAGGATGCCGCTGAAGGTCAATGGATTGAATCTGGACCACATTTAATGTTAATGCCAAAAGACCCTGCTTCACTAAAGGGTAATACGACTGATTTTAACTCAGGGGCACCATACGTTATGTTTAAAGGAACCGGCTATGATCATCTGATGATTCCAATTGAAGGATATTATAAATATCAAGAAAAAAAATAATATAAAACCTTCATTATTAATGAATACTAGGTCAAAGTATTTATAAAATAACGGCTTAGATTAATTATATTTTAACGGTTTAACGTTTGAATTTAAATATAGTGGATGTTTAGGTGTACCATTTTTATTGAGTCCAAGGCAATAGCAAGTTTTAACTATTTTCTTTAGCCAATCTGGTTCAACTTCAGTGTTTCCCCAAGCATAAATAACACAATCTGAATTTTTAATCTGTCTCTTAATAAAGGACTTGTTTTTATTGTCAAATATTTGAGGGGTATTATAAAGTATTTTAGGGTGTGAAGTTATATAGGAGTATAAATTACAAACTGAAAACCCACTATATCCCCATTTTTTTGAAAATGAAATCAATCTTCTTATTGTTGGATCGTCTTTTTTAGAGTCTGCTTGCGATGGATTTAACATTATGAATAAAAGTTTTTTTTTCTCTGTGTCCCAAACTCTCCTTAATAGGTACCTGTTTTTTTTGTCATCAGAAAAAAAGGCTTCTCTTTTCACGGTTAATAATTTATTTTGCCATAATTCCGTAAAAGAAAAAATTTGTTAAATCCATAATCATGTCTTTCTCATCCGCATAAAGTTTTTTTAATTCATTATCACTAATTTTTTCTTTGATGGAATCCATCATATTTAAATAAAAATCTACAGGTGTATTTTTTCTTAAATCACCATTTTTTTGTGCTTGAATAAAATCTTTGTTAATCTCCCTTTTGAAGATAGTATCAGACTTTTTCAGTAAATCTGAGAAAATATCATTTTTATGATTATAAACATCGCTAATGAATTCCGTCCCTAACTGTTCAACATAATCTTTATCATTTAAAATCAAATTTTCAACTTTTTTTGAGAAACTAGTATTATCAGACATTATATCTTTATACTTCTGAAAAGACTCATTTAAAAAATCATTTAGAATTGTGACCGCTACATGTTCTTTATTGTTGAAATTTCTGTAAAAGGTCATCTTACTTACCAATGCTTTTTTACATATTTCATCAACTGAAACCCTCTTAAGTCCAAATCTGAAAAACAGATTTTTCGCAGTATCATATAAAATCTGATGGGATGTTTTTTTCATTTGTTACTATATAGTATCAAATATACATTAATTGTAACAAAATTAAGTTTGTTAATAATGGATCTATAATTACTTAAATTTGATTAAAAAATTGAGAAAACAATTATGAAAAAAGTACTTTTTAATATCATTAAGTTGGTATTTAGTTTAATTTTTATTCTGTTAATTGCTGGAATTATTGGGTATTATTATGTAAGCTCAAACATATTAAATTTCGAGGATGAGATGCCAAAAAAGGGAATAACTTACAATCAAGTTAATATTGATGGTATCAATTTCATAGATAGAAATAACAACGGTAAACTGGATGTTTATGAAGATCACAGAGAGTCAATTGAGAATAGAGCAACTGATTTAATCACTAGATTAACACTAGAGGAAAAGATTCATTTACTCAAAGGATCCGGAATAAAATCTGCTCTTGGGATGTCTTCAGACGGAATACCTGGTGCTGTAGGAACAATAGTTCCTACTCCCAGATTAGGTTTGCCAGAAATATATTTGTCAGACGGTCCAGCAGGACTAAGAATTGCCTCAAAAAGAAAAAATCAGGATAGAACTTACTACTGTACAGCTTTTCCTATTGGTACATTATTAGCTTCTACGTGGGATACAAGTTTGGTTGAAAGTGTTGGTAATTCGATGGGTAATGAAGCTTTAAACTATGGAATTGATGTTATTTTAGGACCTGGAGTTAATATCCATAGACACCCCTTATGTGGAAGGAATTTTGAATACTATTCAGAAGACCCTTTCTTAAGCGGAAACATTGGCGCTGCAATGGTTAATGGAATTGAATCTAACGGAGTTGGGACATCACCAAAACATTTTGTCGTAAACAACCAAGAGACGTCAAGAAATTGGAATGATGCCAGAGTTTCAGAAAGAGCCCTGAGGGAAATATATTTGAAGGGATATGAAATAATTGTAAAAAAATCACAACCATGGACAATTATGACATCCTACAATAAAATAAATGGCCAATATGCTCCTGAAAATAAAAGACTCGTAACTGATATTTTAAAAGAAGAATGGGGGTTTGATGGGGTTGTTATGACAGATTGGTATGGTGGTCAAAGCGCAACAGCTATTGTAAATGCTGGAAACGATTTAATTGAACCTGGAACAAAAAATGATTGGAATGAATTAAAAGAATCTGCTGCAAACGGATCCTTACCAATTTCTAATATTAATGCTTCAGTTAAAAGAATTTTAAAACTCATTTTGAAATCAAAAAAAATGGAAAATTATGATTTTGAAAATAATCCTGATCTAAAAAAACACGCACTAGTTACAAGAAAATCGGCAGCTGAAGGCATGGTTTTACTTGAAAATAAAAAGAACACACTTCCAATGAAAGAAATAAATAATCTTGCTTTAATTGGTTCTACTTCATACGAATTTATTGCTGGTGGAACTGGCTCGGGTGATGTAGAAGAGGCATACTCCATCGCACTCGATGATGCATTAATAAAAAATGGATTTGAAATAAATAAAATTGCTTTAAATGAATATTTAAAACAAAATTCCAAAAATCTGAAAGAAAAAAAAGATGATGCAGAAATTCCAGGTGCAATCGGAGTAGCCATGTCAATGATGAATCCTTATACTCCCATAAAAATGGAATATTCAACCAAATTACTAGATGAAATTTCCGCAACCTCTGATATTGCCATAGTTACAATTGGAAGAAATAGTGGAGAATCATCTGACAGAGTTCTTAGTGATGACTTTTTGCTATCTGAAAAGGAAAAACAAATGATAAAAAATACATGTGAAGTTTTTCAATCAAAAGGAAAAAAAGTTATAGTTATTTTAAATGTAGGGGGTGTGATCGAAACTTCCTCATGGAAAAACCAACCAGACGCAGTTCTATTAGCCTGGCAAGGAGGTCAAGAAGGTGGAAATTCTGTTGTTGATATTTTAACAGGGAAGGTAAATCCGAGTGGTAAATTACCAATGACTTTTCCTATTGATATAAATGATCACAAATCTTCATTAAATTTTCCAATGGATGGGGAAAAATTAAAATTAAATGATCTTATTTTTGGATTCGATTACGATAAGCCTGAAAATAAAAAAATTAGAAACAAAGATTACACTATATACGAAGAGGGAATATATGTTGGCTACAGGCATTTCGATAAGGATAAAATTGAGGTTTCATATCCTTTTGGATACGGTATGTCGTATACTAATTTTAAATATTCTGATTTAAAAATTACCAAACAAGAAAATAAAATTAATTTGTCCTTTAAAGTACAAAACATTGGAGGTTTTAAGGGAAAAGAAATAACTCAAGTATATATTTCAAAAATTAATTCTAAAATTGATAGACCAATTAAGGAATTAAAAGGTTTTTCCAAAACAAAATTACTTGAGTCAGATAAAAGCTCTATATTAGACATTGAAATTCCCGTATCTGATTTTTATTATTGGAACGAAAAAATCAATAGCTGGGATATTGAAAATGGTGAATACTCTATTCAAATTGGTTCCTCTTCAAGAGACATAAAACTTCAGGAAAAAATAAAAATTTAATGGTAAATAAAACTGACTTAATTGGATGTCACGAAAGGATAAAACCCTTCATTCACAATACACCAGTATTAACATCTAATTCACTTGACAAAATAATTGGTTCCAAAATCTATTTTAAGTGTGATAATTTTCAAAAAATGGGTGCCTTTAAAATGAGAGGTGCGGCAAATGCGATTCTACAACTTTCGGATGAACAAAAAAAAAGAGGGGTTGTTACCCATTCATCTGGAAATTTTGCTCAAGCTCTTTCTTTAGCTGCTCAAAGTATAGGTGTAAAAGCATTCATAGTAATGCCATCAAATGCTGCTGAAATAAAAAAAATAGCAGTTAAAGGTTATGGTGGAAAGTTAATTGAATGTGAACCATCATTGTCAGCTAGAGAGAAAAAATCAAAAGAAATCCAAGATTCTGAAGGAGCAACTTTTATTCATCCATCAAATGATCTTAATGTAATTTTAGGTCAGGGCACTGCATGCAAAGAGCTTCTCGAAAAATACGATTATCTAGAATATATTTTTGTTCCTGTTGGAGGAGGCGGTTTAATTGCAGGGAGTGCTTTAGCGGCAAAATATTTTGGATCCAATTGTACTGTAATTGGTTCGGAGCCATATGAAGTTGACGATGCATACAGATCCCTTCTAAGTGGTAAAATTGAAAAAAATAACTCAACAAATACTATAGCTGATGGATTAAAAACTCAACTAGGAAGTATTAATTTCCCAATAATACAAAAAGAAATTAATCAAATCATTAGGGTAACTGAGGATGAAATAATAAAATCAATGAAAATGATTTGGGAAAGATTAAAAATTATATGTGAACCATCATGTGCTGTCCCTCTCGCTGCATTAATTAAAGAAAAAGAATCTTTTAGAGGAAAGAAAGTGGGTATTATAATTTCAGGCGGGAATGTTGATCTTAATAAACTTCCCTTTTAAAAAGAAATTCCAAATCCAATATTACCAACAACCATTCCGTTCGATCCAATTCCTGGTATTTTTGGTATTTCCTCAGTAACAGACTCGGAAATGCCTGTTGAAGAAATTGCATTAAAAGTTAATTGGTTGGGTATTTCTCCAAAACCATATCCTAATTCAAGGCTAAAATATAAAGTTCCACCTGTTTTAATTCCTAGTTTTAAAATTGTAGTATCAATATTTAAATCTACTGATCCATCTCCAGATAGTCCACCACTTAAACTCACATCTTTGTATGCAAGCGATGATTTAAAACTTGAAGCTCCAATTCCAGCATACAGACCTTTAGCTTTATCAGAAAAATATAATTTTAAACCGTATTCAGAATAATTTAAATTGATTTGAGTATTGTCAATTTCAATGTCATACCCACTAAAATTAATGTATGGTGATATGTGATTATTTAAGACTGGAAGGGTGTACTGAACAGCTCCTCCAATCATATTGGGTGTACCTATTTTTAGGCCTAAGGAAAATCTTTTAATCGGCTTTTCAATTTCAATATCAAGTGTATCATTTCCGATGTTCTGCGCTGAAAGGTTTATTGAAAAAAGAAAAATTATAATTAGTATTTTTTTCATGGAAAGTTTTTATTACCATTAATTTATGAAATTTATTATAGAACTAAAAAAGATTCTATAACGGAGTTAATTTCTTTCTTACTATCAACCTTATCATCAAATAAATACATAAAAAGGGGCATACCATCTTTTTGTTTTTTTAAAGTCAAATCTGCTTTATTATTATAAATATTTGTCCATTTTTCACGAACATTTTTCCATTTTAATTTATTTTCCATCCACCATTTTTTTGCAGAAATACATTTTTCATCATCTACCCTTGTATACTTGTTATAACCTTTTTCATAAGATAAGACTATATCTTTTTTCCCTGTTTCCCTAAATACTTTTGCATTATCTTGATCATGAATCCATCCGTCTGAGGATATCTCTTGCCTATTTCCTCTCATTGTAACGTTATAATCACTTCTTTTTGAATATTCCCTTCGAGGAAGTGGGGCAGATGTTGTATTTTCCCAAAAACTCTTGTAGTCTACGTGAACCCAAGTCGATGAACCTTCATACCTTGGACTATCATCTACCTGAAAAACTTTTTGGGTCCATTGACCATTAACTTCTTTAGTGTTTTTAAAATTATATAACCACTTATTATCATGATCATAAAAATAAAAGTCTTGATTCTCGTATAGCCAATCTTGCCTCCAGTGCTTAATTATATATGGGTTTTTAATCTCACCCGTGATAAGTATGTGCTGAATTGATATTTTGTTATTAGTTTCCTCAATTAGCTGTGCCCATTCTAGTGCTCCAGATTGGTAATTATTCGATGGTTTATAATTTTTATCTTGAGAGTTTATAAAAGTTTCAGCGAAGTTAAAATTGACCTCAAAACAACCACACATTTTCTTGATAGCATTGATATCCCTTTTCTTTTTTGATTGTGACCAAACCGAAAAAGTCATGAAGAATATTACAAATACACATATTATTTTTTTCATAAGTCTTTTTTTTATAGCATTTCTAGATTATATTTGCCCAAATATAAAGCTTATTTATATTCAATCTAAATTAAAAATTATGAAAAAAATATTTTATTCAATTTTGACTTGCTTATTAATTTCATGTGGAAGTGAGAAAAAATCAAATAACGAAGTTAATCTATACAGTCAGAGACACTACTCAGTTGATAAATTACAATATGAAAACTTCGAAAAATTAACAGGGATTAAAGTTAATGTTATAAAGGCAAATGCAGATGAGCTCATTGAAAGATTAAAAAATGAGGGTGAAAATAGCCCTGCTGACCTTTTTGTTACTGTTGACGCTGGAAAACTCTATAAAGCTGCTGATATGGGATTACTACAAAAAATATCTAGCAATGTTATAAATTCAAATGTAAGCGAAAAATTAAAGGATGTCAATGGATTTTGGATACCAATAACCTACAGAGCAAGAATTTTAGTTTATAGCAACGAAAGAGTTAGTGAGGACGATTTAAGTACATACGAAGATCTTACAAATGAAAAGTGGAGGGGGAAAATATTAGTTAGGTCATCATCCAATGCTTATAATCAAGCATTAATGTCATCGATAGTAGCAAATAATGGAGCAGAAAAATCAATTGAATGGTCGAAAGGGCTTGTTCAAAATTTTGCAAGAGACCCAAAAGGTAGTGACAGAGATCAGGTTAAAGCAATTGCTGCTGGTCAAGGAGATATTGCTATTGTTAATTCTTACTACATCGGCCTTCTTCTTAACTCCGAAAAAGAAGAAGAGCTTAATGCGGGTAAAGCTGTCAAAGTTTTTTTCCCTAACCAAGGAGAAAATCAAAGAGGAAGCCACATAAATATTTCTGGAATTGGGCTTGCCAAAAATTCTCCTAATAAAGAGAATGCTATAAAGCTAATGGAGTACCTGACAAGCAAAGCTGGTCAAGAAACATATGTTAACAATAGTTATGAATACCCCGCAAATCCTAATGTGAGCCCTTCTGAAATTGTTAAATCGTGGGGTGAATTTAAAATAGATCCTCTTGACCTTAATATGCTAGGTCAATTTAGAGAACAAGCAATTCGTATATTTGACGAAACTGGTTGGAAATAAAAAGAATATTTAAATTAGAAAATAAAAGTTGGGTTCTTGGAAGTGTTATAGTAGCGATATTAGTATTGCTGCCTATTTTATTTCTGATTAGAGGCCTATTGAAAATAGAAGAAAGTGATTTAATATATTTACTCAATACAATTCTTCTAGAATATACTCTAAATACCTTTTACTTAATTTTTATTACTTCTCTCTTCTCACTTTTTTTTGGGATTATACCAGCTTGGTATATTAGTAAATATAGATTTTATGGTAGGTCCTTTTTTGATATAACACTTTATCTTCCATTGGCTATACCATCTTATATAATGGCCTTTACGTATAGCGATATATTAAGTTTTACTGGACCAATGCAAAGTTTTCTTAGAACTCATTTTAATGAAATCTCAAATATTTTTAATCTCGATTATTTACAAATAGAAGTGCTAGGAATTATTCTTGCTCTTGCTTTGTATCCATATATTTATAGTGCTTCAAGAATTTCATTCAGTCTAATAGGAGTTAATTATATAAACCTATCAAAAAATTTGGGTCTTTCTAAACTCAAATCCTTTTATAAAATTTTTATACCCCTTTCTAAACCCGCAATACTGTCTGGGTTATTTCTGGTTATAATGGAAGTATTGAACGAATATGGTGCTGTAAAATACTTTGGAGTGAATACTTATACAAGTGGAATATTTAGAGCTTGGTTCTCCATGAATAATATAGGTACTGCAATACAGCTTTCAATAATTTTACTGATTGTGGTTTTATCACTCTTTTATCTAGAAAAATTAATGAATGCTAAATCTAAATTTAATTACTCTGTAAATAGCAAAAGACAAAACCTTAGAGATCTAAAGAAAAAAAAATTATTACTTGTTTACTCAGTATGCAGCATCCCTGTATTTTTTGGTTTTTTTATACCACTGGGTTTCATTATTAATAATGTTATTTTAACCTACTTTGAAATTGACTTTAATCAATTGTATGAATTGGTTTTTAATTCCATTAAAGTTTCAACCATTGCCTCTATTTTAATTATTATTATAGCCTTACTATTCTTATTCATTGAAAAAATTTCTAAAAATAAAATTAATCATGTTATAAGCCAACTAATTTCTCTCGGGTATGCACTGCCGGGGGCCGTAATTGGATTAAGCCTAATACTTATGGTCACCTCTTTCAATAAGATGTTTACCTCATTATCAATTATTGGGTCATTTTATTTATTGATTTATGCATATGTAATTAGATTTTTAGCAGTTGGTAAGTCTCCGATCAAATCTAGCCTTGATAAACACCCCGACTCTTATACGGATACTGCAAAAAATTTAGGACTATCTCCAATGATGCAATTAAAAAAAATTTATTTACCAATTAATAAGTTTGCATTAATTACTGCTTTTATTGTTACTTTTATTGACCTTATGAAAGAGCTCCCGATAACACTAATTTTAAGACCCTTTAACTTTGATACATTAGGGACCCAGACCTATGAATATGCAATCGAAGAAATGATTCCTTTATCCAGTATTTACTCACTTTCAATTATTATTATATCAAGTGTTATGTTATTATTTTTGAAAAATATTATAAATAAGCAAATTAATGTTCCTCGAGGTTAAAAAATTAGTGAAGTTTTACGGTAAAACAGCGGTAATAAAGGGTTTAGATTTTACTCTAAAAAAAGGAGAAATAATATCTTTTCTTGGTGAAAGTGGATCAGGTAAAACTACTTTTTTGAAATGTCTATCAGGATTAGAGAAAATTAATTCTGGTTCAATTAAATTAAATGAATCAACATTAAATGACAATAGTATTTTTGTAAGTCCACAAAAAAGAAAAATTGGATATGTGTTTCAAGATTATCCCCTTTTTCCTCACTTAAACTTAATTGAAAATATTACTCTTAATTTGGAGAAAAAGTTTCAAAATAAATTACCTTCAATAATTAAGTTGACTAATCTTGAAAGCTTACTCGAAAGATATCCTCACGAACTTTCTGGGGGAGAACAACAAAGAACTTGTCTTGCAAGGGCTTTAGTTAGAGAACCAGATTTACTTCTGTTAGATGAGCCATTTAGTAATTTAGATTCTAACATAAAGTTTTCGATAAGAGAGGAAATTTATAGAATTATTAAAGAAACCAAGACAACCACTATCCTTGTAACTCATGATATTAATGATTCGCTGAATATTGCCGATAGAATATTAATATTTAAAGCTGGGGTTATGCAACAATTTGATGATCCAGTAAAAATGTATTGTGAACCAGCTAATTGTTATTGTGCTGAGATTTTAGGGGATTTAAATCAAATAAATATTGCTAATAAGACTTATTACCTCAGACCTGAAAAAATAAAAGTTGTTTCAAAGTCCAAAAATATTTTAAATGTAGAAAAATGTTTTTTCCAGGGAAAAGATTACAAAATAAAAGCAAAATTCAATAATAATATTTGGCATTTATTCTCAGACAAATCCTTTGAAATTAATGATTCTATTCATATTGATTATGACAAATCTGATTTGATTTATTTTGACAACATGTGTAAAAGTTTTTTTAAATAAAATTTGAAAATGAAAAAAATAATACTTCTTTCCGTTATGTCCTTAAACATGTGTTTTGGACAAAATCTAGACTCCATTTTTAATCCTTTAAAATTTAGAAATATTGGTCCTTTCCGGGGAGGTAGGTCAAATTCTGGATCTGGTGTCATAGGAGATAAATTAACATATTATATGGGAACAACCGGTGGAGGAGTTTGGAAAACCTCTGATGCCGGACAGCACTGGAAAAATATTTCTGATGGATATTTTTCAACTGGATCAGTAGGAGCCATTTCAGTATCAGAAAGTAATCCAAATATAATATATGTAGGAATGGGAGAACATGCCCCAAGGGGAGTAATGACAGCTCATGGCGATGGAGTATACAAATCAATAGATGCAGGTAAAACATGGATTCATCTTGGTCTAGAAAAAACACAACATATTTCGAGAATTAAAATTCATCCAAAGAATCCGAACATCTTATGGGTTGCAGCGCAGGGAGCACTTTTTGGTAAATCTGAAGAAAGAGGTGTATACAAATCAATTGATGGAGGCAAATCATGGAAAAAAGTTTTGTTTATCAATAATACTTCAGGAGCTAGTGAATTATCAATTGATAAAAATAATCCTGAAATACTATATGCGGCAATTTGGGATCACATGAGAACCCCTTGGAAAATTATTAGTGGGGGGCCAGGTAGTGGACTTTATAAATCTTCAGATGGAGGAGAAACATGGATCGAAATAAATAAAGGTCTTCCTAAAGAAATGGGAAAAATGGCTATTGCTGTTTCACCTGCTGATTCAAACTGGGTTTATGCGCTTATAGAAAGTGAATCAAAAAAAGAAAAAGGAGGGCTATTCCTTTCAAAAAATGGCGGTGAAAATTGGAAAAGAGTTAGTAATGACCATAGACTTATTCAAAGGGCATGGTACTATATAGAAGTTACTCTTGATCCAAAAAATAAAGAAATTGTTTATGTTTTAAGTGCTTCAGCTTACAAATCAATAAATAGTGGAACCGATTGGGAAGAAATAGAAACACATCATGGAGACTATCATGATTTATGGATAAATCCAGACGACACCAGAAATATGCTCATTTCAAATGATGGTGGCTCAGAAATCACATTTGATGCAGGAAAAAATTGGTCAAGAATTGATAATATGCCAACTGGACAGTTTTACAGATTAATCACCGATAATTTATTTCCTTATAATATTTATGGAGGACAACAAGACAATAGTTCAATAAAAATATCTAGTATTGGAATTGGCTCCTCTGGAATAAGTTCAAAAAACTGGTCAGCATCCGCTGGAGGTGAAAGTGCATTCATTGCGTTTGATCCTGATAATCCAAATAAAGTTATGGGAGGGAGCTATCTGGGCTCAATTGAAATTCTAGATGTAAAATCTAAACTAAGTACTAATATAAAAATTGAACCTAATCTATATATGGGTCTTGCTGCACGAGATATGAAATATTTATTCAATTGGAATGCACCAATTATCAAGTCTGTTCATGAGCCGAATACTTATTTTCATGGGGCTCAATATCTACTCAAAACAATTGATGAGGGTATTTCTTGGAAAAAAATTTCTCCTGATTTAACCAGAAATCAAAATGATAAACAAGGTAAAGGAGGGGGCCCTTATACTGTTGAGGCAGTTGGAGCAGAAAATTATGGTACTTTAAGTTATGTGGCTGAATCTCCACACGAATCAGGAGTAATATATACAGCAAGTGACGACGGACTTATTCATGTAACTAAAAATAATGGTGATAGTTGGGAAAATATTACTTCAAAAAAATTAGACGAAACCTTAATCAATTCTATTGAAATATCTCCTCACATTAAAGAAGTTACTTACATCGTAACAACACGTTATAAATTCAATGAATTTAATCCGAGTGTATATAAATTGAGTAATTACGGTAAAGATTGGGAAAATATCTCCGATGGAATAAAAGATGGTGACTTTACAAGAGTAATTAGGGAAGATCCTGAAAAAAAAGGGATGTTATATTTGGGTACTCAGAACGGGCTCTATATCTCTTGGAACGATGGTGAAGATTGGTCAAAATTAAATCTAAACTTTCCTGTAGTTCCAATTACTGATTTAAAAATTAAAAATGATAACCTAATCATAGCTACTCATGGACGAGCTTTTTGGATACTTGATGACCTAAATATCCTAAGGAGATACAAGGAAATAAAAAATATTGGTCAATTATTCATGCCGTCAAAAACAATAACCCCAAATTGGTATAGCTCCATGAATGAAAACAATTCAAAAGGAACAGGTCTTCTCGAAGGAGTCAATCCAGCAAGTGGGATGGTTTTATATTACACACTACCAAAACTTTCTGATAAAACTGAAATTAAAATTAAAATTTTCAATTCAGCTGGTGATCTTGTAAATACTTTTTCTTCATTAAGTGATTCAGAATTCATAAAATATGATGGTGGTCCGAAAAAGAAAACAACTTTGACAAAAAATATTGGGCTTAACAGACTTGTTTGGAATATGAGATATGAAAAACTCAAGGGAATTCCTGGTGTATATATTGAGGGAAGCTATGAAGGACACAAAGCAGTTCCAGGAAAGTATAAAATAGTATTATCATATCTTGACAAAGAATTTTCAGTTGATGCACAAATATTAGAGAATCCACAATTTTCGTTATCTGATAATGATTATGAATCTTACCACAATTTCATGAGCGGTGCTGAGAAAGTCTACAACGAAATGACAAATCTCACAAACGAATACCAAACCACTAAAAATAAATTGATAAAAATTAAATCTAAATTAGGTCTACAAAAAGAGTTACAAATTTTAAAAGAAATTGATTCTATTTTAAGTGAAATTGATAAATGGGATAAAATAATGGCTCAAAGATTATCAAAAGCTTATGATGATGTTGAGAATTTTGAAAATGGTTTTACCGCACACTATCTTTACTTATTAAATCAATCAGACAGTGGAATTCCAAAGCTTACTGAAGGTGCTAAAAAAAAGTTAATTGAGTTAAATAAACAATGGAAAAATTATAAACAAAGAGCAAAAACAAAAATCAATTCAAAAATTAAGCGCCTCAATATTAATTATGGTGGAAATATAATTTTTCCATAGTTGTAATAAATTATACTCGACTTAAGTAGTCAAGTATTTTTTTTATTCTCATAAATTAACTAAATTGAAATTAATTCTGTGAAAAAATGAAAAATTGCATTCTTAAAATTTTAGTCTTAGTTATAGTAACTTCTGGCTTTTCTTACTCCCAAGAAAGTTATGAAAAGTCCAAAAAATTATATTCAAAAAATTGGAAAACAAAAGATAGAGTCAATACCAAAAAGTGGATTGATTCCAAAAAAAGACTTGAGTCAGTTGAGGAAAATAAATCACAAAGTAAATATCACTCAAGTCACTTTATGAATTCAAGAAATACCTCTAGAGGTAACTATCCTAGTATATCTGATTTTGAAAAGGGAAATTCAAAATCAAAGATATTATCTAAAAATAATTCCACAAAATTAAACCCCCTAAGAATCAAGCAATCTGTTTTATCAAGACGTAATGGAAGAACCCCAAAATCTGTTAAAAAAGATAAATTATTTTCAACAAAAATTGAATAATTTCAAATCTTAGTTTTACCTTTGCAAAAATTTAGTATTTCAATGTATGAGGGCTCTAGGGAATAAAAGTAAAATGAGATTTATTAGTCATAACCCATCAGGAGAACTTGTAAAATTTATTTCAAATTTTTTAAAAAAAATTAAGAAATGAAAATTTACAGTTTTCTTTAATGATTATGTTATCAAACTAAGCTAGCATCTTAAATTCTCTCATGGAATTTTTTCGAAATTTGCTGTTAGTAGGAATCTGGAATCCATAATTAGTGTTATTGAAGTCTTATCACTTGCAAAAGGGGTACCACAATACTTTTGGCACTTACGACCCGTCCAG
>PBJZ01000023.1 GCA_002721275.1 Flavobacteriaceae bacterium
CAAATGTGACTAATATGGTTGGTATGTTTTTTGGTGCTTCCTCTTTCAACCAAGATATAGGTAGCTGGGACACTTCAAATGTTACCAATATGTCGAATATGTTTTATTTTTATCGAGAAGATTGTTCTGAAAATGATCTATCAAAACCATCACCGGCTTTTAATCAAGATATTGGTAACTGGGATACTTCTAAAGTGACAAATATGGAAGGAATGTTTGTAGGTTCGGTATTTAATCAAGATATAAGTAGCTGGGATACTTCAAATGTTAATTCGATGTTCCAGATGTTTTTATGTAATCAAGACTTCAATCAAGATCTTTCAAACTGGTGTGTTTCTAAAATACCAAATGAACCTTTATTTTTCTCTGAATATTCATCACTTGCAGAATCAAATAAGCCTGTCTGGGGAACTTGTCCTACTTCAATATCTGCCAAAAGCTATAGCATTGACGTAACAGCAAATAACAGTGCTAATTACACATTAAGTGGAACGGATAGAAGCGGAGACGTTTCAGGTAACGATCCTAACCTAACTTTTAATGTTGGAGACACCATAAACTTTGTAGTGAATGCATCAGGACATCCATTTTATTTGAAAACTGTTGCTGGAACCGGCACAGGAAATACCATTGATAATATAACAAATAATGGAACGACTGATCAAACAATAAGTTGGACACCAGATACTCCCGGAACATATTATTATCAGTGTTCTCTTCATGGAGGAATGGTAGGTGAGATAATAATTCAATAAGTTTGTTTACATATTTAATTTCAAAATAAAAGTATTTTGTATATTGTTTTTAAATTAAAAAATTATATAAAATGAAAAATTATTTATTACTATTTGTATTTATATTATCACTTACAGTTAACGCACAAGTTGCTGTTTTTCACCCCATTAAAATACCATCTGATCAAATTAAAAAGTTTGAAAATGTTGAAACAAACTATAGTTTGAAAGTGGCACAAGATGCTGTTGATAATGGAGTATTAGTTTGGTGGGGTCTGATGAAATTATTTAATACCAAAGCAGATGATTATAATTACATGTGGGTTAATGTTTATAAAGATATTGATGCGGCTGTTTCTTCCAAAGCAAGTTGGTGGAATAACTCTGAGGCTGTTGTGGGTGTCAAGCCTGGAATACTTCTTGATGGAGTAAAAGGAGCCAAATCTGATAGAAGGTATTATTATCAAATTAGACAGCAAATTGACTCTGGTGAAAACGGAAAGTTTGTAATATTCAATTTTGGTAATCCTGACAATGTTCAAAATGTTTTAGCAAGTAACAGTAAATATATCATTCCAAATTTCAAAAAAAATATGAAAAAATCAGGAATGACGGGTTGGGGCGCTGGAACCAAAATAACTCCTCAAGGGAGTGAGTATTCATCGTTTATGACTTATGATTCATTTGATTCAATGGCTAATTTAATGAAACACCTCTCCGGTGATGGTGCCGCTATGAAGGGCATTGAATGGACTAAGCTTGAGCCCTTAACATTTGATTCAAGGTATGTTCTGGAAGTAATATCCTCAACTAATAATTAAGTTAAAATCACAGAAAAAAACCCTTTAATATAAAGGGTTTTTTTACAATCAATCATTTCTATATTGATTAAAATTTAATACTAATTTGTTGTAAATTTGAACCAAAATTAACTTTATGTCAGCTAACTTTTGGTTTAATATTATAATTTTTCTTGTAGTATTTAATTTCTTTTTTTCTTCAATTCTAGAATACTTAAATGATAAGAGTTGGAAAGATAAAATTCCCGAAAGTTTCAAAGATTTTTACTCAAAAGAAAAATATAAAAAAGCCAAAAATTATAAAATTGAGTCAAGTAGAATTTCTTTACTTTCATCAAGTATATCAATAACAGTAACAACTTTAATTTTATTTTTCGGAGTTTACGGAACTGTTAGTGATTATTTGGTATCGATCTCTGATTCAATTTTTATTCAATCCGGTCTGTTTTTATTTTGTTTTTACATTTTGAATTTAATCTTAAGTATTCCGATAAGTTTCTATTCAACATTTGTTTTGGAGCATAAGTATGGTTTCAATAAGACAACTAAAAAACTTTTTTTCATAGATTTAATTAAAGGTTTTTTTATGACAATTATTATTGGTGGACTATTACTATTTTTTGCCGTTAGTTTGTATCAATTTTTTAATAATGGATTTTGGCTCTGGTTATGGATTGGTCTTTCCTTATTTTTGATCTTTATTAATACTTTTTATGCATCACTAATAGTTCCAATATTTAATAAATTAACACCACTAGAGGAGGGTAGCTTAAAATCAAAAATTGAAAGCTATTCAAAAAAAATAGGATATTCACTAAATAACATCTTTATCATAGACGGCTCTAAAAGATCTACCAAGGCAAATGCTTTTTTTTCTGGTTTAGGCCCAAAAAAAACAATTGCATTGTTTGATACTCTAGTTGATAATCATAGTGAAGAGGAATTGGTTGCCGTATTAGCACATGAAGTTGGCCATTATAAAAAGAAACATATTTTTAAAGGTTTGTTTCTGTCCGTTTTACAAATTGGGATCATGTGCTACTTATTAGAGATTTGTATTAGTCAAAATGAAATTTCTTTTGCCTTAGGTGCTCAGTACCAAACATTTCATTTAGGTCTTGTTGGTTTTAGTTTGTTATATAGTCCTATTGGAATGATAACTGGAATTTTGATGAATATTTTAAGTAGAAAAAATGAGTTTGAGGCAGATAACTATGCGAGATCAACCTACGATGGAGAACATTTATCTATAGCTTTAAAAAAGTTATCAGCTAATAATCTTTCTAATTTATATCCCCATCCACTCTATGTTTTTGTCCACTATTCGCATCCTCCATTAATTAGAAGGCTGGAAGCATTAGCAAAATAATTAGCTTATCAATAAAGATTTATTTTTTTAATTTCCCTTTGTAGGATTGAAACAAAATAATTTTTTTCTTTGAGTTTATAAAAAATACTCCAATTAGTAGAACAAAAGATGCAATTATAGTTTGTGATGTTATGTTTTCATCTAAAAAATACCATCCAAGAATAATAGCAACTATTGGATTAACATAATTGCTTGTTGAAACTTTTTCAGGTGAAACTACTTGAAGTAAATAATTAAATGAAGTAAAAGCAACAATACTACCAAAAACAATTAAAATAATTAGAGAAATTTTTGCAGGATCTGTCCATTGTGATGGACTTGACCATTCTTCTTTGAATAAGACACTCCCAATAATTAAAAAAACACTGGCAAATAACATCTGATAAGCAGTATTCACAAATGAATTATCTGGAAGTTCAGCCTTTTTTACAAATAAACTTGCAACTCCCCAGCCAATCATGCAAATAAAAATCATTATCATGGCCTTGTAAGATTCTTCATTTGTAATTATTTCCTCTTGATTAACTAGTAAAAACATACCTAAAAAACCAAAAACAACACCTATGAAAGATAAAAAACCTATTTTTTTACCATCTATTATTCTCATTAAAATTAAAACAACTAAGGGTTGCAATGAAGTTTGTAATGCCGCTAAGCTTGAATCAATATATTGCAGTGCCCAAACTAACGCTCCATTTCCAAAGCCCAAAAATAAAAATCCAGCTATACAACAATTAATTGCTTGTTTAATATTTATTTTAATTGATAATCCAAAAATTTTTGATAATGTCAACATAAGAATAGCAGATATTGAAAAACGAATTGATGCTAATAGCAGTGGAGCTATCTCTTTCACTGCAATTTTATTGAGTAAATATGTGGAGCCCCAAATTATATAAATTGATAAAAATGCAAAAACAATTAGAATTACACTTTGACCATTATTATTTGTTTTTTTTAAAATGGAGTTTGTTTTCATGTTTTTCAAAAAAAACTTGTGAAATTATTTTTTGTAAATTTAGTTGATTTTAAAGAACTAGCATTATGAGAGAATGGTCCAAAAAGTATTTGGGTATTTTAGGTTTTAGTATTCTATTATTATCTGCATCTTTTGAAATATACCTAAGGTTTATTTTGGAATGTGAGACTAGTTTTGAATATGGTTGGGCAGGTTTTGTTACAATGGCTGCAACCCAAACCATACAGGATACTTTAAATCAAAAAATTTTTTCTAAGTACTCGGAAAAAGTAAAAACCAGATTTATTTTCTTTGTAATATTTAGTACAATATTTATGCTTGCCACTATATACCATTATTCTTTATCCCATTGAATTCATATTGGTTTTTAGAATAATCGAAAATATATTAGATAGATAATTAGCACCGAATTTAGTTTTTTAATATATTCAGATATTTAAAACTAACTTTTTAAAAATACATTTCCTCTGGTGAAGCAAAAAGCAATTATATCATTATAATTGTAAACAGTAACCAGAGGTTTTTTTATTATAGATATTGCTTATATTATGATAAGTTAATAATATAAAAAGGGATTACGCAGTTTACAACAAATATTTAAATTTGATAGTTTTAAAATTTGTTTGTTCTTATATTCTTGGGAATTGACAACCATTTTAATAGTAATAGTGTATGTAATTTTTAATTGATTTGCGTCTTTTCCCAAGAATTTTTTACTCTTCTAACTTTCATAACAAACTTTCAAATTAAAAGCATAAATATTACATTTATTGATTATTAATTAAAATCAATTTAAAATGAAAAAACTATTATTTATTGCTTTATTGTTTTCATTTGTTTATTCATCGGCACAATCAACAACAATGATTGCAGTTGTCATTGAGGATGGAAAGGAACAAGAATATTTAAAATATGAAAAAAATTGGAATAAGGCTGCTCAACAGATGGTTGACGATGACCTTATTGTTCAATGGTCTGTCTGGAAAAGAACACCAAGAGTCGGAGATGATAATTGGGCACAATATTATGTATTTAGACGTTCTTCTAAAGAACAAGATTCTAGAGAAATATCAGCACAGACTTGGGATAATTCAATAAAAAAGGCATTCAAAGGAAAAAGTAAAAGAACTATTGATAAGTTACTATCGAATAAAGGTATCGTCAAGGAAAGTAGAAATAGAACCTATAAATGGGTCGCTGGAACTGGTTGGTTAGGATTGGAATGGGAGATAGGAGATAAGGGTTATTTCCACTATATGACTCAGAAAAATGATGATTTTATTGCATATGAAAATGCAGTTTGGAAACCTATTGCTCAAAAACAAATCCTTGATGGTTACAGGAAATTTTGGGGAATTGCAGAGA
The DNA here is from genome assembly GCA_002721275.1 of Flavobacteriaceae bacterium. Lineage (GTDB taxonomy): Bacteria > Bacteroidota > Bacteroidia > Flavobacteriales > Flavobacteriaceae > Marivariicella. The sequence goes on from PBJZ01000023.1 coordinate 5,248, forward strand.
TAACTGATTCTAACGACGCGACGAAAGCATTAAAATCATCTTCCACCCACATAGCTTTTAATTTTATGACCAAAAAAGAAAATATTTCTGAATTCAAATTTCCTGAAGATTTTCTTAGCCAAAAAGCCTTAAATGGAATGCAGAATTCGAGGAAAATGATGCCTGCTGAGGAACTTACATTGGTTTACTCAACATTTTAACTTTCATTTACATATAACAATTCCTCATTAATCTTTTAATGAGGAATTTTAATTTTATACTTTTAAGTAAATTATAGGTATGAAACAGGTTAAACAAATATTTATTTTTTTTTCACTTATCTATTTTATAAATGGATGTGAAAAAGAAAGTATTGATCTTTCATCAAATTTAGAGACCACCTATTTTGTCGAAGAATTTATTTCTCTTGGTTTTGATCAAGATATAGATCAGCTTATAGATGATGTATTCTATGATAGCTTTTCATCTTCCAGACACCAACTTTTATCTTCCGACCCCAAAAAAAAAATTAAGGGCGACATATATGGAAAGTGTGCTTCTATCGAATTTGACGAAAAAAATAATACAAAAATCATATCATTTGACGGTGAGTGTAAAGGAAAAAATGGTCAAATTAGAAAGGGTAAAATAATTGTCAAATACTCTAAAATAATAGATCAAATTGGAAGTTTTAGGCAATTAGAGTTTGACAATTTTTACATAAATGAAGTTTTAATTGAAGGTAAAAGAAAACATGAGTTTGTTAACATTGATCAAATTGGAAACAAAACTTTTCATATGAGCTTTAAAGATGGGAGAATGACATATCCTGATGGAAGTTTTTCTACCAAATCCAAAAGTATTACTAAGTATGTTTCGTATGAAAATAAAAAACGTATTTCCACATCAATAACTGGAGATTCACAAAGTACAAATTCACATGGAGACTTATTTTTAATGGAAATTATTTCTCCCGTTGTCTTTGTCAGTGAATGTTCCAAAGAATTAATTCACAATAAGGGAAAAATTCCAACATCAGGAATTAAGAAAATAAGAAAAGGTAATCAAGAAATGATTATTGATTTTGGTAATGGAGAATGCGATTTCAAAGCTGAAGTGTCCAAAAATGGAATCACTGAAATCATTGATCTTAAGAAAATTAAACGAAAAAGAAAATTCAAAAAATTAAAGCCTTAACAATTGATATTTTTAAATGAAGAAATTACAACTAATATGTTTGTCGTTTACTTTTTTTATTTATTGTTCAAAAGATGATGTTGAAACTTCTTTTCTTGAAACTCATTCTGATAAAATGTGGAATTTAATTGATGATAGTCGATATCTTTCCCTGAGCATAGATGACGAACATATCGGGTTCACATACAATAACCCTCAAGTATTGGTTTACAAAACAAATTTTAATAATGTTGGTTATGGAGGTATTTGTTACAAATTTAAGGAAGGTGAAAATATAGTCCAAATTTCTGAATGTTCAGTTTTAAATGATTCTGGGTTTTATGAATCTTCTGAATCAACAATTATTTTTGAGGTCAAGGAAAATACCCAAAGTATATTGACTATTAATGAAAAGTACATAGATTTGAGTTGTGAATCAATTATTGAAATAAACATTACAAGATCATATTATATTAGTGGTGATTTTCTTTATGAGAATACCGTTAGCGACCAAATAGAATACATAAGAAAATACAGGTTGTCTGAGGGTTCTTATGATGAACTTTGTATTTAAAATAAAACTTATTTATGATAGATAATTTGAGAAAAAATTTTTTTAATGAAAATGGTTTTTTGGTAATCGAGAATGTTTTGTCTAATCAAGATCTAGATTTTTATGACAAAACATACAACTCATTTATTAATAATGAATTTGATATAAAAGATTTAAGAAGTGATCTCTCGGGCACAAATGATGACATTGAATACATTACACAAATAATGACACCATCAAGAGTTTACCCCGAACTAACTTCCAAACCCATCCACATGAAAGGATCAAAAATAGCTACTGAGCTTCTGGGAGATGATATAGTTTTGGATTTTGACATGTTAATTAATAAAGCTCCAAATACAAATAAAATTACTCCTTGGCATCAAGATGCAGCTTATTGGATTGATATGCCTGATAAAAGAGCTTTAAGTATCTGGTTTGCAATAGATAACGCAACTGTAGATAATGGATGTATGTGGTATACCCCAAAATCACATTTGTCACCTGTCAGAAATCATTTTCAACCAAATTCTGGTGGTGCCTTACAATGTATTGGAGATGAGAAAGAAAGTACTCCAGTTCCTCTTAAGAGAGGTTCATGTGTTATTCACCATGGCCAAACACTTCATTATAGTAGAGGTAACAAAACCAATCAACACAGAAGAGCTTTTATATTAAATTACAGACCATCAGAAATGGTCGATTATGAAAGAAAAATGGGCTTTGACCACTCTGGTAAGAGAGAAGTTAGGAATAATTAATTATTTACTAATTTTAAAAAAATAAATTTCATGATAAGAAAAATTAATGCTGTTTGGAAAGGTAACGGCAGCGATGGTATAGGGGTTTTAAATGCTCAAAGTGGAGCCTTCAATAACATGCCTTACAGTTTCAAGACAAGATTTGAAAATGATGAAGGTACACTTGGAACAAATCCCGAGGAATTAATTGCTGCAGCATTGGCAGGATGTTTTAACATGAAATTAAGCTTTGTTTTAAATGAGGCTAACTATCAACCAATAGAGTTAAACACTGACGCTATATTGACTTTTCAAGATGGTAAAATTATATCAGTTGAACTAATTTTAAAAGCCGAAATCCCTTCTATCAGTGAAAATAAATTCATTGAGCTTGCAGAGGAAGCAAAAGTAAATTGTCCAATTTCGGGAGTTTTAAATTGTAAAATTATTCTTAAACCCACTTTGATATAACCAGAATTAAATAATTAACATATTTACTTTTTAAATAAAAGTATATTATAATACATTTGACCCTTATTAACATTAACACTAATTAAAATGAAAAAAATTAATTTTTTTATAGTAAACTTATTTTTTATTTCTTCGCTTTCTGCTCAAACAATGGTTTTTAATGTTGTAGAGGTTAAAGCAAAAGATTTTGCTCAAAGTGACATGGTAGAGGCCTATGAAACTTGTTGTGGTGATATGAAACCCAATAAAGGTGGATTTGGAATTGAAAGTATTGGTAAAGGAAGCGATAATGGGATGACTCATAGGCTTGTATGGTTTTGGGAAATAGGAGAGGATCTATGGGAAGGAACGGACATACAGGACAAAGCCCCACTTTGGTGGAATCAAATGAATAATTCTATTGACGAATGGGGAGAGTCTTATTCAGGGAGAACCCTTAGTAGACAAAAAGGTACTAATGACGAATACAAATTGACTCATATTTGGGATATCATAATTGATGATCCTAATCAATTTAAAGATGCCCATGATAAAATTGTTAAAAAATTCAAAAAAGAGTTTGAAGGAAGATGGGTTGCTTTTGGTACTTATGATATAAATTATCCAAATGGAGCGACACACTGGGTAGGTCTGTCTGGAAAGGATGAGAATGATCACATCATTCTTTATGATAAACTTCAAAAACAACCTGAATTTATAAAATTAATCAGTGAAAGAGGTAAGGTGGAAAATGTAAGAGATTATTTGGTTGAGGATATAAAATTTTATTAAAAAAAAAGCCCTCTGTAAAAGAGGGTTTTTTTGTTGTAGATAAGTTTAAAATTAAACAAAACAAAAAATGAAAATCACTAAATTATATATTTCATTATTTATATTTTTTTTATCGTGTGCTAAAGATGATAATTCGGAAGCTAGCAATGATTTTTTTGCTAATCAAAGAGATAAAATCTGGGCCTTCACTGAAATAAATATTAGTGGAGTAGAAACTACTTACGTATCGTTTTATGAGGGTACTATGAAATATATCAAGTCAAGTGATAACCAATCAGTTTGCTACGAAAAATTTCTGGGTCAGGTTAATGATATTGTTCATCCAATTGAAGGTTGGAGGTGTAATATATCGAATAACATAATATTAAATAAAAGTAATGAGTTACAAATAGAAACTATTGTCACTGAACCAGATGGAACATTCAAGTATAGTTACGTAGTTACTTTAATAGTTAATAATGAAAATCTTTCCTATTTTAATGTGGAAAATGATGCCACATTTATAGGTTTTAACGCTAAAGAATATTTAAGTGAAATAGATTTAAGCTATGATGACTGTGAAATAGATTATATTTTGTAGTTATTATTTTGGAGGTTTTTAGTAAAACATCCACAGTTAAAATCTATCACTTTAACTTAAATTATTAAATTTATTTAAAATTGACTTTATGGATATTTATGAAATTTGTTTTGTTCTTTCAACTTTTTGGGTGGGACCTTTTTGGTTTGCAATGTTAATTAATCCATATGAAGAGAAAACAAAGAAATTATTAAGAGGCCCATGGTTTTATCTAGGCCCAATTGTTATCTGGTACCTTTTAATGGGATTAAATCCTGAAGGCCTTATTGGATTGACATCTGGATCAACTGGCGAGGAAGGATTTTTGATTTCTCTAGCCAGTGCTCTAGCAACCAAGCCTGGAGTTACAGCTACATGGGCACATATGGTTGCAGGTGATTTTTTTGTTACTCGTTGGATATGGAAAAAGTGCATTGAGAAAAATGCAAATAAGTGGATAATGAGACTATCTATTTTTTTTGGTGTAATTCTGATGCCGATTGGATTGGCTATATATTCAATTTTTGTAAATAAAAGTAAACCTTCTCATTGATTTTTAAATATTAATAATTTCAAAACTTTTATTATGCGGAATTACATCAAATTGATAAGTGTTTGACATAATAAATAGTCAGATAATATAAAGCTATAGGAATTATTGATAATAATTAATGCAATTGATTAAGAATCTTTAATAATTTTATATTATGAATAAATTAATATTAAGTTATTTATTGTTTCTTTCATCATACTCATATTGCCAAAGTTGGATCGTGGTAGATATTCTTCAACAAAATAAAAAAGAAATCATTTACAAAGTAGATGACGGTGAAACTGTTAAGAGAAAAAAAGACAAAAATCCCTCAATAGTATCTCTGATTAACAAATATCAAGACGAAGGCTTCGAATTAAAATCCATAACACAAGGGGTAGAGTTAGATCTAAATGGTAATATTCCGATGGCACCGAACGGAATGAACAGAAACTTTATAACGAATTTAACTCTCCAAAATAATAATAGAGTTATGTTATGGTTCAGAAAACCAAATGACTAAGAATATATTATTGAAACTTAAACAAATCTACTTTTTCCAGGTCCCACCGTATTTGTAATTTTTATTATTTGTTTTTATTTTCAGTAGGCAAGGTTTACATAAAAATTTCCATTTACCTTGATCTTCGTATATTACTCTATACATTGTATTCATCCCTCCATCACAAACATCACATAATTTTTTTCTCAAATTCAAATAATTAGTTTATTTCTTTTTTGAAAATGACAAAATAGTACCAATTAATGCAAGTAAAAAAAATATACAAGCAACTATGTAAATACCTGCTCCGATATAATTATCTGTTGCTGTTACATCTGGATAGTATTGCCCTGCTAACATAAATAAAAAACCAACACTTAACAGAGTACCATAGCGATTTGAAATAAATTTTTTCATATTTAATCAATTCGTTTTTTTAAAAAACTTAATATATAACCAATACGTAAGTATAAATAAGTAACCAATTATATAATAATATCTCATATATTAACTTTTATAATAATTAAAGTAATGAAATAACACTTTTTATGGGTTAACTTATTCGATAATATTTTTGCTATTTAAACCGTATTTTTTTAGCAGCTCTTCAAATTGATCACCGTAAGCCCATATTTTTGCATCAGGTTTACCTGAAATATAATAAACATTTGGTTTTCCAAACTTACCAACCTTCAACAGAACAAGGTTTAAATTCATTGATGATTGGTATATCAAAATACAATTTCGGTCAGCTAACCTTTGAAACCCTGCTTTATCTCCTGCGGCAACAGCTGCATAGGCTTTATTAATACATTCAAGTGAAGAACCAAGAACTGCATTGTTTTTGGGTGTATAAGTTTGGCTATAAATAACAGTTGAAGTAAATAACAATAATAGTGTAATAAGTTTTTTCATAATAACTAAAGTAATAAAATATGCCTAGAAAGAAAGGTAGTTTAAATAAACTCACGACAGAAGTAAAAGAAAAATTACAGGTTGTAATTGATAAAGTAATAGATAATATAGATAAAAGCGAACTAGATAATAACCAAAAAATTAAGTTGTTACAGATAGGCATTCAGTATATAGTGCCACGTTTGAAACATACTACTAATGATGATGGTTGGTTTGAACAGCCATTGTTTCCAGATATAGAAGTAATAAAAAGAAATGAAGAAGGTAATTGGGAAAGTAGAATACTTACAAATGAAGTAAATACAGAAACTGATTAATCAAAGATTGTTATCTTTAAATTAATTACATACACTATGAAAAAATTTCTTTTAAATGATGTGCCATTTGGCATAACAACTATTTTATTTGCTTCCTTCATTATTTATGAAATTTTTATTAGAGATGAATTTAGCTTAACAGCTATAATTATTTCATATTTTTATTTTGGTTATCTATTAGAATATCTTTTAAAACACAGCAAGAATAAGAAAAAACTTGATTAATTAAACAGTTCATTCTATTCCTCGTGATTGAAGGTAATTGGGATAGTAAAGTACATAAAAGAAAGGCAGTTGAAGATCAGATAGAAGCACTTGAAAAATAGAGAATATTCGTATATAATTCGTAGAGGTAATAAAAAAGGGCTTACTGTTTCTAGCAAGCCCTTGTGGGTGTTGACGGATTCGAACCGCCGACTTTTACCCTGTCAAGGTAACACTCTAAACCAACTGAGTTAAACACCCTAATTTAAACTACAAAATACAAAAAAAACCTGCTAGTAATAGAAAAATATGCATATATAAAAGATATTAAGATACTCTGTTATTCTGTTATATCCATATTAATTAATAGTTGAATATTTTATTTAATTACTTTTTAAATATAAGATAATTTAAAATAGTTTAAAAAAATTGAACGCCTCTAAACAAATTTTAGAGGCGTTTTTTTAACTCAAACAATCTATTAATTTTCACTAATTTTATATATTGCGTATAATACTAATCATAAATTAACTAAAATGAATGAATTTGAAATATTAACCATTTCGCAAGCTCAATTTCAGCAAAACGCTACATACACAATTGCAATTTTTATTCTTCTAGCAATCAATTTTTATTTGGTAAGAAGAAGTAGAGAGTTGAATTTTCCAACTTATGGAAAAGTCATGGTATCTTTTTTCTCTTTGATATCTGTTTATGGTGGGATTCAAGTAGCTACTTTCCTAAGAGGCTTTCAACATAACACAGCATATAACTTAAAAAAACTCAAAGAGTCAGGAGTTTCAATATCAGAGGCAAGTGATGCATCCATTGAATTTTTCGGTAATCCAACAGGTCCGTTTAGTGGTGCTTTACCGGATACTCCACAACTTATTTTTTATGCAGTGGTTCTTTCGATGTTATTGGTCGGTATATGGGGAAAAGCTCCAGAGGGTGCTTACACAAAATAAATTGATTTAGAATTCCCAATTTTTATTGGACTCTAAACGATTTTCTCAACACATAAAATATCAATGATAATTACAAATTAGCTATATTTAATATAAAACAAATCTTATGAAAAAAGGATATTGGTCTGGTCAAGTCTTTGAAGTTAAAAATCCAGAGAAATGGAATAAATATTTGGAAAAATATACTGCAATTGCTGAAAAAGCAGCCAAGGAGAAAACTGGTAACTACAAACCTGTTGGTATGGGTGTCCCTGCCGAAATGATTCAAGGTGATGATTTGATGTACGCTGCTTTAGTTGAGTTTAATAGCTTAAAAGAAGCAATGGATTGTTATCATAGTGATGAATACCAGAGTGCATTAAAGGAGTTAGGTGAAGATCCTACTGAAACAGTTGTTCGGAATCTTGCAATTATAGAAGGGGCCTAATTTTACAGCACCTACTTTTGATTTATTTCTATCCAGTTTCCCTCTGGATCTTGAAAGTAAATTTGTTTTACGCCATCCCATCGTAATTCAAACGTATTTCTTTTTCCATTCCAGCTTTCAAAATTTATGTTTTTCTTTTTAAGTAATTCCATCATATCTGTCATGCTTGATACGGTCAGTCCAATATGATTTGTTTTGATTTTTTTTTCCATATGTACACCCTCGACAAGATGTAATTCAAATTTATCACCAAAATCAAACCATCTTTGATTTGCTGAAGGATTTTCCAATTCCTTAAGTTCTAATATATTTTTATAGAATTCTCCTGTTGAATCAATATTTTTAACACCTATTGCAAGATGATCTGTGTAGGATAAATTTATCTGTGCATGGATGATTGATATATTAAATATTATGATTGTCAGAATTATTTTTTTCATTTTTTTGTTTTGATAGTTAAATATAGTAAGAAGTAACAAGTTTGAGTGATTGAATTATTCAATAAACTAATTTGAGTCAAATCCATTAATAAGGTAAATTTATATATATTGCAACTATGAATTTTAGGAACTTAAAAGAAAAAATAATAGATAATCCCATGGCTATTTTCTGGATTGGATTTTTTATTGTGCTGTCAGAGTCCATTATCGGAAAATTCTGGCTTTTTGGCCTTGTCACAGTAATCCCGTTTTCATTCTATTTAATGTATCTGAAATCAAAAAGGAGTTGATAAGATGAATCTAGCTATACTTATTGCATGGTTTATTTTGTTGGTATTAATGATATCTCATTATACAATCTTCTGACATTAATAATATGGATACACATGGGCTTTTCATATATTTAAGAAGTGAAAAATCTACTATTCATTAATTTCTTGTCTTCTGAAGTTTTTTTATTACTTTTTGTAGTTATTGTTTCATGCACAAAAGGAACTAGTGATGAAAATAATTCCACTATAAGTACTACTTCCATTGTTGAAATTTATCTACTGGAAAATCTCGATGATCCAAGAGGTTATTGTATTGATATAAAGGGTAGTAAAACGGATGCGAATATTAATCAACCTCTTCAGGCACACACATGTTATTCATATCAAGGACAGGTTTCAGTTGATCAAGGTTTTGATGAATTTAAAATACTAAATAATGAGTTTATTATTCCTTTTTTTGATGTATGTATGGAGATAAAAAGTTTATCAGAATCTTCTCAAATTATTTTAAATCCATGTAATAATAATATTAAACAAAAATTTATTTTAGATAATGATGGTAAAATATATCCTGAAGGTGATAAAGGTTTATGCATAACAATTTCTGAGACTTACCAAGAGGGAGGTGGTGGAAGCCCAATTCATAGAATTAGAAATTTAAGTTTTGAGATTTGCAGTGACAAACTTATATCATATCAAACTTGGGGAATAAGAAAATAAAAACAATCTTGTATACCTATAATTTTCATACTTTTAAATAAAAATTAACATTCAATTGAAAAAGTTATTTCTTTTATTATTCATATTTTTTTTTTCATGTTCAAAGGACACGCCTCCCTCATTTTTAGTAAGTATTAGTTCTAGTGTTGGTGGTTCAGTGGATACTAC